>NZ_JBUZTQ010000003.1:0-272469 GCF_055408445.1 Pseudomonas sp. B414 | reverse complement strand
TGAATGATCGCGCGCTCTTCAACGCTGAGTTCGGAATAGGACATAGGGGCAGCACCGTACCGGAAAGGTCAGGTGTTGCACTCAGTTTTCGCGGCCGCCCATCAAATAAGGCGAGTACTAACATGCCCCTCTCCCCGCCACGCCAACAGCTACTCCTGGTGGATGACGAAGAGGACGCACTGCTGGAGTTGGCTGAGCTGCTGGAGGGCGAGGGCTTTTGTTGCTATACGGCAACTTCAGTCAAACTCGCCCTTTCGCAGTTGACCCAACATCCGGATATTGCGCTGGTCATCACCGACCTGCGCATGCCGGAAGAGAGCGGTATTGCGCTGATCAAGCGCCTGCGCGAGCACACATCGCGCCAGCATTTGCCGGTGATTGTCATTTCAGGGCACGCCGATATGGACGATGTAAGCGACCTTCTGCGCCTGCAGGTGCTGGATCTGTTTCGCAAACCCATCTACCACGTGCGCCTGCTCGACACCCTCGACAATCTCTTTCCACACCCCACGCAATTGCATCTGGCCAGAACCTGAACCCTCTATAAAAAACCCCGCGACCTGTATAAGCGTCTGCGGGGTTTTTTATAGATCCGCTTTACAACTGATAACTAAAACTTAGTGTATAACGCGGCCGCCGGTTAAAACTGTCCAGCGCCATATCCGACATGGGCTTGGCAACTTCCAGGGCAATGTTGTAATAACGCTTGTCACCAAACCGCAAGCCCAGCGCAGCCGACGACATGTCTGAACCCTTGAACGGTAATTCGTTGTACCAGGCCTTGGCCTTGTCCACGACCGCATAAGGCTGCAGCAACTTCACCCATTCGCCATCGCGGTTAAAGCTGTAGTTCAGTTCATAGGCTACGCCCCAGCCCTTGTCCCCCGAGGCTTGATCATCCGGGTAACCCCGGCCGAAGTTCTGCCCGCCAAATACTGCCCGCTCGCTGTCAGGCAAGGTGTCGTCACTCCAGTACAGCGCGCCTGAAATCACGCCCTGCCAGTTATCGAAATAGCCGTCACTCTGCACGCCCGACAAACGTAAACGAAAGAAGTCCAGGTCATAACGAGTGCCGGTCAGGTTGGTCTCGCTCTTGGCGCCCATGCCGTCTATGCCCTGGTACAGACCGGCACTGACGATACGCAGTTGCTTGGCGTCGGACTTGCGCCAGTCGCCCTCAAACGCCAGTGCCCGCACATTGGTTTTTTCGCTGATGGTCTGCCCGTAGCCGACGATCTCATAGTCGGTATTGTCATTGACCCCGTACAGCCGGGCAGCGGCGCTCAGCCATTGATCCGGCGCGGCAATCAGCGGGTGGCTGACACCTATCGAGAAACGGTCATTCTCACGGTGGGTCTTGAGCTCAAAGCCGTCACTGGTGACGATGCTGGTGCTCGGGTCACTGCGATAACTGGAACCATACAGGTTCAATTGAGTGCCTTCAGCGTTGAGGTACTGGCTGTAATCGAGGCGGTAGTAATGCTCCTTGTCGTCGCCCGGCGGGAACAAACCGCTCAAGGTCAACTGCTCGGCCATGGCCGTTTGCGAGTTGCTGCTGGCGGCGAACAGTGCCTGAGTACTGTCACGGCTGCCTTCGATAAGGCTCATGCTGGTGGTGAAGGGTTTGCGGCTGGCTTTGACATGCAACGTCGATGCGCCGTCGGTGGTGCCCGGGGGCGGTACTTGTGCCTCCAGAGTCACTCCGGGGATACGGCTCATCAGCGTGCTGTAGCGGTCAAAGGTTTTGCGGGTCAGCGGGCGCTCACCCTTGAGTTTGTCCACCAACTCATCGATAAAACCTTTGACCCTGCCGATATCACCGTCTACTTGATACTGGCTGATATAGCCTTCGACCAGCACCACGCGTACCAGGCCCTGATCAAAATTCTGCTGTGGCAAAAAGGCGTAGGACAGTAAATAACCGTCTTCCTGATAACGCTGGGTAATGCGGCGCGTAGCCTCGATCAGTTCGGCCAGGGTGATCTCATGGCCCAGCAGTGGTTTGTACACCGCGCCCAGTTCCGGTAGCGGGTAGATCGAGCCGCCTTCGATTTGCAACTTGCGAATGGTCAGCCGGGTGCCCATTTCCAATGGTTGGGCCTGTTGGGCAGCCGGTTTGGGCAACTCCAGAGCAGGTGCCGGCGGGCGGTAGGCATCCACCGGCAAGTTGGGCGTGGGCAAGGTTTGCATGGTGTCATTGCTGTTGAGGAAGCGCGGAAGGGGCTCGGCACCCGCATAAGGGGCCAGTGCCAACAACAAAAAGGGAACGCAATTACGCATAGGACACTCCATGTTCAACTACAGCGGCATAACGAAGGGGGCTTCATCTTTGAATGTTCCGTGAAGCTGCCCGAGCATCGCTCCTACAACCTGCACATGAAAAAAGACGAGAGACTCATCTGAATCTCTCGTCCCAACCAAGCGTAGGCGCTGTAGGTACGGCCGTCGAACCGGCCAGGTGCAATATTCGTCAGTTTTTCTTGCCCAGATTGCCCAGCCCGCCAAGCACTCCCCCAAGAGCTCCACCCAGACCGCCTGTACCGCCCACTGCACCACTTCCAGCTGTTCCTGCGCCTGCTGCAGCACCGGTGCTGCCTGCATCCACTTTGACGCCCAGCACGCCACCCACCTGACCGAGCAAGCCACCCAGGCCTGCAGCGCCACCGGCTCCAGCAGCGGCACCTGCGCCAGCACCAACAGTTGTACCTGTGCCAGTGCCTGTACCTGCGCCGACACCAGCCCCCACACCAGCACCTACACCAATCCCGCCCAACAATCCGCCAAGACCACCCGAGCCTGTACCTGTGCCAGTACCCGCCGCCGGATTGACGTAGCCACCAGTCTTGTCAACCACACCACCCACACCGGTCAGTACGCCACCCACCAAAGAGGTCACCGGGTTGTTCGCGCCACCGGTAGTCGTCACCTTGTCGCCAAGGCCGCCCACAACGCCGCCGACCTTGTTCAACAGACCGTCAACGGGAGCGCCCAGGCCAGTCGTGGTGCCCACTTTGCCCGTGACGTTTTCCACCAGGGAAATCACCGGCACCAGAACCTTGTCATTCACCCCGCCAGTAACCTTGCCCAACTGGCCACTGGTGACATTGGTAGTCAGTGTGTTGCCAAGCATGGTTACGGTAGTGCCCACTTTATTGACCAGCCCACCCGTGGTGTCGGTCACCTTGCCCACGACACCGCCTACCAGCGGGATCTGGCTGATCGGGGTGTTGTCCAGTACGGTGCTCAAACCTGTACCAACAGAAGAGACGCCCTTACCCACGTCACTGACGGCATTGGTGGCACCGGCCACGGTGAGGCCAAGGGAATTCTTGTCAGTGCCCAGCGAGCCCAGGCCGTTGGTAAGGCCATCGGTTACCGAGGTCACGGCATTGCCGGTGTTGGTCACCAGCCCGCCGCCCAGGGTGCCGACCACTGGAACGCTGGTGAGGGTGTCACCCAGCCCGCTGACTGTAGAGCCCACGCCGCCAACAGCACTGCCGACTTGCCCTACGACCTGGCCAGTTACCAGAGGCGTGGTGCCTGCGCCGGTCCCACCGTCAGTGCCGCCACCAGTACCACCATCAGTGCCACCACCAGTACCGCCGTCAGTGCCGCCACCAGTACCGCCGTCAGTGCCGCCACCAGTACCGCCGTCAGTGCCGCCACCGGTACCGCCGTCTGTACCACCGCCAGTACCGCTGTCCGGTGTGCTCGCCGAAACTACGCTTTTGTGACCGCCACCGCCGCTGCTGCAGCCTGCCAGGCTGACAGTCATGACCAAGAGCAGAGCTGTACTGGTTTTCAACCACAGTTGAGTGTTCATGATTAATTCCCTTGCACCTGTTACACCTGAGTTCGAAAGTTCCCTGCTCTGTGTCAGGGATACATTCATCCGTTGCAGACATAACAACCCCACGGGCCTTATCAAACAATTCACAACTTGGTATTAACCCCTTATATACAAGGGTTCCAACCTTGCTTGCGGATTAATACTTTTGGTCTAGGTGATTTAAAAAAAAACGTTAATTATCAACAGACTTACTGACCCGATAAAACATCAACGCCCGCAACCCTACTTTAGGTATAAACACAATTAGCGGGGTTTTAGTTGCTTTACAGTGCGTCAAAACAAGTACCCAACGGTTTTAATCCACCACACTGAACTCAACACGGGCGGTTTGCCCGCTTTCGTCGAGCACACTGAGCTCATAGCGCCCCGCCTGTTCCAGGGTGGTGTTGAACACGGCTTGCTGCGCGCTATCCCCCAACGGTACGCCGTTTAAAAACCACCAACGCCGGCCGTCACCGCCCAAGGCCGATAGCGCCAGGTGCAACAAGGTCTGACTGGCAGCAGGACGACGCAGGCGGTCGCCATCACGCACACCGACAATCGACAGCGGTGTAACGGCATTCAAAGGCGGTGGCGGGCATTGCGTAGACGCTGGCGGCAAGCGCGCTTCACGTCGCTCGCTGCGGGACAGCCACGGCTCAAGGGGGGCAGGCCACAACGCCACTTCACGCACTTGCCCATCCGCGCATTGCGGCCCCACCCGCAAGCCCTGGGGGTTGACCCGAATGGTTTCGCGCAGGCCCACACCCAGCGGCTGGTCGGCCGCCAGCAGGGTCGGCGGGGTGGTGTGCTCCAGGGTCCAGGCAAAGCGCTGGCGACGGCAATTGGGGTCATCCTTGTTCATGGGCTGGCCCAGCGGCCAACAAATCGCAGCCACCCCGACACTCCCCGGCACCGCCTGCACTGGCGCAACAATGCCGCGCTGGCTGTCACGGTTGCTCAGCACATCGTGCACTTGCAGCATCAAGGGCGCCGCCGACGCCAGGCCAAACTGCCCTGGCACCGGCGTGCCATCCGGGCGACCGATCCACACACCAATCAAATAGCGCGGCCCCACGCCAATCGCCAGGGCATCGCGAAAGCCATAGCTGGTGCCTGTCTTCCAGGCAAGCTGCGGGCGCTGCACCAGATCGGCTGTGGGATCGCGATCCGGGCGCGCCTGACCACTGAGAATGCGCCGGATAACCCACGCCGCACCCGGCGACAGCATGCGCCGCTCGCGCAGTTGGTCATCGGGTTGCAGGCGCAGATTGGCGCTGCGCCCTTCTCGTGCCAGGGCGCTGTAACCGCTGAGCAGATCTTCCAGACGGCTACCGGCACCGCCCAGAATCAGCGCCAGATTGGGCTCGGCCAGCGCCGGCAAGCTCAAGGGCACGCCACCGTTGCGCATATCGGCGGCAAAGCGTTTGGGGCCATAAGCTTCAAGCAGTTGCACGGCAGGCAAATTGAGCGACGTGACCAACGCAGCACTGGCCGAGACCGGCCCGCTAAAACCCATGGAAAAGTTGCCCGGCCGGTAATCGCCATAACGTCGCGGCACATCCTGCAGCAGTGACTCGGAGTGGATCAGTCCGGCATCCATGGCCATACCGTACAAAAACGGCTTGAGGGTCGAGCCCGGCGAGCGCATGGCGGTGATCATGTCGACATGGCCAAAGCGGCGCGCATCGTTGATATCCACCGAGCCCAGATAGGCGCGCACCGCCATGGTGTCGGTTTCAACCACCACAATGGCGGCCGAGGTGTGATCGGGTAAGCGGGCGCGCCAGCCCAGCAGCAAATCCTCAAGACGGCGCTGCAAGCTGGCGTCAAGGGTGGTGCGGATCAACGGCGGGCTGTCAGGGCGGTTGAGCCTGCGTGCCAGCAACGGCGCCAGGCTGGGCTCCAGACGCGGCGCCAGCAGCAGCGGCTCTTGCAGCGCCTCAATCACAACTGGCTGCGGCCATACCCGGTACTCGGCCAACCGGCGCAGTACCTTATCCCGCGCCACTTGCGCCCGCCCGGGGTGACGATCGGGGCGCAAACGGCTCGGCGCTTGCGGCAGCACTGCAAGCAATGCGGCTTCGGAGTGAGTGAGCTGTTGTGGAGACTTGCCCAGATACGCCCAACTGGCGGCTGCAACGCCCTGCAGGGTGCCACCAAACGGCGCACGATTGAGGTACAGGGTGAGAATCTGGTCCTTGGATAAATGCCATTCCAACTGCGCAGTGCGCCACAACTGGCGCAGCTTGCCGGGGAGCGTGCGCTCATGGGGGTCGAGCAGGCGCGCCACTTGCATCGACAAGGTGCTGCCGCCTGACAACACCCGCCCACCCGTCAGGTTTTGCCAGGCCGCACGGCCCAATGCCAAGGGGTTGACCCCCGGGTGTTGAAAAAACCAGCGATCCTCGTAGGTCAGCAAGGCATCCAGGTACAGCGGCGACACCTCGCTGGTCTGCACCGGATAGCGCCAAACACCGTTGGCATCGGCAAAGCGCCATAGCGGCGTGCCGTCTTCGGCCAGTACCACGCGAGCCAGGTCATCCTTGGGCAAGGGCAGTGGCCAGACCCTGTCGGCCAGCCACAGCAGTGCGCATGCCAGCACCAGGCCAGCTAAAATCTTGCTTATGATGCGTAACCATCCACGGCTTTTCTCTGGCACAGTGGCCGCATCATTCATTGGGACACACACATGCAAGTTGAAGGGTTTTTCGAGAGCCTTGGGCAGATGTTCGGGGCCATCATTCGCTTTATCGTTGAAGGGTTGGGTGGCATTTTCAGCGGCCTGAGCAACGCCGGCAGCAACTTTATCGAGGGGCTGAGCCGAACGTTGGGCATGGAAACGTCGATTATCAGCATCGCCATTCTGGTGATCGGCCTGCTGTTTATATACAACGCCGTACGCGCCTTTATGCGTACCTCGATCATTGGCGGAGTCATCTGGTTACTGCTGGGGCTGTGGGTGCTGAGCTGGATTATCAACTAGCCCCACCGCACAACAGCTGGCAGGCAGGATTAATGTGGGAGCGGGCTTGCTCGCGATGGGATCCATGCGGTGCAGCAGACAAACCGCGTCGTCTGCATCGCGAGCAAGCCTGCTCCCACAAAAAACCAAACCTGCACAAGACAGCTGCCCCCAGCCAAACCTAGCGCCCCCTGATCAGCATATCCCCCGGTGTTTCACCCACGGCCTGCCAGTTGGGGCGGTACATCGATTCCACTTGCGGCGGTGGCACGCGGTAGGTGCCCGGGGTCACGGCACGGGCCAGGTACAGCAGGTGCGTGGTGCCATAGCCGTCGAGCTTCAGCGCCGCCACATAACGGTCATCGCGATACTCCTGATGCTGCACACTGGCGTTCTGCATCGACTCGCGCCATTGCTTGACCTGGCTACTGGCGTTTTCAAGGCTGGCGGCGCTCTGGCCCAGGTTCTGGTTTTCCAGCTCCAGGCCCGCCGGCAGCAAGTCCACCACCAGCGCATCCGGCACCGGTTGCTTGGCCTTCACCGCCAGATGCACCAGCACCAGATCACCACTTTTCAGAGCCTTGAGGTCCAGCGGCTCGCCGTTCATACCCAGGTAATCCCGGCGAATGCTCATGTTCTCACCACCCGCCGCCGGGGCCTGCTGTGGATAACCCGAAATGGTCAACTGTTGATAAACCGGCGTACTGCCTTCGTTGCGCAGGGTCAGTGGCGAAGCCAGCAACGGCCCGTCGAGCTTGAGGCCCGAATGAGTGTTGTCCAGCTGGCGGGTCTGGCCGCCACTGCTGAGCTGCGCCGACCAGTTGGCTTCAGGTTTGCCCAGCAGATCGCGGCCGGCGAGGAACAGCGAGTTGCGCTCCTGGGTCGACAGCCATTGGCTCGCCGCCAGTTGATCGGACAGGTCGAACAAGCGTTGCTCACGCTGGCCGCTCATCAGGTTGTTCTCTTCGAGCAAGGCCAGGATCAGTGCCTGATCGCGCAGCGGGCTGCCGTAATCCCCCAGCCATTGATCGGCCTTGCGGGTCACGGCCAAGCCTGCCACCAGCGCCTGATCGGCGCGGGGCTGATCCCCCATCTTCTGCAAGGCAACCGCCAACTGCACCAGCGGCAGGCCGGAACGGGCCTCACTGCGGCGCTCAAAGATGCTGCGCAACGCTCCCAGCGGTGCCTGCTGGGTACGCGCAAGCACCAGCGCCGCATAGGCCTGCACGGCAAAGCGGGTGTGGTCGAGGTTGTCGCTGTAGTCGGCTTCGATCAGGTTGCGTTCCTGCACATAACGCAGCAACCGCTCGCTGGCCTTTTTTAGCGCCTCGGGCGGTACGGCATAACCCTGATCACGGGCACGCAGCAGGAAGTCGGTAATATAGGCCGTGAGCCAGTACTCCTCCTGACCCTCCGCGCCCCACAGGGCAAAGCTGCCGTTGTAGCGCTGCATGCCCAGCAGACGCTCGATGCCCAGTTCGATCTTGCGCTTGCGCTCGGCATCCGGCTCGCCTTCAAGCCCCAGCCGTTGCAGCACTGCAGCATCGGCATACAGGGCCGGGTACAGGCCGCTGGTGGTTTGCTCCGAGCAACCGTAAGGATAGGCCTTGAGTGCCCGAATCTGCTCGCCAAGGTTCAGCGGCGGACGACTCGACAGGCTGATCAGGGCTTCACGCCCGGCCGGTTCAAAAGCTTGCAGTTCGCCATCCGGTAAACTCCACGGCTGATCGTTAAGCACGCTGCGGTAGTGCTTGAGCAAGGCCGGGTAGGCCGGGCGCACGCCCAGGGTCCACTCGCGGGTAAACGGCGCCAGGGTTTCGCCCGGCAGATCAAGCCCGCTGACGGTGACCTTGACCACTCCCGTGCCAAAGCCGCCAAGGGCCTTGACCGGCACCTGCAAGGTGCTGCGCTGGCCGGGGCTCAGGGTGACACTTTGCGTCGGGTTTGCCAGCAGATTCAGTTGCCCCTCGGTGTCGAGTTTGACCTGCAGGGTTTGCGGCTTGTCGGTGAGATTGGACAGGTCCAGTGCCAGCCGTGTCTCGTCGCCACCGGCCAAAAAGCGCGGTGCGGCCAGCTCGGCCACCAGCGGCGCAGCAACCACGGTCTTGCTCTCGGCCATGCCGTAGCGATCGTCGGTCCAGGCCTGTGCCATCAAGCGCAGTTCACCGTTGAAGTCAGGGATATCCACGCTGACTTCGCCCTCGCCCTGCTCGTTCAGCGTTACCGGTGCGCTTTGCAGTGCCACGATGGTCACGCTGGTGGCCGGCCGTTTGCCGCCCTTGGCCAGCGCGGCATCACCACCGAACGCCAGGCTGGCCAGGCGGCCCTGCCCGGCTTCGATCAATTGCCCGTAGATATCCAGTTGGTCAGCCCCATAGGCCTTGCGCCCGAACAAGCTGGCGAAGGGATCGGGAGTCGGGTACTCAGTGATATTGAGCACGCCCACATCCACTGCGGCCAGTAGCACATGGGCTTGTTTGGGGGTGCTGCCATCGGCGTTTTTAGCCTGGATTTTCACCGTGAGCGGCTGCTTGGGGCGCATTTTCTCAGGGGCCTCGAGCGTCAGTGCCAACTTGCGCTGGCTGCGGTCGATGGGCAGATGCAACACACCTACAGCACGCTTGGGGGTGATATTGGTCTTGCGCTCGCCGGGACGGATCACCAGAGCGCTGATATAGAGATCATGGCGCGCCCAGCTCGGGTCGAGCTTGATGTCGAAGCTCTTGCCTTCGGCGGGCACTTCGATCTCTTCCCACCACAGCGGGCCGTCGCTGCCCTCAACCAGCAAGTAGCCCTTGCCCGCTGCGGGCGGCGTGACCGTCACTTTGGCCGTATCACCATCGGCGTAGGCAGCCTTGTCCAGCGCCAGCTTGACCTGATCGGGGCGCACGGCGCCGCCTTCGGCGTTGTCCTGGGCGCGATAACCGGCCCAGAAACGCAGGCTGCTGATCAGACCGGTTTGCGGGTCTTCGACTTCAACGCGGTATGGCCCCCACTCCACCGGGAAGCTGACCTTGGCGGTTTCGCCCGCCTTGAGGCTGAGGGTTTCTTCGTTGAGGTTCAAAAACTTCTCGTTGTAGTGATAGCTCCAGCCGTCGCTGTCCGAGTAGTTCCAGTAGTAGTCGCGGCGCTCGCGCACCAGGCGCACCTTGAGGTTGTCGACGGCCAGCTTGTTGCCCTGGCTGTCGGCGACCAGCAGTTCGAATTCAACCGGGCCATCGCCATCGGTTTCAGTGCCGTCAAACAAGCCGCGAAGCCCCGGCAGACGCTCTGCTGGCCACACCGGCTGCACCAGACGCCGGGTGATCGGGCGCCCGCCCGACTCTTGCAGGCTGGCCTGCACAATCAGTTGCAGCGGTGACTTGGCATCGCGCCACTGGCTTTCAATGCTGATGGTTTGCTTGCCCTCGGCATTCAGTACGCTTTCGTCCAGTTCCAGATCCTGAGTCAGCTCGGTTTCGCTGACCGAACCGAACTGATAACCCGGCAAAGCGCTGACCGCCTCGCGCAAGGGCCGCACATAGACCTGACCGCTCAGGCGATTGCCCGCTGCCGGGGCGCCATAGAGGTAGCGACCATTAACCTGGATTTTCGCGGTTTGCTCCGGGCTCAGCGGCGTGTCGCTGCCCTTGAGCTCCAGCGCCATGCGCTCTGGCAGGAAGTCTTCAACCAGAAACTCATACAACTGCGGCTTGCCGTCACCGAAATCGAACACCAGCTGCCAGCGCCCGGTCGGAGCTTCGGCGGCCAGTTGCAGCGGGTACTGATACAGGCCGGAGGCGTCCGGCGACCAGACAAATTTGCGGCTGACCTGCGCGTCCGGGCGGCGTACTTCCACGCTGACCGGCTGCGGCTTGACCGGTTTGCCATCACGGTCGCGGAGCAAGGCATTAAGCAGCACCGTTTCGCCGGGGCGATACAGATCCCGCGGGCCAAATACAAAGAACTGCAACGGATGCGCCTGCGGGCCGCCGATATCGAATTCGGCCAGGTCCAGCGCCGCCGTGTTCAAGCGCAGCAGGCTGGTCTGGTCGCCCTGGCGCGCCACCAGCACTTCAGCCTTGGGTGGCAAGGCCAGCTCGGCATGCCCGTCCTTGCCGGTCTTGCCCTGGCCCACCATCTTGCCCTTGCCATCAAGCAGTTCCAGCTCAACCCCGCTCAATGCACTGCCGCCTTCCAGGGCTTGGGTGAACACATCCAGGCGCTTCTGGTAGCGGTGTACGGAGAGGCCGATATCGCTGAGGGTGAACAAGGTGGCCGGGGTCGAATAGTTGTAACTGCCCGACGCGGTCATCACCGCCAGATAAACACCTGGCTGCAGCAGAGGCTTGATCCCGGCAGTGGGCAGGATCAGGGTTTCACGAGTGTTGCGCGCCGGGTTCAAGTCAAAACGGCCGCTGTACACCAGGTCAGCCATATTCAGCAGATCCTTGGCCTCGTAGCTTTGCAGGCTGCTGTTACGCCCCCATTGGCTGAGGAAAGCTGGTAATGATTCGGGTTTGACCCGGAAGAACTCGACGTCCACCTTGTCGACGTTTAGCGCAATCACCGGCAAGCCTTCGGCCAGGCGGGTGGGCAGCAGGTTGCCGCGGCTGGCGAAACCGACCGTGGGTTGCAGGTCGCGGGTTTCCAGGCGGCTGAGGTATTCGGCGGCCAGCTTGGCGTCGTTGACCGCACGCAGGCCGGGGTCGACGGTAAGGATCAGTTTGCGTTGCGGCTCAAGGTGGCGCAGACGCAGTTCCATCAAGTTGTCCGACAGCTCCCAGGCACCGTCGACCTTGCCAGTTTTGGCGTCGACCAGATGCAGTTTGTCGGCGAAATTTTGCTGCGGGTCCAATGGCACCGAAAAACTCACGGACAAGGTACTGGCACCGTCCAGTTGCACTTCGGATACATCCACCACACTCAACTCGCGCCCGGCATAGCGCTCAGCCAGAACCTTGACGTCCTGCACCGGTTTGGCCGGCTGGCTCGCGGCAACTTTGGGCACGGCGGGCTTGTCGACGCTGGAAGAATCACAAGCGCTCAGCAGCGCCAGTGTGCAGGCCAGGAACAATCCTTTGTTAAGCATGGTGTACTCGTTGACTGGGCATTGAAGGGGTCGACTATATAACAGCTCGCGGTGAACGGCAGGAGCGCTGGTCAGATTGAAGATCAAAAGCGCCCTCACCCTAACCCTCTCCCGGAGGGAGAGGGTTAGGGTGAGGGCCGCTTGCGCTACAATCGCGCCCCCCTAAGGAGCCTGCATGTCACCTTCCCTGCTAGCCGACTGGCGCGACCGCCCGACCCATCGCCGGGTCTGGGCGCTGGCCGCCCCCATGATCCTGTCGAATATCTCCGTGCCGCTGGTAGCCCTGGTCGACAGCACCGTGATCGGCCACTTGCCCCACGCCCACCAACTGGGCGCAGTCGCTGTGGGTGCCAGCCTGTATATCTTCCTGGCCTGGATGATGGGCTTTTTGCGCATGGGCACCACCGGTTTTTCCGCACAAGCCGCCGGCCGCGGGGATGGCACTGCACTGCGACAAATCCTGCTGCAAGGCCTGTTGCTCAGTGTGTTGCTGTCGATGCTGCTGGGCGCGATTGCCATTCCGTTCAGCGGGTTGGCACTGAATGTGATGCAGCCCTCTGCCGAGTTGCATGAGCTTACCCTGGAGTTCTTCCATACCCGCCTGTTTGGCCTGCCTGCTGCCCTGGCCAGTTATGCGCTGGTGGGCTGGTTTCTGGGCACGCAAAACGCCCGGGCGCCGCTGGCGATTCTGCTCACCACCAACCTGGTCAATATTGCGCTCAACCTGTGGTTTGTCCTCGGTCTGGACTGGGGCGTGGCCGGTTCGGCACGGGCGTCGGTGATTGCCGAGTGGAGCGGCGCCCTGCTCGGCCTGTGGCTCACGCGCGGGGCCTTGCGCAGGTTTCCCGGCACTCTGGTCTGGGCCGCCTTGCGCGTCTGGCACAACTGGCAGCCGCTGCTGGGGGTCAACCGGGATATTTTTATCCGCAGCCTGCTGCTGCAATCGGTGTTTTTTTCCATCACCTTGCAAGGCGCCCGCCTGGGCGACGCTACCGTGGCAGCCAACGCCCTATTGCTCAATGGCCTGCTGCTGGCGGCCCACGCCCTGGACGGTCTGGCCCATGCGGTTGAGGCGCTGTGCGGGCATGCCATCGGTGCCCGCGACCGTAATGCGTTACGCCGTTCGATGGTCGTGGCCTGCGGCTGGTCGCTGCTGGCCAGCCTGGCGTTTGCGTTACTGTTTGTGTTTGGCGGGCATCTGTTTATCGAGATGCAAAGCGATATCCCCAGCGTGCGCGAAACCGCCTTCCAGTACCTGCCGTATCTGGCCCTGCTGCCGCTGATTGCGGTGTGGAGCTATTTGCTCGACGGCCTGTTTATCGGCGCCACTCGCGCCCGAGAAATGCGCGATGCCATGGTCATCAGCGTGGTGATTGCTTTCCCCGTCGCCTGGGCCTTGCACGGCTACGGCAACCACGGTCTGTGGATAAGTTTCCTGCTGTTTATGGTGCTGCGCAGCCTGACCCTGGGTGTGTTTGCATGGCGGATGCAGCGCAAGGATCAGTGGTTCGGCACCTGAATCGGGGGCAAAAAAAAACGCTGACCCCTGCAATGCACAGGTCAGCGTAGTTCAGTCAGCCAGGACTCAATCGGGCAATCAGTGGCTCGACAGGTAAGACGAACGAGTCAGGCCCAGACGCAGGGCATCCAGGTACTGGGTACGTTCCTTGACGCTGATATTGGCGCTGGCCACTTTGTCGCGGTAGTGGTTCATCAGCTCTTCAGGCGACAAGTGCACGTAGCGCAGCATATCTTCGATGGTGTCATGCGTCTCGATACCGGCGTGGTAAACGCTGCCATCTTCGTTCTGGTAGATGTTCACCGAGTCGGTATCACCGAACAGGTTGTGCATGTCACCGAGGATTTCCTGGTAAGCGCCCACCAGGAAGATGCCCAGCAAGTAGTCTTCACCTTCATTCAAACCGTGAACCGGCAGGCTGGTTTCGATGCTCTGCTCGTCGACGTATTGCTTGATCTTGCCGTCGGAGTCACAGGTCAAGTCTTGCAGCACGGCGCGGCGCAGCGGCTCTTCGTTGAGACGGTGCAGCGGCAGGATCGGCAGGACCTGGCCAATCGCCCAGGTGTCCGGCAGGCTCTGGAATACCGAGAAGTTGCAGATGTACTTGTCGGCCAGCTTGTCGTTGAGTTCGTCCAGCACCTGACGGTGGGAACGCTGACGCGCTTTCAACGAGTTGTGCAGGCGACGGCACACGGCAAAGTAGCACTGTTCGGCCAGGGCTTTTTCAGCCAGGGTGATCTTGCCGTCAGCGTACTGGGCGGCAATGTCGCTCATGTAGTGCGTGGCACGCCAGTAGGTTTCGGTCACCATCTCGATGTCGGTCGGACCCAGCAGGTCCACCAGCCATTGCACGGTTTCCGGCAGGCTTTCCTTGTTTTCGATTACCGGAACGTCATCGTTGTGTTTCTCGACGTCGGTCACCTGTACCACCAGCATGGCGTGGTGCGCGGTCAGGGAACGGCCGCTTTCGGAGAAGATATGCGGGTGCGGCAGGCTCTGCGCGTCGCAGAACTCTTTGAGCATGCCCACGACCACACCGGCATAGTCGTCCATGTCGTAGTTGATCGAGCTGGCGTTGCGCGAGTGCGTACCGTCGTAGTCCACGCCCAGACCGCCGCCCACGTCGATATGGTCAACCGGCAGGCCGAGGTTGCGCAGCTCGCCGTAGTAGCGGATTGCTTCCTTGAAACCGTGCTGGTAGTCCGCCAGGTTGGCGATCTGCGAACCCATATGGAAGTGCAGCAGGCGGATGCCCTGATCCAGGCCGGCAGCGCGGAAGCGCTCAACCACCGACAGCAACTGCGCCGCCGACAAACCGAACTTGGATTTCTCGCCACCGGTGTCAGCCCACTTGCTCGAGGCCAGGGACGACAGGCGCACGCGCAGGCCAACCTGAGGCTTGACCTTGAGCGAGGCTGCTTCTTCGATCACCAGGTCTACTTCGGATTCTTTCTCGATCACGATAAAGACGTTGTGACCCAGCTTCTGGCCCATCAGTGCCAGGCGGATAAACTCGCGGTCCTTGTAACCGTTGCAAACGATGGTGCCGCCTTTCGGGGCCAGCGCCAGCACGGCCAGCAGCTCTGGCTTGGAGCCGGCTTCAAGACCGATGGATACGTTTTTGGTGGCGATGATGTTTTCGATCACCGCTTCTTGCTGGTTCACCTTGATCGGGTACAGCGCGGTGTACTCGCTCTGGTATTCCAAGCGCGCGATATTGGCATCGAAGGCACCGGTCAACTGGCGTACACGGTCTTGCAGGATATCCGGGAAACGCACCAGCAACGGCAAGGACAAACCGCTGTTCTTGCGCAGTTCGTCGACTTGCTCGTACAGGTCGATGGGCGAGCTGTTCGGGCCGTTCGGACGGACTTCTACGCGACCGGCTTCATTGATCGCGAAATACCCGGCCCCCCAATGGCGAATCCCATAAACGCTGCGGCTGTCCGCAACTGTCCATTGGCTGCCATCGTCTTTGCGTGTGCGTCGTACGGACATCGAAGTCCCCTATAAATAAGTCAAATAGCCCAGCCTGAAAGCAGGCTGGCGCAGTCTAAAGTGTGAAAGTGACGATTAGTCAGACCCTGACAACAGCGCCGAGTTTAGAAACCGGTGATAACAGGCTCTGTGAAAACCATGGCAAGAGCGGTCTGACCAGCCCATCAAGGCGTCAGACCCGCTAAGCGGTGGTTTTCACAGAGGCTGCTAGCCGCCGGATTTCTTGGCTTTGAACCCGTGCTTGAGCAGCTCGGCCAGCAGCAGTTCGACATGATCGCCCTGGATCTCGATGATGCCGTCTTTCAACGCACCACCGGTGCCGCAGCGTTTTTTCAACGTTGTGGCCAGTTCCTTGAGTGCGTCTTCAGCCAGCGGCACGCCGGTGATGGTGGTCACCGTCTTGCCGCCGCGGCCTTTGCTTTCGCGGCGCACGCGGGCAATGCCGTCACCTTCGGGGATCAGGGTTTGTTTGCAGGTACAGGCGTCCACCGGCTGACGACAGTCCGGACAGTGACGACCTGCGTCGGTGGAAAATACCAGGCCACCCAGGGCGGCGAAGGATGCGGCTTTTTTGGCCACCGGCAATCCTCATTCGGAGGACAAATAATTGGCCGGTGCATGACGCGCTTGCGCCAAGGTGTACCGACCGCGAAGCCCCACTCTGGCAGGGGCAGCGCAACTCAGGGGGAAAACCGCCTGAGCCTGAAAAAGGTCGCGCAGTGTAACGACAAAATCGCCGGTGCCCAATAGCCAATCGGCGGCAATTTTCAAAGCTGCAACCCCGAGTCAGTCTTGAGCCAGATAGCGCTTGAGCGCATCCAGCGAATCCGGGCAATAAGACTCTTGCCTGCTCAGGCGCAACGCCTCGGCCACCGGCATAAAGCAGGCCTGCTGGACTTCCTCGGGCTGCACCTGCAACGGGCCGTCCCACACCGCCGAAAACACCGCGCACCACAGATGGTTTTGCGGGGCTTCGAAGTAAAACCGTTCATGGGCCGTCAGCGGCACGCCACTGACGCCCAGCTCTTCTGCCAGCTCACGGGCCGCTGATTCGGCGTAGGTTTCATCCACCCCCACCATGCCACCCGCCGCCACATCCCAGAACCCCGGATACAGCGCCTTGCTCAGGGTGCGCTGATGCACGCACAGTTCCCCGGCAGAGTTGAACAACAGAATAAAGGTGCCGCGCCCGATCAGGCCGCGCTCGCGCAGTTCGTGCCGGGGCAGACCGCCCAGCAGGCGGTCTTCGCGGTCGACCCAGGCGACTTGTTCGACATCGGAAGCCGCACGGTGTGCGGCTTCCAAAGCTGAAATGACCATTGCTTAGCCCTGGGACAGCAATTGACGAAGGTCCATGACCGCAGCGTTGGCGCGGGAAATATAGTTGGCCATGACCAGCGAGTGGTTGGCCAGCACGCCATAGCCGCTGCCATTGAGGATCATCGGGCTCCATACCGGCTCTTGTGCTGCTTCCAGCTCACGAATGATCTGACGCACGCTGACCGTGGCGTTCTTTTTCGCCAATACGTCAGCGAAGTCGACTTCAATGGCACGCAGCAAGTGCGACAAGGCCCAGGCCTGACCGCGAGCTTCGTAGAACACGTTGTCGATCTGCATCCACGGTGTTTCAACCACTTCCTCGTCAACCACCGGCACCTGGCCTGGCTGCAGGGATTCGGTTTTCAAGGCGCTGTTGAGCTTGACCCGCCCAACACTGGCCGACAGGCGCTGCGACAGCGAACCCAGACGGGTGCCCACATCGCCCAGCCAGTTGTTCAGGTTGTCGGCGCGGGCATAGAACAGGGCGTTTTTCTGATTCGGGTCAGACAGGCGCGCCTGGTAACGGCTCAGGGAATTGATGCCTTCCTGGTATTCGGACTCGCTGGACGGCAGCATCCAGCTCTTGTTGTCAAAGTTGAAGCGCGGCTCGGCCTTGGCCAGATCTGCATCTTCCGCCGACTGTGACTGCGAACGGGCGAAGTCTTTGCGCAGGGCCCGGGTCAGGTCGCGTACCTGCACCAGCACGCCGTATTCCCAGCTCGGAATATTGTCCAGGAAGATGCCCGGCGGCAGCCGGTCATTGGACAGGTAGCCACCGGGTTTGCTGAGCAAGGTACCGGCCACGGTCTTGAGGGTTTCGACAGTGGTAAAGCCCGGGACCATCTGTTTGCCTTCTTTCTCGGCTGCCAGTTGGGCATTTTGCTGCACCGGGAACAGGTCCGGCTCCTGGCTCCAGTACCAGCCCAGGCCCAGGTTCACCAGCACGAATATCCCCACCAGCACCGCGATGGAGCGGCTCAGCAGGATGCTTTTGAAATAGCCACGCGACTGTGTTTTCGTCTCTTTGACCGATTCACGGGCAGTGCCCTCACGTTTTTTCCAGTCCAGCATGGCTATGTCCTTTCATCTGCTTGATTCAACGGTTCGACCACAACCCTAACCCATCGTGCCTTGCATGCACGCTTTTTATCTCAGGGGGCCACTACGCCCGGCACTATAGAACAAGCGCACAGACGATGGGCAATATGGCTGCCCGACAGATAATTTCAAGCAGAAACTCGTACATTTGAAATGAACTGCTAGCATAGAGCCACTATTCAATTTCCAGCATGCTTCCTTACCCAGCAGCCAGGTTATGACCGAGCAAGAAGACCCCAGTCGCGAACGTCTTAAAAACCACTTTGCCCAGCGAGTCACGCACCAGGCCCGCCAGATACTTGAGATATGGCAACGCTTGCAGGCCAATGAGTGGTCGCCCGCCAGCCTGGCCGAACTCGACGATGCCAACCTGCGCCTGCTGCGTTTTGCCGAGCGCTTCGAGCAGCCGGAACATATCGAACTGGCCCGGGCCATCGACCTTGCCCTGCAAGACATGGCCGCCAACAGTAGCCGCCTGAGCAGCCCGATCATTACCGAACTCAACCGTCTGATGCAGCGCCTGTCGCGCACCGGCCTGCGCCAGGGCGACCTGGTGGCTAACATCAGCCTGCCGCCGCTGCGCAAGCCCGTGTATATCCTGCTGCAAGATCTGGAACGTGCCGACCGGCTGGCCAGGCAACTGGAGTTTTTCGAGCTCAGCGCCCGGGCCTTCCGAAGCCCGGAGGAGTTTCGCCAGGCCATGGCCGAGCGCCATCCTGCCGCGATTGTCATGGACGTGGACTTCGGCGCAGCGGGCCTTGGCCTGGCGCTGGCCGCCGAAGCCCAGGCAGGCCTTGAGCAAAAACTGCCGCTGCTGTTTTTCAGCCTGCATGAGGCCGATACCCCAACCCGGCTGGCCGCCGTGCGCGCAGGCGGGCAAGGCTTTTTGACCGGCACCCTCGAAGCGTCAAGCCTGCTGGAAAAAATCGAGGTACTGACCTGCGTGGCCCAGTACGAGCCTTATAAGGTGCTGATCATTGACGATTCCAGGGCCCAGGCCCTGCACGCCGAGCGCCTGCTCAATGGCGCAGGGATTGTCACCCGCACCCTGATCAACCCCATCCAGGCCATGGCCGAGCTGGCGGAATTTCAGCCCGACCTGATTATCCTCGACATGTATATGCCCAGCTGTACAGGGGCCGAGTTAGCCAAGGTGATCCGCCACAATGACCGCTATGTCAGCGTGCCGATTATTTATCTGTCGGCCGAAGACGACATGGACAAGCAGCTCGACGCCATGAGCGAAGGCGGCGATGATTTTTTGACCAAACCCATCCAGCCGCGTCATCTGATCACCACCGTGCGCAACCGCGCCGCCCGCGCCCGCCACCTCAAGGCACGCATGGTGCGCGACAGCCTGACCGGTTTGTACAACCACACCCATATTCTGCAACTGCTCGAAGACTGCACCTTCCGCGCCCGCCGCGAGAGTCGTCCCTTGAGCTTTGCCATGCTCGACCTGGACCATTTCAAGCACGTCAACGACGGCTACGGCCATCCAATGGGCGACCGGGTCATCAAGAGCCTGGCGCTGTTTCTCAAGCAGCGCCTGCGCAAGACCGACTTTATCGGCCGCTACGGCGGCGAAGAGTTTGCCATTGTGATGCCGGACACCGATCAAGAGGCGGCCTACAAGGTGCTTAACCAAATCCGCCAGCGCTTTGCCGAAATTCACTACCCGGCGCAGCCCACAGACCTGTCGTGCTCGTTCAGTGCCGGTGTGGTGCAAATGCAGGGCGAAGCCGACAGCCTGCTGATGGCCTCCCAGGCCGACGAAGCGCTATACCGCGCCAAGAATAATGGCCGCAATCAGGTACAGCGCTTTCACCCGACAAGGCCAATTGCCACTATTTGCTCCTGATCCCCGCTTTTCGTCACACCCTTGTAACTTAAGTGCAATAACTTCTGCCGCTTCTGACTGTGTAGTAGGCAAAACCTCACATGCGCCTGAAGCTGCTAACCAACCTCAACACCCTGTTGCTGGTCGCCGTGTGCCTCGCCCTGGGCGCAACCCTGTGGTGGTCGCAGCAGGCACTGGAACGCCCCTTTCTGCTGATGGAACGCTACCTGAGCCTGTCGCAGCAGTTCCAGAGCAAGGTGGCGCGCAATATCGAGGACTACCTGGCCAGCGGCGATGCCCTGCGCCTGAGCGATGCCAACAGTGCCCTCGACACGCTCAAGAGCGAACTCGGCCACTTGCCACCGGCACTGGCCGATGCACTGCGCCCCAGCCTTGAGAACCTCAGCACCTACAGCAACACCGAACTGCTGGCCGCCGGCAAGCTGGCCGGCGATCCGCAGGCCTTGCTGCTGCAAGCCGAGCGCGAACTGGGTGCCAGCCTCGAACAGCTCAGCCAATATGCCAGCGACCCGGCCTCGACCGAGGCCCGTGGCTATCTGCCCTTGCTGCTGACCGCCTCGCAACATCTGGCCAAGCTGTCCCTGGCCCGCGACAAGCTGGTCAGCAGCGGGCGCAGTGAACTGGCGGGTGATGTGGAGCGCGAGCTGGACAGTATTCAACTTCAAGCCCGAGAAATCGACGCCCTGCCCCTGCTGGGCGTAAGCAGCAAAAGCGCCTCGGGCACCGACGACTTTGCCGCCATGATGGGCCTTGAAACCACCGATACGGCCCAGGCCGAGGACGCCGGGGTTGGCCTCAAGCGTGAACTCAACAGCCTGCTCAACCGTTACCCTGCCGAACTCAAACGCACCCGCAACCAGATTGAGCAACGCAGCCAGCTCAGCACTGCCACCCACCTCAAACTCGACGCCGTACAACAGGCCATTGCCGAGCTGGAGCCGGTGGTACGCGCCGAGCACGGCCAGATCCAGAGTGAAGTGCGATTGATCCAGGGCCTGATGATCGGCCTGATCCTGTTGATTGCGCTGCTGATCGACACCCTGCAACGCAAGCTGGCACGGGTGCTGACCTATCTGGCGCCACTGCTGTCGACCTGGGCCGAGGGCGACTTCAGCCGCGATATCCAACTGGGCAAGACCAACCGCGAATTGCGTGATATCGAATCCTCACTCAACCGCCTGCGCAGCTTTCTGGTGAAACTGGTGGGCACCCTGCGCCTGAATGCCGAGCAGGTTGCCGGCAGCAGCCAGACCCTGGCCGAACTGAGCACGGGCCTGCACAGCGGCGCCGAGCGCCAGGCCGGTGATACAGCACAAATTCGTGATGCCCTTGGCGAGCTGGAAGCGACCATCTCCCAGGTGGCGGGCGATGCCAGCCAGGCCGCCGATGCCAGCCGCAGCGCCGGGTTGGCGGTAGCTCAAGGCCAACGGGTAATTGGCCAGAGCCTGACAGGGCTGCATGCGCTGGTCGGCGAGGTACAAGGCAACGCGCAGACCATCGAGCGCCTTGCTGAAGAATCGGCCACCATTGGCGGCGTGCTTACGGTGATTCGCTCGATTGCCGAGCAGACCAATCTGCTGGCGCTGAATGCCGCTATCGAAGCTGCCCGTGCCGGAGAAATGGGCCGTGGTTTTGCCGTGGTTGCCGAAGAAGTGCGCTCACTGGCGCAACGTACCGCTGGCGCGACCAACGAGATCCAGACCTTGATTGGCGGCCTGCAACTGGCGGCCCGCCAATCGGTTGAAGGCATCCGTGCACAAGTGACCCACGCCCAGGCCACTGCCCAGCAAGCCCAGGATGCGGACGGTGCGCTGGACGAAATTGTCGGGGCAATTGCCACCATCTCGGACACCGCCGTACGCATTGCCGATATCACTGCGCAGCAAAGCGGGGCTGTGAGCGAGATTCGCGATCACAGCGAGCGCATTCACGTACTGGGAGACGAAAACCTGCAACGCATCGGCATTGCCCGTGACCAAAGCCAGCAACTGCTGGAATTGGGCTCAGAGCTCAATACCGCAGTGCAGGCGTTTCGGGTGTAACACCTGAAAATCCCTCCCCCCACCCTGTGGGAGCGGGCTTGCTCGCGATTCGGCCCACGCGATTTCACTGATACACCGCGGCGACCCCATCGCGAGCAAGCCCGCTCCCACACGGGGATTACTGCGCCGGGCCCATTCAGTCCGCTATCATGCCCCCACGTTTGATTTGCGAGATTCCTATGCGCCGCCTGTTACTGCTTCTGTGTCTGCTGTTTGCCGTGCCTGCCATGGGCGCGGGTTTACTGGATAACCGCCCCAGTGCAACCCTGGGCGCCATCAATAACAGCAGCGACTTTCTGCCAGTACGCGAAGCCTTCAAGCTCAACCTGATCAGCAGTACCCCCGAATCCATCAAGCTGCGCTTTGTGCCCACCGAAGGCTATTACCTGTACCGGCACAAGTTCGCCTTCAAGACCGAACCCGCCGATATCGCCCTGGGCACCGCGCAACTGCCCCCCGGCGAAGCCAAACACGATGAGTACTTCGGCGATGTCGAGGTCTATCACGGCATTCTTGACGTCGACATCCCACGCCCGGCCAACGACCCGCGCCCCTTCACCCTGGTGGTCACCTATCAGGGCTGCGCCGACAAGGGCCTGTGCTACCCGCCTGAAACCGAACGCCTGAGCATCGACGGCAGTGCTGTCACGACCAGCGGCGAACCGGCAAAATCGTGGAACTGGCGCGAACTGGCACTGTTCTTCCTCGCAGGTCTTGGCCTGACCTTTACCCCCTGCGTATTACCCATGCTGCCGATTCTGTCGGGCGTGGTATTGCGCGGCCAGGTCGGCGGCCTGCGCGGTTTCAGTCTGTCGCTGGCCTATGTGCTGCCGATGGCGGCGTGCTTTGCCTTGCTGGGCGCATTGATGGGCATGTTTGGCGCACAACTGAATCTGCAGGCTCGCCTGCAGTCGGTATGGGTACTGGTGCCCTTTGCGCTGTTCTTCGGGATTTTTGCCCTGGCCATGTTCGGCGTATTCGAGCTGAAGCTGCCGCAAGCCATCAGCAACCGCCTCGATCGTGTCGCCAACCGCACCCAGGGCGGCTCGCTGTGGGGCGCGGCAGTGCTGGGCGTGGTCTCCAGCCTGTTGGTATCGCCTTGCGTGTCCGCACCGCTGGCCGGGGCCTTGCTCTATATCAGTGCCAGTGGTGATGCCCTGGGCGGCGGCTTGAAGCTGTTCGCCCTCGGCCTGGGCATGGGCGCACCGCTGCTGCTGGTCGCCACTGGCGGCGCGGCCTGGTTGCCGAAAAGCGGGCCATGGCTGGTCAACGTGAAAAACGCCATTGGCGTGCTGCTGCTCGGTCTGGCCATCGGCCTGCTCAGCCGTGTGCTGCCGGGACCCGTGACGCTGCTGTTGATCGGTGCACTGGCAGCAGGCGTGAGCCTGTTCCTCGGTACTCTGGAGTTCGCCAGCAAGGCCCCGCGCCAGCGTCTGGCGCAATTGCTGGGGCTGTTCTTGCTGGTCTACGCCCTGGCGTGCTGGTACGGCGCCCTGAGCGGGCAAAGCGACCCGTTCAATCCCATCGGCCATGCGCAACCTGTGGCATCCACTGCACCCGGCTCCGCACAACCGGCCGACCAATGGCTCACCGTCAGCACCCCTGGCGAACTGGACAACGCCCTGGCCCGTGCCAAAGCGGCCGGTCAGCCACTGTTGCTGGACTGGTACGCCGACTGGTGCATCAGTTGCAAGGTGATCGAACACGAAGTGCTGAATAACCCCCGTGTACTGGAGTTGCTCAAGGGTTACCAACTGGTGCGTTTCGATATCACCGCCAGCAATGCCGAGCAACGCGCCCTGCTTGATCGCTACCAATTGTTCGGCCCGCCAGCACTGATGTTCTTCGGTAAAAACGGCGAAGAAAAAAGTGACCAGCGGGTCATTGGCGAGATCAATGCAGCGGACTTCGCCGAACGTGTCGCCATCGCGAATGACCAGATCTAGAGCCACAGTCACAAACTTTTCGCGAACATCGGACATCGTGCTGGCTATTGCAGTTAACTGGACAGCGAATCCGCTTTTCGGCATAGTCGCCCGGCACTGATGACTGCAGACAGATAATAAGGAACAGCAGATGGCGACTTTCCTGGTTCTACACGGCCCCAACCTGAACCTGCTTGGCACCCGCGAGCCGGGCGTCTACGGCGCAACTACCCTGGCGCAAATCAATCAGGATCTGGAACAACGGGCCCGTGATGCCGGCCACCATTTGCTCTACCTGCAAAGCAATGCCGAGTATGAATTGATCGACCGCGTACACGCTGCCCGCAACGAAGGCGTGGACTTTATTCTGATCAACCCGGCGGCTTTTACCCACACCAGCGTGGCATTACGTGACGCGCTGCTGGCGGTGAGCATCCCATTTATCGAAGTGCATTTGTCTAACGTGCACAAACGCGAACCTTTCCGCCATCACTCCTACTTCTCCGACGTTGCAGTAGGTGTGATCTGCGGCCTTGGCGCCAGCGGTTATCGACTGGCCTTGGAGGCCGCCCTGGAACAGCTTGAACTACAAGCTAAACGCCCCTGACAGACCCATTGGGAGTTGACGATTCATGGATATCCGTAAAGTTAAGAAACTGATCGAGCTGCTGGAAGAGTCCGGCATCGACGAGCTGGAAATCAAAGAAGGCGAAGAGTCCGTACGCATCAGCCGTCACAGCAAGACTCCTGCTCAGCAGTACTACGCGCCAGCTCCAATGCACGCACCGGCAGCTCCTGCTCCAGTAGCCGTTGCTCCGGTTGCCACCGTGACTGAAGCGCCTGCTGCACCAAAACTGAACGGTTTTGTGGTCAAGTCGCCAATGGTCGGTACCTTCTACCGTACCCCGGCGCCAACGTCGCCTGCCTTCGTTGAAGTGGGCCAGACCGTCAAGGTTGGCGACACCATTTGCATCGTTGAAGCGATGAAAATGATGAACCACATCACGGCTGAAAAAGCCGGCGTAATCGAATCCATCCTGGTAGAAAACGGTCAGCCGGTTGAATTCGACCAACCGCTGTTCACCATCGTTTGAACCACGGGGAGCCAACGATGTTGAAGCCTCAGAAGCTGGAAAAAGTCCTGATCGCCAACCGTGGCGAGATTGCTTTGCGCATCCTGCGGGCGTGCAAGGAAATGGGGATCAAGACTGTCGCGGTGTACTCCACTGCCGACAAAGAGCTGATGCACCTGGGCCTGGCAGACGAAACTGTCTGCATCGGTCCGGCACCGGCCAACCTGTCTTACCTGCACATTCCGGCCATCATCGCGGCCGCTGAAGTGACCGGCGCCACGGCGATTCACCCGGGCTACGGCTTTCTGGCTGAAAACGCCGATTTTGCCGAACAAGTCGAGAAATCCGGCTTTGCCTTTATCGGCCCGAAAGCCGACACCATTCGCCTGATGGGCGACAAGGTATCGGCCAAGCACGCCATGATCGCTGCAGGCGTACCCACGGTTCCAGGTTCTGACGGCCCACTGCCTGAAGACGAAGAAACCGCACTGCGCATCGGCCGTGAAGTCGGCTACCCGGTGATCATCAAGGCCGCTGGCGGCGGCGGCGGTCGCGGCATGCGCGTGGTCAATCGTGAAGAAGACCTGATCGAAGCAGCCAAGCAGACCCGCGAAGAAGCCGGCGCCTGGTTCAGCAACCCGATGGTCTACCTGGAAAAATACCTGACCAACCCGCGTCACGTGGAAGTTCAGGTGATTTCCGATGGCCAGGGTAACGCGATCCACCTGGGCGACCGCGATTGCTCACTGCAACGTCGTCACCAGAAAGTGCTGGAAGAAGCTCCGGCACCGGGCATCGACGAAACCGCACGCGCCGAAGTACTGGCTCGTTGCGTCAAGGCCTGCGTTGACATCAACTACCGCGGTGCGGGTACTTTCGAGTTCCTGTACGAAAACGGTCGCTTCTACTTCATCGAGATGAACACTCGTGTGCAGGTAGAGCACCCGGTGTCCGAGATGGTCACTGGCATCGACATCGTTAAAGAGATGTTGAGCATCGCTGCCGGCAACAAACTGTCGTTCACCCAGGCTGACGTGAAGATCCACGGTCACTCGCTGGAGTGCCGGATCAACGCTGAAGACCCGGCAACGTTCATGCCGAGCCCTGGCATGGTCAAGCACTTCCACGCTCCGGGCGGCAACGGCGTTCGCGTCGATTCGCACCTGTACAGCGGCTACAAGGTTCCGTCCAACTACGACTCCCTGATCGGCAAGCTGATCACCTGGGGCGCGACCCGTGACGAAGCCATGGCGCGCATGCGCAATGCCCTGGACGAAATCGTGGTCGACGGGATCAAGACCAACATCCCGCTGCACCGCGATCTGGTGAATGACGAAGGCTTCTGCGAAGGCGGCGTCAATATTCACTACCTGGAACACAAACTGGCTAATAAGTAAGTTTGTAATCCTTCAATAAAGCCGCTTTCGAGCGGCTTTGTTGTTTGTGGGGATTGCCCGCAATCACCAGTCCAGCGAATAGCTCACACTCAGCGTACGCCCTTGCGCATTTGCATAAGGGGCGCGAGCATTGGCCTGGGCAAACAGGTTTTGGTAGGTACGATTGGCCACGTTGTAAATCCCCCCTTCAAGACGCCCGATCGGCAACGCGAGCGACCCAAGCATATCGATCAGGGTATAACCGCTGATCTTGCGACCATTGTTATCCTTGGCTGCAGCATCGTAGCTGGCCAGGCGCATCGCTTGCAGTCGCAGACTGAAATCCGCCTCCGTGTAGCCGACAAACACCGTGGTTTTGGCGGGTGAAATACGGGTCGCGGGTAAATCAATCCACTTGCCATTTTGCCGGGTTTCACCTTTTGCCCATGCGTAAGTGCCGCCCAGCGACCAATGCTCAGCCATATACCAGGCCACGCTGCTTTCGATGCCGCGCACTCGCTCCTTTTGATTGATCAAACGCAATACACGGTCGTTGGCGTCGTAGAACTGGGTCACGTCAGAAGTGTTTTCATAAACCGTGGTGGCTGCCTGCCATTTATCCCAGTCCCCACGCCACCCCAACTCGTAGCTGTTGACCTTGATCGCCTGGGCATTGAGGCTCTGGATATTGAAATCACTCTGTACATCACGCATAAAACGCTGCAAGTCAGGCAGTGAAAAACCCTGACTGAAGTTGGCAAATACATCCTGATTTTCACTTACGTGGTAAACCGCGCCCAGATTGTAGAGAGTGGCACCGTAGCGAAGCGTGTCACCGGGCAAAACTGAACGCTTGCCGGTCTGGACAATTTCGCCATAGGCGATGCTGTCAGCGACTTCACTTTCAATCCACTCGCGACGCACACCACCACGCAAGGTCCAATCGCCGATGTCCCATGACATTTGCCCGAAAAGCGCTTTGGTAGTGGTTTCAATATCGGGACCAAGCTCAAAGGTCTCGCCGGTTTTTCGGTACACCAGCCCGTTGACGGCATATTGATCACCTCGCTGGCGAGAGCGTTCGTGGTCATAGTCCGCGCCCCACACCAGGTTGCCGGTCGCCTGGCCAACAGACGGCAGCGTGCTGTCTATCGCTGCGCGCAAACCGTAAACATCCTGCACGCTGTTATTGTCAGAGATCCCCGCCTTGCCCCTTTTAAGATCCGGAAAGAACAGCGCATCAGAACGCCGCCAATAGCTTTCCACCTTTAAGCCCTGCCCGTAGAAATCTGCATCGGCGTAGTTGAGATTGATAGCCTGGGTGTGGGTATAAGGCTGATCATCCAGATCAAGCCCCTTGATCGCGACAGCGTCCAGCTTGTTGCTGCGGTCTTTGGTGTAAGCGGTGTCCTGTTGATCCTTGTAGTTTTGCAAAGACAGACTTAGCTTTTTGTCGGTGTCCAACCTATAGCCGAAACGACCTTGCAGGTCATAGGTTTCGGTATCCATGTTGCTGCCTTGGGAGGTGTCCTGCGGTATGCGCTTGCCGTTACCATCGAACTGATCGTTGCGCTGAACCGCGCCTGCCGACACGTACCAGTCCAGGGCATCCTTGTTGCCGGTCGCACTCTGAAACGCCTCATAGGCAAAGCCTTTGCGATTGAAAGGCGTACCACTGGTCAGCCCCAGGCGGCTGCTAAAGGCAATATCCTGGCCCTGGTTGCGCTTGGTAATGATATTGATGATGCCGCCTGAAGCCCCTGCACCATAAACACTGCTCGCACCCGAAATAACCTCAATGCGTTCGATGCTGGACGGCGAAAGGCTGTTGAGCTGGCGGAAATTGTCTCGTGTTGAGTTTTGCGAAACACCGTCAATCAATACCAGGATATTGCGCCCGCGCAGCGTCTGCCCGAAGTTGCTCATGCCACCCGAGGACGGTGCAATACCGGGCACCAATTGACCAAGAATGTCGGCGACACGACGTCCCGCACCGCTCTGCTCGCGCAACTGCTGCTCGTCAATAACCTGCACCGAGCCCGGAATCGACGCGATGGTCGCTTCGTTTCGGGTGGCTGAAACGACAGTAGGCTCAAGACTCAACGCGCTGGACGACAGATTATCTGCAGCCCACGCGCTTGTACTCAGGGTGCCGAGCAACAATAAAGAAGGCGTGGTTCGATTCATGATCTGACCTCTTTGATTGTGATGGGGAGGGAAGTCGGCAAAGCCGTTGATTCGGGTGCAGTGCAAGCTCCGCGCACCCAACGCCCCCCCCCCCCCAAAGCTGCCAGCGCGCAAGTCAGCGCCACCAGCCAGAAACTGTGCGCAAGGCCAACCACTCCCAACCCCGCACCACACAACACAACACAGCCCACAGCCCACAGCAATAGCGCCACCTTTCGCAGCGCTATTGCCAAGGCCCAAGGCAAACCTTCCTGCAGGGAGAGCACTGCACGTTATCGGCATAAAAAAACAGTCGATATCAGTTGGATCCGGGGCTTTTGTAAGTCTGAAGATTTAGTACCGTGGGATAGTTCAAATAAGCGGAACCAGTCGCGTACAGCCAAAGATGTGCCTTCCTACGCATAACGAGGCCATGGACGGCTTCCGGGTTTTGAAGGGGGGCGTACTGTGCATCGTCACTGAAAAAAACAGTGACCGGGCCTGAGAATCCGAGGAGCAGTAGTTGAACACCATCGATTGATGGCATTCATTCTTGTACAGTCCATCGTGTTATGGCGGCTGTGCGCGGGAGGCCTTCGTGCCTGCCGGGGTTCCTATTGTCCCGACTCTCAGCTCGCGCACGGCTGCCACCTTTTGCCTGAGAACCGGAAGTGGCAGCTCTTCATCCCATAGGAGCGCACTAAATGACCGATCACCCCCCAATCAAAACCCTCGGCACCGTCACCTTCGGCCCATGCGGCCAGGACAACCACGAGCTGTTTCGCGTTAACCCCGATATACCGCTGCGCCCGGCGCTGGAGCAGGTGTCGGCACTGCTCTATTGCGCAAAGAAACTGGCGCTGGATGCCGCGCTGGACAAGAACTGCGAGCGCCATGCCTGGGCTTCGCATTACTTGTGCGATATGGGCAAGGCGGTGATTGATGACTTGTGTTTGCGGGAGTTTTGATGACCTGCGTGAAGCATAAAAGCCCCTCACCCCAACCCTCTCCCGGAGCGAGAGCGAGCTGATTTGTGCTGATCTTGAGTTCGTGTGCGATAAAGCCCCTCTCCCTCCAGGTGAGGGGCTTTGGCTTTTCATCGTTTTTGATTACCCCACTGCCAGCCCGCTCGCGTAAACTTGCGCGCTTCTCGCAGCCCCACCGGCTGCACACTCCTATTTTTCAAAGGTGCCCGCCATGCCTTGGCTGCAAGTACGCCTCGCCATCAGCCCGGAACAAGCCGAAACCTACGAAGACGCGTTCCTCGAAGTCGGTGCTGTCTCGGTTACGTTTATGGACGCCGAAGACCAACCGATCTTCGAACCCGAGCTCAACACCACCCCGCTGTGGTCGCACACCCATTTGCTGGCACTGTTCGAAGGCGGCACCGAAGCCGAACTCGTGCTGTCCCATCTGGAGTTGCTGACCGGTTCGCCACTGCCCGAGCACCACGCCGAAGTTATCGAAGACCAGGACTGGGAACGCAGCTGGATGGATAATTTCCACCCGATGCGCTTCGGTCAGCGCCTGTGGATCGTGCCAAGCTGGCACGCCGCTCCGGAGCCAGACGCTGTCAACCTGCTGCTCGACCCGGGCCTGGCCTTTGGCACCGGCACCCACCCGACCACCGCGCTGTGCCTGGAATGGCTCGACGGGCAGGACTTGCAAGACTGCAACGTGCTGGACTTCGGCTGCGGCTCGGGGATCCTGGCCATTGCTGCCCTGTTGCTGGGCGCCAAAGAAGCCATCGGCACCGATATCGATGTGCAGGCGCTGGAAGCTTCCCGCGATAACGCCGGGCGCAACAATATCGCCGAAGAGCTGTTCCCGCTGTACTTGCCCGAAGACCTGCCACAGGTTCAGGCCGATGTGGTGGTGGCCAATATCCTCGCCGGCCCGCTAGTGTCCCTGGCCCCGCAACTGTCGAGCCTGGTCAAGCCGGGTGGCCGTCTGGCCCTGTCGGGTATCCTCGCCGAACAGGGCGAAGAAGTGGCTGCGGCCTATGCCAAGGACTTCGAGCTGGACCCGATTGCCAATCGCGAAGGCTGGGTACGCATCAGCGGCCGCCGGCGCTAGAATGAAAGTATGCCCAACCCGGATGGCCGCATGAGCGATAGCTTCGTTACCCAGTGCCCACATTGCCAAACCAGCTTTCGCGTCAGCCATGCCCAATTGGGTATGGCGCGCGGAGTGGTGCGCTGTGGCGCCTGCCTGCAAGTGTTCAATGCCGGGCAGCAACTGCTGAACCAGAGCACTGAAACAGAGCAGCCACCCGCCGTGGTGACGCCCGCTGTCGCCGCGCCCGAAGTGATCGAGCCTGCCCCCGTCGAAGCACTTGCCCCACCCGCGCCGGCCAACCCGCCAGCGTGGCAGGCACACGCGATCGACCTCGACCATCTGGATCTGGACGAAGAGCTGGCCAAGCTCGAAGAGCGTGAAATCCAGCCCAGCAAAAGCTTCGGCCAACCGCACCCACCTAAAAGCACGTCGTTAAGCGCTCGCCGCGAAACTTCTGTGGCAGAAGAAGGTGAATGGTCTGATAGCCTGTTCAGCGAATCTGCGGCAGATCGTGCCGAGAACGCCAAGGTGGCCGAGCAAGCAGCAGAGATTGCGCAAACCGGGCGTACCGAGCCGTCATTGTCACTGGACATAGACGAACCGGACGACACCCCGCCACTCCAGCTTTCCCTGGACGACGACCTCGAACCGCCGCTGGCAGGCGAACGCCTGTCTGCCACTGATGACGAGGACGACGAACTCCCTGAGCCTGTGCCCGTCAGCAAAGACCGACGCAAGCGCAGCGAACCGGCCATGCGCGAAGACCCGCTGATGGACCTGGTGGACGATCCGCTGCAACTGGACTGGCAAAAACGCCGCACACCGTGGGGCAAGCGCCTGCTCTGGACCTTGCTGGCGCTGTTGGCCGGCGCGGCTCTGGCCGGGCAATATATTGCCAATCACTTCGATGAACTGGCTCGCCAGGACCAATACCGGCCGATTTTCCAGCAACTTTGCCCACAGATCGGCTGTACGGTGCCATCCAAGGTCGACATCGACCGGATCAAAAGCAGCAACCTGGTGGTGCGCAGCCACCCCGAGTTCGCCGGTGCGCTGGTGGTGGATGCCATCCTCTACAACCGCGCCCCGTTCTCCCAGCCCTTCCCGCTGCTGGAACTGCGATTCGCAGACCTGAACGGAAAAATGATTGCCAGTCGTCGGTTCAAACCCGGCGAATACCTGAGCGGTGATCTGTCAAAAGCCGAAATGCCCCCGCAAACCCCTATCCACATTGCTCTGGACATTCTCGACCCGGGCCCCAAGGCCGTGAACTACAGCCTGAGTTTTCACTCGCCAGAGTGAGCACGCTTCGCTTCTGGCTCTAAGCTACAAGCTTCCAGTGAAGAGCTGCTCGCCTCAAGCTTGCCGCTTGCAGCTTGAAACTTGCAACTGCTGTTCAATTTTTATCCAATTGCGTCTTTAACCAGTCATCGAGAGCGGGTATCATGCCAACCCTTTTTCGAACTCCCAAGATCCGGCCCCACAACAGGGAAGTCCTATGTCGGCGGTACGCATCGGCCCATATACATTGCACAACGGTTTGATCCTCGCCCCTATGGCGGGTGTCACCGACCAGCCCTTCCGTCAGCTTTGCCGACGCATGGGTGCGGGCCTGGTTGTTTCGGAAATGGTCACCAGTGACATGAGTCTCTGGAACAGCCGCAAATCGCGCCTGCGCATGATTCACGACGGTGATCCCGAGCCACGCTCGGTACAGATCGCCGGCGGTGATGCGCAAATGCTGGCAGACGCCGCCAGGGCCAATGTGGAGCTGGGCGCACAGATTATTGATATCAACATGGGTTGCCCGGCAAAGAAGGTCTGCAACAAGGCCGCCGGCTCCGCACTGTTGAAGGATGAGGCACTGGTAAACGAGATCCTGCAGGCCGTCGTGGCTGCAGTTGATGTACCGGTTACCCTGAAAATCCGTACCGGCTGGGACCGGGACAACAAGAACGGCATAACGGTGGCAAAGATCGCCGAACAAGCCGGAATTACCGCACTCGCGGTGCACGGCAGAACCCGTGCCGACCTGTACACCGGGGATGCCGAGTACGACACCATTGCCGCGATCAAGCAGGCCGTGTCGATACCGGTCTTTGCCAACGGCGATATCGATTCACCGCACAAGGCCCTGCACGTGTTGAACGCGACCGGGGCTGACGGACTATTGATTGGCAGGGCGGCCCAGGGGCGGCCCTGGATTTTCCGCGAGATCGATCACTTTCTGCGTACCGGGCAACTATTGCCGGCACCGGAACTGGCCGAAGTGGAACGTATTCTGCTAGAGCATCTGGCTGCATTGCATACCTTCTATGGGGAGGTACTGGGCGTTCGTATTGCCCGCAAGCACGTCGGTTGGTATCTGGCAACCTTGCCGGGCGCCAAGGAGTTTCGCGCCCACTTCAATCGTTTAGAAGATACGGAAGCACAATGCGCCAACGTTCAGGCGTTTTTCGCCGAACGACACAAGAGCCTGGTGACAGGGGACGAAGGATGGGTGGCCGCATGACGATGATGACCGAGACATTAGTGAGTGGAACAACGCCCGTGAGCGACAACGTCAACTTGAAACAGCACCTCAATACACCGAGCGAAGAAGGTCAGACCCTTCGCGGGAGTGTCGAAAAGGCGCTGCACAACTATTTCGCCCACCTGGAGGGCGCTGAAGTCACGGACGTCTACAACCTGGTACTTTCCGAAGTCGAGGCTCCCCTTCTCGAGTGCGTCATGAACTACGTCAAGGGCAACCAGACCAAGGCCTCCGAGCTGCTGGGCCTCAATCGCGGCACCTTGCGCAAAAAGCTCAAACAGTACGATCTGCTGTAAGCATTCAATCAAACCTGAAAGGCGTCCTGATAAAACAGGCCGCCTTTTTTGCTGACTCCTTTGCTTTTGATGGAAATCGAGATGACCGATCAGACTACCCGCCTGCCGATCCGCCGCGCTCTAATCAGCGTTTCCGACAAAACCGGAATCCTTGATTTCGCCCGTGAACTGGAAGCCCTCGGCGTCGAGATCCTGTCCACCGGCGGCACGTTCAAGCTGCTGCAAGACAACGGCGTTGCGGCTGTTGAAGTGGCTGACTACACCGGTTTTGCAGAAATGATGGACGGTCGGGTGAAAACCCTGCACCCGAAAATCCACGGTGGCATTCTGGGCCGTCGCGGCATCGACGACGACATCATGAGCGAGCACGGCATCAAGCCGATCGACCTGGTAGCCGTTAACCTCTACCCGTTTGAAGCGACCATCTCCAAGCCAGGCTGCGACCTGCCGACTGCCATCGAAAACATCGATATCGGCGGCCCGACCATGGTTCGCTCCGCTGCAAAAAACCACAAAGACGTGGCCATCGTGGTGAATGCCAGCGATTACGCCAACGTGCTGGAAAACCTCAAGGCCGGTGGCCTGACCTACGCACAGCGTTTCGACCTGATGCTCAAGGCCTTTGAACACACCGCCGCCTACGACGGCATGATCGCCAACTACCTGGGCACTGTGAACCAGGCCGCTGAAACACTGAGCACTGAAGACCGTGGCCTGTTCCCGCGCACCTTCAACAGCCAGTTCATCAAAGCCCAGGAAATGCGCTACGGCGAGAACCCGCACCAGAAAGCGGCGTTCTACGTTGAAGCCAAGCCTGCCGAAGTCAGCATCGCCACCGCGACCCAGCTGCAAGGCAAAGAGCTGTCGTTCAACAACGTGGCCGACACCGACGCCGCGCTGGAATGCGTAAAAAGCTTCGTCAAACCGGCTTGCGTGATCGTCAAGCACGCCAACCCGTGCGGCGTTGCCGTCAGCCCGGACGCCGAAGGCGGCATTCGCCAGGCTTACGAACTGGCCTACGCCACTGACACCGAATCGGCATTTGGCGGCATTATCGCCTTCAACCGTGAACTGGACGCCGAAACGGCCAAGGCCATTGTTGAGCGTCAGTTCGTTGAAGTGATCATCGCTCCGTCGGTCAGCGAAGAGGCTCGCGCCATCGTCGCCGCCAAAGCCAACGTGCGCCTGCTGGCCTGCGGTGAGTGGAGCGCAGACCGTGCCCCGGCCTGGGACTTCAAACGCGTCAACGGCGGCCTGCTGGTGCAGAGCCGTGACATCGAGATGATCGGCAGCGAAGACCTCAAGGTTGTGACCAAGCGCGCCCCGACCGAGCAAGAGATCAACGATCTGATCTTCGCCTGGAAAGTGGCCAAGTACGTGAAGTCCAACGCCATCGTCTACGCCAAGGGCCGTCAGACCATCGGTGTCGGCGCTGGCCAGATGAGCCGCGTAAACTCGGCCCGTATCGCTGCGATCAAGGCTGAACACGCCGGTCTGCAAGTCCAGGGGGCGGTAATGGCATCGGACGCATTCTTCCCGTTCCGTGACGGCATCGACAACGCAGCCAAGGCCGGTATCACTGCGGTGATCCAGCCGGGCGGCTCGATGCGTGACAACGAAGTGATTGCTGCTGCCGACGAAGCCGGTATTGCCATGGTGTTCACCGGCATGCGTCATTTCCGTCACTAACAGCACGACCCCATGAGGGCACTGGCTTTTGTGGGAGCTGGCTTGCCTGCGATAGCAACACCTCGGTATACCTGAAATACCGAGGTGCCTGTATCGCGAGCAAGCCCGCTCCCACACAAAAACATCCCGTCACGCCCCACAGAATTCAGCGTCATCCGAGGTTTTTGAAATGAATGTTTTGATCATTGGCAGCGGTGGCCGCGAACACGCACTGGCCTGGAAAGTAGCTCAGGACCCACGTGTCGCCAAAGTATTCGTTGCCCCGGGCAACGCCGGCACCGCCATTGAAGCCAAGTGCGAGAACGTCGCCATCGACGTGCTGGCCCTTGAGCAACTGGCGGACTTCGCCGAGAAAAACGTCTCCCTGACCATCGTTGGCCCGGAAGTACCTCTGGTAGCCGGTGTCGTCGATCTGTTCCGTGCCCGTGGCCTGGACTGCTTCGGCCCTACCGCTGGCGCTGCCCAGCTGGAAGGCTCCAAGGCGTTCACCAAGGATTTCCTGGCGCGTCACCAGATCCCGACTGCCGACTACCAGAACTTTACCGAAATCGAACCGGCCCTGGCTTACCTGCAGAAAGTCGGCGCACCGATCGTGATCAAGGCTGACGGCCTGGCCGCTGGTAAAGGCGTGATTGTCGCCATGACCCTGACCGAAGCCGAAGACGCCGTACGCGACATGCTTGCCGGCAACGCCTTTGGCGAAGCCGGTTCGCGCGTGGTCATCGAAGAGTTCCTCGACGGCGAAGAAGCCAGCTTTATCGTGATGGTCGACGGCAAGAACGTGCTGCCGATGGCCACCAGCCAGGACCACAAACGTGTTGGCGACGCCGACACCGGCCCGAACACCGGTGGCATGGGTGCTTACTCCCCTGCCCCGGTGGTGACCGCTGAAGTTCACCAGCGGGTGATGGATCTGGTGATCTGGCCTACCGTTCGCGGCATGGCTGAAGAAGGTAACGTGTACACCGGCTTCCTGTACGCCGGTCTGATGATCGACAAGGCCGGTAACCCGAAAGTGATCGAGTTCAACTGCCGCTTCGGTGACCCGGAAACCCAACCGGTGATGCTGCGTCTGCAGTCGAGCCTGGTGCTGCTGGTTGAGGCTGCACTGGCCCAGGCGCTGGACAAGGTTGAAGCACAATGGGACCCGCGCCCAAGCCTGGGCATCGTTCTGGCTGCCGGTGGCTACCCTGGCGATTACGCCAAAGGCGCGGTAATCCATGGTCTGGATGCAGCCGCCAAGCTGGAAGGCAAAGTGTTCCATGCCGGTACTGCCCTGAATGCAGCCGGTGAAGTGGTGACCTCGGGCGGACGCGTACTGTGCGCTACCGCAATGGGTGACACCGTTGAAGCAGCACAACAGAAAGCTTACGAACTGGCCAAGGCCATCGAGTGGGACGGCTGCTTCTACCGTAACGATATTGGCTACCGGGCCATTGCACGCGAACGCGGTGAAAGCCAGGAATAAGCAATCCACATGGACAGGCATGGGGCCTCGGCCCTTGCCTAACCATTCCGGGCCCGCGCATAGTTATCATCTGGCTTCACTTTACGAAGGGATTTCGCCGTGCGCTGGCTCAGGATCGCCATAGCTTTTACCGTTACCCTGCTGTCCTGTGTGCTGGGCATGATGCCTGCGCAGGCGGCACCGGGCACCAGTTGGTCTGTCCTTTCAGACCCTCAGGCCACCCTGCAACTGAGCGATGTGCGCTCGCCCCGACTCTCCAGCCAGTTCAGCCCTGTCGACCTCGGCCGGCTCAGTGCTGCCGAACCCGGCGAAGCCTTGTGGCTGCGCGTACGCCTGCAACCCGAACGGCACGAGCAGATCCTGCGGGTGTTCGCCCCCGACCTGGCCAACCTGAACATGTATGTTTTCGATGATCAAAAACTGATCAGCGAAACCAGCACCGGCACGGCATTGCCCGTCAACAGCAAGCCGGTCCCCAGCAGCGACTACCTGCTGCCCCTGCCGCAAAGCAGCAAACCGCTGGATGTTTACCTGCGCATGGTCTCTGACCACCAGTTGCGCCCCCACATTACCCTCGACACTGCCGTCATGCTCGCCGCCAACCAAGGCAAACCCCTGTTCTACGGGTTGCTGTTGGGCTGCATGATGATGCTGTTGCTGCACAATATCGTGCGCTTTGCCTTTACCCGCTCGCCCAGCAGCCTATGGCTGGCCATTTGTGAAGCGCTGCTGATGGCCAGTTCAGTGCTGTTCCTGAACCTGCTCGATCCCTGGCTGCCCGAGTGGCACCGCATGCAAACCCCCGGCGCCTACCTGACCCTGCTGCTGACCGCTCCGTGCGGGCTGATGTTCGCCTATAATTTTTTCTCCACCCGCAGCGCCAACCGGCTGCATAAACTGCTGTTGCTGGACATCCTGATCATCGCCCTGGGCGGCCTGCTGATGCTGTTTATCGACAACCTGCCGCTCAACCTGATGACCTATGCCCTGGTCGGGCTGGCCAGCGTGAGCATTCTGGTGGTCTCGGTTTACCACTGGCAAAAGGGCTACCGACCTGCGCGCATGTTTGTCATGGCAATGGTGATTTTCAATATCGGCACCCTGGTGATTCTCCCCGCCCTGCTGAGTTTGACCCTGATCGCGCCGCAGGAGCTGGTGCTGGCACTGATGACCATCGTCTGCATCAGCGGCCTGCTGATGAGCTTTGCCTTGAGCGAGCGCAACCGCAGCATCACCGAAGCGCAATTCAGCATCAGCCGCGATCTGGCGGCCAGCAACGCCGAAGTGAATGCCAAGGCCGAGTTCCTGGCCAAGATCAGCCATGAAATCCGCACGCCCATGAACGGCGTGCTGGGCATGACCGAGCTGCTGCTGGGCACGCCGCTGTCGGTCAAGCAGCGCGACTATGTGCAAACCATCCACAGCGCAGGCAACGAGCTGCTGACGCTGATTAACGAAATCCTCGATATTTCCAAGCTCGAATCGGGGCAGATCGAACTGGACGACGTGCAGTTCGACCTCAATGCCTTGATCGAAGACTGCCTGAGTATTTTCCGTACCAAGGCTGAACAGCAGAACGTCGAACTCATCAGTTTTATTCAGCCACAAGTGCCACGGGTGATCAGCGGCGACCCGACGCGCCTGCGCCAGACCCTGCTGAGCCTGCTCGAAAGTTCGCTGAAAAAGACCGACGAGGGCGAAATCCTTATCGTTGTGGCCCTGGAAGAGCGCAGCGGGCCGCCGCGCCTGCGCATTGCCATCCAGGACTCCGGCCAGCCGATGGATGAGCAGGAGCGTGACGCCCTGTTGCATGCCGAACTGCACAGCAAGAACTTCCTCGCCGCCACCCGCCTCGGTGGCCATTTGGGCCTGGTGATCGCACGCCAGCTGATCATGCTGATGGGCGGCGAGTTCGGCATCAAGCCGGGGCAGACCGTCGGCAGCAATCTGTGGCTGACCCTGCCGCTGGATCCACAGCACCTCGAACACCCGACCTCTGACCTCGACAGCCCGCTCAAAGGCGCCCGGGTGCTGGTGGTCGACGACAATGACACCTGTCGCAAAGTGCTGGTGCAGCAATGCTCGGCCTGGGGCCTGAACGTCAGTGCCGCCGCATCGGGCAAGGAAGCCCTGGCCCTGCTGCGCACCAAGGCGCACTTGCGTGATTACTTTGACATCGTGCTGCTGGACCAGAACATGCCCGGCATGACCGGCATGCAACTGGCCGCCAAGATCAAGGAAGACCCGAGCCTCAATCACGACATCCTGCTGGTCATGCTCACTGGCATCAGCAACGCGCCGAGCAAGATCATTGCGCGCAATTGCGGGATCAAGCGCATCCTCGCCAAGCCAGTGGCCGGTTACACCCTCAAGACCACCCTGGCTGACGAGCTGACCCAGCGCAACAAGGGCCATGCGGCTACACAGACCACGACCAACGGCCCCGCCGCCGTGCCGGTTTCAGTGCCCGGGGACTTCCGCATTCTGGTGGCAGAAGACAACAGCATCTCGACCAAGGTTATTCGCGGCATGCTGGGCAAGCTCAACCTGTACCCGGACACTGCCTGCAATGGCGCAGAAGCGCTCAAGGCAATGAAAACCCAGCGCTACGATCTGGTGCTGATGGACTGCGAAATGCCGGTTCTCGACGGTTTCTCCGCCACCGAGCAATTGCGCGCCTGGGAAGTCAGCCATCAACGGGTACGTACCCCGGTGGTTGCATTGACTGCGCATATCCTCACCGAACACAAGGAACGCGCCCGTCAGGCTGGCATGGACGGGCATATGTCCAAACCCGTGGAACTGTCGCAATTGCGTGAACTGGTGGAGTATTGGGTCGAACAACGTGAGTTGCGTCAATCCCGCACACAACTGTCCTAACGGACAGCCAATCCCCCTGATAGACTTTCCCGCGCCCCTTCTCGATGTGAGCTCAGACCATGCTCCATATGCTGTTCAGTGTGTATTTGAAGATGCTGGTGCTCTACAGCCCGTTTTTCGTGCTGTCGTGCTTTATCAGCCTGACCCGGGGTTACTCGAATAAGGAACGCCGCCGCCTGGCCTGGAAAGTGGCCCTGGCGACGCTGATCTCCAGCGTATTGCTCTACCTGTTCGGGCGCGCGATTTTCAATGTGTTCGGCATCACCGTGGACGCGTTCCGCATCGGTGCCGGTAGTGTGCTGTTTATCTCGGCATTGGGCATGGCCCAGGGCAAGTCGGCCGTGCAGACCGACAACGTGCAGCAGGACGTGACCATTGTGCCGCTGACCATCCCGCTGACCGTGGGCCCCGGCACCATCGGTGCATTGCTGGTGATGGGCGTCAGTCAGCCCCACTGGGACGACAAACTGATGGCGATCGTCAGTATTGCCCTGGCGAGCCTGACGGTAGGCATCGTGCTTTACCTGTCCAACCGGATCGAGCGAATTCTCGGCGAACAGGGTTTGCAGATTGTCAGCCGCCTGATGGGCCTGTTTGTCTGCGCCCTTGCAGCGCAGATCATCTTTACCGGGATCCGGGGTTATATGGTCCCTTGAAGGGACATTAACCCCTACCCTGTGGGAGCGGGCTTGCTCGCGATGCAGGCAACTCGGTTTATCCGACAGACCGAGGTGATGCCATCGCGAGCAAGCCCGCTCCCACAGTCATATCTATAACCCTCAGGGCTTTTCGCCATACCAGCGCGGCGTGTACACCCACTGTGTGCCATCGGCCCGCGGAAAGGTGCAGGTCGTCGACGAACCCACCAGCACCATGGTGCGCATATCTACCTGATCCGGCGTCAACTCACCCAGTGTGATCACGCGCAGGGTCTGACCCGGACGCCCGATATCACGCCCCAGTACCACCGGGGTTTGCGCCGTGCGATGACGGCGCACGATATCCAGCGCAACACCCAGCTGCCACGGTCGTGAGCGAGAGATAGGGTTGTAGAACGCCAACGCCAGATCCGCCTCGGACGCCAGATCCAGACGCTTCTCAATGATGCTCCACGGCTTGAGGTTGTCCGACAGCGACATCACGCAGAAATCATGCCCCAACGGCGCCCCTGCCTGCGCAGCGGTGGCCAGCGAAGCCGATACCCCCGGCAACATCTCCAGATCAACAGAATGCCAATGCGGATCAGTGGACTCGTGCAGCGCTTCCAGCACCGCTGCTGCCATGGCAAAGACCCCGGGGTCACCCGAAGACACCACCACCACTGAACGGCCCTGCGCCGCCAGCTCAAAGGCATGGCGGGCGCGCTGCATCTCTTCGCGGTTGTCGGTGCAATGCATCACCTGATCGTCGCGAAACGGCCCGGCCATGCGCACATAGGTTTCGTAACCCAGCACATCGTTGGCCCGCGCCAGCTCGGCCTTGACCGCAGGCACCATCAGCTCGGCAGCACCGGGCCCCAGGCCGATAACTGCCAGACGGCCTCGGGTACGACCAATCTGCAGCGGGTCCAATGGCGCGGGTGCCACGCCCAACGTCAGGGCGCCACAGGACTCGCGCCAGGCCACAGGCAGTTCCTCACCGGCACTGGCAAAGCGCAGTGGCACACCCAGCTCCAGAGCTGCTTCACGCAACTGGACACTGGCCATCAGGGTGTCGACGGCAACCAGGCAGGCCAGCGATTGCCAGGCCAGCTGCGCGTTATGCAAAGCCTCGCGAATGGCCTGCGCCGAGACCTCGGCACTGACCTTGACCAGCAGATTGCGCGGATAGATCAGCAGCTCATCAGCCGCCGGTTCACGCGCGGCACTGCCAACATGAATGGCCAGACGCGCCTCCTCGCTTTGCGGCAACTGCGCACTGGCCAGCCACGGCGCATCGCCTTCGATACGCACCGACTCGCCCGCCAGCAAGTCCGAGACAAAGCGCTTGCCCAGCTCCAGATCACCCAGGGAATAACCACTCGGCGGATTCAGCAGGCAGGTGCCAAAGCGCAGCTCACCGCTGGTGGTGATCGCCGGGGCAATGCCCAGCCCGGCAGCGATTTCCCGCGCCAGATCGTTCACTCCAGCCAATCCGCCCAGCAACGGCACGACCGCGCTGGCGTCTTCGGCCACGGCCAGTACCGGCGGCTCGGCGCCCTTCTCCAGCAGCAGCGGCGCCAGCGTACGGATCACGATACCTGCCGCGCACAGGGCAATAATCGGCGTGTCCTGCTGATACAACTCACGCAGGGTGGCGCCAAAATCGCTGTAACTGCGATCAGCGCCTTCGACCCGACCGCTCAGGCCATAGATCCGCGCCTCGGGGTAGCACTGCTGGATGCGCTGGGCCGTGTTCAGGCTGCCATTGCCGAGGATGACAATGGCCGGGGCCGGACGACTCATCCTTGCCACCGTTCGCCCGGCACGATAATCAGCGAGAAGTACGGCGAAGACATCGGTTCCACTTCATTGAGCGGCACAATCTTCTGATTGCTCATGGTGGCGCGCTCCACATACAGCGCACGCTCGGCCAGCCCAAGCTCACCCAGCACTTCGCGCACTTTATGGAAGTTGCGCCCCAGCTTCATGATCACTGCCGCATCGGCCACCGCCAGGCGCGATTTGAGCTCCTCGTGGGGCAGCACCCCCGAAAGCACCGACAGGCTCTGGTTGCGATACACCAGCGGCACGCCCAGCACCGAAGCGCCACCCAGCATCGAACACACGCCCGGCACCACTTGCGCTTCAAAGCGCTGGGCCAGACGATCGTGCAGGTACATATAGGAACCGTAGAAGAACGGGTCGCCTTCGCAGATCACCGCCACATCGCGGCCGGCGGCCAGATGCTCAGCCACTTCAACAGCGGCCTGATCGTAGAAATCGCTGATCACCTGTTCGTACGACAGGGGCGCAGGCAGCACTTCAGTGGTCACCGGGTACACCAGCGGCATCTGGGTTTGTTCGTCTTGCAGATGGGCCTCGATAATGCCGAAGGCATTGCCCTTTTTGCCCTTGGCGACGAAATACGCCACCACCGGCGACTCGCGCAGCAGGCGCAAGGCTTTAACGGTAATCAGCTCCGGGTCACCGGGGCCAACACCCAGACCGATCAAACGTCCTGGCTGTGCCATTATTCGATCTCCGTTGCCAGGGCGTTGACCGCAGCGGCGGCCATTGCACTGCCGCCACGACGGCCCTGCATGATCACAAACGGCACGCCACGGCTGTCCGCTGCGAGCATCGCCTTGGATTCCGCCGCGCCGACGAAACCGACCGGGAAACCCAGGATCAGTGCCGGTTTCGGTGCCCCGGCGTCGATCATTTCCAGCAGGTAAAACAGCGCGGTCGGCGCGTTGCCGATCACTACCACGCTGCCTTCCAGATACGGACGCCACAGTTCAAGGGCCACCGCCGAACGGGTGTTGCCCTTCTCCAGCGCCAGCTCCGGTACGCCTTCTTCGCGCAGGGTGCAAATCACCGGGTTATTGGCGGGCAGGCGGGTACGGGTGACGCCCTCGGACACCATGCGTGCATCGCACAGAATCGCCGCGCCAGCGGCCAGCGCATCGCGCCCGGCCTTGCCCGCACCCGGCGAAAAGCGCAGGTCTTCGATGGCGTCGACCATGCCGCAGGCGTGGATCACGCGTACGGCGAGTTTTTCCAGATCCGCCGGGATGCTGTCGAGGTTGGCCTCGGCACGAATAATGGCGAACGAGTTGCGATAGATCTCTTGACCATCGCGGATGTAATCAATCATCGGTGTTGCTCCGTTGGCGGGCCTCAAGCCAGGCGCCCGCCGCTTCAATAGTAAGGTTGCGCTCGCGCAGAACACCGAAACCCGGCTGCTCTGGGGCACGTAAATAAAGGTCGTAATGACCGGGCGCCACGGCCAGCAAGGTGACCGGCGCAACATGGGCTGCCGCGCAAGAACGCAGGCAGCCGGTCAGATGAACAGTGTGTGGTTGCACCAGGGCTGCCGCGAGCTGGCGCGCATCCTGTTTGGTGTCCGCCAGGCCCTTGGCACAGGCGCTCGACCCGGTACAGGCAAGCAGATGCGCCAGCGGCTGCGCTGCGCTACAGAGCAGGCCCAACGCCTCCAGCTCGCCGGTAACAGTCAGCGCAGCGTCAGCCCGCACATTGGGCAGCACAACGCTTTGCCAAGGGGTAAAGCGCAACGTACCGTCGCCGAAGGTTTCCGCCAGCTGCGCCAGACCGGCTAGGGTTACGGCATCCAGTCGGCCCAGTGCAGGCACGGCGCCAACATAGACCCGGCCCGGCTCGCGCTGTGGATAAGTACCGATATGCCTCAGCCCTTCAGCATGAGCACGTTGCCATGGGCCCTGCGCTATCAGTGGCACACTGAGGCGCTGCGCCAGCTGAGCCATAAAGTCCCCGATCGGAACTTCCTTGAGCAAATGGCGCATCCGCGTGTATTCCGGGCGGGCCAGGTCGAGAAACAGGTTCAGTACCGCCAGCACCAGCTCATGGCCTTGCTCGACCGGCACCGCAGCCAGTGCCAGGTCATGCCCCGGACACCCGGCCAGCCCGAAGGCCAGCAGGGTCTGGCCCTTGAGGTCAAATGCTGACAGCCACAGGTCATGGGGATGCTCCAGCATGGCCAAGGCTTCGCCACCGTCCAGTTGCACGGCGAACTTGGCCGATAACTCGGCAAACCGCGGCGTGGTTTGCAAACTGGTCAATATCTGCCGGGCCAACGGGCGGGTATCCAACTGCATGTGCCGATCGATCCCGGCACTCGGGCTGAGCATCAGGTTGCGTACATCGTCACCCGCTGCGGTCGCAGGCCCAAGGCCCACTGCCAGCAGTGGTTCGATCAGCTCGCGGTGTTGCGGCCCGACCCCGCGAACCTGCAGGTTGCCGCGATTGGTCGCCTCGATCACACCGCTGGCATAACGCTGTGCTACATCCGCCACGGCCCGGGCCTGCTGTGCGGTAATCGAGCCACCGTCCAGCTTGACCCGGCAGATCCCGCCATCGAGCGCGGCCACGATACGCAGCAACCCCGGGCAAGCCGAAGGGCGCACAGACGTCGTGACAGGCAGTTCAAGTGGCAATGGCAATGGGCTATCCAGGGCAGGCAATGACAGGGCGGCATTATGCCTGCTTTGGGCGACCCCATGAAAAGCCTGCCGGACGGAATACCTACATAAATGGCGGCTGTTCAACAGATACCGGGTGAACACGTCCCAGATGAGTGATCAGCAGCACGACGGTGTCGGCATTGGCCAGCATCAACTCGATACGTTTCAGGGGGTCGTTCATAAACACTTGTCGGGCTTGCTCCAGAGTTTGTACCCCGGCAATTTTTTTCACCCGCCTTTTCGCCGTGCCTCTGGGTAAGTCACTCCACTCCTGGGTATCGGCAGTCAACGTTTGAAACAGCTTGTCAATTTCCAGATAGGGCGAATGGCAATGCTGGGCAAAGTTGCAGAGCTCTTTAAGCTGACGGCCGTAGACCGTGCGCTCATCCAGCAGATCGACATAGGGAAAGCCGGGATTGGAATAAAAAATGTCCTCCGTGTCCAGGATCTGGTGGGTGGTCTCGTGCAACAGGAACGAGGCACGATAGTGCTGGTTGACGGCAAACGGCGGCTCCGTCTGTTTCAAGTACGGGTGGCTTGACGCATAGGGCTGCTCAAACTGGGTGGTGAAAAATCTGTCAGTCAGATAGATGAGCTTTTCCGGGTCGGCCAGGTTGATAAATGCCACGGAGTCGTCACCGAATCGGGATCGACACACCACATACTTGCTTGAGTTCTGCGGCGACATCTCGGGATGTAAGAACCGTGCAAGCAAGGGTTCGACCGTTTGCTTGAGCCGCTCCAGCATCGCCGGATCAATCGTCTCGACACCAAAGAAATCCTCCAGCAACTCACGGTTGAGCATATTCTTCTCTCCCGCTTCATTGAGCGTATGCAGCGCACTTTGACTGCGTTGCAGGTAGGTACTCGCCAGTTCGTGGGCCTCGCGAATCTTCAGCGCCTTGTCAGGAAAGTGCCGTTGAATGCGCCCCATGCCAATGGCATTTATTTCATGGCTAAAGGCATACCCGGCGAGGATGGTTCTGGAGAACACCGGCCCGCCGCCCAACAGCGGCTCACGCAGGTCCAGTACCCACTCCTGACTGTCATTGAGTTTCACCAGCGGGCCATCGTGCTGCTCATCGATAAAAATGCGCCAGCGCTCACGCCAGGCCTTGAGGCGAAATACCTGCCCCGCCAACGGCACATAGTTCAAACCGCTGCGCGGATCGCGGTAAACATGGGTGAGCGGGTCTTTGTGCAGATCCTTGAGGGCCACATCATTGGCCTGAAAACGCTGCAGCCCGGCTTGTTCGCGCGCGGCCAGGCCGGGGAGCAAGCCCTCGCCCTGTTTGCCGCTACGCTGGCCGGTGGCAATCATCAGTAGCGCCTGGGCAAAATCCCCCACCGCTTCGCCCCAGGTGCCGCGCCTGGCCGCAGCCACCCCCTCGCGCAGCGCCCCCATACTTTGCCAGACCACGAGCGGAATACTGAGCCGGGCCGGGAGAAACATCAGTGCGGTCTGGGCAATCAGCGAAAACAGGTACTTGAACGACTCCCAATCGGTTTCAGCCGTGGACTTCGATTGCGCCGCTGCCATGTCCAGCAGCAGGTGATAGTTGTCCCGGTACAACTCGCTGAACAGATTGCCATGGATGGGCCGGCTGGCAAGCGTGGGGGGGCGCGCCTTAAGCAACAAGCCCGGAATGGGTGAGGTGTTGTAACGCGCCAGATGAGGCTCGACAAAACCACCATGGGCGTAGGTCTTGCGACTGAGGTGCGACAGGCGAGACAGCAGCAGGTCTTGTAAATCAGTTGCGGTTTGCAGCTCTTCGAGCAAGTCGGCATCGCTGTCATACGAGCGGAATGTAACGTGCTCGCTGTAGTTGGCCCACAGTATCTGCGGCCCGGCCGCCGGATTTTCGGGGCCGATCAGATACAGCCCCGCCACCCGGTCGGGGTCATCCCCCTCCTCGGCGATCAGCTCGAAGGGCCGAATGATAATGGGGACCGCATCCAGGGGTTCGCGAGCAGAGCCATCGGGCATGTCCATAACATGCCGCAGGTAGCGGTAGACGGTTTCCTTTCTCGGGTCGGCCAGTTTCTCGCGCAATGCCTGTTCGATAACTTGTAGCCGCAGGTGTTCGGCAAATTGTTGTTGGCGCAGGGCCACGCCGTCATTGCCCGGCGCCAGCTTTGTGTTGAGCAATGCACGGTAGTGCCCGCCGATATCCAGCTCCCGGGTTAACTGGCGCACATAGGCGGCATCCAGCGAAACGGGCAAGGCCCGACCATCCTGAGACTGCACGAAAATCGCCCCGGCGTTGAGTCGATAAAAACCGTTCAAGGCAAACTGCGCAAGCGTCTGGCGAGTACGTGTCGTGGCAGCAGGCAAAAAAGACGGGGTATTTCCAGTTGCTACAGGGGCAGCGGTATAGGTATCGACTATCACGTCAATGGCGTCCGGCTCCAGTTCCTGGCCGGGGAAGTCAGTCTCCAGCCGAATCGTGAGCGCTGCTCGCGAGAATTCGGTTATTTGCGGTATGTCGTGCAGGTAACTCTGATCTGGCTGCCCGGCATGTTGGTAGCGTTGCAGGACCTGGGCGTAGTGCAACTGATCGTCAGGCGAGGCGGTTTTCAACCAGTCCGGTAGCAAGTTTTTGAACAGGTGCAGACGTGCCGTATCGATCACCCGATCCAGCATCACACCGGCCCGGCCTTCTACCAGCACGCTCTGTGCAATGTTTTCGAAGCCCTGCGCTGACAGAGGGGTGTCACGGGCCTCGCGGCATACAGCGTCGGTATCAAGCAGCACCTTGTCGATGGCGGTTATCTGGCATTGGCAGAAAAAGTCTTGCTCAATCGGCTCAAAATAAAACCAGCGGTTCTGGCCGACGGTTTTCCAGTCACGAGAGCTGTCCAGGTACTTCGATACACCCGACTGCTCGGCAGTGCCGATATGGGTCAGCAACTCCCAGCGCCGCGCCTTGTCCAGCAAGCGAGCTTCAAGGTGCGCGGTGCACAGGTCCAGAGAGGCAAAACCTTCAAAGCCTGCTGCCGGTGTCCAGACAATGGCACGGCCCGCGTTGGCGGACTCCAGCCCTCCGCGTTCGGTGACCACAAAACAGTTGGCCACACTCATTGCCTCCAATGCGCCATTGAAGGACAGGTTGATGCCATGCACATCCGGCACAAACTGATTTAGTGCCGGGCGCTGATTGCTCACCGGGTATTCCAGCACCGTGGCAAGCGCGCCATGATCGACCGGTGCCAGGCCGTTATCCCGCTGCATAAGCGCCAGGTCGGCACGCAGCACCACCCCCCTCAAGGTGGCGAGCCGGTGTACCAGCGCGTCCGGCCCCTGAGTGCTGTACGGGGTAAAAAAGAATGCCCGGATACGCGCCTTGAACAGCGCGCTGAAATCCATCGCGGCCTGATCCAGGACCGTCAGCACTTTGGTCCCGGCAAGGGTTTTCAGCGGTTTCACTTCATCACTGTGCTCCGATTGCACGGCGGTCTGAATATCCTGCGGATTGAGCGACAGCGCATGAGCGCCTGTGACCCGCTCCAACAGCGCATCAACCAGCGCCACTGCGCGAACGTCCAGGGGGGGCTGGCGTGCCTGAATCACCACCCTGGCAATATCCAGACGCCCATGCCCGGCCCGGGTCATGGGCTCCATCAACCGGGCCTGGGCAAATGACTGTGGCGTTGGCCAATGGCGCAACAGTTCATCACGCTGAGCTTCGATGCTCGGCAATTTCACTGTGAGCAAATCAGCATGCCCTTCACTGCTGACCGGTGTTGGCGTAAAACCGCTGGTGCCCGCTACAAAACGGCTGGTCCAGCGCACGCCACGGTTAATCGCCAACAGCCCGGGGTCGATCAACCTCCGCACATCCAGTGCGTGATCAACCGCCGCCTGCGCCAGATGCCCCAACTGAAACTGGCGTAACAGAAAGTTGAAATCACTGAGCTGCCGGGCACGGATTGACTGCACACAATCAGCAAACACATCGGCAGAAATATTTTCGACACTCAATCGAAGCCTGGACATTGCCGTGAGTGATTCACGTTGATCCAGCGCGATATAGCCCGCGATGGATGCAAAGCTGTGCGGGGCTCTCAGACGGGTGAGAACCCAGCTTTTGAGCCGAGCCCGGTTGTCATGTTTGATCAGTCCCTGGGCGGCGCCAAATGAAAACACCGGAACATCCTGGCGCGGAAAAAACACACAGAACAACCCGTTCAGGGCCACCTCGCCCCTGCCCGGATCAAACACCGACAACCGCGCTGGCTGCACCTGGGCGTTGTCATTCACACCACAGAGCAGTTTTTGCAAGTAATCAAATTGCTCACGGGTGATTTGCCGGTCATCCAGGGCCTGGATTGCCTGGTGATAAAACCGATCACCCAGCCGGGCGACACAATAGTCATAAGGGCTGAGTTGCGCCTCGGCCGCCTCGTGCCAATAAGTATCCAGAGCCGCCTGCACGCGTGCGGGCAAATCCCGGGTCGCATTCGACAGGATGCTAACTAGAGGCGCTAGCACTTCATTGCTGTCGTTCGCAGGTACCCCCAGCAACTCCCGGCTTTGCGCGGCGGGCAACTCACCGGCCAGATAAAAATCCAGCGCCGCCGAGCTCAGGGTGACAGTCGAGACCTCATCTTCCTGGGTGGGATGCTCTGCGCGTTGGCTGCTGCGTACCCACAGGGTGTGAATATCCAGTTGCCTGCCCGGGTATTCGACCGCCAACGCCGCGCGTAACTGCGCGTCAAGAACCGAAGACAACGAGGGCATACGGGTCAGGCTGGCCAATGTTTGGGCCTGGCAATTTTCCAGAAAATCGCTGATGGCCTGACTGGCGTGTTGCATGACGGGTGATGCCAGCTGGCGGCTGTCGAGGGTCAGCGCAGCGGAGCTGACAAGCGCAGCGCGCACGTCCAGAGGGGTAAAGCGCAACAGCTCGCTACGTTGCCCGGGATCGTCCAGTTGCTGTTCAAGAGCCTGACGCAAAACGCTTTCGCTGGCAAAGCGTCGTAACGCTCCCGGCACGTTAAACAGAAACACAGGGCCGCGCGGACGGCTGCTTGCCCTGAACAGCAAAGCCCCTACCCAGTTCACCGGCCGGCATTGCTGGCGAGATAAAAACAGGCGGTGCGCCTGCACGTTCGAGGTCGTGGGTTTTTCCTGCGCTGCGATGGCCAGCGCCGCGTGTTCAGCCGCACTGATGTCACCCGCCAACTCGGCGAGTGACAGACTGTTCATAAAGCTTTCATACAGGGCGTGTTCTGCATAAAACGGGCGTGAGGTCGCGTTCATCGTTCATCTCGCAAGCGTGACGGGTAAGCCTGAGGGCACCCTGAAAATGAACTTGCACGCTATGACACGCCGGCACGGCAAAGGCGTTACATACTTATCGGCCTTACACCGTTGTCACGGCAGGCGGCTTGAAATACCCCAGCCAGGTGATCAACAACGCCAGAGAGTCGGCATTCATCAAGATAACGTCCGCCCGAAATGCCGGATCGCTGAAGAAACGGGAGCGCACCTGGTCAATCGTCTGACAATGGGTCTTTTTCATCAGCACATACTCAAGCCGCAAATCCATCGCAAAGTAGGCTCGACGGTTGGTCGCTTTCTCTTTAAACAGATCGCCCCGGGCAATTTCAGTGGTCAATTGCCGGTAGCGGTTATCCTGCATCTGTCGCTTCAACAGGCTCATCGGCCCACGATAGTTGGCCTCGGGCACCAGCAATTCCTCAAAGGGATGGCTTACGCCCAGGTAGTTGATATCAATGGTGTTCAACGCAACATGGCTGAATTCATGAATCAGGATGGTCGCCGTCGAATGCTTCACCCGGTCAAATTCACGGCCATCCCGGCCCATAACCGCATGCTCAAAAATATCCTCAGCGCGGGCAAAATACCGGTCCCCCAAGAAAACGGCTTTGTATTTGATCACCAACCCCATCTTGCTGGTCATGGCGATGCTGCGTTGGTCGGGGCTGGAGAACAGGGCATAACGGGCTGAATTGACCGGTGAGTATTCAGGTGACTGCAAGGTGGTTAAAATTTTTTCAACGGCACGTTTCAGCTTCCCCAGGACCGATTTCTCAACCACCGCCACGCTGAATACCCGGGCCAGAAAGCGTTGTGTTTCGGCGCTGAACTCACTGACTTCAGTGGCAGATTGCAGGTGCGCCAGGCAATCGCTGGTGTAACGGATCGCCTGTGCGTGAGCTTCCCGAATCACCCGTGCCTTTCGCGGCTGCAGCCGCTCAATCATGCCCATTCCCATGGCCGTGATTGTCCGCCCGCTGGCCGAAGTGACGGATACAGGCGTATCGGACAAGCCGCCAAGCACCTGACCGCCGCCCAACAACGGCTCCTTCAGATCCAGCACCCAGCGCTGCTGATCGTCGCGCCGAACCAGTGGCCCATCGCGCCCTTCACCGATAAAAATTCGCCAGCGCTCTTGCCAGGCAACCACCTCAAAAGTCTGGCCATCCAGTGCAATATAGTGCCGAGCCGTGATGACTTCGGTGTAGAAGCCGGTGCGGCTGTCTTCGAGCAGATCGGCCAGGGACACATGATTGGCCGCATACGGCCGCAAGCCGTTGCGCTGCTCCGGCGTCAGGTGCCCGGCGGGAGGTTCCAGCACCATAAGCGTGGTCGGGGCGACAGGTGTCACGGCGGCGCGAGCCACTTCAATCATCAACAGCGCGTTGGCAAAATCGAACAAGGCTTCGCCCCAGCGGCTCTCTGCCGAGGCCTCAACTGCCGCCTCGACACTTGCCTCGCCTTGCCAGACCATCAAGGGCACGCTCAGTTTGCCGGGCAAAATCAACAGCCCGATATCGGCCAGCAGCGATAACACGAACACCAGAGACGCCCAATCCGCTTCGGCCACGCTGTGAGATTGGCGCCTGGCCAGGGCCAGACGCAGCTCAAGCGTGTCGGTAAACAGCCTGTTCAGCAGATTACCGCTGACTGCATCTGCAGCCAGCGTCGCAGGCGGGTTGGCCTCGGCCGGCGAGCTAAGCGTCGGATCGACATAGCCAATATGCGGTTCGACAAAGCCGTTGTGGGCATAAATCTTTCTGACCCCGAGCGCCAAACGCTCCAGTACCAGCCCCTGAAAATAAGTGCTTTGATGCAAGTGACTTAAAAACGCCTGCTGGTGCGCAAACCCTTTAAGCAGGTAATCCCTGCTGTAAAGCACATACAAAACCTGCGGCCCGGCATCCAGTGACGCAGGCCCGATCAGGTACATGCCCTGGGCCATATCGGGATGACGGCCCGGAATCGCCCGAAAGGCCAAGGGCCGAAACACCAGTTCCAGCCCCTTGAACGGCTCACGGGCCGTAGCATCCGGGCTATTGAACACATGCTTGACGTACGCGTAGGAGGTCTCATCCAGCTCGCCCTTGAGCTTGGCCTGCAAGGCGTGCTCGAGCATCTGCGCAGGCAGCTGCTGACTGAACAGTGCCTGACGACGCGCTACACCGTCGCGCCCCGGCGTCAGCTTTTCGACCAGCAACGCCTGATAGCGTGTCGCCAGATCCAGCGAACGTACCAGCTCGCGTACATAGTGATCATCCAGCCCGGCGGGCAGCGGTTGCGGGCCAATGGATCGGTAGCTGCGCAGGCCCGATTGCAGATTGATAAAATTGCTCAGAGCAAAGTACGTCAGGTTATGGCTCAGCCGCGATACGGCCGCAGACCCGGCAATTTCGCCCCCTGCCGGGCCGCTGAACTGCACCACGCTGATCAGGATGTTATCGGGGTCGAGGGCCGCATCGGGGAAGTCGGCCTTGAGGCGCGCAGCCAGTTGCTCGCGGGCATAGTCCAGCAGCTCGGGCACACCTTCAGAATAGCCTTCGCCTGCGGCCTGGCGAAAGCGCAGCATGAGGTCGGCATAGTCCTGGCGATCGTCAGGGCTGGCGTGCTTCAACCAGTCGGGCAAGCCTTCGTTGAACAGCCAGTCACGCAGCTCCTTTTCAATACCTTGCAGGTTAAAACCGGCCTGCTCTGCCCAGTAACGTGCCACCTGCTGCGTGAGCACTTGCGCCGAGGCGTGGCTCACTATGCCTTGCTGCACCAGCAGCTCGATATCACTGAGGTTCTTTTCCTCGACCTGCTGCTGACAAATGCCAAGCCAGTCGCCCTCAATCACCGTCGGTACCCATAACGCATGGGCTGCGGCCGCCAACACAGCCGGGCGGTGGTAGAGGCTGAGGGTATCGAGCAATGCCCAATGCGGCTCCTGCAACCGGGTTTTCAGCGACTCCAGACAGCGGCTCAGCGAAGCATGGCCTTCAAGGCCGTTTATCGGCGTCCACAGCACTGCCCGCCCGCTGTTATTCGTATCAGTGCCGCCGCGCTCGGTCAGCACAAAACAGTTGCTCAGGCTGACCGCCTGCCGCCTGCCCGGCAGTACCAGCGACAACTCGCACACATCGGGGACAAAGCCATTCAAGGCCCGACGCTCGTGGCGCAAAAGCCGGTCAAGCACGGTGTTGACCATCAGGCTCTCAAGGTCAGTCAGCCGATGCCCGGCACGCTTGATTTGAACTTCATAACGCAGCGCCGAACCTCGCAACCGCGACAACCCGGCTGCCACCTCGCGAAAAAACGCGCGCTGTCGCTGGTTGAGGTCGTCAGTAAAGCCTTGGCCAGCACGGTCCAGCAATGGCAGTAACTGCCTGCCGTCGAGGCTGTCCACAGGTTTGATTTCGGGACTGTTTTTTTGCGCGCCCAGGCGAATATAAGCGCCATCGGCGGGCAAGGGATTGGCACCGGTGACGCGCTCCAGCAGCGTGTCTTGCAGCGAGGCGACATGCAGCGGCTGCTGCGTCTTTCGCCGCGAATATGAAGCGTAGGTCTGCACCTGCAACTGGCTAGGCATTAAAAAACCGGCCCCGGCCGCCGCCAGTTCAGCCTTGAGGCGCACCTGCGCGATACTGTGCAGACTGGGCCGGGCGAACATCAGCAGGTTCACTTGCCCGCCCAATGCTTGCAGTTTGCTCTGGAGCAGCCCGAGCGCCTCGATATGGGGTACTGGCACGGCTGCCACGGTGGTTTCTCGCGCCAGCGCCAGGCCGGTGCTCCAACGACCCTGGGTGCTCAGTGCCAGCAACCTGGGGTCGAGTAAAGTACGCACATCCAGCGCATGATCGACCACGGCATTTGCATCAAGCCCGGTATCTTTCACAGCGTTTATCAGCCACCCAAGGTCACGTACCTGTTTGTCGATAATCGACTGCACGCGGTTGGCGAAAAGATCCCCGTCAATCACTTCGACTTCGACGATCACAGTATGCATACGGCGCAGCACGGGCTGCTGGTCCCGTGAGACATGGTTGAGCAGATTATTGAGCTGCCTGGGGTCTTTGAGTCGTGCCAGCACATCAGCCTTGAGCGCAGCAGGGCTGGCAAAGCACTCAAGGCCGGCACGGGAGCTGAATAAAAACATCTCGCTGCCACCGGCAGGCGCATAGGCATTGAACAATCCGGCCAGAGTCACCTCGGCCGTCTCCTGCTCCAGCAGCGACAATTGCAAAGGCTGCCATTGCCCAATCGGGCCGGGACCGGCAAAGCGTGGCGAGGGGCATAGAGCCTTGAGCCCGTCGAACTGAAGCTGATCAATCCAGCCCAGATGACGGGCCTGCAACAGTTGGTTGAAAAAACGCTCGCCCATCACGTGACGGGCCAGTGCCCGCAAGCTCAGCCCCTCGATTCCCAGCGACCAGAACGCCTCGACCTGCAGCCCCATCCACTCGGGCATTGGCCCGCTCGATGGCTCAAACTGCTGGTGCTGCTGGTTGAGCATGTCGCGCAGGGATGGCAACCCCAGCAAACGATCCCTCATCAACTCAAGGTTATGCAGGCGCAAGTCGATAATCGATTGATAGCGGTTTTCAAACACGCCAGTCTTGATCAGCGCCCGCTGCAGTTTCAGTGAGCGGACCTCTGTCAGTTGCTCGCGCACCTCTATCGGCACAAAGCGCAGCAGGTCTTCACGCAACAGCGGATCGGCCAGACGCGCCTTCAAGATCACAAGCAGGCCACCTGCCCTCGCGACCTTTTCCAGCCCGGCAACAGGTGAATACAGAAACCCGCCCGACAGCGGACTGTCGGTCAGGGTGACGAGAAAATACCCGGCCAGCTCCGCCAACGGGCCGTCGACTGCCGCGACGCGCAGCCGATAAACATCCCGGGGTGGCTCCTGCAGTACTTGCTGCAAACAAATCCGCTCGGCTGCCGTGAGTTCACCCGCCGCGTCAAGCCGGGCCAGGTCCCTTGAAAAACCTGCCTGCATGGCCCGCGCCCAATCGTCGTCCGGGGTGATCTCATTCATGCTTCGCTCCTGGTGATTGCCTTGATGGCAGGGCAAAACATGGCGCAGAACCGGTTCCTTGATGCACTGCATATGCACCACCCGCCCAGTGGCTTTATGCGCAAGGCACCTGCAGGCCAAGGCGCGCTATCATGCGCCCCCTGCCTGCAGGCCTTGCAAACCTGCTGGCAGCTGGATAAATCAGTGTTTACCTTGAGGATCGGCATGTCGCCCTGGCTAACAATTGTGGGAATCGGTGAAGACGGCTTCAGCGGTCTGGGCAAAACTGCGCGGCGCGCGCTGCTGAGTGCGAGCACCGTGGTGGGCAGTCAACGCCAGCTCGACCTGTTGCCGGTTTGCATCCGCGCCAAACGCCAAACCTGGCCAAGCCCGTTTTCATTGGTGCCCGTACTGGCATTGCGTGGCGAGCCGGTATGCGTACTGGCCAGCGGCGACCCCATGCTGTTTGGCGTGGGCGCCAGCCTGGCGCGGGTGATCGCGCGCGATGAAATGCAGGTGCTGTCGGCGCCATCATCTTTCTCGCTTGCTGCCGCCCGCCTGGGCTGGGCGTTGCAGGACGTGGTCACGCTGTCCGTGGTGGCCCGCCCTGTGGCCGCCCTCAATGCCCACTTGCACAGCGGCGTGCGCCTGCTGGTGCTGAGCAACGATGGCAGCAGCCCGGCCATTATCGCGGCGTTGCTGCGCGAGCGCGGTTTTGGGCCAAGTCGGCTGACAGTGCTGGAACATCTTGGCGGCCCGCTCGAGCGCCGCATTGAAGGCTCTGCCGATGACTGGAACGACCCGCCAATCGCCGACCTCAATCTGATCGCCATTGACTGCCTGGCCGATGCCACAGCCCAGCCGCTGTCCCGTGGCGGCCTGCCCGACTCGGCCTTCAAGCATGACGGCCAACTGACCAAACGCGATGTGCGCACCATTACCCTGGCCCGCCTTGCGCCCCTGCCCGGGCAACTGCTGTGGGACGTGGGCGCTGGCAGCGGTTCCATCGGCATCGAGTGGATGCGCGCCTGGCCGAGTTGCCGCACCCTGGCCATTGAAGCCGATGAAGGCCGTCAGCAATTGATCGAACACAACCGCGATGCGCTGGGGGTGCCCGGCCTGCAATTGATTCGCGGCAAGGCCCCGCAAGCGCTTGCCGGGCTGGAGCGTCCGGACGCGATCTTTATCGGTGGCGGCGTCACCCGCGAAGGCGTGCTCGACACCTGCTGGCAGCAACTCAAGCCCGGCGGGCGACTGGTGGCCAATGCCGTGACCCTGCAAAGTGAAATGCTGCTGATGAGCTGGCGCGAACGCCACGGTGGCGAGCTGACCCGAGTTCATATCGCCCAGGCCCAGCCGTTGGGCGAGTTCGATACCTGGCGTCAGGCATTGCCGATAACCCTTCTGGACATGACCAAGCCCCTTGATGCGTGACGAAACTGCCGAACAACCCGCCCCGCTGCGCAGTGGCCTGACCACCGGCAGTTGCGCCACGGCGACCAGCCTGGCTGCGGCCCGCCTGCTCCTCAGCGGCATCAGCCATGATGCAGTCGCCATTACCTTGCCCAAGGGCAAGGTTGTCACCATGCGCCTGGAATTCTGCCGCCTGTGTGCAGAAGGTGCCGAAGCAGGCACCATCAAGGACGCCGGCGACGACCCCGACGTAACCCATGGTGCGTTGCTGTACTCGCGGGTGCGCCTGCGGCCCGAGCCGGGCATCGGTTTTGTCGCCGGGCGCGGCGTCGGCACCGTGACCCGCCCGGGGCTGGTATTGAACGTCGGTGAACCGGCGATCAACCCGGTACCGCGCAAGATGATCACCGACCACTTGCAGCAACTGGCTGCCGAGCTGGGTTACGGCGGCGGTTTTGAAGTGACCGTCAACGTGCAGGACGGTGAAGCCCTGGCGCTGAAAACCATGAACCCACGCCTGGGCATTCTCGGTGGGCTATCGATCCTGGGCACCAGCGGCATCGTGCGACCGTTTTCGTGCGCGGCCTATATCGCCTCGATCCACCAGGGTATCGACGTAGCGAAAACCAACGGCTATCTGCATATCGCCGCCTGCACCGGCAATGCCAGCGAAGACACCATGCGCCGGGTCTATAACCTGCCGGAAATCGCCCTGATCGAAATGGGCGACTTTGTTGGCGCGGTACTCAAGCATCTGCGCAAAGTACCTGTGGATAAATTGAGCATTTGCGGCGGCTTCGGAAAAATCAGCAAGCTGGCCGCCGGGCATATGGACTTGCACAGCCGCCACTCCAGCATCGACCTGCCGCAACTGGCCGAATGGGCCGCTGCCATCGGTGCCGACAACGAACTGCAAGCCGCCATTCGCCAGGCCAACACCAGCCAGCAAGCCTTGGCGATGGCCAGCGCGGCCGGTATCGCCCTGGGCGATGCGGTCTGCCAGCACGCACTGGATTTTGCCCGCAGCGTGGTGCCTGCCCAGGTTCAGATTGAAGTGTTTGCCATCGACCGCCAGGGCGGCATCGTTGGCCATGCCGGAGCCTTTGCATGAAGCGAATTTTATTGCTCGGTGGCGTTACCGAAGCCCTGGCCATAGCCCGCACGCTGGGCCCGCAGCACGTCTACAGCCTGGCCGGAGTGGGCCGCGTGCCCACCGATTTGCGTTGCGAAGTGCGGGTCGGCGGTTATGGCGGCGCTGAAGGTCTGGCCCGGTATATTAGCGAGCAGGGTATCGACTTGCTGCTGGATGCCACCCACCCCTACGCCGCGCAAATCAGCCAGAACGCCGCCCTTGCTGCTGCCGCCAGCGGTATACCGTGCTGGGCCTTGCGCCGACCGGCATGGGTTGCGCAAGCGGATGATAACTGGCGGGAAGTGGCGGACTGGGCAGAGCTGGTTGAAGCGTTAAAGCCATTCAAGCGCCCGCTGTTCACCCTGGGTCGCGAGCCGCTGGAGCATCTGCATGAGATCCCCGAGAACCAGTACTGGACCTTGCGCGCCCTGGACGTCTACCCCGGCAATGATCGCTGCGAAGTGATCGGCGCCCGCGGGCCGTTTCTGCTCGACCAAGAGCGCGAGTTGTTCGAACAACGCCAGATCGATGTACTGATCAGCAAAAACAGCGGCAGCAGCGCCACCGAACCCAAACTGGAAGTCGCCCGTGAACGCAGGGTGCCGGTGTTGATTCTCAGGCGACCGGAGCTGGCGAGGGCTGATCGGGAATTTGGGGCAGTGGATTGCCTGCTTAATGCACTGAAGGTTGAGAATTGTGGGAGCGGGCTTGCCCGCGATGGCATCACTGCTGTTCGCCTGACAGACCGCAGCGCCTGCATCGCAGGCAAGCCTGCTCCCACAGGGTTTGTGGCACCTACAAAATTCAAACTTGGCAGGGAACATTGTGGGAGCGAGCCTGCTCGCGATGGCATCACTGCGGTTCGCCTGACAGACCGCAGCGCCTGCATCGCAGACAATCCCCACAGGTTTGTGGGAACTACGGCTATACCCGCGCGACACTTCGCCACACCTGCTATTTTTACTTACACTGGTCAATCTGGCTAAATAGCCCCTTGATCGCTTCACTCATGGAATTGCTCATGTCCCGACAACGGTTTGCATTTGCTTGGATCGCCTGCTTTGCAGTGCTGTTCAACATGCTCGCCATGTCGACAGCCGGGGCCATGGGCGGCGCGCAGCAAACGTCAACCGAACAATTTATATGGAGCAGCTTCTGCACCTCCACGGGCACCAAGATGGTCGCCGTGTCGCTGGGCAAGATGGATGTCGGCGACAGTCAACAAGACGATCACTCCACCATGCAGCATTGCTGGTGCTGCTCGGGCTCCGCACCGTTGGTGGCACTGCCTGCGCATATCCCCACCTTGTACTTTGCGGCCATCGAACGTGGTCACAGCCTGATCCCCGATCACCTCAAACGCCCCACCCCGCGCCAGCAATGGCCGAGTCTCAACCCCCGCGCCTCCCCCCTGGTCTGATTCTGCCTCGCAACCCCTTTGCGTTTGAATCGTTCCGGAGAATTGCCATGTTGAACTTGCCATTGTTCAAGCACGCCCTGATTGCGGCGGCTGTGTTGCTGCCTGCCTGTTTTGCCAACGCCCACGAATACCAGAGCGGCGCCCTGCAAATCGCCCATCCGTGGTCGCAGGAGCTGCCGCCCAACGCGCCGACTGTGGCCGCGTACTTCATCATCAACAACACCGGCAGCACCGCCGACCGGCTGGTCAGTGTCGACACGCCGATTGCCGAAAAAGCCGAGCTGCATCAGCACATCATGGAAGGCGACTTGATGAAGATGTTGCCCGTGCCCAGCGTCGAAGTCCCGCCGGGCGGCACCGTGACCTTTGCGCCCATGGCGTACCACGTGATGATGTTCGGTCTAAAGGACCGCAGCCTGCTGCAAGACGGCAAGCACTTCCCGCTGACCCTGCACTTTGAAAAGGCCGGCGCCGTGCCGGTTGAAGTCAATGTGCAAAAAGTGGCCCCGGCCGACAGCATGGAACACATGCACGCCCACTAACGGCCAAGGCTTCTGACCCCCGTGCGCGAACCTCGCGCCAGGCACTCCATGTCGCAAATTCGCGGCAGCTGGCTGAGCCTGTTTGCCATGTTGATGATCTTTATCGGCCCGCTGATTTCCCAGGCGATGCCGATGGATCATCACGACTCCATGTCCATGCCCATGTCGACCGGCATGAGCATGGACATGCCTGCGCACGCCGACCATAAACAACCTGCCGCCGACCACCACGCCCTCTGGGAGAAGTGCGGCTACTGCACCCTGCTGTTCAGTTGCCCGGCCCTGCCCGGCAATATTGGCCTGAACCTGTTCGATGCACCGCCGCCCAAACGCTACCTGGCCTCCAACCCCCGCCTGGGTCATGCCCGGCAACCGGTATTCCCCGGCGCCCGTTCCCGCGCGCCACCCGCACTCCTTTAGCTCTCGACACAACACTCACCCGGCCCACCTGCAGGCGCTGCTTTAGACAGCCGCAGGCTTATGGCTGCGTTGTATTCGTCTGAAAATTGGAATGCTTATGTCCCGCTTTACTGCTGCCTCCCCTTTGCCCTTTGCCCTGAGCACCCTGTGCTGCGCATTGTTGGCCTCTACTGTTGTGGCCGACGAGCATGCGGCACACAGCAATGAACTGAGCCCGCTGGTGATCACCGCCATTGCGCCCAGCTCACCCCTGACCGTGGTCACCAACCCCAAGGACCCGCGCCAGCCGGTGCCCGCCAGTGACGGCGGCGATTACCTCAAGACCATCCCCGGCTTTGCTCTGATCCGCAACGGCGGCACCAATGGCGACCCGGTGTTGCGCGGCATGTTCGGCTCACGCCTGAATATCCTCACCAACGGCGGCGAAATGCTCGGCGCCTGCCCCGGGCGCATGGACGCACCCACCTCCTATATCTCCCCCGAAACCTACGACAAGCTCACCGTGATCAAGGGCCCGCAAAGCGTGCTTTGGGGCCCGGGCGCCTCTGCAGGCACCATCTTGTTCGAGCGCGAGCCCGAGCACTTCGGCGAACTCGGTACACGGGTCAATGCCAGCCTGCTGGCGGGCTCCAACGGCCGCTTCGACAAGACCATCGATGCCGCCGCCGGTGGCCCGCTGGGCTATGTACGGGTGATCGGCAATACCGCCCACTCCGACGATTACAAGGACGGCAATGGCGACACCGTGCCCTCGCGCTACGACAAATGGAACGGTGATATCGCCCTCGGCTGGACACCCGACGCCGACACCCTGCTCGAACTCACCGCTGGCAAAGGCGACGGCGAAGCACGCTCCGCCGGGCGCGGCATGGACGGCAGCCAGTACCAGCGCGAAAGCCTGGGCCTGCGCTTTGAAAAATCCAATATCGGCGATGTTCTCGACAAGATCGAAGCACAGGTCTACTACAACTACGCCGACCATGTGATGGACAACTACACCCTGCGCACCCCGTCGGGCACCGGCATGATGGCCGGGCCAATGGCCTCCAACGTCGACCGCCGCACCCTCGGCGCGCGGATCAAGGCCACCTGGCGCTGGGCCGATTACCAGTTGATCAGCGGTATCGACGCGCAGACCAACGAACATCGCAAACGCATGGGTATGGGCATCGATACCTACAAGGAGCAGAACTGGAGCAAAGATGCCGACTTCCACAACTACGGTGCCTTTGGCGAGCTGACCTGGTACGCCGCCGAGCGCGACCGGGTAATTACCGGCGCCCGCCTGGACCGTGCTTCGGCCAAGGATTACCGCGCCCGTCTCGGCTCGGGAATGATGAGCAAACCCAACCCGACCCTGGACCAGACCCGCGCCGACACCCTGCCCAGCGGCTTTGTGCGCTACGAGCATGACCTGGCTGACAGCCCGACCACGCTGTATGCAGGTTTGGGCCACGTGCAGCGCTTCCCGGACTATTGGGAGCTGTTTTCGCCAAGCTCAGGCCCGGCCGGTTCGGTAAATGCCTTCGAGGCAATCAAGCCGGAAAAAACCACCCAGCTCGACGCTGGCCTGCAATACAAAAGTGAAAAAACAGAGGCATGGGCTTCGATGTACGTCGGTGAAATCCGCGACTACATCCTGTTCGACTACAGCGGTGGTGCGTCCCAGGCACAAAACATCAACGCGCGAATCATGGGCGGTGAATTGGGTGCCGCCTACCAACTGACCTCCAACTGGAAAGCCGACGCCACTCTGGCTTACGCCTGGGGCAAGAACACCACTGACGGTAAAGCGTTGCCACAAATGCCACCCCTGGATACACGCATGGGCCTGACCTACAGCGAAGACGCCTGGAGCGCAGGTGCCTTATGGCGAGTGGTTGCGCCTCAGGGCCGTATCGACCGCAACGCGGGCAACGTGGTGGGCAAGGACTTCGACAAGAGCGCCGGTTTTGGCGTGTTCTCGCTTAACGGCGCGTACCGTATCAACAAAAACCTCAAGGTCAGCGCCGGGGTCGACAACCTGCTGGACAAAAACTACAGCGAGCACCTGAACATGGCGGGCAACGCCGGTTACGGCTACCCGGCCAACGACCCGACCCCGATCAATGAACCGGGCCGCACACTGTGGACCAAGGTTGATGTGAGCTTCTAAAAACAACCTGAGTCCCCTGTGGGAGCTGGCTTGCCAGCGATGCAGCCACCCGGTCTATTTATGAGACCGAGGTGATGCCATCGCTGGCAAGCCAGGCTCCCACAAGCTTCAAAACCTATTTAGCCTTGCGGAGCCGCTCACATGAGCCAACCAACACCGTCTTTCTACAACCTGGCCTGGCGCTGGCATTTCTATGCCGGGCTGTTTGTCGCCCCCTTTATGATCCTGCTGGCCCTGACCGGGATTATCTACCTGTTCAAACCCCAGCTTGATCCCCTGCTCTACGACCACCTGCTCAACGTCACGCCTGGCCATCACCGCCTCAGCGCCGACGAGCAACTGCTGCGCGTGCAAGCCACTTATCCACAGGGCCAGATCAGCCAGTACCTGCCGCCCGTCAATCCTCAGCGCAGCGGCCAGTTCGTGATGCTCAACGCTGGGCGCGAGCTCAATGTGTTTATCAACCCCTACAACGGCGAAGTGCTGGGCGAGCAGGATGCCAAGCTCAACCTGCAAGCCATAGCCCGTGCGCTGCATGGCGAGTTGATGATTGGCACCCTCGGTGACCGCCTGGTGGAACTGGCCGCTGGCTGGGGCGTGGTGCTGGTGGTGTCCGGTCTGTACCTGTGGTGGCCACGGGGGCAATCGGCCGCCGGGATACTCTGGCCCCGCCTGAGCCGTCGCGGGCGGGTGCTGTGGCGCGACTTGCACGCCGTCACCGGGTTCTGGGGCGCGGCCCTGCTGCTGTTCATGCTGATCAGCGGCATGACCTGGACCGGTTTCTGGGGCAAGCAATACGCGGATGTCTGGAACCAGTTCCCGGCCGCAATGTGGAACAACGTACCCCAGTCCGACGTTGAAGCCCGCAGCCTCAACACCGCCACCCGCCAGACCGTGCCCTGGGCCATGGAAAACACGCCGATGCCGGTCTCCGGGGCCCACGCCGAACATATGGGCCACGGCGCCATGGCCAGCGGCCCCGCCGCACCCGGCATCAAGTTGCAGGACGTGGTCGACACCGCCAACCTGCGCAAGGTCGAACCCGGTTACAGCATCACCCTGCCCACCACCGCGACCGGCGTATTCACCGTCGCGGTATTTGCCGACGACCCGCGCAACGATGCCACCCTGCATGTTGACCAATACACCGGCGAAGTGCTCGCCGACGTGCGCTGGCAGCATTACAGCAACGTCGCCCGCGCCACGGAAATGGGCGTGATGCTCCACGAAGGCAAGCTGTTTGGATCACTGAACCAGATCGCAATTCTGCTGGTGTGCCTGATGATCCTGCTCAGTTCGGTCAGCGGCCTGGTGATCTGGTGGAAGCGTCGCCCGCAGGGCCGTCTGGGCGTACCGCCGCTGCGTCACGACTTGCCGACCTGGAAGACCGGCGTAGTAATCATGCTCGCGCTGGCCGTGCTGTTCCCGCTGGTAGGCGCATCGCTGATTGGCGTATGGGTACTTGACCGTTTGCTGCTGCTTTTTCGTTCAAAGCCGCAACATGAGCACTCCTCATAACTAACGTGAGTGATCCGAGAGGCGCATTGCAGAGCGATCTCTATACTGGCGCGCCAGTATCAGGCACAAAATAGTTGTTACTATATAACAATCTATTTAAGCTCCATCACCCGCCGCCAGGAGGCAGCGGGCACACCTCTCGAAAAAAGCGACTCACTGCCCCCGATGAACAAGTACCTTTTGTCCAGCCTCTGCCTGCTGGCGCTCAACAACGCCCAGGCCGATGACAGCGCCCCGTCCCTTATGCTGCCCGCAGCCAGTATCACGGCCCCGGAAGTTGACGCTGAGGCCATCGACCTCAAGACCGCCACCAGCGCCGGTTCGCGTTTGAACCTCAACAGCCTGGAAACCCCGGCCAGTGTTGAAAGCCTGACCGGCGCGCAAATCCACGCCCGGGGCGACCGCAGCGTGCAAAGCGCCGTTACCCGCACGACTGGCATCAGCTACACCGGCTCACCGGGCAACGGTGGCGCGGCTTATTCGGCCCGCGGTTTTGTCGGCGAAGGTTCGGTGATGCAGCTTTACGATGGCATACGCATGTACAGCGGCGCAGGCACCGTAACCTTCCCGGTGGACGACTGGTCGGTTGAGCGCATCGACGTACTGCGCGGCCCGGCCTCGGTACTGTATGGCGAAGGCGCCACGGGAGCGGTGATCAACGTGATCCCGAAAAAACCCTTTAGCGGCGAGATAGAAAACCATATCCGCATGGGCTATGGCTCCTACGACAACCAGCAACAGGCGCTGGACAGCGGCGGCTCGCTGACCGACACCCTGAGCTACCGCCTGAATATCAACCACACCCAGAGCAATGGCTGGATTGACCACGGTGATTCAGAAAACGTATTTATCAGCGCCGCCCTGCGCTGGCAGGCCACTGACGACCTGGCGTTTACCCTGAGCCACGACTACGGCGACCAAGAGCCGCAAAACGACTTTGGCGTGCCGTTGATCAATGGCCGTTATCACCAGAGCCTGCGTGACAAGAACTACAACGTGCGTGACGCCAAGCTGCACTACAACGACCAGTGGACGCGCCTGAACAGCGAATGGCAGATCAACGACAACCTCTCTGCCAGCAACGAACTGTATTACCTCAAGGCCCAACGTCGCTGGCAGAACGCCGAAAACCACGCCTGGAGCGAGAGCCAGCAAACCCTGCTGCGCAGCGGCTATTTCAGCATCAAGCATGACCAGGAACAGGTCGGTGATCGACAGACTTTCACCCTCAACCATGACCTCTTTGGCCTTAAAAGCAGAACCCTGGTGGGCGCGGACTACAACCGTATCCACTTCAGTCTGCACAGCAATTCGCCGTATACCGATGTGAATACGGACGGCCAACCGATCGATCTGAACAACCCGGAGCGTGGCGAGTTTGAAAGTGACTCGCCGTACCGCGACCAGTTCACCACCACCACGCAACAAGTGTCGCTGTTCGCTGAAAATCGCACCGAGCTGACCGATCAGCTGTCGCTGGTGACCGGCGTGCGCCGCGATATCGTGCATCTGGACCGCGATGACTTCTACCTCGATAAAGCCACCGAACGCAGCGACCGTAGCCTGTCGGCCAACAGCTGGAAAGTCGGCCTGGTGTACGAGCTGACCCCGGACATGTCGGTCTATGCCCAGCAAGCCACCAGCGTGGACGGTGTGGGCGGTTTGATCAGCCTGAGCCAGAAGCAGCAAAACTTCGGCCTGGCCCATGCGCGTCAGAGCGAAGTGGGCTTCAAGCAGATGTTCTGGGATCAACGTGGCGAGTGGACACTGGCGGCGTATCACATCATCAAGAAAGACTTGCTGACCACCGACCCGTTCAACCCGCAGATTACCCGGCAAGTGGGCGAGCAATCCTCCAAAGGCCTGGAAGCCAGCCTGGACCTGCAACTGCCGAACCGCTGGCAGCTACAGGCCAACGCTTCGGTGGTACGTGCCGAGTACGACACGTTTGATGAAGACGGCGTTTCGCGCAAAGGCAATCGTCCGACCGAAGTACCGCGCCGTACCGCCAACCTGTGGCTGAGCAAGGCCATCAGCGACGATGTGAATGCCGGGGCCGGTGTGCGTTATGTCGACTCGCGTTATGCCGACACCGCCAACAATGTCGAGCTGCCGAGTTATACCGTTGTCGATGCCATCGTGAGCTGGAAAGCCCTGCCCAAAACCACCCTGGGCCTGCGCCTGAACAATTTGTTCGACCGCCAGTACGCCATAAGCCAATACAATGGCGGCCAACAGTGGATCATGGGCGAACCGCGTTCGTTTTTTGTGACAGCTGACTACACCTTTTAACCTGTGGGAGCGGGCTTGCTCGCGATGCAGGCGACGTGGCTTACCGTCAGACCGCACTGCTGCAATCGCTGGCAAGCCAGCTCCCACATTGGAAATTCCATGAGCAATCTCACCCTCACCCAACTCGCCTGGACCCCTCTGGGCCACGGCCATTGCCATCACCAGTTCCAGCTGCGTGATGCCAACCTGCACGTTGCTGCAGGTGAGTTTGTAGGGCTGATCGGGCCTAACGGCAGCGGCAAGACCAGCCTGCTGCGCTGCGCCTACCGCTTCAGCAAGCCCGAGGCCGGCGAAGTCCACCTCGACCGCCACAACCTCTGGCAGCAATCACCGCGCTGGTGCGCCCAGCGCATCGCCGTGGTGTTGCAGGAATTCCCCGATACCTTTGGCCTGACCGTCGATGAAGTGGTCGCCATGGGTCGTACCCCGCACAAGGGCCTGTTCGACGGCGACACCGAAGCCGATCGCCAACTGGCCAGAAACGCCCTCGAATCCGTTGGCCTGCATGGCTTTGAAGACCACGCCTTCGCTACCCTCTCGGGCGGTGAAAAACAACGGGTGATCCTCGCCCGCGCCCTGACCCAGCAACCCGAACTGCTGATCCTTGACGAGCCGACCAATCACCTCGACCCGCGCTATCAGCTGGAGTTGCTGCAACTGGTCAAGCGCCTGAACATCGGCACCCTGGCCAGCATCCACGACCTCAATCTGGCCGCCGCCTTCTGCGACCGGCTGTATGTGATCAACCACGGCAAAATCATCGCCAGCGGCACCCCGCGCGAGGTGCTGACCGTCGAACTGCTGCGCGATGTCTTTGGCGTTGAAGCATTAGTCGACGATCACCCGCTGTGCGGCTACCCGCGCATTACCTGGATAACCCGCCCATGAAGCTGACCCGTCTCGCTCTCGGCCTTTGCGTATTGCTGGGTGCCCAACTGGCCCAGGCCGAGGCCACGAAATACCCGCTGACCGTGAAAAGCTGCAATCGCGACGTGACCTTTAGCGAGGCTCCGAAACACGCAGTCAGCCATGACATCAACATGACCCAGATGATGCTCGCCCTGGGCCTCAAACCACGTATGGCCGGCTATAGCGGCATCAGTGGCTGGAAGTCGGTGACGCCTGAAATGAAGGCCATTCTTGACGGCCTGCCGGAGCTGGCGAGCAAATACCCCTCGGTGGAAACCCTGCTCAATGCCAACGTCGACTTCTTCTTCGCCGGCTGGGACTACGGCATGCGCGTGGGCGGCGACCTGACGCCACAAACCCTGACCCCGCTGGGGATCAATGTGTACGAGCTGACCGAGTCCTGTGCATTTGTGATGAAGCGCCCGCCCGCGAGCATGGAAGACACTTATAACGACCTGCGCAATCTGGGCCAGATCTTCGACGTACAAGACCGCGCCAATGCCCTGATCGCGCAGATGCAGGCAAAAGTCGCCGACGTGCAAAAGGCCCTGCCCGCCTCCAAACCACGGGTTTTCCTGTATGACAGCGGCGAAGACCGCGCCATGACCTCGGGCAAACTGGGCATTCCCCACGCCCTGATCGAAGCCGCAGGCGGCAACGATATCCTCAGTGATATCGACGCCAGCTGGACCCGCATCAACTGGGAAACCGTGGTCGAGCGCAACCCTGAAGTCATCGTGATCGTCGACTACAGCGAAGTCAGCGCGGAACAGAAACAACGCTTTCTGGAAACCAACCCGGCCCTGCAATCGGTAGATGCCATCCGCAATAAGCGCTTTATCGTCATCCCCTATGTGCAGGCCACGCCGGGCATCGACAACGTGCTGGCCATTGAAACCCTGGCCAAAGGTTTCCACCCACAATGATGGCTCGCCGCTACGCCCTGTTGCTGATCGGTCTCGGCGCCTTGCTGCTGGTGTCGTGCGTGGTGTCGCTGGGCTTTGGCCCGGCGCGGGTGCCGGTGGACGCGGTGTGGCACATTCTGCTGAACAAGCTGTTCGGTATCGGTGAGGTGAGCTGGAGCGCGGGCCAGGAACATATCGTGTGGCTGATCCGCGTGCCGCGCATGCTCCTCGGGGCGTTGGTAGGTGCCGGGCTGGCGTTGATCGGCGCAGTGCTGCAAGCCGTCACCCGCAACCCGCTGGCCGACCCCCATCTGCTCGGTGTTACCAGCGGCGCGACGCTGGGCGCGGTGATCGTGGTGCTGCATGTGGGCGAGATCGTCGGCCTGCTAACCTTGCCCATCGCCGCGTTTATTGGCGCCCTGCTGAGCATGCTGCTGGTGCTGGCCATCGCCAGCCGTCATGGCCGGCTCGACAGTGATCGCCTGTTGCTGTGCGGTGTGGCCGTGTCATTTGTGATGATGGCAGTGGCCAACACCCTGCTGTTTTTGGGCGACCACCGCGCCAGTTCCGCCGTGCTGTTCTGGATGCTCGGCGGCCTCGGGCTGGCGCGTTGGGAACTGCTGGCCATCCCCAGCGCCAGCGTACTGCTGGGGCTGGTGTTATTGCTGGGCATGGCCCGCCCGCTGAACGCCTTGATGGCGGGCGAGCAGACGGCCGTGACCCTCGGTTTGAATGCACGCAATGTAAGGCTGCGGGTGTTTCTGATCGCCTCGCTGATGACCGGCGTGCTGGTGGCCATCAGCGGTTCGATCGGTTTTGTCGGTCTGATGATTCCCCATATCGCCCGGCGGCTGGTGGGCGCCGAACACCGCCGCCTGCTGCCCGTTTCGGCACTGCTGGGCAGCGTGTTTCTGGTGTGGGTCGATGTGGCGGCGCGGACCCTGATCGCCCCCGAAGACTTGCCCATTGGCGTGGCCACGGCGGCGATTGGCGGCCTGTTCTTTATCGGCCTGATGCGCAAGCGTTAAAGCTCGTCGCGCAGCGGCCCGATTTTCAGGTCTGCCACCGGCAGTCCCGGCGTCGTACCCTCGTAATCAAACACCTCGGGCTCAACCAGGAGCTTGTGCTCTGAAACAATAATCCCGGCCCGCGGCCAACTGCTGCTGGTCACCAAAACATGCATGCCGCCCGAATTGAGCACACGGGTCAGCATGTCGCTGGGCAGCATGTTCAATGGCGTCGCCTGCCGGTTCTCTTCGAAATAGCCCAGTGCAGACCAGTCAGCGCCCACCACTTTGTTGCACAGCTGGTAAGTGGCCTCCTCGCTCCCCCGCCAATACCTCAACAACCCGCCATCGTCGGTCGACACATACAGGTAGGCGACTCCCTGCCCCCTGAGGTCCAGGGTATGGGTGGCGTAACAGATATCTTCCGGCCACGGCATATTGCGTAGCTGCAGGGTCTCGGCTTCTCCCGCTGCGCTCTGGTTACGCATGTCCCGCGAAAAGTGCAGGCAGGCCAGCTTGAACCCTTCAGGCACAACCGCTCGGGGCGGAGCCGAGCCAGGAATGACGCGGTGGGTTTTAAGCAGGGTTTCTGCCACATTGACCGGCTCGCCATTGACCACAGGATCAAGCGCCACATACGTGTTGTAAGCCGGGTTGTGCAAAAGCCCTCCCAGGATATTGAGCGTATTGGGCCGTTTGATCCGGCCATGTGCAGAGCGGGCCGCATCGTTTGGATAACTGAAAATCGGGCTCGCCGGCAATACCCTGATCGAGCGTTTTGGCCTGACCCCAACCTCCATGTCAAAAGGTCGCCACCCGCCCGACACCGGACCGGCATGCATCCAGACGCCATTGGTTACCAGCACCTCCAGACGCCCCGCCATGGCGACCTGACGTACGTACTCAACGGGAGCCAGGCTGCGCGCCAGCAACTGATCCTTCAACGCTTGCCCCGCGTTTTTGAACAGACCGGCAGCCAGTTGGGCCGCATCCATGGCGCTGAGATAGCGCAGCAAGGCACCGTCTGCCGATGAAATATAAAGGGCCGTATTGCCCCCCAACAAACCGCTCTGTTCCTGAAGATCAATGGCCAGCTGCAATCCTTTCACCAGCTCCACAGGCGAGATAAACGCCTGGTAAACCCGCTTGTCAGGGACATGGCCCTGCAGGTCGATCTGCTCAGGGGCGGCGATATACACAGCTAACGGTTTAAACCCCGCAGGCAACAAGTAGTGGCGGGTCAATTCATCCCGTTGATACAGCCTGTCGATACTGATCTCGCCCCCCTCCAGCGGCAACGTCGCTACATACTCCTCGCTGTGGGTGCTGCGCAGGATCAGCCCGAACTGGGCGGACTGGCGGGGGCCCATCTGCTCATGCACATGGCGCACGGCATCTTCGGACTGGGCAAAAACCGGGCTCAACGCTGGCGGTTGCATGAGCTGCGCACGACTGGCTCCTGGCCGCCACTGTTCAGTCACCTTGCCGGGAGGGCCCCATAAGGGGCTGGCGACTACCACCTGCAAATCCCCGGTTTTGGCCACGAGCGAGACGTACTCGCCGGGCTTTGTCGAATTGCCGCGCAGGGCCATGGCCATGGTGTTGTGCCGCACCCGCTCGGGGTGATCGGCGGGAGGCGAAAGCTGCAGCCCAAACTGGACTTCCTCGAGAAAACCGCTGGGGGTGTACTTGAGCAGAGCACCGTCCTGCGCCGAGAAATATCGAACCGCAGCCCACTCACGATTCTTCATCGCGTCGTAAACCTCATGGGGTTCAAGCATGTTGCGAAACAGTTTCTCTTCATCCTTTGATCGCCACAGCTGCAGCGGATGCACACGATGACTGTGATAAACCGCCACGACTGAACAGCCCTTGGGCACGAATTTGGCCAGTTCATCCGGGTACACCATCGACGCGTCAAACGTCTCGTTCTGGCCCTTCATGGGTTCAGTCGCAACAAAGCGGGAGTCCAGCCGCTGGTAGATCAGACCGCCATAGACACTGCCCGTGCGGCTGACTATCTGTTTATGGACGTAGCGGGCGGCATCGTCCGCAGTCAAAAAAGACGGCCCCATATCTCGCCGATAAAACCCGGCATAGGGTTTCCAGCTGGCATCAACCCGGCCTTCATCGCCCCACAGGTCACTGGTGTGCAGCACGCTCAACTCCCCCGCAGCGGCAAGCTCACGCACATAGGTCGTGCTTTTATAAAAGCCTCCCAGCAGGTTGCGCAGAACCGACAGCCCCCCGCCTTCACCTTCAGGCAGGTGGGCCAGAAATTTCTGCTCCTTCGAGGCAAAGGTCGAGACGTACTGCAACAGGGCACCATCACGGGTCGAGATATACAGTGCCAGTGACCGTTTTGTGGCGGAACCTGCCAGCGTCCGGGCAGCTTTGATACCTTTGGCCAGGGTCTGCGGATAGATGAAGTTCTTGAAAATTGACACTTCTTCGGCAGGCATCAGGCTGGGGTCACGATAAAACCCGTCACTGCAATAAAGCCCCAATACTTCGAACTGCTGCGGTATGCGTGGCTTGCCGGCCGGATCTGCACCAAAGATGCGCAGCAAGGAAAAATCCGTCTCGCCGGTCACCGGCTCCGAGGCGACCACGAACCCCAGGCCCCTGCGCTTGAGTATCACCCCATAGAGGCTCTCGCTGGTTCGGTGAATACGCGCCCTGACATCCTTGAGAGCCAGTTCCACATTGCTGAACACCGGGCCAAAGGCAGGCCGGGCAATGATGACCGGTGCAATGTCCTGCAGGGCCTTGGGAGTGAAAGGCTGATAATCGGCGCCAAGCGGGCCGAGCTTTGCATCCCAGACTTCGCTGGACTGAATCACGCTCAGTTCACCAGCGGCTATGGCTGCTTTCACAAAACCCGTAGCACTGTTGAAGGTTAGAACCCCATTACTCGAGTCCTCGGCGATACGCTCTGCCAATGCCCGCTCCTGGATCGACCCGCTGGCCACATACTTCAGCAGTGAGCCGTTGACCCCTGACAAATAGTGCACCCGGGAAAAATAGGCATTCTGGTTGTTCAACAACAAATCGATGTTGGAAAAGAAATTTACCGCGATATGCACCTGCGCCACTGACCAGCGCGCGAAGCTTCGCTGCATAAATTCATAGTTATCCGGATGAGAGTGATACATGCCATGGCAGGTGTAGCCCGGCGGATGAATAAAGTGGCCTTGCTGGTTGGTGGAAATCACCAGAGTAGGATCAAAAGATCCGGTTTTTCCTTTCACCGGACGGGTCGCGTAGTAGAAGCCCTGCGCGTCTCTCAAAATGGCCCCGCCATATTCATCCGCGCGAAAATCGCCAATCAATCGATGAGCATACCGGGCGGCATCGTCCGGGCTGACAAAAGCCGGGCTCAGGGCGGGTAGCCGGGCCGTGATACCAGGTTTGGCCAGCCGTTTTTCACGGTTTAGATCGTTATTCATAACCATCACTTCCTTGATAAATAGAGGGGATCGGCGCACCCCGATCCCCTTGCATGATCAAGACAGCGACGCCATCAATGGCGGTAGATAGTTAGGCCGTTGCAGAGGGAGGCCGCAGAACCCGTGCATGCTTTCTGAATCGGTCTTAACGAGTATTTCACCGCCTTGGTGCACGCAGCACCAAGGCGGCGCACTTCACGCACCGCCCCGCCTTAAAAGCCCCCATCTGGTGCGCACGCCCGCCTGATTTTCGCGCAAAGCCCCGTTGCAGAGCCTTTTTTCAATCCCGGCACATCCCTTGCAAAAGCCTTCTGCGTATTCGGATCGACCATTAAAAAATCAGATTCCTGGAGATCGCACCATGAAGCGTCGCAGCTTGATCAAAGCCTTCACCCTCTCGGCATCCATTGCCGCCATGGGCATGTCCTGGACTCTTCAGGCCGCCGAAACCATCAAGGTCGGGATTCTGCATTCGCTGTCCGGGACCATGGCGATCTCTGAAACTTCGCTTAAAGACATGGCGCTGATGACCATTGACGAGATCAACGCCAAGGGTGGGGTCAACGGCAAGATGCTGGAGGCGGTGGTGGTCGACCCGGCGTCCAACTGGCCGCTGTTCGCAGAAAAGGGCCGCCAGTTGCTGACCCAGGACAAAGTGGCCGTAGTATTCGGCTGCTGGACTTCGGTATCGCGCAAATCGGTATTGCCGGTGTTTGAAGAACTCAACGGCCTGCTGTTCTACCCGGTGCAATACGAAGGCGAAGAAATGTCGCCCAACGTGTTCTACACCGGTGCCGCGCCTAACCAGCAAGCGATCCCGGCGGTTGAATACCTGATGAGCGAAGACGGCGGCAGCGCCAAGCGCTTTGTGCTGCTGGGCACTGATTACGTGTACCCGCGCACCACCAATAAAATCCTGCGCGCCTTCCTGCACTCCAAAGGTGTCGCCGACAAGGACATTGAAGAGGTTTACACCCCGTTTGGTCACAGCGATTACCAGACCATCGTGTCCAATATCAAAAAGTTCTCGGCGGGTGGCAAAACCGCGGTGATCTCCACGGTCAACGGCGACTCCAACGTGCCCTTCTATAAAGAGCTGGCCAACCAGGGTCTTAAGGCCACCGACGTGCCGGTGATTGCGTTCTCAGTGGGTGAAGAAGAGCTGCGCGGCATCGACACCAAACCGCTGGTGGGCAACCTGGCAGCGTGGAACTACTTCCAGTCGGTAGAGAACCCGGTCAATGACAAGTTCGTCGCCGACTGGAAAGCCTACGCCAAGAAACACAACCTGCCGGGGGCTGACAAGGCGGTGACCAACGACCCGATGGAAGCCACTTACGTAGGCATTCATATGTGGGCGCAGGCGGCAGAAAAAGCCAAGTCCACCGACGTCGACAAGGTTCGCGAAGCGCTGGCCGGGCAGACTTTTGCCGCACCATCGGGCTACACCCTGACCATGGACAAGACCAACCACCATCTGCACAAGCCGGTGATGATCGGCGAGATCCAGCCTGACGGTCAGTTCAGCGTGGTCTGGCAGACCGAAGGGCCGATCCGCGCCCAGCCGTGGAGCCCGTATATCCCTGGCAATGACAAAAAGCCGGATTACGCGGTGAAGAGCAACTAAGCCCCGCCACACTTTTTTGTCTGGTGCGGTCAATGTGGGAGCTGGCTTGCCTGCGATGCAAACAACTCGGTGTCTCTGATACACCGCAGCGATGCCCTCGCAGGCAAGCCCGCTCACACAGCGTCCGTGCATGATCAGGACATTTGTTATGCCTACTGCCCTCTATCGCCTCATTCTGGCGTTGCTGCTGTTGCTGCCATTGGCCGCCAACGCCGATGACGCCAGCGACTTCGCTGCGGCCAATAACAGCCAACAGGCACAACTGCTCGAAAGCTGGGCCGCACAACCCGCTCCTGCCCGCGTCGAGCTGATCAACAGCCTGCAACAGGGCCAGATCAGCGTCGATGGCCAGACTAAAACCCTGCGCCTGAACAACCGCCTGCGCGGACTGATCGATACGGCGCTGGCCAGCCATCAGCTTCTGGCCGTCGACCCCAAGCTGCGCTTAAGCGCCGCACAACAGTTGCAAAAAACCGCCAAACCGGCGCAGCTCAAATTCCTTGACCAACAACTGGCCAGTGAAACCGACAGTGATGTACATGCCGCCCTGAGCCTGGCGCTGGCCAATCTGCAACTGGTCGACCCCGACCCGGCGGTGCGCCTGGCCGCCGTGCGCCTGCTTGGTGAAACCGGCGAGCCACTGGCCCGCACCCGCCTTGAAGCCCTGCTGCAACCCGGCGTCGAAACCGATGCCACAGTGCACACCGCAGCCGAAACCAGCCTGTCGCAAGTCAAACGCAAACTGCTGATCGGTGACCTGCTGGGCCAGGCTTTCAGTGGCTTGTCCCTGGGCTCGATCCTGCTGCTGGCCGCCCTGGGCCTGGCCATCACCTTCGGCCTGCTGGGCGTGATCAATATGGCCCACGGCGAGATGCTGATGCTCGGTGCCTACTCCACCTATTGCGTGCAGTTGCTGTTTCAGCGCTTCGCCCCCGGTGCCATCGAGTTCTACCCGCTGCTGGCCTTGCCAGTGGCGTTTTTCGTCACCGCCGCGGTGGGCATGGTGCTGGAGCGCACCATCATTCGCCATCTCTATGGCCGCCCGCTGGAAACCCTGCTCGCGACCTGGGGCATCAGCCTGATTCTGATCCAACTGGTGCGCGTGCTGTTCGGCGCCCAGAACGTCGAAGTGGCCAACCCGGCCTGGCTGTCGGGCGGGCTGCAAGTGCTGCCCAATCTGGTGCTGCCATACAACCGCCTGGTGATCATCGTGTTTGCCCTGGCCGTGGTGTTCCTGACCTGGCTACTGCTGAACAGGACCCGCCTGGGCCTCAACGTGCGCGCTGTGACCCAAAACCGCAATATGGCAGCCTGCTGCGGCGTGCCCACCGGGCGCGTGGACATGCTCGCTTTTGGCCTCGGATCGGGGATTGCCGGGCTCGGCGGCGTGGCCCTGAGCCAGGTCGGCAACGTCGGCCCGGACCTGGGCCAGGGCTACATTATTGACTCGTTCCTCGTGGTGGTGCTCGGCGGTGTCGGGCAGCTGGCGGGCACGGTGTACGCGGCCTTCGGCCTGGGCATCGCCAACAAGATTCTTGAACCGCAGATCGGCGCCGTATTGGGCAAAATCCTCATCCTGGGGCTGATCATTCTGTTTATCCAGAAGCGTCCGCAAGGCCTCTTCGCGTTGAAAGGACGGGTGATCGACTAATGAATCAGCCTCTGATGGTGACTGCTGCACAAAAGGCCGGGCCGACCGTTACTACGCTGGTGGGCGGTCTGGTCCTGCTGGTTTTGCTGGCCCTGCCGCTGCTCTCGCTGCTGCCCGCCGACAACCCGTTGCAGATCTCGGCCTACACCCTGACGCTGGTGGGCAAGATCCTTTGCTACGCCATTGTCGCGCTGGCACTGGATCTGGTGTGGGGCTATGCCGGGTTGCTGTCCCTGGGCCACGGCCTGTTCTTTGCCCTCGGCGGGTATGCCATGGGCATGTACCTGATGCGTCAGGCCTCGGGTGATGAGCTACCGGCCTTTATGACCTTTCTGTCCTGGACCGAACTGCCCTGGTACTGGATCGGCACCGAGCATTTCTGGTGGGCCATGTGCCTGGTGGTGCTGGCTCCCGGCTTGCTGGCGCTGGTGTTCGGCTTTTTCGCCTTTCGTTCGCGGATCAAGGGCGTGTATTTCTCGATCATGACCCAGGCCCTGACCTTCGCCGGGATGCTGCTGTTTTTCCGCAACGAAACCGGCTTTGGCGGCAACAACGGCTTTACCAACTTTCGCAGCATCCTGGGCTTTGGCATCACCGAGCCCAGCACCCGTGCGGCACTTTTTTTCGCCACCGTACTGTTGCTCGTCACCAGCCTGTTCCTGGGCTGGAAACTGGCGCGCAGCAAGTTTGGCCGGGTACTGACGGCCCTGCGCGATGCGGAAAACCGCCTGATGTTCTGCGGCTACGACCCCCGCGGCTTCAAGCTGTTTGTGTGGGTGCTGAGTGCCGTGCTGTGCGGCCTGGCCGGGGCTTTGTATGTGCCGCAAGTGGGCATTATCAACCCCGGTGAAATGTCGCCGACCAACTCCATCGAGGCCGCCGTATGGGTCGCCCTGGGCGGGCGCGGCACCCTGATCGGCCCGCTGCTGGGTGCGGGTGTGGTCAACGGCATGAAGAGCTGGTTCACCGTGGCCTTCCCCGAGTACTGGCTGTTCTTTCTGGGGGCGCTGTTTATCGTCGTGACCCTGTACCTGCCCAAAGGCGTGATCGGCCTGTTGAAGAAAAGGGCCGACCAATGAGGCATTTCATGCTCGAACCTATCCTCGAACCCACTTTCGATCCAAACAAGGACGCAGGCAGCAGCCGCGATGCCATCGGCCTGGGCCAGGCTGCCGGGGCGGGCCTGAATACCCGTCACGGCACCATCCTGACCCTGGAAGACATCAGCGTCAGCTTCGATGGCTTCAAGGCGCTGAACAACCTCAACCTGTATATCGGCGTGGGCGAATTGCGCTGCATCATCGGCCCCAATGGCGCGGGCAAGACCACCATGATGGACGTGATCACCGGCAAGACCCGCCCCAGCGAAGGGCAGGCCTGGTTCGGCGAAACCCTCGACCTGCGCCAGATGAGCGAAGTGCAGATTGCCCAGGCCGGGATCGGCCGCAAGTTCCAGAAGCCCACGGTGTTTGAAGCCCTGAGCGTGTTTGAAAACCTGGAGCTGGCGCAAAAGACCGACAAATCGGTGTGGGCCAGCCTGCGCGCCACCCTCAGTGGCGAGCAGAAAGACCGCATCGGCGAAGTGCTGCACACCATCCGCCTGACCTCTTCGGCGCATCGGCCTGCGGGCTTGCTGTCCCACGGCCAGAAGCAGTTTCTGGAAATCGGCATGCTGTTGGTGCAAGACCCGCAACTGTTGCTGCTCGACGAGCCGGTGGCGGGCATGACCGATGCCGAAACCGAATTCACCGCCGAGCTGTTCAAAAGCCTGGCGGGCAAGCATTCGCTGATGGTGGTGGAACACGATATGGGTTTTGTCGGTTCGATTGCCGACCACGTCACCGTACTGCATCAGGGCAGCGTATTGGCCGAGGGCTCGCTGGAACAGGTGCAGGCGGATGAACGGGTGATTGAAGTGTATTTAGGGCGCTGAAGAACCGCTGTTGTGGGAGATTCCTAACATGCTTAATGTCGAAAAATTGCATCAGTTCTACGGCGGCAGCCATATCCTGCGTGGCCTGTCATTCGAGGTAAAAGTTGGCGAAGTCACCTGCCTGCTCGGCCGCAATGGCGTGGGTAAAACTACTTTGCTCAAGTGCCTGATGGGTTTGCTGCCGGTCAAGGAAGGCAATGTGCGGTGGGAAGGCAACGCCATCACCACCCTCAAACCTCACCAGCGGGTGCACGCTGGCATCGCCTATGTGCCTCAGGGCCGGGAGATTTTCGGGCGCCTGACGGTGGAAGAAAACCTGCTGATGGGCCTGTCGCGCTTTCCTGGCTCCGAAGCCAAGGAGGTGCCCGGGTTTATCTACGAGCTGTTCCCGGTATTGCTGCAAATGAAGCATCGGCGTGGCGGCGATTTGTCCGGTGGCCAGCAGCAACAATTGGCGATTGGCCGCGCTTTGGCCAGCCGCCCGCGCTTGCTGATCCTCGATGAACCCACTGAAGGTATCCAGCCTTCGGTAATCAAGGAAATCGGCGCAGTGATCAAAATGCTCGCCGCCCGCGGCGATATGGCGATTTTGCTGGTGGAGCAGTTTTACGACTTTGCCGAGGAATTGGCCGACCAGTATCTGGTGATGTCACGAGGCGAAATCGTGCAGCAGGGCCGTGGTGAAAATATGCAAACAGAAGGTGTGCGCGGGCTTGTTACGATTTAATCTGAGTCGTTTTCCAAACGAAAAGTCCTACATATGAACCTGCCGGCGACTACTGCATTGTTCACCCCCAGCTGGCTCGCCGAGCTGGAGCTGGGCTATGGCCGTTTTGCTGACAGCACGCGCCCGACCCTGCGCCGCCACCTCGGCCCGCTACGGGTGCAGAAGCACCTGTACGCTGAAGGCCCCGAGGTGTGCCAGCATATTATCGTCCACCCGCCGGGCGGGATTGCCGGTGGTGACCAGCTCAATATCAGCGCCAGCGTCGGCCCCGATGCCTGGGCACAACTGACCAGCCCCGGCGCCGCCAAATGGTATCGCGCTGCAGGCCCGGCTTATCAGAATGTGCTGTTGAACGTTGCTCCGGGCGCAACCCTGGAGTGGTTGCCACAGGAGACCATCGTGTTCAGCGCGGCCCAGGCCGAACTCACTACCCGCATTGAACTTGAAGGCGATGCCCGGCTGTTTTACTGGGACATGGTGGCACTGGGGCGGCTGGCCAGTGGTGAACGTTTTGAGCGCGGGCACTTTCAATCGCGACTGGATATTCGCCGCGATGGCCAGTTGCTCTGGCATGAGCGCCAGCGCATTGTAGGAGGCGACGGGCTGCTGGATTCGCCGATCGGCCTGGATGGCAACCCGGTGTTTGCCACCTTGCTGGTAACGGGTGAAATCGGTGCCGAACTGCTGGAAACCTGCCGCAACCTGGCCCACCCGGTACGGGGTGATTTGACCCAATTACCGGGTTTACTGGTAGCGCGCTGTCTGGCGGGCGAAGCCTTGCAGGCGCGCAGCTGGCTGATCGATTTATGGCGCCTGCTACGCCCGGTGTTGCTCGGGCGCGAGGCGTTGGCGCCAAGGATCTGGAGTACTTGAGAACAATGCAATTCAACTGTGGGAGCGGGCTTGCTCGCGATGCAGACACCGCGCTCTGCCAGTGAATCCGCGGTGATGCCATCGCGAGCAAGCCCGCTCCCACAGGGCACTTTTAAAATTATTTGATACGGACTCCACCATGGACCTGACCCCACGCGAAAAAGACAAGATGCTGATCTTCACCGCCGGCCTGTTGGCTGAGCGACGGTTGGCCCGGGGTGTAATCCTCAACTACCCGGAAACCATCGCCTATATCTCCGCTGCCCTGCTCGAAGGCGCCCGCGATGGCCGCACCGTTGCCGAACTGATGCACTACGGCACCACCCTGCTGACCCGCGAGCAGGTGATGGAAGGCATCCCGGAAATGATCCCCGATATCCAGGTCGAAGCCACATTCCCGGATGGCACCAAGCTGGTCACTGTCCACCAACCCATCGCCTGAGGCTGCACCCATGTCTTACGTTATTCGTGATGCTGTCGCGGCTGACCTGCCGGCGATTCGCGATATCTACAACGATGCGGTGCTCAACACCCTAGCCATCTGGAACGAGCAAACCGTCGACCTGGCCAACCGCCAGCAATGGTTTGATTCCCGCCAGGCCCAGGGCTATCCGATTCTGGTGATCGTCGATGACGCCAACATCGCCCTGGGCTACGCCTCTTTTGGCGACTGGCGCCCGTTTGAAGGCTTTCGCCACACCGTTGAGCACTCGGTCTACGTCCACCCCGAGCAACGGGGCAAGCGCCTTGGTCCGCAACTGCTGACTGAACTGATCAAACGCGCCCGCTCCTGCAACAAGCACGTGATGGTGGCGGCCATCGAAGGCGCCAATGCGGCATCGATCCATGTGCATAAACAGCTGGGTTTTGTCACCAGCGGGCGCATGCCGCAAGTGGGGATCAAGTTCGGCCGCTGGCTCGACCTGACCTTTATGCAACTGATGCTCAACCCCGGCGCCCTGCCGCCAAAGGAATGCGCGCAATGAACAGCGAACAGGTGGTGCGCGTCACCGCACAGAGCTTTGCCCACTACCGTGAAGACTTGATTGTGCTGCTCCTCGATGCCGTGCAGCACGGTGCATCGGTGGGTTTTATGAACGATCTGGATCTGCCCAAGGCCAGCCGTTACTTCAACGAAGTTCACGCGCAACTGGAGCAAGGCAACCTGCTGCTGTGGGTACTGGTGGAAAATCAGCGCGTGCTGGCCAGTGTGCAACTGATCCTGTGCCAGAAGGCCAACGGCCTGAACCGTGCCGAAGTGCAAAAACTGCTGGTACTCAATGAGGTCCGCCGTCGCGGTTTGGGCCAGGTGCTGATCCACGCCCTGGAGCAAGGCGCTCGCGAGCAAAAGCGTGGCCTGCTGCATCTGGATACCGAAGCAGGTTCCCCCGCAGAGAACTTCTACAGCGCCCTGGGTTACACCCGGGTCGGCGAATTACCCAACTACTGCCAAAGCCCCAACGGCCATTACAGCCCGACCGCCATCTACTTTAAAACCCTGAGTGAGCCGCAATGATTCCAGGCGAATACTGCATTGAATCCGGCGAAATCGAGCTGAACGTCGGTCGCCGCACCTTGAGCCTGAGCGTATCCAACCGTGGTGACCGACCGATCCAGGTGGGCTCGCACTATCATTTTTTCGAAACCAACGACGCGCTGATGTTTGACCGTGGTGACAGCCGCGGCATGCGCCTGAATATCCCGGCCGGCACGGCGGTGCGATTTGAACCGGGGCAAACCCGGGAAGTGGAACTGGTGGAACTGGCCGGATTGCGCCGGGTGTTCGGCTTTGCCGGGCGGGTGATGGGCAATCTGGATTGACCACAACACATCTACCCCCTGTGGGAGCGGGCTTGCTCGCGATTCAGGCAACGCGGTCTTTGAGCACAACCGCGTAAATGCCATCGCGAGCAAGCCCGCTCCCACAACAGGTTTTCGGCGTTAACGATTCGTCTTAATTCTCAGGAATCCACAATGAAAATATCCCGTCAGGCCTACGCCGACATGTTCGGCCCCACCGTGGGCGACAAGGTTCGTTTGGCCGATACCGAACTGTGGATCGAGGTCGAGCAAGACTTCACCACCTACGGCGAAGAAGTGAAGTTTGGCGGCGGCAAGGTGATTCGCGACGGCATGGGCCAAAGCCAGCTGCTGGCCGCTGAGGTGGTCGATACCCTGATCACCAATGCCCTGATCATTGATCACTGGGGCATCGTCAAAGCCGATGTGGGCCTGAAAAACGGCCGCATCCACGCCATCGGCAAAGCCGGCAACCCGGATATCCAGCCCAATGTAACCATCGCCATCGGTGCCAGCACCGAAGTCATCGCCGGTGAAGGGATGATCCTCACCGCAGGCGGTATCGACACCCATATCCACTTCATTTGCCCGCAGCAGATCGAAGAAGCGCTCAACAGCGGCGTGACCACCATGATCGGCGGCGGCACCGGGCCAGCCACTGGCACCAATGCCACCACCTGTACCTCGGGGCCGTGGCATATGGCGCGCATGCTGCAAGCCGCCGACGCCTTCCCGATGAACATGGGCTTTACCGGCAAGGGCAACGCCAGCCTGCCGCAGCCGCTGATCGAACAGGTCGAAGCCGGGGCCATCGGCCTCAAGCTGCACGAAGACTGGGGCACCACCCCGGCCTCTATCGACAACTGCCTGAACGTAGCCGACCTGTACGACGTGCAAGTGGCGATTCACAGCGACACCCTCAACGAATCGGGTTTTGTCGAAACCACCCTGGCCGCCTTCAAGGGCCGCACCATCCACACCTACCACACCGAGGGTGCCGGTGGCGGTCATGCCCCGGACATCATCAAGGCGTGCGGGTTTGCCAACGTACTGCCCAGCTCGACCAACCCGACCCGGCCCTTTACCCGCAACACCATCGACGAACACCTGGACATGTTGATGGTCTGTCATCACCTCGACCCGAGCATTGCCGAAGACGTGGCCTTCGCCGAAAGCCGCATCCGCCGCGAGACCATCGCCGCCGAAGATATCCTCCATGACCTCGGTGCGTTCTCGATGATCAGCTCCGACAGCCAGGCCATGGGCCGAGTCGGCGAAGTCATCACACGCACCTGGCAGACCGCCGACAAAATGAAGAGGCAGCGCGGTCCATTGCCCGAAGATGCTCCGGGCAACGACAACTTCCGCGCCAAGCGTTATATCGCCAAATACACCATCAACCCGGCCATCACCCACGGCGTCAGCCATGAAGTGGGCTCGATCGAGGTGGGCAAGTGGGCTGACCTGGTACTGTGGCGTCCGGCGTTCTTCGGGGTAAAGCCGACGCTGATTCTCAAGGGCGGGGCGATTGCCGCCAGCCTGATGGGCGATGCCAACGCCTCGATCCCGACACCGCAACCGGTGCACTACCGCCCGATGTTCGCCAGTTACGGCGGCTCGCGGCATGCCACCTGCCTGACCTTTATCAGCCAGGCTGCCTATGACGCAGGCGTACCCGCTGCCTTGGGCTTACAGAAGCAGATTGCGGTGGTCAAAGGTTGTCGCGATGTGCAAAAAACCGACCTGATCCACAACGGTTATCTGCCCACTATTGAAGTCGACCCGCAGACCTATCAGGTCAAGGCCGACGGTGTGTTGCTGTGGTGCGAACCTGCTGAGGTGCTACCAATGGCACAACGCTACTTTTTGTTCTGACACTCTCTGTTTGCAGGGGATTGGCGGTTGTGTTGAAAAGCTGCGTTTGACGCTAAGATGCGTCACCTTTCAATACAGCCGCTCTTGCAGCAAGGTTTGTGGCCATGCGCCTATCTGAATTCATCGTGCACAATGTTGACCGTATCGTCGATGAATGGGAGCAATTTGCCGAAACCATCACGCCCGCTGCCGAGTCCATGAACAGCGTGGCGCTGCGCGATCATGCCAAAGAGATCCTGCTGGCCGCAGCGCGGGACATGAACACCGCACAAACCGCCAGCGAGCAGCAGGCCAAGGCCGAAGGTGAAGGCCCCGAGACCAGCCCCGCCCTGGATGAAGCCGCTGCCAGCCACGGCGAACTGCGCCATACCGTAGGTTTTGACCTGGTGCAGATGACCTCGGAATTTCGCCATCTGCGTGCCTGCGTGATCCGCCTGTGGGTGGCCAGTGTCGATACACCCGCCCACTCACATCTGCAGGACATGATCCGCTTCAACGAGGCCATTGATCAGGCGCTGGCCGAGTCCACTGAAGCTTATGCTGAACAGGTCAGTCGTTCGCGCGACATCTTCCTCGCCATCCTCGGCCACGACTTGCGCGCGCCCTTGCAGGCGGTGAGCATGTCCACCGAAATGCTGGAGCGCAAAGCCAGCCTGGCTGCGGATGCGCAGGCCTATGTGCAGGCGATCAAAAATGGCACGCGGCATATGGGCGCGATGGTCAATGACTTGCTGGAATTTGTGCGCAGTCGCCTGGGCAGCAGCTTGCCGATTGAACCCCGGGAGATGAATCTGGCAGACGCCTGTCAGGCGGCGCTGGATGAAGCCTGCGCCGGGCAACCCGACTGCACACCGACGCTGCGCGTTGAGGGCGATATGCAGGGCCACTGGGACCCGCGCCGGCTGGGGCAATTGCTACAAAACCTGATCGGCAATGCGCTGCAACACGGTGCCCGCAAGGGCAGCGTGAGATTGACCCTGAGCGGGGATGCCGACGCCGTAACCTTGTGCATTAACAATCAGGGCCAGCCCATTGCTGCTGATGCAATCGCCACCCTGTTTGACCCGCTGGTACGCAGCCCCAGCGAAGACATCAGCCAGCCGGGCACCTCGACCAGCCTGGGGCTGGGCCTGTTTATCATCAAGGAAGTGGTGGACGCCCATCATGGCAGCATCGACGTGACCTCGACCGAAGCCGCGGGCACGACGTTTACCGTGGTGTTGCCCAGAAACGCCGGGCCCCTGTAAGAGCAACTCTTGTGGGAGCGGGCTTGCTCGCGATGCTGGCGGCTCGGTGTATCTGGCACACCGAGTCGATGCTATCGCGAGCAAGCCCGCTCCCACAGGGTTGGACTGCATTTATTGACTTACAAACCGCCCAAGTTGCTGCTTGAGCCGCTGGTTTTCAGCACGCAACTGCTGCACTTCTTCGAGCAGGTCCAGGGCCAGGGCCACGCCTTCCCACTCCATCTGCAGATCATCCCGCAGCTTGGCCGCGCGCCGGGCGATCACCAGTTCGTAGTCTTCAAAACGCCACACGTCCGGCGTGCGGCCCTGAGGTTCGATAATTCCGTGTTCGACAATCTCTATCACGTAAGTGGCCGGGATATTGGCCTCTTCGCAGAACCTTTCCATGTCCAGCTGAACGATCAGGGTGCTGCTCATGATCAGTTACTCCATTGGGCTCTCGGATCAAATGCTGCTTTATCGGCAAGTTCTTGCCACAGTGCTTTGGTGGCCTCGTCGCCATGGGTTGGCATGACCACTTTCAGTTGCGCATACAAATCACCACGCTGGCCGTGCTTGTCCGCCAGGCCGTGGCCCTTGATGCGCATGCGCTGACCGCTCTGGCTGTCAGGGCGAATGGTCATCATCACCTTGCTGGTCAGGGTCGGTATCGCCACCTTGGTGCCCAGCGCAGCTTCCCACGGTGCCAAAGGCACAGTGATCACCAGGTCATGGCCTTCCACATCAAACTTCGGATGCGGTGCAAAACGGATGATCAGGTACAGATCACCGTTGGCCCCGCCACCCACGCCCGGGCCACCCTGGCCTTTAAGGCGGATACGCTCGCCGTCGGTCACACCGGCCGGAATCTTCACGTTCAGGGTTTTGCTGACCCCGCCGATCTGGAAGCTGATTGGCTTGGACTCACCCGACAGGGTTTCTTCAAGAAAAATCGGCAATTCCATTTCTACATCCTGCCCACGACGGCCCGCACTGCGGCCCGATTGCCCACCAAAACCACCGCCACGCGAACCGAAGATCGAGCTGAAGAAGTCCGAAAAATCGCCATTGTCTTCGAAACCACCGCTGGAACGACCCTGCCAGCCCGGCGGCCCCTGGAACGGTTGGCCATGTTGGCCGTATTTACGAATTTCATCGTATTCAGCACGTTTTTCGGCGCTTTTAAGCGCTTCATAGGCTTCGTTGACGTCCTTGAACTTGCTCTCGGCGTCCTTTTCCTTGCTCACATCCGGGTGATACTTGCGCGCCAGCTTGCGATAGGCGGTCTTGATCGCCTTGTCGTCAGCCGTGGGCTCGACACCAAGGATCTTGTAATAGTCTTTGAAGTCCATGTAAGGATCACCATCCGTTATCAATATCGCGCAGCTCAGGTCACCAGAATGCTCCGGTTGCCCGGCCTGTCATTTGACCGGTCTCAAGAACAGCGCAGCAAATGTTTATCGGCAGCTTAGAAGACTGCCACGCCAATGACTGGAAGTTTGGGGATCAAGGATAGTCTTTCAAGTGGATTAAAACCTGCGATTTAACGATTAGTCGTGCTTCGATTCTGTGGCGGTCTGGCATACACTGCGCGGCCGTTTTTTAACCGGAACACGAAAGACATGAAAAGCGCCTCTCCAGCACGTGCCTGCGGTATCGACTTCGGCACGTCCAACTCCACCGTCGGCTGGCTGCGCCCAGGCGTGGAAACCCTCATTGCGCTGGAGGATGACAAGATTACCCTGCCCTCAGTGGTGTTCTTCAATATGGAAGAACGCCGCCCGGTGTATGGCCGTCTGGCGCTGCATGAGTACCTGGAAGGCTACGAAGGCCGCCTGATGCGCTCGCTCAAGAGCCTGTTGGGCTCCAAATTGATCAAGCACGACACCAGCGTCCTGGGCACGGCGATGCCGTTCAAGGACCTGCTCGGGCTGTTTATCGCCCAGCTCAAGAAACGCGCCGAAGCGACCGCCGGTCGAGAATTTGAAGAAGTGGTGCTGGGCCGCCCGGTGTTTTTCGTCGATGACGACCCCCTGGCCGACCAGGAAGCCGAAAACACCCTGACTGACGTGGCCCGTGCCATCGGTTTCAAGGAAGTGTCCTTCCAGTACGAACCGATCGCAGCGGCATTCGACTACGAGTCCACCATCGAGCGCGAAGAACTGGTACTGATTGTCGATATCGGCGGTGGTACCTCCGACTTCTCGCTGGTGCGCCTGTCGCCCGAGCGTCGTGGCCAGGACAACCGCCAGGACGACATCCTCGCCACCGGTGGCGTGCACGTGGGCGGGACCGACTTCGACAAACAGCTGAGCCTGCAAGGCGTGATGCCGTTGTTCGGCTACGGTAGCCGCATGAAAAGCGGCGCCTATATGCCAACCAGCCATCATATGAACCTGGCGACCTGGCACACCATAAACTCGGTGTACTCGCAAAAATCCCAGCTATCGCTGGGCAGCATGCGCTATGACATTGAGGACACTGGCGGCATCGACCGTCTGTTCAAGTTGATCGAGCAGCGTGCCGGGCACTGGCTGGCGATGGAAATCGAAGAAACCAAAATCGAGCTGACCCACAACGACAGCCGTCACTTGCTACTGGACCGGGTTGAAGCGGGCCTGAGCGTGGACCTGAGCCGGGCGATGTTTGAAGAGTCAATCGATAACCAGCTGGAGCGCATCCGCAACAGCGTGACCAATCTGCTGAGCAGCGCAGGCGTGGGTGTTGAGCAAGTGGATACGGTGTTCTTCACCGGTGGTTCGAGTGGGATTCCGGCGTTGCGCCAGAGCGTGGCGGCCATGTTGCCGAATGCGCAGCATGTTGAAGGCAATATCTTCGGCAGTATCGGTAGCGGTCTGGCGATTGAGGCTAAGAAGCGCTACGGCTAAGACCCTCACCACAACCCTCTCCCTGCCCGCTTCCTGGATTCGTCTGGAGGCACTGCGGAGAGGGAGCTGTTTTGTGGTGCTGCACAACTCTGCTTTTGCCTTTAGTCCCCTGGTTACACCAACCCCACCTGCTTTAACTCGCTCTTCAAATACGCATAGTAAATCGGCCCTGCCACCACACCCGGCAGGCCGAAGGCTGCTTCAAACACCAGCATCGCCAGCAGCAATTCCCACGACTTGGCACTGATCTGCCCACCCACAATCCTTGCGTTAAGAAAGTATTCCAGCTTGTGGATAACAATCAGATAGCCCAACGCCCCCACTGCCACCCAGATCGACAGTGATAGCCCGACGATGGTGATCAGGGTATTGGAGATCAGGTTGCCGATCACCGGCAGCAAGCCCAGCAGGAAGGTCAATACGATCAGGGTTTTGGTCAGTGGCAGGTGCACACCCAGCAGCGGCAGGATCACAGCCAGGAAAATCCCGGTAAACGCGGTGTTGAGCAGCGCGATCTTGATCTGGGCAAAAACGATATTGCGAAAGGCCTGGACCAGCAGGTGCAGACGCTCGAACAGCGCCGCCGACAGCGGCTTGCGACGGCTGATATCGGGAATGGTCTGCAAGGCCATGATGGCGCCCAGCACCATGCCGATCAGCAGGGTCACGAACATATGCGCCGCGTCCTTGCCCACCAGTTGCAGATCACTGAGGTGCTTGTTCATCCACTGGCCAATGGCAATCCGAAACTCGGCAGCACTGGCCGGCAGGTAGCTGTCCAGGAACGGCGGCAATTGCCCGCGCGCACGGTCGACTACGGCCATGAATTTATTCAGTGAAGCGCCCGGATTTTCTGCTTCATGCAGCAAAAAGCTGATGGCTCCGGCAAATAGCAAGGCCAGCACACTGACAATCAGCGTGCCCAGCAACGCTACTGCCAGCCAGCGCGCACGGCGCCCGGCAATCAGGCGCTGCAATTGCGGGGTGAGCATATTGACCAGTTCGAACACCAACAGACCGGCCAGCAGGCTGGGCAACAGACGCAACGGGAAAACCAGCAACAGGCCGCCAGCAATAATGATGTAGCTGGCTAAAATGATGTGACGCTGAGAAAACGATGGCATACAGCCTCAAAACTGACAGCGTGAAAGGACAGGCAGTCTGCCAGCCTTCGGCGGGGAGCACTAGAATTTGTGACTGGTGGGAGCCCGCTCCCACCGGCTGTGGTTATTTTTTCTTCAGGCAATCACTCATAAAGGTCTTGCGTGCGTCCCCTTTGAGGTTCTGGGTACCGGCCGTGGCGTTACAGGTTTTCATCTTGTCCTGTTGCGTAGTGGCCGGCTTGGCTTTGAGGCAGTTACTCATAAAGGCTTTGCGCTCATCGCCCTTGAGGGTTTTGGCACTGGCATCAGCGTTACAAGTGGTCATTTTGTTCTGCTGGGCCGTGGCCGCAAAACCCTGGGAGCACAGCAGCAGACCGATCATCAGCAAAGGAACACGCAGCATCTTCATGGAGTTTTCTCCTTGTTTGCGCACCAGGTTGCAGCGCGATTCTTGAAGTGTAGACAAACTCTGTTACAGCACTCGGGCCTGGCGTCGGTACTGTTCTGGCGTGCAACCGGCCTGGCGTTGAAACATGGCAATAAACGCCGATGAGGTGCTGTAACCCAGATCAAAACCCACCTCCTGCACAGTGCGCACAGACTCCAGCGCCTCGATCGCCGCCAGAAAGCGCAAGCGCTGACGCCACTCGCCAAAGCTCATGCCCAGTTCACGCACAAACAAGCGTGCCAGAGTGCGCTCGCTGACATGCACCTGCTGCGCCCACTGGCCCAGCGAACGGTTATCGCCGGGAGTCTGTTGCAGCGCCTCAAGTACCAACAACAGGCCCGGATGACTGGCATAGGGTAAAAAGCACTGATGCACAGGCGCCTGACGCAATTGGTCGACCAGCACCTGCGCCAAGCGAATATCTGCTTCGCTACGGGGGATATTGATATCGCGACGGGCAAAGTCACTGAGGATGGCCTTGAGAATATCGCTGATGGCCAGGGTGACCGGTGTGGTCGGCAAGTGCTGGCAGTGAATGGCATCCAGATACACCGATCGGTAAACAATCGCCTGGGCGTTGTAGGCACTGTGCTCGGTATTGGGCGGCACCCAGACCGCGTACTGCGGCGGCGACATAAAGCGCCGGCCATCGACTTCATAGCGCATCACCCCATGGGCCACGTAGTCCAGAGAACCCCAGGCATGGGCATGGGGCACGGCATGGCTGTGGGCTTCTATCTCGGCATAGCGAAAGTAAACCGGCGCTGGCAAACCGTCGAATTCGGGTACGTTGATCAGATTCTTGCGCATGCTGTCTGTATTCGGGGTGAGGTTGGCTGGATCGCAGTATAGGCTTGCATACAGACAGGCGGATAATCGCCGCTTATCAATCCCGTGGTTGTTACTGATGCAATACGCTTACCCGCTACTGGCCATTTTTATCTGGGCCGGCAATACCGTTATCAACAAACTGGCGGTAGGGACGATCTTCCCTTCCGAGATCGGCTTTTACCGCTGGCTGCTGGCCGGCCTGCTATTCACCCCTTTTATGCTCAAGCCGATAGTAGCCAACTGGTCGGTTATTCGCCCCAATCTGGGCAAGATCTTTGTGCTCGGTGTGCTGGGCATGGCGGTGTACCAGAGCCTGGCCTACTACGCCGCAGCACGGACCTCGGCGACCAATATGGGCATCATCCTGTCGTTGATGCCGCTAATGGTGCTGACCATGTCGATTATCAGCCTGGGCCAGCGCCTGACCGCCGGGGCCCTGGTGGGCGCTATCGTGTCGTTTGTCGGGGTACTGGTGGTGGTGTCGAGCGGCAGCCTTGCAGCCCTGCTCGATCATGGCCTGAACCTGGGTGACGCGATGATGCTGGTCGCGACTCTGGCCTATGCGATTTACAGCACCTTGTTGAAGAAATGGCAGCTGCGCCTGCCGCCGTTGCAGATGTTGTATCTGCAGGTGCTGGTAGCGATTGTGGTGCTGTTTCCGCTGTATCTGGCCTCGCCCAAGGTCGGGCCGACGGTGCACAACATGGGCTTGGTGCTTTACGCCTGTGTGCTGGCGTCGATGATCGCACCGCTGGCGTGGATGAAGGCCGTGGCCACTCTGGGACCGAGCCGCACGACGCTGTTTTTCAATCTGCTGCCGTTGATTACCGCGCTAATTGCTGCGCTGGTGTTGAAAGAGCAGTTGCACGGCTACCACCTGATTGGCGGGGCGCTGACCCTGGGCGGAGTGATTCTGTCGGAGCGTTGGACTACGCCACTTCGCAAAACCAGATAATTCTGTGGGAGCGGGCTTGCTCGCGATAGCATCAGCGCGTTCTACCTGATAAATCGCATTGCCCGCATCGCGAGCAAGCTCGCTCCCACAGGGGGAAGTGAAGGCGGCTTTTACTTCACCGTCTTAGGCACTTTGCCCTGTTGCATCTGTTGCAACAGCGGCGCGCACTGATTCGGTTCGCCACCGCTTGGCGCCACCAGTGCCAGCAGCCCCGCCGCCGGCCCTGCAATCACACCCAGTGCCACCATGCCTGCACCGCGCAACAGCAGCGGCACGGCTTGCACCCCTGCCGACGGGTTGGCAAAGGTGCCGCGCACATACAGCGGTGAACGCAGCGAGAACAGGCGCAGGCCCTTGGACTCCGGGGTGATTTTCAAGTCGAGCTGTTCAGTGGCCAGATTGACCGTGCCGTCGATATAAATAATCGCGTTCTCGGTATCGAACACAAACAAGCGCGTACTGGCCAGCCCGTTGGTGATCCCCAGGTCCGCTGCCGCGCAGTTGATCTTGACGTCTTCGTCGCCAAAAATCTTGCCCACCACATAATTGCCCACGTTCAAACCGGCGATTTCCATCAGGCTGCGGCTGATGGCGCCATCGTTGACGATCATCTTCAAATCGCCATTGGCGGTGCCCAGCAGCTTGGCCACCGAGTTGCCAGTACCGGAAATCGTGGCATCGCCATTGAGTTCGCCGAAACTGGTTTTCATCGGTTCAAAAGTGGGAAACAACTGCTTGAGCTTGAAGTTGCGCGCAGTCAATTTGGCGTTGCCTTTTAACGGCGCAGCACGGCCGTTGAGGCGGATCTGCGCATCCAGCTTGCCCCCGGCCACACCAAAGCGCAGCGGCTCAAGGCTCAACTCGCCATCATTGAGCACCAGGTGAGTATAGAGGTCGGTAAACGGTAGCTCGGCGCTCTGCACGATGCGTTTGCCGGTCAGCTCAACGTCGGCATCCATATCGCGCCAGCGCTCGGTGCGAAACTCTTCGACCGGCAGCACCTTGCCCGCAGGCTGTTTGCTCTCGCTGCCCCGGGCCTTTTGCTTGGTATTGGAGTCGGCACCGATCAACGGCCCCAGGTCAGCCATCAGCAACTGGTTGGACACCAGCTTGCCGCTCAGTTTTGGTCGCGGCTGGCTGGCCACGTATTTCAAGTCACCGTGGATATCACTGCTGCCGATCTTGCCGTTGAAGTTTTCATAGGTGAAGGTCGCGCCGCTGGACTCACGCAACTTGGCAATCAAGTGGCCATCGGTGGAGTACGGCGGCGAATCCGGCAGGGTCACGCCGGTCAACGGGTAAAGATTGCTCAGGCTGGTGCCGGCCAGCTTCAGACGCAGGTCAAGCGCGCCCAGATTCAGCGGGTCGGTCAAGGTGCCGGCAAGTGCAACTTGAGTATCAGCAATATTGACCTGGGCTTGCAACGGGAAGGGTTGAGTCGCGCCCTGCAACGCCAGCAGGCCGCCCATTTTACCGCTGCCATTAAGTTTCTGGCCGTGGTACTGGCCTTTGACCTTGAGGGCGAACGCATAGTCTTGTGGCTTTGCACCTTTCTCCAGTGCCTTTTTAGCGTCTGCTTCGCCGACGATCTCGCTAAAAGGGATGGGTTTGCCCAGCGAATCAATCAGTACATCGAGTTGGGTCTTGAGGATCTGATCATTGAAGGTCACATGACCCTTGTCGAAACCAATGGCGCCGATATCCAGGGTCCAGCTGGACGGCTCGGCGTTCGGGTCTTTGGGGTCGAAGGTAAAGGTCCAGTTCGCCCGGCCATCGGCCAGGCGCTCAAGGCTGGCGCTGGGCTCAGTGAGGTTGATCCGCGGGATATTCACCGTTTGGGTCAGCAGTGCCAGCGGCGACAGGCGCAGTTCGACTTTTTTCAGGCTGGCCATTTGCGGGGTTTTCGCCCACTCGGGGTTGCCCAGGGTCAGGTCCTGGGCAATCACATGGGGCCACGGCACCCAGGCACGCCAGCCGCCCTGGTCCTCTTCACGCTGCCAACGCACGGCCAGATCACCATTAATGGCGAACGGGCGGTGGAGCATTTCGGAAACCTGAGTGTTGATCGTCGGCTTGAGCCGGTTCCAGTCGAAGGTAGCGAGGATCACCACCAGCACGGCCACCAGCAGAACGAAAATACCGCCTGCCCAGGCAAGGGTCTTACGGGTGCGCGTCATGTCACGGCTCCTTGAATTCGACTGAACGTCCCAGTTACGACGCCATAAATGTACGACTGGCAAAGACGCCGGAAGGTTTAACCCCGGTACGGCTTTCGTATAAATAATTCCAAGAGCCTCAGGCTAGAGCCTCCCGGCATGAACAATCAATTCTGTCGATTATCACCATTGGCCGTATGAACTTTGATATCCGGCAGCCAAGCGTAGCATTGCCATCACCCCTACTTAGTTGCATTGCTACGGAGCACACACCATGAAACGCCCAGTATTGTTCGGTCTTTCCCTTTCACTGATGGCCTTCAACGCCTTCGCCATGCCGGCCGATGAAGAACCAACGCCAATGGTGCAACCAGCATCGAGCACCCTCAGCCAACCGCTCAACCCGGTTGCCGAAGACGGCGCACAACGTACCCTGGACCAGCAAAACAGCTATGCCGAAGATGGCTACGAGCGCACCCCGAGCAGCCAGTTTGTCGCCGAAGGCGGTGCTGATCGTCTGGCAGAAAGAAATCAACATGCCAGCTAAGCGAGAACTTGTGGGAGCTGGCTTGCCAGCGATAGGATCACTGCAGTGCTTCAGATAGACCGCATCGCCCGCATCGCTGGCAAGCCAGCGCCCACACAGTTTGTGTTGTGATCACTACTGTCATCAAAGCCGATTTGCTAGAGTGCGCCGCTGTACTTGTCTGGAATACCAGCTCCGATGCTGCCTCGCGCCGAACAGAAACAACAAACCCGCCTTGCGCTGATGGACGCTGCCCGCCACTTGATGGAATCGGGTCGCGGCTTTGGCAGCCTGAGCCTGCGCGAAGTCGCCAGAACAGCTGGCATCGTGCCTACCGGGTTTTACCGCCACTTCAGCGATATGGACCAACTGGGCCTGGCCCTGGTCAGTGAAGTCGGCCAGACCTTTCGCGAAACCATTCGCCTGGTACGTCACAACGAGCTGTTTATGGGCGGTGTGATCAATGCCTCGGTGCGTATCTTTCTCGACGTGGTAGAGGCCAACCGCTCGCAGTTCCTGTTTCTGGCCCGCGAGCAGTACGGTGGTTCCCAACCGGTGCGTCAGGCTATTGGTGCGCTGCGCGAAGACATCACCTCGGATCTGGCAGCCGATCTGGGCTCCAAGCCCAAGTTGCAGCACCTGGACCATGCAGGCCTGACTGTGATCGCCGATCTGGTGGTCAAAAGCGTGTTTGCCGCCCTGCCCGACGTGATCGACCCGCCGGCCGATACCCTGCCCGATCACCTGCAACCCCAGGCCAAGATCAGTCAGCAACTGCGCTTTATCTTTATCGGGCTCAAGCACTGGAAAGGTCTGGGCAGCACCGAATAAGCACTGGCGCACCCTCTTAGTGCGTCAGTGCAGCCATTGCGCACTTATTTAGAACATCTTCATCTTCCTGCACCCTTTTTGGGCCTACATTTGCGGCCTTGACCCGGGTTGGCAAGACCCTTGCTCTGACTCGGGTATTGTCTATTGCAGGAAGCCTTCCGATGCTGGTGATTCATCGCAGAGTCCAGTCCCACCCGGTGTGGAGCGCCGAGCTACACTTAAACTTCGAAGCCCGCAGCAAAAGCCGCTTGCGCTGCTTCAGCAGCAGCGGCGAAGACGTTGGCCTGTTCCTGGAACGCGGCCAGGCGCCCTTGTATGACGGCGAGTTTCTCCAGGCTCAGGACGGGCGCATCGTGCGCATCTGTGCCACCCCCGAAAAACTGCTGCATGTCACCTGCAGCAGCGCCTTTGAGCTGACCCGTGCCGCCTATCACTTGGGTAATCGTCACGTTGCCCTGCAAGTGGGTGATGGCTGGCTGCGCCTGCTCGATGACTACGTGCTCAAGGCCATGCTGGAACAGTTGGGTGCCAGCACCGAAGCCATTGAAGCGCCATTTCAGCCCGAGCACGGCGCCTATGGTGGCGGTCATCATCACTCCCGTGCAGGTGAAGAAGACTTCAATTACGCACCGAAGCTGCATCAATTTGGTGTGCGCTTGTGAATCCTGCCTGGGCGCTATTGCGCCTGGCCAGCCCACAGCTGCCCATTGGCGGCTACAGCTATTCCCAAGGGCTGGAAATGGCCGTCGACAATGGCCGCGTGAGTGATCCGGCCACGGCTGCGCGCTGGATTCGCGATCAGTTACTGCTCAATCTGGCCCGCTTCGAAGCGCCGCTGTTGCTCGCTCATTGCCAGGCCGCATCTGATCAGGACTGGAGTGCCTTGCAGCGCCTGTGTGATGAACATCGCGCCAGCCGTGAAACCCGTGAACTGCATCAGGAAAGCCGGCAAATGGGCTACTCCCTGCAGCAACTGCTGACCGGTTTGCCGGAACTGGACGATCCCGCCCGCTTGTTTCTCACACAGCAGACTGAGCCCCATCTGGCGCTGGGCTGGGCCTTGGCTGCCCGCGCCTGGGTTATCAAGCCACAGGATGCGCTGGCCGCCTGGCTCTGGAGCTGGCTGGAAAACCAATTGGCGGTGCTGATGAAAACCCTGCCACTGGGCCAACAAGCGGCACAGCGCATAACCAGCGAGTTGTCGCCCGCCTTACAGCAGGCCCAGCAACACGCCAGCACCCTCGACTTATCCCACTTGGGCAGCGCCGCTTTCGGCCTGTCGTTGGCGAGCATGGCCCACGAGCGCCAGTACAGCCGCCTGTTTCGTTCCTAGGAGAAAGTAATGAACACACAGCCTTTGCGTGTTGGCATCGGTGGCCCGGTGGGCTCTGGCAAAACCGCGCTTACCCTGGCCTTGTGCCTGGCGTTGCGGGAGAAGTACAACCTGGCCGTCGTCACCAACGATATCTACACCCGTGAAGACGCTGACTTTCTGGTGCGCAACGAGGCACTGGCCCCGGAGCGCATTATCGGTGTCGAAACTGGCGGTTGCCCGCACACGGCGATTCGTGAAGATGCCTCAATCAATCTGGAAGCTGTGGATCAATTGAACCGGCGTTTTCCGGGGCTGGACCTGATTCTGGTGGAATCGGGAGGGGATAACTTGTCGGCTACTTTCAGCCCGGAACTGTCTGACCTGACGATCTACGTGATTGATGTGTCTGCCGGAGATAAATTGCCACGCAAGGGCGGCCCGGGGATCTGCAAATCCGACTTGCTGGTGATCAACAAGATCGACCTGGCGCCGCTGGTAGGCGCCTCCTTGGAGCTGATGGACAGCGACACCAAACGCATGCGCGGCGGCAAGCCGTTTGTGTTCAGCAACCAGAAAACCGGGCATGGCCTGGACACCATCGTGGCGTTTATCGAGCGTCAGGGTTTGTTGATTTAACCTGTGGGAGCGAGCCTGCTCGCGATGGCATCACTGCGGTTTGCCTGAAGTACCGCATCGTTCCCATCGCGAGCAGGCTCGCTCCCACATTCCCGACCCCACATCAGAGTTGAGATCATCCAGGGAATCACGGTGTATCATGTCGCGCAAACGCCCCAGCCGTGACGACACCCGCCGATGCCTGATGTAGCCAGCTCCGACTTCCCGCTTGAACTGACCGCCACCTTTGCGGCAGTGCAGCAGCATTTCCGCCAGGTCATTGTGCCGCTCTGGCAAGGCCCCGGCTGGAATGCCGAACTGGCGCTGCCCTATGAGGCGCTCAGCCCCGAGCATCAGCCGTTGCCACCCCAGCGCTATCGCGCCATGGCCTGCGCACGGCAGCTGTACCTGTTCGCCAGCCTGATCGACGACCCGGCCTTCCCTGGCGCTGCCGAGCGCGCAGCGGCGCTGTTCCGCTCGCTGCACCAGCATTTTCATGACGCCGAGCACGGCGGCTGGTACTACAGCATCGGCCCCGACGGCGCGCCGCTGGATCAGCGCAAAGACCTCTACACCCACGCCTTTATCATCTTCGCCTGCGCCCATTACTGGGCCAAGGTGCGCGAGCCGCTGGTGGCCTCGGCGCTCAATGGCGCGCTGGAAGTGGTGACCGAGCGTTTCAGCGATGGCACTGGTCTGTACGAAGCCAGCCTGGAGCGGGACTGGTCGTCACTGGGCAGCGGCCCGCTGCAAAACCCGCTGATGCATTTGGCCGAAGCGTTTTTGGCCACTCTGTCGGTGCGAGACGATGGCCCGGTGCATGCCGCACTGCTGGCACTGGCCGATGGCATGCAGCAACGGTTTATCGAGCCTGTGCATAACGTCATGCTCGAAAAACCCCTTGGGGCTGTGGATAACTGGTTTGAACCGGGCCATCAGTTTGAGTGGTTCTTCTTGCTGCAATCTTCGCCCCTGCTGCGCCAGACGCCGCTGCATACGTCGCTGGACCGCGCGTTCGGCTTTGCCGAGCAAGTCGGTGTCGACCCGCAAAGCGGCGCGGTATGCGGCATGCTCGCACCCGATGGCAGCCTGCGTGACGGCACCCAGCGTATCTGGGCGCAAGCCGAGTACCTGCGCGCCCTGACCTTGCGCCCGGACAGCCAGCCACGCCTGCAGCGCCAACTGCTGGCGTTGCAGCAGCAGTTTCTGCATGCCGGTGGCTGGTATGAGTGTCGGGACGGCGTGGGCAAGGTCAGCCGCGAGGATATGCCGTCGACCACGCCGTATCATCTGGCGACCTGCTATAGCGGGTTGGCGCAATACTTCAGCAAACACTAACAACTGTGGGAGCGGGCTTGCTCGCGATGGCATCGACGCGGTTGTTCAGATACACCGCGCTGCCTGAATCGCGGGCAAGCCCGCTCCCACAATTCAAGCTTCATCAAGGCAGGGTTAGGCAATCCACTTGCGATCCCCGGTAAAACTGATGGTCAGCCAGCGCGCACTGTCAGCTTTACCCAGCAGCGCGGAAATCTCTTCGCGCAATGCATCAAGGGTCTTCACGCTGGCCAGTGGATAACCCGCCGGCAACACGATATGTATCTCGATAAACCGCGCGCGCCCGTGCTTTTGCACATAGGTCTTGTAGCCCTCAAAACCATGCCGGGCCGACATGTCTTCGAGCACATCGCGCACCTTGTCATCCAGCGCATCAGGGGCAATACCCAGTACGTCGCGCAAGGCCGGCTTGAGGATCTTGTAAGCCGGGGCCAACATGCTTAGCGCTAGCAGAATCAGAATCGACGGGTCCACATAAGCCGCCCACTGTGCATAACCCTGCTGTTTCAACACCAGCGCCGTGACAAAACTTATCAACAGCCCCACCGACAGCATGGCGTCCACCAGCCAGCTGACGTTGTCGAACTGAATCAGGGTTGATTTGAGCTTGCGGTTTTTGCGCCGTACCCAGAAGTAGTAGGCAAATTCGATAACAGTAAACACCGCCGCGTAGACGATGACCAGGCCCAGCTCGATATCACGCCCGCCATTGAGAATGCCGAACACGCCATTGAGAAAGGCATAGATCGCAATCAAGAACAGGAAACTGCCTTCAATCAGCAGCACCATCGGCTCCAGGTGCCAGAAGCCGAACTGGAAACGCTGGTTGCTTTCCTTGGCGATCAGCTGCGCCGTAATCAGCATCAGCACTTTGATAAAGGTTGCGATCAAGGAAAAAAAGCCATCAAACAGGATGGATTCAGAACCCGAAATAAAACCCGTAACGATGCCCGCAATGGCCACCGCAAACATTAGAACGGTCGATTGTTTGAGCAGTTGCTGCTCACCACGGTTACTCACAAAAACTCCTTTTCAGCCCGATTGAATGCGACCCCCTCAGGAGGTCGCGGGTGGGCTGCCAGGGGGGAGTTTACTCCTTGGCGTTGCGCTCGATGGCGAAACCGCTCCAGGACTGAGTCACGGGCATCAACTCAAGACGGTTGATATTGACGTGGGCCGGGGTGTTGAGCACCCAGAAAATGGTCTCGGCAATGTCTTCTGGCTGGATCGGCTCGGCACCCTGGTAGGTCGCGTCGTAACGTGCCTTGTCACCGGCGAAACGCACCATCGAGAACTCGCTTTCGCACAAGCCTGGCTCAACGTTGCTGACCCGCACGCCCGTGCCCTGCAAGTCGCAGCGCAGGTTAAGGGAAAACTGTTTAACGAAGGCCTTGGTGCCGCCATACACATGGCTGCCAGGGTACGGGTAGCTGCCAGCGATAGAGCCCAGGTTGACGATCCCGGCACCGCGGCCGTAGGCAATCAGCCGTGGCAGCAGCAAACGTGTGGTGTAGAGCAGGCCCTTGATATTGGTATCGACCATGGTTTCCCAATCGTCGAGGTCGCACTTGGGCGCCGGGTCGGTACCCAGCGCCAGGCCGGCATTGTTGATCAGTCCGCGCAGCTTGCTGAACGAAGGGGGCAGACCGGCAATGGCCGCTTCCATCGCAGCGCGATCGCGTACGTCCACCACCAGGCCGTGTACTTCAGTCTGCTTGGACAACTCTTCACACAGTGCCTTCAAGCGCTCTTCGCGTCGGCCCGTGAGCACCAGTTTCCAGCCTGCCTGTGCAAACTTGCGCGCACACGCCTCACCAAAACCGGAAGTCGCGCCCGTAATAAACAGGGTGGAAGTCATCGTGTTCTCCTTGGCTGGCGGGCATTGGCCGCCGTTGAATGGGACGTTGCGCAGAATGCCCTGAGCAGGGGGCCAGCGGCAACCCGCGGTATTTTTCGGCCAGAGCTGTACAAAAAACAACCAACAGCCGCAACCCCACGCAGCATAAGGCCTTCAGCCATATGCGCTCACCTTATCCACAGGCCCGTCCACAGTCTTTGGGTGTAACTCGATAATACTCAATGCCGCGATCCACAAGGCATAGAGCACAGCGAGAGGTGTTTTTGACTTGACCCGGAGACTCTCCGCATGCAGGCGCCCCAAAAAGGTGCAACCTTGGGAAACCCGTCAGATAGCCAGAGGCCAGTAATTACGCCGCCTTGGGCATTCTTTCCAGAGTTTAACCACAGACTTATCCACAGGTTAGTCATTGTTTCCAGGCGCTCTTTATAACCAAACAAACCTGTTGACAAATTCCCGCAGCGGCTCAGCAAAAGCCGCTGGTCGAAAAACAACCACCTGGCTGGACACCACGTAAACAAAGGGCTACAGCCAACTACTCCCACGTTACCCACAGCCACCTCCACAGCAATCGGGGACAAGTCAAAATGGTGACAAAACAGAGAATTACAGCGGCTTTATGTCGCGGTTTCACAGAGTTGCAATATTGTTTTCCACAATTTGCGACCAGGGGTGTGAGATAGATAATTGTCGAACAAATAGACACTCTCCGCCCATGTGGGAGCGGGCTTGCTCGCGATAGGATCAACTCGGTTCAAATGACAGACCGTGTTGCCTGAATCGCGAGCAAGCCCGCTCCCACAGGGAGATGTCAAATGCCTGCTAGTGCCCGCCCAGATATGCGTTGCGCACTTCTTCGTTGCTCAGCAGCTCCTTGCCGGTGCCGGTCAGGCGGATTTCACCGTTGACCATCACATAGGCACGATCCGACAAGCGCAGGGCATGATTGGCGTTTTGCTCCACCAGAAAGATGGTCATGCCAGTGGTGGCCAGCTCACGCAGGGTGGCAAAGATCTGTTTCACCACAATCGGCGCCAACCCCAGGCTGGGCTCATCCAGCAGCAGCAGCTTGGGCCGGCTCATCAAGGCACGGGCGATGGCGAGCATTTGCTGCTCGCCCCCCGACATGGTCATGGCCCGCTGATTACGACGCTCCTTGAGCCTGGGGAAGAGCTCGAACATGCGCTGCATATCTTCGTCGGCATGCTTGTCGCCAATAGGGATGGTGCCCATCAGCAGGTTTTCTTCCACCGACATGTCCGGAAATACCCGACGACCTTCCGGCGACTGGGCAATGCCGTTGGAGGCAATGTAGTGCGAGGACTTGTGGGTAATATCCACGCCCTGATAAATGATTTGCCCGCCGCTGGCCCGGGGCTGGCCGAAGATCGACATCAGCAGCGTGGATTTGCCCGCGCCGTTGGAGCCGATCAGGCTCACGGTTTCGCCCTCTTCGATATGCATCGAGACTTTTTTCAGTGCCTGGATCGGCCCGTAGTGAACATCCAGTTCCTTGAGTTCGAGGATCGTGCCCGTCATATCAGCTCCTCTTCATCTGCGCCAAGGTAGGCAGCAATCACTTTCGGGTCGTTGCGGATAGCTTCAGGCCCACCCTCGGCAATCACGTTGCCGTGGTCGAGCACCACGATATGGTCGGAAATGCTCATGACCATGCCCATATCGTGCTCGATCAGCACTACGGTGAGGTCATGCTCGTCGCGCAACAGGCGGATCATCCCGCTCAGCGCTTCGGTTTCCTGTGGATTAAGGCCAGCGGCCGGTTCATCGAGGCAGATGATTTGCGGACGGGTACACATGGCCCGGGCGATTTCCAGACGCCGCTGCTGGCCGTAGGACAACTCACCAGCCAGGCGGTTGGCGCAATCCACCAGGTCCACCACCTCCAGCCAGTAGAACGCATGGTCCAGCGCATCGCTTTCGGCCTTGCGATAGCCCTTGGTATTGAGGATACCGGCGAGCATATTGCGGTTGACCCACATATGCTGAGCCACCAGCAAGTTCTCCAGCACCGACATTTCCTTGAACAGGCGAATGTTCTGGAAAGTTCGCGCCAGCCCCGAGCGGTTGACCAGGTGAGTACCACCAAACATTTTGTAGTACAGGCGACTGGCGAACGCCTTGGGCGAAACAAAGTCGCTTAGCCGGAACGGCTCGCCCAACAGCTTGATCACATTGGTGCGTGTGCCCCGGGCATTGAGTTCGATCCGGCCGCCGCTGGCCTTGTAGAACCCGGTCAGGCAGTTGAACACCGTGGTTTTACCGGCACCGTTGGGGCCGATCAGGGCAAAGATCGAGTTGCGTTTGACCTTGAGGCTGACATCGCTCAGGGCCTTGATCCCACCGAAGTGCATCATCAGCTTGTCGACCGAGAGCACTACATCGTCATTTATGATGGGCTCGTTCATGGCGCGACTCCCTTGCGTGGCGTAACACCGACACGGCTGATCCGGATCAGGCCTCGCGGTCGCCAGATCATCATCAACACCATTAAGACACCAAACAGCAGCACACGGTACTCGGCAAAGCTGCGCAGCAGTTCCGGGGCCACGGTCAGCACAAATGCGGCGATAACCACGCCCACCGTCGAGCCCATGCCGCCGAGCACCACAATGGCGAGGATCAGCGCCGACTCAAAGAAGGTAAACGACGACGGGTTTACAAAGCCCTGATAACTGGCAAAGAACACCCCGGCCAGACCTGCCGTGGAAGCACCGATAGTAAACGCCGAGAGCTTGACCAATACATGGTTAAGGCCCATGGAGCGGCAGGCAATTTCGTCTTCACGCAGCGCTTCCCAGGCGCGGCCGATCGGCATGCGGGTCAGGCGGTGCTTGATATACAGCACCAGCAACACCACCAGAAACAGCACGATATAAATAAACAGGAATTTGATATTGGGGTTGTAGTCCAGGCCAAAGAACTCATGGAACGGCACCCCGCCGTCTTTGGCCCTGCGGCCAAACTCCAGACCGAAGAAGGTCGGCGATGGCACCGGCATGCCGTTTGGCCCGCCGGTAAACGACAGCCAGTTGTTGAGGATCAGGCGGATGATTTCACCAAAGCCCAACGTCACGATGGCCAGGTAGTCACCGTGCATTCGCAACACCGGGAACCCGAGAATGCACCCCGCCATCGCCGCCGCAATGGCTGCCAGCGGCAGCACCGTCCAGAACCCCAGGCCCAGGTATTGATAGCCCAGCGCCAGGCCATAGGCACCGATGGCATAGAACGCCACATACCCCAGGTCGAGCAGCCCCGCCAGGCCGACCACGATATTCAGCCCCAGGCCCAGCAGCACGTAAATCAACCCAAGGATGACCACGGTCAGAATGTATTTGTTGGCAAAAAACGGAAACACGATGGCAATTACAATCAGCAGCGGCACGATCCAGCGCAACCGCGACTTGTAGTCCGGCGCCAGCACATGCACCCCGGAGCCGGTGGACTCAAAGCCCTGGAGGATCTTCACGCCCTTGGATGTTTGCAGAAACAGGCTCAGGGCAAAGCGCCCGATCATCACGATTGCCACCAGCCAGCCCACGCGGGCCGGTTGCAGGTTGAAGCTGTAACCGTCGAGCACCACCCCCACGATAGGCCCGAACACAATCAATGAAATCAACCCGGCCAGGATCGAATCGATGACGCTTTTTTTTATATCAATCGGTTTATTAATGGCTACAGACATACTTACACCTTCGCCACGAGAGGTCGACCCAGCAGGCCTTGAGGACGGAAAATCAGGATCAGCACCAACAGTGAGAAACTGAACACGTCCTTGTAATCCGAGTTAATCAACCCGGCAAAAAGCGACTCGGAAATACCCAGGATAATCCCGCCGAGCATGGCCCCGGGCAGTGATCCGATGCCGCCGAGTACCGCCGCGGTAAACGCCTTGATCCCGATGATAAAACCGGCATAAAAGTCGAACGTGCCGTAGTTCATGGTGATCAGCACACCGGCCAGCGCGGCCATGGCGGCGCCGATGACAAACACATAGGAAATCACCCGATCAGTATTGATCCCCAGGATCGACGCCATCTTGCGGTCCTGTTGGGTGGCTCGGCACATGCGGCCCAGCTTGGTGTACTTGATGATGTAGGTCAGCAGGCCCATGCCCACAAAGGCTGCCACCAGAATAAAGACTTTGGTGTAGGTCAGTTGCACAAAGCCGGTGCCAATATCGACGCGCCAAGCGCCGCTGAGCAAGGTAGGAACACCCTGCTGGCGCGAGCCCTGGGCGATCTGTACGTAGTTTTGCAGAATCAGGGATATACCGATGGCGCTGATCAGCGGCGCCAGCCGTGTGGAGTTGCGCAGAGGCTTGTAGGCCACGCGCTCGATCACCCAGCCATACACACCCGTGACCACCACCGTGAAAATCAGGGTGCCCAACATCAGCAGCGGGAAGGATTCAATACCGAAGTATGCCAACAGAGCCAGACTGATCGCCGCGAGGTAAGCAGAGATCATGTACACCTCGCCGTGGGCGAAGTTGATCATGCCGATGATGCCGTAGACCATTGTGTAGCCGATGGCGATCAGGCCGTAGACAGACCCGAGGGTCAGGCCGTTCAGCAGTTGCTGTAGGAAGATACCGTCCATAACGCATTCTCACGCACTTGAGCCATTGCGCAGACGCACGCCATCCACACCGTCAAAGGACAGTCTGGCTGGCAGGGTGCGCGCGACTCCTGGAAAAGAAGACAGGTGATGCTGATACATTCCCACCCGGCGCCAGCCAAAGCTGACGTCAGGCAGGTGATTCATCTCACTTCTGTTTTTCCAGCTGGTGATATTTGCCGTCTTTGTCCCACTGATAGACCACATAGTCAGAGACTTTGAGGTCACCCTTGCTGTCCCAGGCTTTCTCACCCATGACAGTTTTGACCGGGTTGGCCTTGAGCCATTTGGCAGCGTCTTCGCCTTTGTTGGATTTGGCGCCGTTAAAGGCGTCAGCCAGGGCCTGGACCGAGGCATAGGCGTACAGGGTGTAGCCTTCCGGCTCAGTGCCAGCCTTGCGGAACTCTTCAACCACGGACTTGCTGTCTGGCAGCAGGCGCGGGTCGGCACCGAAGGTCATATACACGCCGTCAACGTACTGTGGGCCGCCTGCGGTTGTAACCAGTTCGTCAGTGACCACACCATCATCGGACATAAATTTCACGTCTTTAAGGCCCTGCTCACGCAGTTGACGCACCAGAGGCCCGGCTTCCGGGTGCAGACCACCGAAATAGACAACATCGGCACCGTTCGAACGGATCTTGGTGACCACGGCGCTGAAATCTTTTTCGCCACGGGTCAGGCCTTCATACAGCACCGGTGTGACGCCGCGCTTGATCAGTTGTGCCTTGGTGGCATCCGCCAGGCCCTGGCCGTAGGTGTCCTTGTCGTGCAGCACAGCCACTTTTTTGCCTTTGAGCACGTCAACAATGTAGTCCGCCGCCACGATGCCCTGCTGGTCATCACGCCCGCACATACGGAACATTGCGCTCAGGCCGCGCTCGGTAACAGCCGGGTTGGTCGAACCCGGGGTGATCGCAATCACACCGGCGTCGGCGTACACCTCAGATGCCGGAATGGTCGATGAAGAACAGAAGTGCCCTACTACCCCGGCTACCTTGTCCTGATCGACCAGACGGTTGGCGACTGCAACGGCCTGTTTTGGTTCGCAAGCATCGTCCCCTGCAACCAGGACGATCTTCTCGCCGTTGACCCCGCCTGCGGCGTTGATCTTGTCCGCTGCCGCTTTTGCACCCTTCATGTACTGCTCGCCAAATGCCGCGTTGGCTCCGGTCATAGGGCCCGCTACACCAATTTTCAGATCAGCCTGAACAAACGACGAAACGCCCAACGCTGCTGCCACGGCGAGGGCCAGAAAACCTTTCTTGTAGAACGTCTGCGACATGAGGTGGTGCTCCTGAGGTTTTATTAGATGGCACTTCGACTTCACCTAAAAGGCTGAGCAAGCCGCGTGCCATTGGCTTTTTATTCTTAAAAAAGTCGCTCTGTTATTGTTTTATCGACTGTTTCGAGCCCATTTTTATTGGGCGTGCAACCGTCTAAACCGAAGCAGGTGAAACCGTTAAGTTTTCGCAAGCGCCACCCGGCATGTCAAAGGTAGCAACCGGGTTGCCCTGCATTGTGCAACCGGGCTGTAACCACCCACGTCACCGAACTGCACACTCTCGGTGCGTGACTGCTACAGGCCGCACCACTAAAGGCTAGCCGCTGCGCAGACAAACACTGCGCCGTCGGAGAAAAAACCTCGTCAGATCACAATTCTTAAACATTGACCGGCGTGATACAGGGAAAAACCGGCCTCGTATAAACAGCTGCGCAACCCCGCACCAGACAACGGGCGCATCGGCGCAAAAGGGATCGGCAGGGCCTTGGTATCGCCACTGCACAAGTAGTCGGCAAAGGCTTTGCCCACGACGCTGCCGGTGGTAACGCCGCGGCCGTTGTAACCGGTGACTGCCACCAAACCGGGCGCGGGCTCGAATAAACGCATCAGGTGATCGGGGGTAAACGCGATGCAGCCGGTCCAGGTGCATTCCCACTCCACCCCTTTCAAGTACGGGAAGTAGTGCTGCTGCACGCGGTCGGCCCAAGCCTTGAGAAACCACGCAGGCTTCTGATTGCCGTTACCCAGGCTACCGAGCAGTAAACGGCCATCGGCATCGCGACGAATACTGCTTAATACCTGGCGGGTGTCCCAAGAGCCCTGGCCGCCGGGCAAGATGCGCTCGGCAGTGGCATCAGTCAGCGGTTTGGAGGCGACCTGGTAGTAGTAACCGGGGAAAAAGTTACGCCGCAGGTCAGTCCATTCACCCTCGGTGTAGGCATTGGACGCCAGTACAACTTGCTCGGCATTCACTGCACCGTTGGCGGTTTGCACCGACCAGCGCTGGCCCTGGCGCTGGCGCTCAAGCCCGGTGACCGGGGAGTGATCAAACAAGTGCCCGCCCAGATCAGCAGCGGCCTTAGCCAGGCCTGAGGTGTAGGCCATCGGGTTGAGGGTGCCGGCGCGACGGTCGAGCAAGGCGGCGGCGATTTTTGAGGTGCCTGTCGCCGCTTCACAGGCCGCGCCGGTCAGCAACTCCACCGGTGCTCCACGGCGCTTCCATTGTTCTTCGCGGCTGCGCAGATCGGCTTCGCCCTTGGCGTTATGGGCCATATGCAGGGTGCCTTCACGGCGCAACTGGCAGTCGATGCGGTATTTGTCGATCAGGCTGAACACCAGCGCCGGTGCGGCGCCAAGCATGCGGTTGAGCTGGCTGCCCACGGCCTCGCCGAAACCGGCTTCGATCTCATCTGGCGGGATCCACATCCCGGCGTTGACCAGCCCCACGTTACGCCCCGAACCGCCGTGCCCGGTGCGATGGGCTTCGAGCACACACACGCTTTTACCCTGTTCGAGCAAATGAATGGCGGCCGACAGGCCGGTGATGCCGGCGCCGATCACACACACATCAACGCTCAGTTCGCCCTTGAAAGTGGGCGCTTGGGGACGTTGTGGCGTTAGGGTTTCCCATAGACATTGTTCTTGTAGAGGCATTGCCAAGCTCCAGAAATGAAACCCAACGGTGCAACATTTGGCTCACACCTGACCTGTGGGAGCGGGCTTGCTCGCGATGCAAGCGGCGCGGTGTGTCTGGCATACCGGGTTGATGCCATCGCGAGCAAGCCCGCTCCCACATTAGTCCCACAGTTGACTCAAGGCTGCCTCAATCGAAGGTAATGCCCTGTGCCAACGGCAATTCCAGCGAGTAGTTCACGGTGTTGGTCTGACGGCGCATATAACCGCGCCACGCATCAGAGCCCGACTCACGACCACCACCGGTTTCTTTCTCGCCACCAAAGGCGCCGCCGATTTCCGCGCCACTTGGCCCGATATTGACGTTGGCGATCCCGCAGTCACTGCCCGTAGCGGACATAAATTGCTCGGCCTCGCGCACATCAGTAGTAAAAATGCACGACGACAGCCCCTGAGGCACCGCATTGTTCAGGCGCAGCGCCTCGGCAAAATCGCTGTAACCAATCACATATAAAATCGGCGCAAAAGTTTCATCGCACACCACATCGCTCTGCTCAGGCATTTCCACAATCGCCGGGGCCACGTAATAGGCGCCGGGGAACTGGCCGGCCAACTGCCGCTCACCACCAAACACCCGCCCGCCTTCGCTCAGGGCTTGCTCCAACGCATCCTGCATATTCTCAAAGCTGTGCTTGTCGATCAGCGGCCCCACCAGATTGCCCTCCAGGGGGTGACCGATGCGCACTTTGGAATAGGCGGCCTTGAGCCGTGTGACGATTTCTTCCTTGACCGACTCATGGGCTATCAGGCGGCGCAGGCTGGTACAACGCTGCCCGGCAGTACCGACGGCGCTAAATAGAATGGCGCGCACGGCCATGTCCAGATCGGCACTCGGGGCCAGAATCATCGCGTTATTGCCACCCAGTTCCAGAATGCTGCGGGCAAAGCGCGCGGCGATCTTTGGCGCCACTTCACGGCCCATGCGGGTGCTGCCGGTGGCGCTGATCAGCGCGACACGCGGGTCTTCAACCAACGCTTCACCTGCGTCACGGCCACCGATAATCACTTGGGCCAGGTGCTTGGGTGCATCGGCAAACGAATTCAGTACCCGGTCAAACAACGCCTGGCAGGCCAGTGCGGTAAGCGGGGTTTTCTCGGACGGCTTCCAGATCACGGCATTGCCGCACACCAGCGCCAGGGTGGTGTTCCACGCCCACACCGCCACCGGAAAGTTGAAGGCACTGATCACGCCCACCACACCCAGCGGGTGCCAGGTTTCACGCATATGGTGGCCCGGGCGCTCAGAAGCGATGGTCAAGCCATAGAGCTGGCGCGACAGGCCGACGGCGAAGTCGCAAATGTCGATCATTTCCTGCACTTCGCCCAGACCTTCCTGAGTGATCTTGCCCGCTTCCCACGACACCAATTCGCCCAGATCAGCCTTGTACTCACGCAGCAGATCGCCGAACTGGCGCACCAGCTCGCCACGGCGCGGGGCCGGCACCTTGCGCCAGACTTCAAACGCATGCTCGGCGCGGGTCACATGCTGTTCGGTCTCGGCGGCACCTTCCCAATGCACAGCGCCGATCTGGCTGCCGTCAACCGGCGTATAGACAGGCTGATTGCCCTGCTGGTACAGCGCGGGGTTCACTCCAAGACGATCCAGTAATGCAGCAACCATTGAAGACACTCCTCAAGCTGAAATAATAAATCACAGGCCTTTAGTTGTAGCTCGCGCGCATTGCGGCAACAAACGACCTTTAAGCGAGATATCATTCCGAAAATTCATGCTGCGCTGGTAACGTTGCCTGACAACAAGAAACAGGGGCCTTTTATGCTCAACAAGCGCCATCTACCCTCGATCACGGCATTGCAGTGTTTCGAGGCAGTGACCCGTCACCTGAGCTTCACCCGCGCCGCGCAAGAGCTGAACCTGACCCAGAGTGCCGTCAGCAAGCAGGTCGCGCAGCTCGAAGAACTGCTGCAGCACTTGCTGTTTCGCCGGGTGCGCCGCCGCTTGCAGCTCACGCCCGCCGGCGACCTGTATCTGGTAGAAGTCCGAAAAATCCTGACCCAGGTCGAAATGTCGACCCACACCCTGCGCTCCTATGGCGGCGAAACAGAAGTGTTGCGGGTGTCGACCCCCTCCACCTTCGGTGCCCGCTGGCTGGTGCCGCGACTCAAGGGCTGGGGGATACGTCATCCGCATATCCATCTCGATCTATGTAACGAGCAACAAGGCGATGATCTGCTGCAAGGGCGCAGCGATCTGGCGTTTTACTTCGGCCAGGGCTCACGACCGGGCAGCGAATGCCTCAAGCTGTTTGGCGAAGAGCTGGTGGCCGTGTGCGCCCCATCGAGCCTGCCGCGCACGCCAATGACCGACCCGACCCAACTGACGGATCTGGTGCTGCTGCAAAACGCCTCGCGGCCGCAGGCCTGGCATGAGTGGTTTGAGCATCAGGGCTTTTGTACCGACCACAGCTATCACGGGCCGCGCTTCGACACCTTTTACATGTGCATACGCGCTGCGCAGGAAGGATGTGGCGTCGCCCTGCTGCCCAGGTTTCTGGTGGAAGAAGAATTGGCAGACGGCAAACTCGTCATTGCCTGGCAGCATCTGATGCCGAGTCACGATGCCTATTACCTGGCGTATCCTGAACATTCTGCAGGCGTACCCAAGGTAAAGGCCTTTGTCAGCTGGATGATGGAACAGTTGAGCGAGCAATAAACCTGTGGGAGCGGAAGTTGGCCTCACCACAAAAACCGCTGGCAAAACTGCCTGCAGATATGCGCCACTAGCGCCATTCATTGAAAAAGCTGAACGCCGTGGCAATCAGGCACGGGCAGCATGGAGATTGCCGCTATGAGCGAGAGTGTATTTGCCGATCGCATCGTGCAGAACCTGCTCGACACCGACTTCTACAAATTGACCATGATGCAGGCGGTGCTGCACAACTACCCCAACGTTGAAGTCGAGTGGGAGTTCCGCTGCCGCAACAGTGAGGATTTACGCCCGTACCTGAACGAAATCCGTCACCAGATCGAACGACTGGGCGAATTGAGCATGTCTCAGGATCAGTTGGGCTTTCTGGAACGGATCACGTTTATGAAGCCGGACTTCATACGCTTTCTGGGTCTGTTTCGCTTCAACATGCGCTATGTGCACACTGGCATCGAAAACGGCGAGCTGTTTATCCGCCTGCGCGGGCCGTGGCTGCATGTGATTTTGTTTGAAGTGCCAATGCTGGCAATCGTCAGCGAAGTGCGCAACCGCTCGCGCTATGCCGGCACAGTACTGTCCCAGGCCCGTGAGCAGTTGTATCGCAAGTTCGACTGGCTGCAGGCCAACGCCAGCGCCGATGAACTGTCCGAGCTGCAAGTGGCCGATTTCGGCACACGCCGACGCTTTTCGTACCGAGTGCAGGAAGAAGTGGTCAGCGTGCTCAAGCACGACTTCCCCGGGCGCTTTGTCGGCACCAGCAACGTCAACCTGTCCCGCGAGCTGGACATGAAGCCACTGGGCACCATGGCCCACGAATGGATCATGGCCCACCAGCAACTGGGCCCGAGGCTGATCGACAGCCAGAGTGCCGCACTCGACTGCTGGGTGCGCGAGTACCGCGGATTGCTGGGCATCGCGCTGACGGACTGCATTACCACCGATGCCTTCCTGAAAGATTTCGATCTGTACTTTGCCAAGCTGTTCGACGGTTTGCGCCACGACTCCGGCGACCCGGTGGTATGGGCCGAAAAATGCATAGCCCATTACCACAAGCTGGGCATTGACCCGATGAGCAAGACCCTGGTGTTCTCCGACAGCCTGACCCTGCCTCGGGCACTGGAGATCTTCAGGGCGCTGCGCGGCAGGATCAACGTCAGCTTCGGCATCGGCACCAACCTGACCTGCGACATTCCGGGGGTTGAGCCGATGAGCATCGTGCTTAAAATGACCGCCTGTAATGGCTCGCCGGTGGCCAAGATATCCGATGAGCCGGGCAAGACCCATTGCTCCGACCCGAACTTCGCCGCCTACTTGCGCCACGTTTTCCAAGTTCCTGAACAATCTTCCGAGGAGTGAATCATGCAGGCCGTACAGCGTCAGATTGCTGCAGACCTCAAGGTCCAGCCGCCATTCAAAGACCTCGCTGCCCTTGAGGCCGAAGTTGCCCGACGCATCACCTTTATCCAGTGCTGCCTGCACAACGCCAGGCTCAAGACCCTGGTGCTGGGCATCAGCGGCGGCGTCGACTCACTGACCGCAGGCCTGATGGCGCAACGCGCAGTGCAGCAATTGCGCGAGCAGACCGGCGACCAGGACTATCGTTTTATTGCCGTGCGCCTGCCTTACGGCGTGCAGCACGACGAAGCTGACGCCACGGCGGCGGTCGATTTTATCAACCCGGATGAACGCCAAACCGTCAATATCGGCCCAGCGGTCAAGGCCCTGGCAGCGGAAGTCAGCGCATTTGAAGGCAAGCCGCCAGCCACAGTTGATTTTGTACTGGGCAACACCAAGGCGCGGATGCGCATGGTGGCGCAGTACACCATCGCTGGCGCGACTGGCGGGCTGGTGATCGGTACTGACCACGCGGCCGAAGCGGTGATGGGCTTTTTCACCAAATTCGGTGATGGCTCCTGTGATCTGGCGCCGCTCAGCGGCCTGGTAAAGAATCAGGTACGGGCGATTGCGCGGCATTTTGGTGCGCCGGAATCGCTGGTGGAGAAAGTCCCGACAGCCGACCTCGAGGACCTGGAGCCGGGCAAGCCGGACGAAGCGTCCCACGGCGTGACCTATGCCGAGATCGATGCCTTCTTGCATGGCGAGCCAGTGAGCGAAGAAGCGTTCAATATCATCTGTCGCACGTACGAAAAGACCCACCACAAGCGTGAGATGCCGTTCGCGCCATAAAACCTGTGAGTGCGGGCTTGCTCGCGATGGCATCACTACGGTCTGTCAGGCAGACCGCGTCGCTCCCATCGCGAGCAAGCCCGCTCCCACAAGTACCGCACCTGTATCAAGGCAGTTATCAGAGCCAGCCAGAAAAAACGGAATGACCCCCGCATTTTTTTTCGCTTGTGGCCCCCGCATTCAAAGGCTTTGATAGGCATCTATTTCGTCGCCAGAGCCCTGCCCCATGTCTTCTTTCGATGGTTTGTTCTCCCTTGTCGATTCTTTGCTCGGCCAACCAGCCAGCACCTGGTTGCGTGAACATGTCGAGGTACCTGAAGGGCTGCTGCGTTTCAGCTGGCATGAGCAAGCGCTGCACCGGGTGTGGCTCGCCGAAGCCCTGAACCTGTGCCTGCTGCACAAGCTGGTGGAAGCCGTACCGGATGGCCGACGCTATGTCGAAGAGCAGGCACGCCAGGGCCGCAAGGTGGTGTTTGACCACGGCGCCATTCGCACGGTGGACTGGCCTACCAACGGAGAGCTGCCCCGCGGCCGTCAGGCATTCGCTCGACTGCTGGAGCCTCTGGGCTTTACCGATGTCCGAACCTATCCACTGACCAAGCTAAGCATGACTGGCTGGGGTTACAGGCAAATGGACCTGCCCGAGGATATCGCGCAGTTTTTTGTCTCGGAGCTGCATCCGGGCCGGTTTAGCGAGGCTTTTCAACAAGCCGTGACCCGCGTGGTCAGTTCCAGCCTCGACCCACTACAGGCCGAACACCACAGCATCCTCCAGCGCCTGAGCCTCACCCGCCATTGCAGCCTGGCCGAAGCACACACCCTGTTACCGGCGCTGTATCAGGCATTTGGCCGCCAGCATGGCGTGGTGCAGGAAGCGGACTACCAATGCCTGCTCAGCGAAAGCGCCGAAATGGCCTGGATTGCCACCGAGGGCAACAGTTTCAACCACCTCACCGACCGGGTTGCCGACCTCGAAGCCTGTGTCGCGCAACAACGCGACCTGCAACGCTCCATGAAAGACAGCATCGAAGTCTCGGCTTCCGGGCGAGTGATGCAGACCGCGTATCGCGCTTGCACCGTTAAGCGCGGCCTGGTCGATAGCACGGGGGTTTACCGCGAGCACGCAGTGCCCGGGTCGTTTGTCGAGTTTATCCAGCGTAAGGTCGACCCCGACACGGGCCGCATCGATCTGAACTTCGACAGCAGTAACGCCCAGGGCATTTTCAAGATGACCGACTCAAAAGCCTGACCCTGAACGCAAACAGCCCTGACACAAGGTCAGGGCTGTTGGTCGGCTTGCACGGTCTTATTTAAGAACCACAGCGCCTTTCATCATCGAGTTGTGGCCCGGGAAGGTGCAGAAGAATTCATACTCTTCGCCCGCTTTCAGCTTGGCCACGTCGAAGGTTACCGAGTCTTTCTCACCGGCGCCGATCACTTTGGTGTGAGCGATAACACGCTCGTCGCCGTCTTTCAGGTAGTTTTTATCCAGACCGGCAGCAATACCGTCGGTGGAAACTGCCTGCATGTCTGCCTTTTTGCTCAAGACCCAGTTATGACCCATGACATTTTTCGGCAAGCTGCCGGAGTGAGTCAGGTTAACGGTGAAGGTCTTGCAGGATTTGTCGATGACGATCTCTTTGGTGTTGTAAGACATCTGGTCGGTCGAATCGACGGTTACAGCGCACTCAGCCGCCAGCAAATGGCCGCTGGCCAGAGTCAAAAGGGATACCGCAACAACTTTGGCAAACATGGTGTATCTCCAAGGCAGGGTATGGGTAAGCAAAAATCTGTATACAGATTGCCTGAAAATTGTATCGATTCATATGATCTACGTCATGGTCTATCGCCGCGATCGACACAATCCATCCCAAAATGGATTTCAGGCTTATAACCATAGGTCATCATTTTGAATTTTGTAGGAATAAGTGAAGGGATTTAATCCACATCCAGCTTTTGGGTAGGTGTAGAGTCTTATTTTCAGCAGTAAGTGCTACCTTGCAAAAACCCAGCTAACGGCTAAGCACTAATACAGGGCAGAATACGCGCCGCTTAACCTCACCTTCGACCCCGAGAGGATCGCCCATGGCCAAACCAAACTATAACTTCGCTAAGCGTCAAAGAGACTTGGCTAAAGAGCAGAAGAAAGAGGAAAAGCTTGCCCGCAAGAAAGCGGCTGCTGAAAGCGGCATCCTAGATACCGAACTGGATCATGAAGTCGACGCTGAAGCGCAAGATGAAGTTGCCGCAGAAGATACCGGCACCCCGGAAGACAAAGCTCCAACTGCTTAAGCCCCCTCGGCCCGGTTATCCACAACCCGGCCCACAGGATCTGTGATCAGGATCAGCAGCCCGGCTGTTGATCCTCGCAGTTGCCTGAACGCCCTCAGACGCTTTAAACATCACACCCTTACTCTGCGACAGTAAACAGCCTACGTACGCCTGGCAGGCTTGTCGACGCCCAGAAAGCACAACGCCAGCCCTAAGGCTGGCGTTGGCTTTTGTGTGGGAGCGGGTTTGCTCGCGATGGGGTCACCGCGATTCGGCACAAACCGCGTCGTCTGCATCGCGAGCAAGCCCGCTCCCACAATCCGTCAGTTATTTAGCGCGGCACTACCGGCTTACGGGCCGGGCGCTGGCTTTTGCCGCCCTTGGCCGCTTCCTGACGCTCTTTGGCAGCCTGTTTGTTACGCGCAAACGCTGCGGCCTTGGCCTGTTCGCGCTTGTCCCACGGGTTGCCACCATCGCTGGCACGCGGCGGCAGGCCGGTGTGCTGGGTGAGGATCTTGGTGGTCTTCTCCCCGGCGACTTTGTGGCTGCCAGCAGGTGTCGAGTTTTTGCGACGCGCACTCTGGTAGCTGTCAGTTGCAGGCTGATGCAGCGGAATCAGTTGGTCCTTACCCGAACCGATCAGGTCGGCACGGCCCATGCGGGTCAGGGCTTCACGCAGCATCGGCCAGCCCTTCGGATCGTGGTAACGCAAGAACGCCTTGTGCAGACGGCGCTGCTCTTCGCTCTTGACGATAGTGACCGAATCGCTCTTGTACGTGACCTTGCGCAACGGATTCTTGCCCGAGTGGTACATCGCGGTAGCAGTCGCCATCGGCGACGGGTAGAACGCCTGCACCTGGTCGGCACGGAAACCGTTGGTCTTGAGCCAGATGGCCAGGTTCATCATGTCTTCGTCTTTGGTGCCCGGGTGGGCCGCAATGAAGTACGGGATCAGGTACTGCTCTTTACCTGCTTCCTTGGTGTACTTCTCGAACATGCGCTTGAACTTGTCATAGCTGCCAATACCCGGCTTCATCATCTGGTTGAGCGGACCTTCCTCGGTGTGTTCCGGGGCGATCTTCAGGTAACCACCGACGTGGTGGGTAACCAGTTCCTTCACGTATTCCGGCGACTCGACTGCAAGGTCGTAGCGCAAGCCAGAGGCGATCAGGATCTTTTTCACGCCCGGCAAGGCACGCGCACTGCGATACAACTGGATCAGCGACGAGTGGTCGGTGTTCAGGTTCGGGCAGATGCCAGGGAACACGCAGGACGGCTTGCGGCACGCGGATTCGATTTCCGGGGTTTTGCAGGCAATCCGGTACATATTCGCGGTCGGGCCGCCAAGGTCGGAAATAACGCCGGTAAAGCCTGGCACCTTGTCGCGGATCTCTTCGATCTCGCGAATGATCGACTCTTCGGAACGGTTCTGGATGATCCGGCCTTCGTGCTCAGTGATCGAGCAGAAGGTGCAGCCACCGAAGCAGCCACGCATGATATTTACCGAGAAGCGGATCATGTCGTAGGCAGGGATCTTTTCCTTGCCGTACGCAGGATGGGGAATACGTGCGTAAGGCATGCCAAACACGTAGTCCATCTCTTCGGTGGTCATCGGAATCGGTGGCGGGTTGAACCACACATCCACTTCGCCATGCTTTTGTACCAGCGCACGGGCGTTGCCCGGGTTGGTCTCAAGGTGCAGCACGCGGTTGGCGTGGGCGTACAGAACCGCATCGGCACGCACTTTCTCGACCGATGGCAAGCGGATTACCGTCTTGTCACGGGTCATGCGCGGGCTGGCCAAAATTTGTACAACCTTGGCTTCGTTCGGGTCTTCTACCGGGCCCTTTTCCTGCTCGATGGCGCAGGCCTGGGTGTCCTGGGTATTGACGTACGGGTTGATGATCTTGTCGACCTTGCCCGGACGGTCGATACGCGTGGAGTCCACTTCGTACCAGTCTTTTGGCGTATCACGGCGAATAAACGCGGTGCCGCGAACGTCAGTGATGTCTTCGATCTTGTGACCGTAGGACAGACGCTGGGCCACTTCAACAATGGCCCGCTCGGCGTTGCCGTACAGCAGAATATCGGCGCAGGCGTCGATCAGGATCGAGTTGCGTACACGGTCCTGCCAGTAGTCGTAGTGCGCGATGCGGCGCAGGGAGGCCTCGATGCCGCCGAGTACGATCGGCACATTCTTGTAGGCTTCCTTGCAGCGCTGGCTGTACACCAGGCTGGCGCGATCCGGACGTTTGCCAGCCATGCCACCAGGGGTGTAGGCGTCATCGGAGCGGATCTTTTTGTCAGCGGTGTAGCGGTTGATCATCGAGTCCATGTTGCCAGCCGCGACGCCGAAGAACAGGTTCGGCTCGCCCAGCTTCATGAAGTCGTCTTTGGACTGCCAGTTCGGCTGGGCAATGATGCCCACACGGAACCCCTGGGACTCCAGCAAGCGACCGATGATGGCCATGCCGAACGACGGGTGATCGACATAGGCATCACCGGTGACGATGATGATGTCGCATGAATCCCAGCCAAGCTGATCCATCTCCTCCCTGCTCATAGGCAGGAATGGCGCTGGACCGAAACATTCGGCCCAGTACTTCGGATAGTCAAATAGAGGCTTGGCTGCTTGCATGTCGATGACCGGTGTTGAGTACAGAAAATGGGGGCGCGTCATTTGCTAAGAAATTCGCGGGCGCGGAATATAGCACAAAAAGTGATCAATTCCGACGGCAATGGTCGGAATTGATTGGCACAGGCAGATTGTCTGTGGGAGCGGGCTTGCTCGCGATTCAGGCGGCGCGGCCCATCTGATTGACCGCGTCGATGCCATCGCGAGCAAGCCCGCTCCCACACTCCCCATTCAGAGGAGCTGTTGACGATTAATCGTCGTCGAAGTTGTAACTGCCCGGCGCCAGGTTTTCAAAGCGCGTGTATTTGCCGATAAACGCCAGGCGCGTAGTACCGATCGGGCCATTACGCTGCTTGCCGATAATGATCTCGGCAATGCCCTTGTGCTCGGTCTCGGGGTGATACACCTCGTCCCGGTACACAAACATGATGACGTCGGCATCCTGCTCGATGGCTCCGGATTCACGCAAGTCGGAGTTGATCGGGCGCTTGTTGGGCCGCTGCTCAAGGGAACGGTTGAGCTGTGACAGCGCCACTACCGGGCAGTTGAATTCCTTGGCCAGGGCCTTGAGGGATCGGGAAATCTCGGAGATTTCGTTGGTACGGTTGTCACCGCCCGAACCCGGAATCTGCATCAGTTGCAGGTAGTCGATCATGATCAGGCCGATATCGCCGTGCTCACGTACCAGGCGTCGGGTACGGGCGCGCATTTCCGACGGGCTGATACCGGCCGTGTCATCGATAAACAGCTTGCGGTCGTTGAGCAGGTTGACCGCCGAGGTCAGGCGCGGCCAATCGTCGTCTTCGAGGCGACCGGCACGAACCTTGGTCTGGTCGATACGACCCAGGGACGACAGCATACGCATGATCAGCGATTCACCTGGCATCTCGAGGGAGTAGACCAGTACCGCTTTTTCGCTGCGCAACACGGCGTTTTCAACCAGGTTCATCGCAAAGGTGGTTTTACCCATCGATGGACGACCCGCAACGATAATCAAGTCTGCAGGCTGCAGGCCGCTGGTCATGCCGTCCAGGTCGGTATAACCGGTGGACAGGCCAGTGATGGCGTTGTCGGTATTGAACAGTGTATCGATACGGTCGATGGCTTTGGTCAGCAGGTCATTGACGCTTACCGGGCCGCCGGTTTTTGGCCGGGCCTCGGCAATCGCGAAAATCTGCCGCTCGGCTTCATCGAGGATTTCTTCGGCGCTACGCCCTTCCGGGTTGAACGCGCTGTCGGCGATCTCGGTGCTGATACCGATCAGCTGACGCAAAGTCGCACGCTGGCGCACGATTTGGGCGTAAGCCTTGATGTTGGCGACAGACGGCGTGTTTTTGGCCAGCTCACCCAGGTAACCCAGGCCACCGACTTGCGAGGTCTGACCTTCCTTGTCCAATTGCTCGGCAAGGGTCACGACGTCGATCGGCGAGTTCTGGTCCGCCAGTTTGGCAATGGCGCGGAAGATCAGGCGGTGGTCATGTCGATAGAAATCACCGTCCGAGACCTGATCCAGCACGCGTTCCCAGGCGTTGTTATCCAGCATCAAACCACCGAGCACAGCCTGTTCGGCCTCGATGGAATGCGGAGGCACCTTCAGGGCTGCGGTTTGTAGATCATATTGCTCAGGAGCGGAGATATCGTTCATGGCCACTTGGTTGTTCAGAAAAGCAGGGGGTTTGAAAAACAGGAACTGCACAAATACAAAGGGCACGACCTGTAAACAGGATCGTGCCCGATGTTAACCGTCCGGCACGCAAGGTGCCAGTCAGTTAAGACTGCTTAAGCAGCTACCACAACAACGCGTACGGTTGCTTCAACTTCGGCGTGCAGGTGCACAGCCACGTCGAATTCGCCAACGTTGCGGATAGTGCCGTTCGGCAGACGAACTTCGCTTTTAGCAACTTCAACGCCGGAGGCGGTCAGTGCATCAGCGATGTCGTGAGTACCGATCGAACCGAACAGCTTGCCTTCGTCGCCAGCGGTGGCAGTGATAGTCACTTCCAGCTCAGCCAGTTGGGCAGCGCGTGTTTCAGCCGAAGCTTTCTTGTCTGCAGCAGCTTGTTCCAGCTCAGCACGACGCTCTTCAAACGCAGCCAGGTTGGCAGCGGTTGCAGCGGTAGCTTTGCCGTACGGCAGCAGGTAGTTACGACCGTAACCGGCCTTAACATTTACTTTGTCGCCCAGGTTGCCCAGGTTCGCGACTTTTTCCAGAAGGATCAGTTGCATGTGAAAATCCTCTTAACTTTTAACCTTCACCGTCCGCAGAGTCTTTATCGGTGCCTTTCGGCGCCAGACGTCCGCGAAAATAAATCAGGCTGTCGACAATGGCCAAAACCACGAGCAACGGATAGATCAGCTGCATAAACAGCAACAGCGTGACGTACAACCCCACCAGCCAAAACTTGGCCAGTCGCTTTTGCGCCACCAGCCCATGAATCAGGGCCAGCCCGGCGAAGAACAACGCTACGCTGCACAACGGCGTAAGCATGGCCATTTCGGGACCGAAGTTCGGCCCTACAAGCATGCACGCCAGCAATACGAGCGCTGGTCCCAGCGGTAGGCGGATGCTGCGAAATTCGCTGGCAAAACCGCCCGGGTTATACAACAACGCCTGCCAATAACGCCCAAGCATCAGGCTAAGCACGCTGACGACCTGCATCAAAGCTGCAATCAAACCGGTGAGGACGGGTGCAATCAATGCTCCAAGGCGCGCTCGCTCTACGTCAGATAACTTGTCGTAGAGACCATTGAGGACCTGCGGCAGAAGTTTTTCCAACTCCTGCGCCATCGCACCAATGGGTTCGCGGAAAACCGTACCCAGGATCACGCCATACACCACACCCAACGCTACGCTGACCAGCAGCACGCGATTCCAGGACTGGCCGGCGCGTAACATCAACGCCAACCCCAGAGTTCCCAGCAACACCATAAGGGTGCGAGGCTCTCCGATAAACCACCAGACCAAGGCCGGCAGTAAAGCCCATGAGAGGATGCTCAAGGCATCTCTCGGACCGCGCCGCAGAAGCACAAGGCAACCTGCAGCAGCACTCAACCAGAACAAGAACGGCAATGCCGCACATCCGGCCACGATTAACGTGGCCTGCACACGGCCTCGCATGATGAACTCAGCTAAGGCGCGCATGCTTTCAATCCTTTACTACTTGTCGACTGCCCGGTCTCAGCGGCCGTGGCTGTCGGTGTAGGCCAGCAGGGCCAGGAAGCGGGCGCGCTTGATAGCGGTGGCCAGCTGACGCTGATAACGAGCTTTAGTACCGGTGATACGGCTTGGAACAATTTTGCCGGTCTCGGATACGTAAGCTTTCAGAGTGTTGAGATCTTTGTAATCGATCTCTTTCACTTCTTCTGCGGTGAAGCGGCAGAATTTACGACGACGGAAGAAACGTGCCATGTAATTGGCTCCTCAAAAGGTCCGTGGATTACTCGTCAGCGTTATCGCTGGCGTCGCTGTTATCGCTGTCATCGCCATCGGCGCTGTCAGAATGCTCAGGACGGTCACGACGCTCACGGCGCTCACTGCGGTTCTCTTCAGCCTTGAGCATCTCGGACTGGCCAGTTACGGCTTCGTCGCGACGGATGACCAGGTTACGGATCACAGCATCGTTGTAACGGAAGTTGTCTTCCAGCTCAGCCAGGGCTTTGCCAGTGCATTCAACGTTCAGCATCACGTAGTGAGCCTTGTGAACATTGTTGATTGCGTAGGCCAGTTGACGACGGCCCCAATCTTCCAGACGGTGGATTTTGCCGCCGTCTTCTTCGATCAGCTTGGTGTAACGCTCTACCATGCCGCCGACTTGTTCGCTTTGATCCGGGTGGACCAAAAAGATGATTTCGTAATGACGCATGAATGCTCCTTACGGGTTGTAGCCTGCCGCTAACTAAAAAGCGGTCAGACAAGGAGTGAATGACACTTGTGTGTCTTGCCTAGAGAGGCACATATGCGCCCGCCATGACGGCAAGGGGCGCAATTGTAGAGAAGGGACAACAGAGGCGCAAGGCAATTGGTGATTATTTGAACAATCTTTGCCTATAGACACCACAAACCAATGTGGGAGCAGGCTTGCTCGCGATGGCATCAGCACGGTCATCCAGAGACCGCGCGTGACACCCATCGCGAGCAAGCCCGCTCCCACATTTCAAAGCTGCTTTGCTTACTTCTTTTTCGCAGGCGACTTGGCTTTGACGCTGCGCTGACGCAGGGCTTCGAACAGGCAAACGCCCGTTGCCACCGACACGTTCAGGCTGCTGACGCTACCAGCCATCGGCAGGCGCACCAGGTAATCGCAATGCTCACGCGTCAGACGACGCATGCCTTTGCCTTCGGCACCCATGATCAGGATGGTCGGGCCAGTCAGGTCTTGCTCGTACAGCTCCTGCTCGGCTTCGCCGGCAGTACCGACGATCCACAGGCCGCGCTGCTGGAGCTTTTTCAGGGTGGCTGCCAGGTTGGTAACTGCAACCAACGGAATCACTTCCGCTGCGCCGCAGGCTACTTTTCGTACAGTCGGAGTCAAGGTTGCAGACTTGTCCTTCGGCACGATAACCGCCAACGCACCGGCCGCATCGGCCGTACGCAGGCAAGCACCGAGGTTGTGCGGATCGGTCACGCCGTCCAGCACCAGAATCAGCGGAGCACCTTCGGTGCGATCCAGCAATTCGTTGAGCATGGCCTCGCCCCACACCTGGCTCGGGCTTACATCCGCCACAACACCCTGGTGCACGCCTTCGACCCAAACGTCCATTTCGCGACGTTCAGCGTTGCCCACCGGCACCCGGCTTTCATCCGCCAGAGTGATCAGGGTTTGCACGCGAGGGTCGCTACGACCCTCGGCCAACCACACTTGCTTGACGCGCTTGGGGTGATGACGAAGCAACGCTTCTACGGCGTGAATGCCGTAGATTTTTTCCAACTGACTCATGACTTGGCCTTAGGTTTGCGCGACCCGCCGCTTTTGGCAGCAGGAGCGGCGCCCGATTTTGGCGGGCCTTTACGATGTTTGCTCGGTTTTGAAGGTTTGCCTGCATCTTTTGCAGGCGCCCCTCTACCCGACTTTCCCGGCTCCGATGTCCGACCGCCGCTTTTCGATTCGGCCAACAGCGCCTGTTTCAATTCACGACTTTTGCGCAGCTCGGCGTTTTTTGCCGCCGCATCGCTTGGGCGATAGGCATCGTCGGTGGATTTTTTAGCCGGTTTGGCCGGCGCACTGCGACGTGCCGCCGGGGCTGGCTCAACCGGCTTTTCAGTCGGTTTGGTGCCTGCCTTGCCAGCATTCTTGGCTTTAGGCGCATCAGCAGTGCGATTTTTACGACCAATCGGCGCACTGAGGGTTTTTTCTGCCATTTCGAAGTCGATCTTGCGCTCATCGAGATCGACACGCATGACCCGCACTTCAACGGTATCGCCCAAGCGGAAGCTGCGACCGGTGCGCTCGCCCGCCAGGCGGTGATGCACAGGGTCGAAGTGGTAGTAGTCACCCGGCAAGGCGGTCACGTGGACCAGACCTTCGACATAAATGTCGGTCAACTCCACGAACAGGCCAAAACCGGTCACTGCCGTTACCACACCCGGGAACGACTCGCCGACACGATCCTTCATGAACTCGCACTTGAGCCAGTTGGTCACGTCACGGGTCGCTTCGTCGGCACGGCGCTCGCTCATCGAGCACTGCTCACCGAGCTGCTCCAGGATCGCTTCGTCGTACGGATAGATGCGCGCTTTCGGAATGGTCATCGCGCCAGCACGGCGAACGTGCGGGGTGTCCATTTTGGAATGGATCACGCTACGGATCGCACGGTGCGTCAACAGATCCGGGTAGCGGCGGATCGGCGAGGTGAAGTGGGTATAGGCTTCATAGTTCAGGCCGAAGTGGCCCTGATTATCAGCGCTGTACACCGCCTGGCTCAACGAGCGCAGCATCACGGTCTGGATCAGGTGGAAATCCGGACGATCCTTGATGCTGGCCAGCAATGCCTGGTAATCCTTCGGCGACGGGCCGTCCTTGCCTTTGTGCAGGCTCAGACCCAGCTCACCAAGGAACGCGCGGAGCTTTTCCAGACGCTCGGGCGGCGGACCATCGTGCACGCGATACAGCGCTGGAATTTCGTGCTTCTTGAGGAATTCCGCAGTGGCTACGTTGGCTGCCAGCATGCACTCTTCAATCAGCTTGTGCGCATCATTACGGGTGGTTGGGCGAATATCGGCGATTTTGCGATCGGAACCGAAGATGATCCGGGTTTCCTGGGTTTCAAAATCAATCGCGCCACGGGTATGACGAGCGGCCAGCAACACCTTGTACAGCGAGTACAGCTGCTTGAGGTGCGGCACTACATCAGCGTATTCGCTGCGCAGTTGCTTGGCTTCGCTGGTTTTCGGCTGCTCCAGGATGGTGCTGACCTTGTTGTAGGTCAGACGCGCCTGGGAGTGGATCACCGCTTCGTAGAACTGGTAGTCAGTCATTTCGCCGGTTTTGGAGATGGTCATCTCGCAAACCATGGCCAGACGGTCGACATGCGGGTTCAGGGAGCACAGACCGTTGGACAGCTGCTCAGGCAGCATCGGGATCACGCGCTCAGGGAAATACACCGAGTTGCCGCGAACCTGGGCTTCGGCATCCAGGGCCGAGCCGATTTTCACGTAGCTGGAAACGTCGGCAATCGCCACGTACAACTTCCAGCCGCCGGAGAACAGGCGCAGCTTGCCAGGCTTGGCTTCGCAGAATACGGCGTCATCGAAGTCACGAGCATCTTCGCCGTCAATGGTGACGAACGGCAGATGACGCAGGTCGATGCGCTTCTCTTTGTCTTTGTCTTCGACTTCCGGCTTCAACCGGCCCGCTTCCTTAAGGACAGCTTCAGGCCAGACGTGGGGAATGTCGTAAGTGCGCAGGGCAATATCGATTTCCATGCCCGGAGCCATGTAGTTGCCTACAACCTCGAGCACATCGCCTTGCGGCTGGAAACGCGGCGTCGGCCAGTGAGTGATCTTCACTTCGACGAACTGGCCGATTTTCGCGCCAGCATTGCGGCCCGGGGTCACCAGTACTTCCTGCTGGATCTTCGGGTTGTCGGCCACTACAAAGCCGATGCCGCCTTCTTCAAAGTAACGACCTACGATGGTTTCGTGAGCACGCGAGACCACTTCGACGATCACGCCTTCGCGGCGGCCACGGCGGTCCAGCCCCGAAACACGGGCCAGCGCACGGTCGCCATCGAACACCAGACGCATTTGCGCCGGGCTCATGAACAGGTCGTCGCTGCCATCATCCGGGATCAGGAAGCCGAAGCCATCGCGGTGACCACTGATGCGGCCGAGAATCAGGTCGAGCTTGTCCACCGGCGCATAAGTACCACGGCGGGTATAGATCAGCTGGGCATCGCGCTCCATCGCACGCAAGCGACGACGCAAGGCCTCGATTTGGTCTTCTGTAGTCAGACCGAACTCTTCCACCAACTGTTCACGAGCAGCAGGCGAGCCACGCTCGGCCAGGTGCTGAAGGATCAGTTCGCGGCTAGGGATAGGGTTTTCGTATTTTTCCGCTTCACGTGCGGCCTCGGGATCGAGGGTCTGCCAATCGGCCATTAGATAGTTTTCACCTTGTCTATATGCGGGTTAGTTTGGCATACGCGTATTGAAACGGGAAATTTCAGGCACTCACCGGGCCTTAATAGTCCTTTCTGACGCAGTTTGACGCTGCCGACCAACCGTTCGCGAAATATTTTCGATATTTTTAAACACAACGCTTTACAGGTCAAAGGTTCGTCCGTAAGATGCGCGCCATCAACAACGGCAACAGCGTTGAAGATACTGCCCAGATGGTGAAATTGGTAGACACGCCAGCTTCAGGTGCTGGTGATCGCAAGGTCGTGGAAGTTCGAGTCTTCTTCTGGGCACCAATTCGAGATTGCAGAGTAGTACACTCTTCAGCCTCACACAAAAACCCGCGAAAGCGGGTTTTTGCATTCTGGATCTTCTAAGCCACTGATTTAATAAAATTAAAACAGGGGTTTACAGATCCAAAAGCTCTCCGTATTATGCGCCACATCAACAGCGGCAACGTTGCTGATACTGCCCAGATGGTGAAATTGGTAGACACGCCAGCTTCAGGTGCTGGTGACCGCAAGGTCGTGGAAGTTCGAGTCTTCTTCTGGGCACCAATTCAGGTTTACAGGTTCACCCTGTAAAACCACTCAAAAAGCCCGCGAAAGCGGGCTTTTTAGTTTCCGGGATTCCTCTCCCCGCCTGCGATAACTTTTATCAGCGATCCCAAGGTCGTATTTGATAATCCATCTCATCCGCATTAATATCCAGCCAACTTCATACCTCTAGCGCGTCCTCCTGGATTCTCGTGCACGACACCAACGACCGGCTCCAGCTCTACCTCGCCCATCGACTTGCTCTGGTCGACTACGCCGCACCCATCGTGGGCTGCCGCGCCAAGGCAGAAGATGTAGTGCAAGATGCCTGGCTGCGTTTCAGCCAGGGCACGGACACCCTTATCCCGCTAACACAGCCGGTCGGCTATCTGTATCGCATCGTGCGCAACCTGGCCTTTGACCTCAACCGCCGGGCCAGCCTGGAAAACCGCCATACCACCCACGGTGAATCACTGGACGAGCATGTTTCCAGCAGCCCGTCGCCCGAACAGCAAGCCTTGCATCTGGACGAACTGCGCAAATTGCAACATGCTTTGGCCCGCTTGCCGGAACGCACGCGCCAGGCCTTTGTGCTGCATCGACTGCAAGGCCTGACATTTCAAAAAATCGGCACGCAACTGGGCATATCCGTGAGCCTGGCCCACCAATTGGTCCGCGACGCCCTGACCTACTGCGCGGAACAACTGAGTGATGAGTGACAACCCGAACCCGATCTGGGAAACCGCACTGGACTGGCTGCTGCTGATCCAGGAGAACCCCCACGACACCGAACTTGCCGAACGCCTGAACCAGTGGCGCGCCAGCGCGCCGGAACATGACGCGGCTTATCGCAAGGCGCTGAAGGTATGGAGCCTGAGCGGCGAGGCCTTGAGCCTGCCGGCAGCTGCTGCCCCCATCCCCTTGGCAGCCCGCCCGCCCCCGCGTCTTACCCGGCGCAAGCGCGCACTGGTCGGCGCTGCGGTAGCCGCCAGCGCCATGCTGATGTGGCTGCCCGACTGGCAAGCGATGCAGGCCGACCACAGCAGCCCTACTGCTGAACACCGCACCATCGCACTGAGCGATGGCAGCCAGATGCTGCTGGACAGCGACACCCTGGCCAACGTGCAGTTCGATCCAGAGCATCGGGAAGTCACCCTGCTGCGCGGCCAGGCATTTTTCTCGGTCAAGCCTGATGCCCTCCGGGCGTTCTATGTGAATGCCGGTGATGTAAGAGTTCGCGTGACTGGTACCGAGTTTGCCGTAAGCCTGGGTGATCAAGGCGTGGATGTGAGTGTCGAGAGCGGTTCGGTCGCGGTACAGACACCACAATCCTCAAGTTCTGCTACGCACCTGCTGGGCAATGGTGATCAGTTGCACTTCACCACCCGCGACCAGCACACCCGCATTGTGCAATTGCCCCAAGAGCAAATCGCCCCCTGGCGGCGCTGGCAGTTGGTGGCGATCGATCAGTCCATCGATGATGTGATCATGCAATTGCGACGGTATCAGCCCGGCCTGATTCTGTTGACCGACAAGGCACTGGGCCAGCGTCGCATTACTGCTGCGCTCAACCTGCGCGACCCCAAGCGCGCATTGCAAACCGCCATTGCCCCACTGGGCGGCCGCCTGCAAGACAGTGTGCCTTATACCCTGATTGTTTCGGCCAAGCCCTAACCCTCGGGCTGCAAATCCTGCCTGTGGGAGCCCCCACACAGCTGCCAGCCCCATAAAACTATTTTCATTTATTTCTGGAAATCCTCTTCGCCCAAGAGTCTTTACCTACGAACGTCACTGATAAAGATTCGCATTAGTGACTATGGCGTTTCATTTCGTAGGTCACCTCATGCCCTCTTCGCGTTTGCGTTGCGTCCGTCTCTACCGCCCTCTGGCCCTGGCCGTGCTGCTTGGCCTGCCAACACTGGCCAGTGCCGCCAGCCCTGTGCCCGATGTGCAACTCAACCGCCAGCAACTGCATTTCAAGATCCCGGCCCAGCCTCTGGCCAGCGCCCTGATTGCGTTTTCCCAGCAGTCGGGTTGGCAGGTCAGCGCGGAAAGCGCATTGCTCACCGGGCTCAGCAGCTCCTCAGTGGACGGCGACATGAGCCCCGAAAAAGCCCTCGCCCGCCTGCTGCGTGGCAGCGGCATGCAATGGGAGGTGACCTCCGCCGACAGCGCCTCGATCCTGCCGCCCGCGGAAAACAATGCGCTGCTGATCAAAAGCACACCGATCACCGCCATGGATTCGGTGTTTCAAGGCGAACAGGTGATAGACCGGCAAATGATCGAAAGCCTGCCCTCAGGCAACGGCGATATCACCAGCCTGCTGCGCACCAACCCCAATGTGCAGTTCGATAACAACCAGCTAAGCAGCAAGACACCGGGGGAAATCGCCCCCGCCGATATCAGCATCAACGGCGCAAGGCCCTGGCAGAACCTGTTTATCGTCGACGGCATGAGCATGAACAACGACCTCGACCCCGGCGGCACCAACGATGACTTTGATGAACTGCCAGGGCGCAGTCAGGGCCTGGCACTGGACACCGACCTGCTTGAGGACATCAAGGTCTACGACAGCAATGTGCCCGCCGAATATGGCGGCTTTAACGGCGGCGTGGTACAGGCCAATACCCGCGACCCCAAGGCAGGCTTTCACGGCAAGCTCTCGGCGCAAATGACCCGCTCCGAGTGGACCCGCTACCACCTGAATGAAGATGACCCGGACCTGGAAAGCTTTGAGGCCGGCTTTGGCAACAGCAACCAGCCCGAATTCAAAAAGCTCATCACCCGCCTCACCCTCGAAGGGCAACTGACCGACAACTTCGGCTTGCTGGGCAGCTTTTCACGCAAGGACTCGACCATCCCCACCCGGGTTTTCGCCGTGTCCAACCAGACCGATACGGCCAACGCGGCCGAAGTGCAAACCCGACGCATCGACAACTACTTTCTCAAGGCTGTCTGGCAGGTCAACGAGGACTGGAAGCTGGACCTGAGCCTGACTCATGCGCCGGAGACCGCCAAAACCTTTGGCCCCAATTCAATCCTCTCTGCCCGTGAGATGGAGGCTGGAGGCGATAGCCTCAGCGCACGCCTGGTATGGAATGCGCCATTGGCCCGGGTCGAGCAAAATCTGAGCTGGAGCGAGCTGAACACCTCGCGCTACTCCGACAGCGACTACATGATTTTCTGGCGCACCTCCACCAGCAAAAACTGGAGCAACTCAGGAGCCGCAACCGAGGGTGGCTTTGGTGATATTGAAGAAACCCAGAAAACCCTGGCCTACAAACTAAAAGCCGACTGGAACAGCTTCAGCTGGATGGGCGTCAACCATGCGCTGCAATCCGGCCTGGAGCTGTCGCAGAACTCGGCCAGCTATGAGCGCAACAAGCCTTACAACAGCTACACCGTCGCCAAGACCAGCACCTGCCTGAACAATGACCCCTACTGTTCAATGGGCCCCACCCTTGCCAATGGCTGGGACGGCCAGTACGCCAACAGAAAGACCGTGACCCAGGGCAATACCCGCTTCGACACCCGCACCTGGGCTTTGTACCTGCAGGACGAAATGCGCTACAAGCGCCTGACGGTAAGGCCCGGCGTGCGGATCGACGGTGATGACTACATGAGCCAGACCACCGTGGCACCGCGCCTGGCAATTGAGCTGGACGTGTTTGGTGACAGCAAGACCCGTATCACCGGCGGCGCCAACCGTTACTACGGCCGCAACCTGTATACCTACCGCCTGCGCGACGGCGTCGCGGCCATGAGCACCGAATACACCCGGGCCAGCCAGACCTCCGACTGGGTACTGAACAAGCAGGTGGCCAACGACAGCAAATTCAACCAACTCAAAGTGCCCTACGACGACGAACTGACTCTGGGTCTGAGCCATGTGCAATGGAACACCGAGTTCGCCGTAAAATATGTAAAACGCATGGGCCGCGATCAGGTCAGCCGCGCCTGGGGAGAACACATCGGCGAGCCCTCCGAGGACACCGGGACCCTGGCGGCCAACTACTACACCTACTACAACGGCGGCAAAAGCGACGCCGATATCTACACCCTGACCATTACCCCGCTGCAAGCCTTTACTCTGGGCAGCACCCGCACTTCGGGGCAGTTCGCCATGGACTGGAGCAAAATCAACAACACCGGCCTGTCCAGCTACACCGCGAATATCGGCGCCACTTATGTCGAAGACCCGATGGTCCAGTATGACGGCAAGTTCATGAAGTACTCGGACATGCCCGCGACCAACTACAACCGCCCCTGGACAGCGCGCCTCACCACCATCACCGAGATCGAACCGCTGCACGTCACCTGGAGCAACTTCCTGCGCTATCGCGACGGCTATCGCCGCATCGCTGCCACAAACAAGAAAGTCGAGCATGAAGGCAAGCAGGTTTATGTCTGGGAAGAAACCCCGTTTTCCGGGGCTTTGACCTGGGATACCCGGGTAGCCTGGGAAATGCCCACCGCCAAGGAGCAGGCCGTCTTCGTCAACCTCGACGTGACCAACCTGCTGGACAAAAAGATCGTCGGCGCTACCGAGACCAGCGGCCTGCCCACTTATGAAGTCGGCCGTCAGTTCATGCTGGAAGTGGGGTACAAGTTTTGAAGGCCGCCCTCCTCCTGCTCGGTCTGAGCCTGCCCGGCCTGGCCCTGAGCGCAACCGCCTGCGATGAAAAGGCTGGCGACTACACAGCCTGTATTGCCCAGCAATACCGTCAGCCAGTGGCCCAATGGCCTGCCCCCCAGGTGGATGCCGATGTGCAGTGGCAGGAAATGGCCGCCCTGCCCGCCCACGCCCCGGCGCCGCCCGACAACCCGTTCAGCGACGCCAAGGCCGCGCTGGGCAAAAAACTGTTCAATGACCCCAAACTGTCGCGCTCCGGGCAGATAGCCTGCGCCTCATGCCATGAAGCCGATATGGCCTTTGCCGATGGCCGCCGCGTGTCTTTTGGCCATGACCGCCAAAGCGGGCGACGCAATGCCCCCAGCCTGGTCATGAGCGGCTACAGCCCCGCACTGTTCTGGGATGGCCGTGGTGGTGGCCTTGAGCAGCAGGCCATGCACCCGATCATCGATCCGCTGGAAATGGCCTTCGATATCCCGCAGTTGCTGCAAAGGCTCAATGCCGATGCTGCCTACCGCGAGCAATTTGCGCAGATTTTCGGCGCAGGCCCGATTACCGCCGTGCAGACCGGGCAAGCGCTGGCCACCTTCCAGCGCACACTGGTGAGCGCCACGCGCAATACCGCCTTCGAGCAACTGCTGCGCGGGCGCCCGCAGCGCATGAGTGATGAACAGCTCTATGGCCTGCACCTGTTTCGCACCAAGGCACGCTGCATGAACTGCCACTTCGGTCCGGCGCTGAGCGACGAGCAGTTTCACAACGTCGGCCTGAGCTACTACGGGCGCAAATATGAGGACCTTGGGCGCTACGAAGTGACGCGCAAGCCTGAGGACGTGGGCGCATTCCGCACCCCGTCATTGCGCCTGGTGATGAAGACCGCACCGTGGATGCACAACGGCCTGTTCGTCAATATGGAAGGCACCCTGGCGTTCTACAACATGGGCATGCCGCGCCCGCAACCGAATGCGCAGCAGGTCAATGACCCGCTATTTCCGCGGACCAGCGACCGGCTCAAGGCGTTGAACATGGACAAGGACGAACTGCGGGCATTGCGCAGCTTTCTCGACACACTTTAGGCACCACCCGAGGTTTCTTTGTGGGAGCGGGCTTGCCCGCGACTGGATCACCGCGGTTTACCGTGACACCGCATTGCCTGCATCGCGAGCAAGCCCGCTCCCACAGAAAGCGGAACAGGGCACCACAGTTCGTCGCACTTGCACAATTGGACGCTGGGTCAAGCGCACTTGAGAAACAATATCGTTTATTATTGTTACAAGTTTTGTAGTACCCAGCGAGGAACCCAGCGAATGATGCTCCGAAATACCCGGCTTGCGACATCTCTACTGCGCGGTCTGACTCTTTCCATTCTCGGTCTTGCACTGACCGCTCCCGCCCACGCTGCCGACCCTGTGTCCCTGACCCTGTACAACGGCCAGCACAAAGAAGTCGGCGACAACCTCGCCAAAGCCTTCGAAGCCAAAACCGGCATTCACGTCAATGTGCGCAAGGGCAGCAGCAACCAGTTGGCCAGCCAGATTATGGAAGAAGGCGACCGCTCGCCTGCAGACGTGTTCTACGCCGAAGAATCACCGCCCCTGAACAACCTGGGTGAGCAGGGCTTCCTGGCCAAGGCCGATGACAGCACCCTTGACGCGCTGCCCAAAGAATACGTGGCCGCCAACGGCACCTGGATTGGCGTGACTGCGCGCACCCGCGTCGTAGCGTTCAACCCGAAGAAGATCAGTGAAGACCAGTTGCCCAAGTCGGTACTGGATTTCGCCAACCCGGAGTGGCAAGGCAAGATCGGCTTTGTGCCCACCAGCGGCGCCTTCCAGGAACAGGCCGTGGCCATTATCAAGCTGCACGGCCGTGAAGCTGCCGAGGAATGGCTGACTGGCCTGCGCGCCTTCGGCAAGACCTACACCAACAACATGGTGGCGCTCAAAGCGGTAGAAAACGGTGAAGTGGCCGCAGTACTGGTCAACAACTACTACTGGTTTGCCTTGCAGCGCGAGAAGGGCCAGTTGGACTCCAAGCTCTATTACTTCACCGATGGCGATGCGGGCGGCCTGGTGACTGTCTCCAGCGCTGGCGTGCTCAAAGCCAGCAAGCACCCTAAAGAAGCCCAGCAGTTGCTGGCTTATATGGCCAGTGAAGAAGGCCAACGGGTGATCACCAACACCACCGCTGAATACCCGATGCGCAAAGGCATGGTCTCGGAACGTGGCCTCAAGCCATTTGAAGAGTTGCAACCGCCGAAAGTGACGCCTGCCGATCTGGGCAACGCCGAAGAAGCCCTGGACCTTGAACGTGATGTAGGCCTGCTCTGATGTTGTCTGCCGCCCAACCTGCACGCTATACACCCACCCGCAAAAAGCCTTCGATCTGGCTGCTGTTGCCGGTTCTGATACTGGTGGGCCTGAGCCTGCTGCCGCTGCTGTATGTCGGCACCAAGGCCTGGCAAGCCGGGTGGTCTGAAGCGCTGCACCTGTTGTGGCGGCCTTATGTGTTTGGCCTGATGCGCAATACCCTGCTGCTGATGGTCGGCGTCACGCTCACCTGTGCACTGGTCGGCCTGTCCCTGGCCTGGCTGCTGGAGCGTAGCAACCTGCGGGGGCGGCGCCTGTGGGGGGTGATTTTGTGCCTGCCGTTTGCCGTACCGGCATTTGTCAGCAGCTTCACCTGGGTTTCGCTCAGTGCCAGCTTCGAGGGTTTGGGCGGCGCGATCCTGGTAATGAGTCTGTCCAAATACCCGCTGATTTTTCTGCCGGTGGCGGCCACCCTGCGCAACCTCGACCCGGCCCTTGAAGAGTCGGCCCGCACCCTGGGCCAGAACCGCTGGGGGGTGTTCTTCTCCATCACCCTGCCGCTGCTCTGGCCGTCGCTGCTGGCCGGCTCACTACTGATTGCCCTGCATATGCTGGTGGAGTTCGGCGCGCTGTCGATCATCGGCTTGCAGACATTCACCACAGCGATATACCAACAGTTCGAACTGGAATTCAGCAACGCCAATGCCGCGATGCTCTCGGCAGTGCTGCTGGTGATGTGCCTGAGCCTGTTGTGGCTGGAGCTGAAAGTACGCGGCAAGGGCCGCCATATTCGTATCGGCCAGGGCGCGGCACGACGTGCCGAGCAGGTACGACTGGGCAAATGGTCACTGGTGGGGCAGCTGTATTGCCTGGCACTGGCGGTGATTGGCAGTGGCATCCCGCTGGGCATGCTGGTGTACTGGCTGGTCAAGGGCAGTTCGGCAGCCTTCCCGCTGGCCGAGATTGGCGAGGCGCTGTTTTCTTCGCTGTCACTGGCGCTGGGCGGAGCCGCGTTGTGCCTGGTGCTGGCCGTGCCGGTGGGTCTGCTGGTGGTGCGCTATAAAGGCCCGCTGGCGATCTGGGCCGAACGCCTGCCTTACTTGCTGCATGCGCTGCCGGGGCTGGTGATTGCCCTGGCACTGGTGTACTTCGCCCTGCACTACGTACCGGCGCTGTACCAGACCTCGGCTTTGCTGCTGATTGCTTACGCGCTGCTGTTTTTACCGCTGGCACAGGCGCCGATCCGTACCGCGCTGAACAAGGCCGCACCGCAACTGGAAGAGGCCGCGCGGACCCTGGGCGCGACGTCGTTCTCGGCATTTTGCCGGGTGACCTTGCCGATCATCTTTCCGGCGCTGGGCGCAGCCTTTGCCCTGGTGTTTCTGGACGGGATGAAAGAACTGACGGCGACCTTGCTGCTCAGCCCCACCGGCCTTAACACCCTAGCGACACAGGTGTGGTCGCATACCTCGAATATCGAGTTTGCGGCAGCGGCGCCTTATGCGGCGTTGTTGATTCTGGTGTCGGGGCTACCGGTGTATCTATTGACCACGAAGATGTATTTGCGCCGCTAAGGCCTAAGCGACTAAACAATTTCGTAGCAGTTGCCGAGCCTGCGAGGCTACGTCCCTTGGCAGTTGCAGGAGATTATGCAGTACACACGCGCCAAACAGGCCGGCCGGTCGGCCGCCTCGGCGGGCAGTGTTGTTGATTTGCCCGCCCTCACGGCGGGCCCACGGAGCAGAACCGGAGCGAAGGCCGTACGATGGAGCGAGGACCTTTTGGTTCCTTTTGGGTCCGTACAGGTCCTTCTAAAAGGGACTCTCTGTAAGAGCGGAACCAATATTCCAGTTATAAGAAAATGCCGGATATGTACCCGGTGGATCAGTTATTTTGTAATACAAATGACGCGCCTGTCGCCAATCAGGCGCGTGCTGCCTTAGTGCGTTACCAGCGTATCCAGCGACTTGTCGACATAACCCTTGGCCAGCTCCACCAGGTGCATGACCGACAACACTAAATCGCGCGAAGGCCCGCTCAAGCCATTCCCCGCCTCATTCGCGCAGGCACCCGCACAGCGCAACAAGTCTGACGCCTGGGCCAAAGCCGCTTCTGAATTGACACTGTGCAGGATGGCATACATCGCCGCGCCCATTGGGCGAACGGGCTTATGGTCTTGCAGGTAGTAATTGAGGGCGCGTTCAGTGGCGGCACGATCAAGCAACGGGTCGTTACTGTCAGCAGCATCGAGGGGTAAAACAGGTGGATCGGGGGTGATCTTTTTCATGGTTAAAACTCCGTATTTACTAAAGGAGCAACCACTTATCGCGACTAAACGAATGGGTGGCAGCCGTGCGCAGGTTAGTCGACCGGAGTACACGGAAAACCCGGCGCACCACAAGGGCGCCCTGCGCACGGCCACCATAAACGCAGAGCGAAAAAAAGCGCCTCACGCAGGTGGTACCTTGCGCCGTGTACTAACCCGGGCGACTAAACCCGACCGCTGATTTTGCAGCGATGGGCCGAGACTATTCCCCGATTTTAAGCGGCGCAAGTGAACGGAATTTTCTAGGATGTTTCACGGGAATGAAAGCGAAACGTCGTACGAAATGCCTGAAATTAAAGGCCAAATGCCAGCTACGGTCCTGTAGCCGCTGCCGAGGAACGAAGGCTGCGTTCGAGCGCGAAGCGGTCGTAAAACCTGAGTCCGGGATGTACCTGATACACCGCAGCGTCAGGTTTTACGACTGCTGCGTCGCAGTGGCGCACCACACCGAACGCAGCCTTCGTTCCTCGGCAGCGGCTACAAAAACTGCGCAATACACGCGCACCAAACAGGCCGGCCGGTCGGCCGCCTCGGGGTGCAGTGCATTTGATCTGCCCGCCCTCCCGGAAGGCCGAGAGGAGGTTCTGTGGAGTGGGCCGACCGGCATGGATGCCGGGAGAGCCGTGATGGGCCATGGATGGCCCGTGACGGCGGGCCCACGGAACAGGACCGGAGCGAGGGAACCTGAGCGCAGCGAAGGCCGTACGAAGGGGCGAGGACCTTTTGGTTCCTTTTGGGTCCTTCCAAAAGGGACTCGCTGTAAGAGCGAAACCAATATTTCAGTTATATAAAAATGCCGGATATGTACTCATTGAGCCAGTTAAAAACAGAACCCCACGCAAAAAGGTTATAGCGAATTGCCCCTGGCGTAGCGCTTAAGCGATGAGGGTCAAGACGGTATCTACGGATTCGTGCGCACTACATTACGCCCGAAACTGCCCCAAACTCGCCTTCAACTGCGCCGCCAGACCATCCAGCACCTTGCCGCTGGCCGTAGTCTGGGTCACCGCCTCGGCGGCACGCTCGGCCTGGGCATGAATCACTTCAACCCGCCCACGCACCGCATATGCCCCTTGCGCCTGATGCTCCGCCGCCTTGGTCGCATCACCAATGGCGCTATGCACCTGTTCGACCGAAGCCTGCACAGTCTTCTGCAATTGCACGCTGCCACGCAGTACCGCCAAGCCTTCATCAGCCTGACGTCCGGCCAGGCCGATCGCCGCCACCGCTTCCTTCGCTCCCTGCTGCAGGGCAACGATATGCGCCTGTATATCGCCAGTGGAGCTTTGCGTCTTGCTCGCCAGTGCCCGCACCTCATCGGCCACCACGGCAAAACCGCGGCCCGTTTCCCCGGCCCGTGCCGCTTCAATCGCAGCATTGAGGGCCAGTAGATTGGTCTGCTCGGCAATCCCGTGAATCACCGTCAGCACCACTTCGATCTGCTCGCTTTGCTGCGCCAGGCGCTCGATCACCTTGGCACCCTCGCCCACTTGCCCCGCCAGCGCCTCGATCAGGCCGCCGACCTTGGCCGAGGTGCGGGTATTTTCATCAGTGGCCTGACGGATATCCACAACCTGCCTGAGCGCCGCCTGCATCGCCTGGCTTTCAGACTGCGCCGCATCCGCCATGGTCGACAGCGCGTGCAGGCTTTGAGCGACTTCATCACGCTGCAACTGCGCGGCGGCGTCCGCCCCGGCATTACGCAGGGTCATCACGCCGATCTCGACACCGGTACGCTGTGCCACATCCCCCGCCTCACGCACGATAGGCTGTAGCTTGTCGACAAAGCGGTTGACCGCCGCTGCCATATCGCCGATTTCATCCTTGCTGTTCAGACCCACACGCTTGGTCAAATCACCCTCGCCTGCCGCCAGATCATCCAGCGCAGCAATCAGCAGCAGTAGCTTGTTGACCACACGCCGCCCCAGTACCACCGCCAGCAACAGCAATACGCCCAGGCCAACAATCGCCAGCCCCATGCCTATGCGCCAGCGCAAAGTATCGGCCGCCTCGCGTACGGTCTGCGCGGTATTAGCCTGCATCTGCGCGGCCGCCGCCTGCGCCGACTCCAGACGCGCGCCCAATGCCGCCGAGCTGTCACTCGCAGCACCTTGCAGGCTTTCGCCTACCAGTTGCCCGCTATCAAGGATCAGCGTGGCAAAACGCTTGTCGAGGGCAGCCACATCCTGCTCCACCGAGGCAGTGGAAACCCCCATCAACACTTTACCGATCTCGACCCCATTGGGGTTGATGGACGCTTCGAGGTAATACACCGCCGGGTCACTGCGCGCCGCATCGAGCACCTTGTCCAGCGCCCGCTCGCCCTTGCCCTTGGCCAAAAGCGCCTGGTTGACCGGATTATCGCGGTTGAGATAGCGGGTCAGATGCTGCCCCGTTGCATCGTCATACACCACAAACAACACATTGGGATTGCGCTGAGCACGACGTGCGAAATCAGACAGCGTCGGCACATCGCTGTCCCAAATAGCACGCGGCGCCACGGCGGCCAGCAATTGCGCCATATCGTTGGCCGAATCCATCAAGTTCTTTTCAAGTGCTTCGCGCAACTGTACCTGTTCTTCCTTCAGGCGCGGCTCCAGACCTGCAGTCAGACGCTGGCGGGTGCTGGCAGACAGTGAGTCAAGGCTGCTTTTGACCTCGCGCCCTGCTTGCTCCAGCTCCGCGGTGAGCTTTTGGCTGTCAGCCCCCAGTCGCGCATCCAAGTCGGACTCAAGAGCCGTCACGGTGCTCCGTGTCAGTGCAACCGCCACCAGCACCTGCACCAAAAGAGCGATACCGAGGGTAACGAATACAGGCCGCAGCAGACGGCTTTGTAACAGTGAGAGAACGGCAGACACAGAAAACCCTCCACTTAGGTGCCATTATTTTGATAGCACACTTATTGACGGTTTTCACAGCAAGGGTCGTGCCGCTCAGCAGTCAACCGGCCCAAGGCACGAACATTAACGATCTGGCCGAGGCCATGATGACTCCAGGCCCGACTGACATAGTGTTCATTATGCGGAGTGCTTTTTTGAGTGGCTATCAGCCAGCATTTGATTGCGTTTTCACAGCCGTTATCTTTGTAGGCCGCAGCAAGGACAATCATATGGCCAGAAACAAGGACATCCCACAGGTTTGGCAACGTTATGGTGGAAGCGGTGGTAGCGGCATAGGTGGCCGTTATTTACGTGACATGACAGACGCTGAAATTGCCGCACGCGAAGAAATGCAAAAGCCTTATCAGGCCATGTTGGCCAGACAGCAGGCTTATGAAGACAGCTTGATCAAACAGCCAAAAAAGCAAGAACAACCAGCAGTCGGCTGCACGTTTACCAAGTCCTGCAAGCTGCCTGATGGCACGATTGATTACCTTAGTCCATACGGCGCGATCCCCACCGATGCGCTCAAAGAGTATGGCGAACTCGCCTTGCTGGGCGGTCGCGAAACGGACGCTAACGGTAACATTCCACTTAAAAAAATCAGCGGCAGTACCTTGCCTCCGGCACTCGGAACCCTCCTGCTCGGCGCAACGGCCATGGCTTCTGCCGGTGCTTCATGTGGCGGTCTTTGCACTGCTGGAACTGCAGTTGCTGCGGGCACGGCTGCAACTGGCACGGCGACAGGAGCAGGCGTTGTTACGACCGGTATTGGCGCAGGTGCTTTGGTCGGTGTGGTTGCACTGCTTTGGCCGTCGAGCCTTGGTGACAGCAGTCAGTACACTGACGACCAGCTTAAGTCGCTCAAGGTAGGTCGCACACGGTTACGGTTGCATGTAGAGCAACAAGCCGACGGCACGCTCAAAGGTTACGGTTACAACACTCAGAAGCGCCGCGACTGGGAAATGATTCCCGTCGTGCAGTTCGTTGCCCAGGGCGAACAGCAAGTGGCAGATTTTGGCGATGGCATTACATTAATCTGGACACCTGCTGCCAACCCTTCTGACACGCTGGGCATTCCAGCACTGGAAGCCGCTCCGCAAGCCCCACATATCTGGATTTATCCGCCGACAGCGCAAGCGGATAACATGATCGTCAACCCGATTCACCCGCCTGATTACAAGGATTTTATCCTCGTATTCCCGGCTAATTCGGGCATAAAACCGCTTTACATCGTAATAAGCCTGCGCCTCGACCCAGGCACAGTGACAGGACAGGGGCAGGACGTTTCAGGACTGTGGTTAGCCGATGCGGGTATTGGGCTGGGTGCGCCAATTCCGACCCGGATAGCAGATCAGCTGCGGGGTAAAAGCTTCAGTAGTTTTGATGCTTTTCGAAAGGCGTTTTGGACAGCGATAGGCAATGACCCTGAGCTGTTCAGCCAGTTTAAGCCTACCAACCATGGCAAGCTTTTAAACGGCAGAGCACCATTTGCCCGAAGACCTGAACACAACGGAGAAAACACACGCTACGAGATCCATCACATCGAAAATATTCAGCACGGCGGTGCAGTGTATGACCTGGACAACCTCGCTGTAGTTACGCCGAAACGGCACGTCGAGATTCACAGAGAAGATAGACAATGACTTTGAAAAATAGCGTTTCAGACTACACAGAAGACGAGTTCATCAGGCTGGTTCAACGAATCATTGGAAATGAGGCAAGTGAGGAGGAGGAGAACAAGCTTGTTCATTATTTCAACACTCTATGTGAGCATCCCGCAGGGTCTGATTTGATTTTTTACCCAGAAGACGGTGCTGATGATTCTGCAGTAGGCATAACCCAAACCGTCAAGTCATGGCGTGCGGCTCAGGGGCTGCCGGGGTTTAAAGACGCTTGAAGGGCAGTAGATACACAAGATTGCGCTGATGCTGGGCGCACGGAACGACAAAAGGCCCCGAAGGGCCTTTTGCTTTACAGCAGATGCGACTTAAGCGAACGGGTGACGCAGAACGATGGTCTCGTTGCGGTCCGGGCCAGTCGAAATGATGTCGATCGGCGCGCCGATCAGCTCTTCTACACGCTTGATGTAAGCGCGAGCGTTGGCTGGCAGCTCTTCCAGGGTTTTGGCGCCCACGGTCGATTCAGTCCAGCCCGGCACTTCTTCGTACACAGGCTGCAGGCCTACGTAGCTGTCAGCATCGGTCGGTGCGATTTCAACGCCATTTGCGTCGGTATAGCCTACGCAGATATTGATGGTTTCCAGACCGTCGAGTACGTCCAGCTTGGTCAGGCAGATGCCCGAGATGCTGTTCACATCGATAGCGCGACGCAGGATAACGGCGTCGAACCAGCCGCAACGACGGGCACGGCCAGTAGTTGCGCCGAACTCGTGACCTTGCTTGGCCAGGTGAGCACCGACGTCGTCGAACAGCTCAGTCGGGAACGGGCCCGAACCTACGCGAGTGGTGTAAGCCTTGGTGATGCCCAGGATGTAGTCCAGGAACATCGGGCCAACGCCCGATCCGGTAGCAACGCCACCAGCAGTGGTGTTGGAGCTGGTCACGTACGGGTAGGTACCGTGGTCGATGTCCAGCAGCGAACCCTGGGCGCCTTCGAACATGATGTCCTTGCCAGCGCGACGCAGGTCGTGCAGCTCGGCAGTCACGTCCAGCATCAACGGCTCAAGCAGTTCAGCGTATTCCTTGCACTCGGCCAGGGTCTTGTCGAAGTCGATGGCTGGCTCTTTGTAGTAACCGACCAGCATGAAGTTGTGGTAATCCACCAGTTCACGCAGCTTGGCTTCAAAGCGCGGCATGTTCAGCAGATCGCCAACACGCAGGCCACGACGGGCAACCTTGTCTTCGTAAGCCGGGCCGATGCCGCGACCGGTAGTACCGATCTTCAGCTCGCCACGGGCCTTTTCACGGGCCTGGTCCAGCGCCACGTGGAACGACAGGATCAGCGGGCAGGACGGGCTGATACGCAGGCGCTCGCGCACCGGTACGCCTTTCTCTTCCAGCTTGATGATTTCACGCAGCAGGGCGTCGGGAGCAACCACGACACCGTTGCCGATCAGGCATTGCACGCCTTCGCGCAACACGCCCGACGGAATCAGGTGCAATACGGTTTTTTCGCCGTCGATTACCAGCGTGTGGCCAGCGTTGTGGCCACCTTGGTAACGCACTACAGCGGCAGCATGTTCGGTCAGCAGATCAACGATCTTGCCTTTGCCCTCATCACCCCATTGGGTGCCCAGGACTACGACATTCTTACCCATAACACTTGTCCTCATTCGCGCAAACTTGGTGCCGGCAGCCGCCGGCAGGAAAACTCAAGAAACCAGTGGCACTACTTGCCACAAGCCGTTCTGCTGAATCAATTGGCGGTCGCAGTCTGCCTCAAGGGCACCAGCCTGCTGTTGCCCAGGCAACGCCTGAACCACACGCTGACCTTCACTGCGAAGCTGGCAAACCTGCTGCCAGAGTGCCGCATCGGTGCTGTCTGGCATCCAGATACCACCAGACGGCAACTCGACTTGCGCACGCCCCAGGGTCACCAGGGTTTTCAAATCGGTCGAAAAGCCGGTTGCCGGCCGGGCACGCCCGAAAACAGCACCAATGTCGTCATAACGACCGCCTTGGGCGATGGAGTCCCCAACGCCCGGTACAAATACCGCAAACACTACACCTGTGTGGTAGTGATACCCACGCAACTCGCCCAGGTCAAAGTACAACGGCAACTGCGGGAAACGCACAGACAACCCTTCGGCAATCGCCACCAGATCATCCAGAGCCGCCAGCACTTGAGCCGGAGCCTTGGCCAGACGCTCGCGCGCAGCAGCCAGAACTTCGTGACCGCCACACAAACCAACCAATGCCTGCAGCATGCCCGCCAAATCGGCCGGCAAGCCTTGGGTCAAGGCCGTTACTTCGTCGATCGCCTTGCGTTGCAGGGCGTCGAACAATTGTTGTTCCACTTCAACCGACAGGTTGGCCGCACGGGCCAGACCACGGTAAATACCAACATGCCCAAGGTCCATGTGCACATCCGCCACATCGGCCAGTTGCAACATGGCCAGCATCAGACTGATCACTTCAACGTCGCTGCTCGGGCTGGCATCGCCATACAACTCGGCGCCCAACTGGATCGGGCTGCGCGAGGATGACAAGGCGCGCGGCTGCGCATGCAGCACGCTACCGGCGTAACACAGACGGCTCGGGCCTTCGCGACGCAAGGTATGCGCATCGATGCGCGCCACTTGCGGCGTGATGTCGGCGCGAAAACCCATCTGGCGACCCGTCTGCGGGTCAATAACCTTGAAGGTACGCAAGTCGAGATCCTGGCCAGCCCCTGTCAGCAGGGACTCCAGGTATTCGATATGCGGGGTGACGACGAACTCATAGCCCCAGCTCTGGAACAGATCCAACACCTGACGGCGCGCCACTTCAATGCGGGCAGCTTCAGGTGGAAGTACTTCTTCGATGCCATCTGGCAAAAGCCAGCGGTCTACCGTTGCCATTACGCCATTCCCCTGTGATCCGGGCGGCCAGCCAGCAGGCGAGCCTTGAGTAAAGCAGAACGTGGCTGCGTCTTGAACGCGCACAGCAAAAAAGCCTGAACGACAGGCTCGCACATTCCTCGAAAATTCTGCCGATGCTGTAACAGCCATGCGGTCAATCAAACATGCAGACGCAAAAAAGCCGGGAATTTCCCGGCTGCCGCATCATACACCCGTTTTCTAAAAGGATCACCCCGCGAGGCAATTTGCCCGCCCGGCGGAGTGAATAAAGCCCCACACAGTGAGGCCCTTTCATGTGGGAGCGAGCCTGCTCGCGATGGCATCAACCCGGTCTGTCTGACAAATCGAGTTGGCTGTATCTCGAGCAGGCTTGCCCCACCCACAGGTGTTAAGCGCTTTTACTGCTGCGAAGGCTTGGATTTTTCCAGGTAACGGAAGAAATCGCTGCTTGGGTCCAGCACCAGTACATCGTTCTTGCTCGCAAAGCTTTCGCGGTAAGCGCGCAGGCTGCGATAGAACTTGTAGAATTCCTGGTCCTGGCCATAAGCCTTGGAGTAGATCGAAGCGGCCTGGGCATCGCCATCACCGCGTGCTTCTTCGGACTGACGATACGCTTCAGCCAGCAGAACACGACGTTGACGGTCGGCGTCAGCACGAATGCCTTCTGCCAGTTCGTTACCCTTGGCCCGATGCTCGCGTGCCTCACGCTCACGCTCGGTGCTCATACGTTCGAAAACGCTGCGGTTCACTTCTTTTGGCAGGTCGATGGCCTTGACGCGAACGTCGACCACTTCGATGCCCAGCTCTTTTTCAGCCATTTTGTTCAGCGATGCAGTGATGTCAGCCATCAACGCATCACGCTCGCCCGACACGACTTCGTGCAGGGTGCGCTTGCCGAACTGGTCACGCAGGCCAGATTCCAGACGACGTGACAGGCGTTCGTCAGCAATCTGCTTCATACCCGAAGTAGCGGTGTAGAAGCGCTCGGCATCTTTCACGCGCCACTTGGCGAAGGCATCAACCATTACCGCTTTCTTTTCCAGCGTCAGGAAACGCTGGGTCGGCGCATCCAGGGTCATCAGGCGGGCGTCGAACTTGCGCACCTGGTTGACGTAAGGAATCTTCACATGCAGGCCCGGCTGAACATCAGCCTGAACCACACGGCCGAAGCGCAGCAGTACTGCACGCTCGGTTTGCGAGACGATGTAGAAGCTGTTCCAGGCCACGATCCCCACGACAACAGCCACAATGAGGGCAACCAGCGATTTATTGCTCATCAGCGGCTCTCCCTGGTGCGCGGTTGTGGCGGCAGATCAGTGCTGACATGTGAGGCAGCATCGTTATTGCTCGCGGCGGCGGAACCCGTTGCCGGGGTGCTGCCATTACGGCCTTCGATCATTTTGTCCAACGGCAAGTAAAGCAGGTTGCTCTGGCCGTTCTTGTTACCGGTCACGAGTACTTTGCTGGTGTTGCTGAAGACTTCCTGCATGGTGTCCAGGTACAGACGGTCGCGGGTGACTTCAGGATTCTTGCGGTACTCGGCAACCAGTTTGGTAAAGCGGTCTGCCTCACCCTTGGCGCGAGAAACCACTTCATCGCGGTAGCCGTTGGCATCTTCGATGATGCGCTGGGCCTGACCACGTGCTTCCGGTACAACGCCGTTGGCATAGCTTTCGGCCTGGTTGCGGGCACGCTGCTCGTCTTCACGGGCACGGATCACGTCATCGAAGGCTTCCTGTACTTCACGCGGTGCCGCTGCGTTCTGTACGTTGACCTGGGTCACGGTGATACCGGTCTTGTAGGTATCGAGGAACCGCTGCAGGCGCTCCTTGATTTCCACGGCCATCTGCTCACGGCCTTCGGTCAGTACCTGGTCCATCGACGTGGAACCCACGACGTGGCGCAGGGCGCTGTCGGTAGCCTGCTGCAAGCTGACTTCAGGTTGATCAACGTTCAACACGAAGTCGCGCAGGTTGCTGATCTTGTACTGCACGGTCAGCGGCACTTCGACGATGTTTTCGTCTTCAGTCAGCATCTGGCCCTGCTTGGTGTACGCACGCTCACGCGTCACGTTCTCCATGTACTTTTTGTCGAACGGCGGGAAGTACATATTCAGACCCGGCCCAACGGTGTCGTAGTACTTGCCCAGGCGCAGCACCACGGCTTGCTCCTGCTCATCGACTACATACACGGCGCTGTATAGCCAGGCAGCCGCCAGCACGACCAGGCCGATGCCGAGCAAGCCGTAACCGGCGCCCTTGCCATTCGAACCGCCGTCACTGCCGCTACCGCCAGTACGTTTTTTTCCACCACCGAACAACCCATTCAGGCTTTCCTGCAGCTTTCGGAAGGCCTCGTCGAGATCTGGTGGCCCCTTGCGGTCGCCATTTTTAGGGCGTTTGCCACCCCAAGGATCTTGATTGTTCGAGTTGCCACCCGGCTCATTCCAAGCCATAGCGCTCTCCATCTGATAAAGCAAAGACGCGCCCACGGCGCGCCGACCAATGCTACAGAATGCCTATCACAGCGGCACGACCGCTTTGCGAGGCTTTTATTGCAAAGTGTGTTCTTCGATGAATTCCAGCGGCTGCATCCCTTCGCGGCTGACCAAGCGGTTGAGCTCGGCTCGCGGCAGGCGTACGTCCAGCAAACTGGAGCCCTCATCGTCATGCTCTTCCTTCTGCACCACTCCCAGTTCAAAGAACTGTGCACGCAGTCGAGCAAAACGTTGCGGCAAGCGCAAGGTGCCAACGAACAAATCATTGCCCAGCAACTCGGCGATGGCCTGCTCAAGCAACTCCAACCCTTGACCATCACGGGCCGACAACCAGACCCGCTGCGGCTTGCCATCGGCATCACGCTGGATCTGCGGCTCGACACCTTCAAGCAAATCGATTTTGTTGTAGACCTCGAGGATCGGCAAGTCCTGGGCACCAATTTCGCCCAGTACCACCATCACCTGCTCAATCTGCGCCATGCGCTCGGGTTCGTGCGCATCGATGACATGCAGCAGCAAATCGGAATTGCTCGACTCTTCGAGCGTAGACCGGAATGCTTCAACTAGCTTGTGCGGAAGATGACGAATAAAGCCCACGGTATCGGCCAGTACGATCGGCCCCAGGTCGCCCAGATCGAGGCGGCGCAAGGTCGGGTCGAGCGTGGCGAACAACTGGTCAGCGGCGAATACGTCAGACCCGGTGACTTTGTTGAACAGCGTGGATTTACCGGCGTTGGTATAGCCCACCAGCGACACTGTAGGAATATCGGCGCGTTGGCGCCCTCTACGGGACTGCTCGCGTTGACTGCGGACTTTTTTCAGGCGCGATTTGATCTGGCTGATGCGCACGCGCAACAGACGGCGGTCGGTTTCGAGCTGGGTTTCACCCGGCCCGCGCATACCAATGCCGCCACCCTGACGCTCAAGGTGAGTCCAGCCACGCACAAGACGCGTGCTCATGTGATCAAGCTGGGCCAGTTCGACCTGCAGCTTGCCCTCATGGGTACGGGCGCGTTGAGCGAAGATATCGAGAATCAGCCCGGTGCGGTCCAGCACGCGACACTCGAATACACGTTCGAGGTTACGTTCCTGACTGGGCGTGAGTACGTGATTGAAAATCACGATGTCGACCTTCTCGGCCTTGACCAGGTCGCGCAACTCCTCGACCTTGCCACTGCCAATCAGGTATTTGGCCGATGGCCGATGACGCGGCACGTTAAAAAACGCGACGGTATCGGCGCCAGCCGACACAGCTAACTCCTGGAACTCCTGCGGATCTTCGCGCGCCTCAGGGTCCTGTCCTTCCAAATGAACGAGGATCGCTCGCTCACCACCACCGTGGCGCTCAAAGAACAAAGGATGCTCCTATTTTAGGCGTTACCTGGTTCAGCGTCTGCCAGATCCGATTCAGTTGCGCTAGGCAGACGAATTGGACGTACTGGTACGACTGTCGAAATTGCGTGCTTGTAAACCATTTGGCTGACGGTGTTTTTCAGCAGGATTACGAACTGGTCGAAAGACTCGATGGTCCCCTGCAGCTTGATCCCGTTGACCAGGTAGATGGAAACGCCAACCTTCTCTTTACGCAAAGTATTCAAGTAAGGGTCTTGTAGCGAATGCCCTTTTGACATATGCCGCACTCCTGTAAGGATAAAAAATAGAATCAAAAATTAGATGACCGCTGTCGCCACATCCATAGGATAGACGGCATTTGCCAAGACTCAGCTCAATATGGAGACGGATTCCAGGCATTTCAAGGCTCGTGGCAGATTGTCGCAGTCCAGACTGTCCAGCCAATGCAAATCATTCCAGCTGCGTAACCAGGTGAACTGACGCTTGGCCAACTGGCGCGTGGCAATGATGCCGCGCTCCTGCATTTCGGCCGCTGTCAGCTTGCCGTCGAGGTAGTCCCAGACCTGGCGATAGCCTACAGCACGTATAGACGGCAAACCTGAATGCAGGTCACTTCTATTGCGCAGGCTTATGACCTCGTCAATGAACCCCTGTTCCAGCATCTGCCCGAATCTTAGTGCAATTCGTTCATGCAGCACCTGACGGTTCGCCGGAGCGATGGCCAGATGCGCGACAGTATAGGGCAATTGGCTGTGCCCAGAAGCCGCTGCTTTAGTCGTTTGTTCAGATTGTTTTTGCCGATGTGTCGTTACGCTCATGCCGCTGACCCGATAAACCTCCAGCGCCCGCGTCAGACGCTGCGGATCATTGGGGTGAATGCGCGCCGCAGACTCCGGGTCGATGGCCGCCAACTGGTCGTGCAAGGCTTGCCAGCCAAGGCGTTGAGCCTCTTCTTCAAGCTGTGCGCGCACCGCAGGATCTGCCGGGGGCATGTCGGCCAGGCCGTCAATCAAAGCCTTGTAATAGAGCATGGTGCCACCCACCAGCAGCGGGATATTGCCCCGCGCGGTGATTTCAGCCATGGCCTTGAGCGCATCGCGCCGAAAATCGGCCGCCGAATAGCTCTCGGCCGGATCGAGAATATCGATCAGCTTGTGCGGGTGTGCGGCCAGAATCTCTTTCGAGGGTTTGGCCGTACCGATGTCCATGCCGCGATAGACCAGTGCCGAATCGACGCTGATCAGCTCGCACGGCAACACCTTGCTCAGCTCGATGGCCAGGTCGGTTTTGCCTGCGGCAGTCGGCCCCATCAAAAAAATGGCCGGGGGTAAAGCGTTGGAACCTGTCATCAGCGACCGCGCAAAAAGAGTTTGTCCAAGTCGTCCAGGCCCATTTGGGTCCAGGTGGGACGACCATGATTGCACTGACCACTGCGCTCGGTGTTTTCCATGTCACGCAACAAGCCGTTCATTTCCGGGATCGCCAAACGGCGATTGGCGCGGATTGCACCGTGGCAGGCCATGGTGCCGAGCAGTTCGTTGAGATGGGCCTGAATCCGGTCACTGGTGCCATATTCCATCAGGTCGGCCAGTACATCGTGAACCAGACGTTGAGCCTCGGCCTGCTTGAGCAGGGCCGGGATCTGGCGGATAGCCAGGGTTTCCGGGCCAAGGCGCTGCAATTCAAAGCCCAGGCGCTGGAACCACTCGGCGTGTTCTTCGGCGCAATCGGCTTCACGCTGGCTGACCGCAATCGATTCCGGCACCAGCAGCGGCTGGCCGCTCAGGCCTTCACTGGCCATGGCGATTTTCAGGCGTTCATACATGATCCGCTCATGGGCCGCGTGCATATCTACCAGCACCAGCCCTTGAGCGTTTTCAGCAAGGATATAAATGCCCTTGAGTTGCGCCAGGGCAAAGCCCAACGGCGGAATATCACCCTGCCCATCCGGCAGCGGCGCGGCGTTGGCCTCGGGCAATGGCGCAAAGAATTCGCGATAGGCATTGCGCACCTCTTCGACCGGCACCGATGGCCCGGAAGATTGCGGGCGGTATTGATACTGATAGCCGGCGCCTGCGCCCGAGCCGGCTACATGCGGGGTGGGTGCCGATTGCGGCCGCTCCAGCACATTGGCCGCCAGACGCATTTCACCCTGCGGGCCGAATTCACCGGCATCCAGCCCCGTCGGGCGTTCGGCCCCGGGCACCGGCGCAGGTGCGGCCAGTTGATCTTCCGGGCGCACATCACCCAGGGCACGGTGCAAAGTGCCATAGAGGAAGTCATGCACCATGCGCCCGTCACGGAAGCGCACTTCGTGCTTGGTCGGGTGCACGTTGACGTCGACCACCGAAGGGTCGACTTCAAAGAACAGCACAAAGGTCGGATGCCGACCGTTGAACAGCACATCGCGATAGGCCTGGCGCACTGCGTGGGCGACCAGTTTGTCGCGCACCGCACGGCCATTCACATAGAAATACTGCAAGTCGGCCTGGCTGCGCGAAAAAGTCGGCAACCCAACCCAACCCCACAAATGCAGGCCATTGCGCTCGATCTCGATCGGCAGCGCCTGCTCCAGAAACGCCGAGCCGCACACCGCCGCCACACGCCGGGCACGGGCAGTATCGTCGTGGGCTTCGTGCAGATTGAGGATGGTTTTGCCGTTGTGACGCAGATTGAACGCCACATCAAACCGCGCCAGCGCCAGGCGCTTGATCACTTCTTGCAGGTGATCGAACTCGGTTTTTTCGGTCTTGAGAAACTTGCGCCGCGCCGGGGTATTGAAGAACAGGTCGCGCACTTCAACCGAGGTACCGACCGGATGCGCTGCGGGCTGAACCCGTGGCGCCATATCACGGCCTTCGGTCTCGACCTGCCAGGCCTGATCGGCACCACGGGTGCGCGACGTCAGGGTCAGGCGGGCCACGGAGCTGATGGAGGCCAGGGCCTCACCACGAAAGCCCAGGCTCATCACCCGCTCAAGGTCTTCGAGGTCGCGGATTTTGCTGGTGGCGTGACGCGCCAGCGCCAGCGGCAAGTCGTCGCTGGAAATGCCGCTGCCATCGTCACGCACCCGCAACAGCTTGATACCAGCCTGTTCAACATCGACGTCGATACGCTTGGCGCCAGAGTCGAGGCTGTTTTCCAGCAATTCCTTGATCACCGACGCCGGGCGTTCAACCACTTCGCCCGCAGCAATCTGGTTGGCCAGGCGCGGGCTGAGCAGTTCAATTCGTGCGCTGCTGCTCAATACTTCCTCACTCATTGCTGGGCCGCCAGGGCAGTAGCCGGAATATTCAGGTTCTGGCCGACTTTCAATTCATCGGTTTTCAGGCTGTTGCTCGAGCGTAGTGTCGCCACGCCCACCTGATAACGCACAGCGATCATCGCCAGGGTTTCGCCGGGGCGAACCGTGTGTTCGCGAGCGCCCTGGGCGATTTTGCCGGTGTCACGCAGCCAGGCAATGTAAGTGCCCGGTGGCGGGTTTTGCTGGAAGAACTGGCGCACGCCGCTGCTGATCGAACGGGCCAGCGCTTGCTGGTGACTGCTCGAGGCCAGCTTGGAGGCTTCGTTGGAGTTCGAGATAAACCCGGTCTCGACGAGAATCGACGGAATGTCCGGCGATTTGAGCACCATAAATCCAGCCTGCTCCACGCGCTGCTTGTGCAACGGCGTCACCCGACCGATGTTGCTCAGCACTTTCTGCCCGACGTTCAGGCTGGAGGTCAGCGAAGCGGTCATCGACAGGTCGAGCAACACACCCGCGAGCATGCGGTCCTTGTCATCCAGGCTTACGTTGCCAGCGCCGCCGATCAAGTCGGAACGGTTTTCGCTGTCAGCCAGCCAGCGGGCGGTCTCGGAAGTGGCACCGCGCTCGGACAGGGCAAACACCGAAGCACCAAAGGCAGCCTTGGACGGTGCGGCGTCAGCATGGATCGACACAAACAGGTCGGCGCCCTTCTTGCGGGCGATTTCGGTACGACCACGCAGCGGGATAAAGTAGTCGCCGGTACGGGTCAGTTCAGCGCGGAAGCCTTTCATGCCGTTGATCTGGCGCTGCAACTCTTTGGCAATTGCCAGCACCACGTCTTTTTCACGCTGGCCTGCAGAGCCTGAGGCACCCGGGTCTTCACCGCCGTGGCCGGCGTCAATCACCACCACCACACTGCGTTTGCCACTCGGGATCGGCGGTAGCTTCACATCAGGCTGGGCCGGGGTGACCGGCGCCACAGGCACCGTCGCCACATTGGTGGCAGGCAAGCTCGGCGTGAGGTCGGCACCCTGGTCATACAGGTCGACCACAAGGCGGTTGCCGTACTGGGCATTGGGCGCCAGCACGAAGCTTTTCGGGGTGACGGCCTTTTTCAGGTCGATCACCACGCGCAAGTCTGTGGGGGTGCGCTGCGCCGAGCGCATGCTGCTGATCGGCGTATTCGCCGTTTGCACGTTCAGTGGCCCGGCCAGGGTCGCGCCATTGATATCGATCACCAGGCGGTCAGGCGCGGTCAGGGTAAATACGCTGTGTTGCACCGGGCCGGTCAGGTCAAAAACCAGTCGTGTGTTGTCCGGTGCCCGCCACAAACGCACGCTTTTGACCTGCGATGCCGCCAGGGCATTCACCGCCATGACACTGAGCAACACACCCACCACACTTACTAACGCGCGAAAGCGCATACCAAACCCCATCATTATTTGTATTCCGGCGCCAGTGCGGCACACCAAGACTCGCCACGGGAACCTTGGGGCGTCAGCGTCAGCAAACGCCCGGTGTTATGCGGCCTAATGGTAATGGTCAGGTCAGGCTTTGGCAAAAAGCCCGCACCTTTATCTGGCCATTCAATCAAGCATAGGGCGTCTTCGTCGAAATAATCGCGAATCCCCATATATTCCAGCTCTTCAGGGTCGACCAGGCGGTACAGGTCAAAGTGAAAGGCGCGGATATCGCCAATTTCGTAAGGCTCAACCAGGGTAAAGGTCGGGCTTTTGACCGAGCCGGTGTGGCCAAGGCCGCGAATCAGGCCGCGTGACAGGGTGGTCTTGCCCATACCCAGGTCACCGTCCAGAAAGATCAAACCGTGACCTTGAGTGACAGTGGCCAGACGCGCGCCAAATGCGGTCATGGCCTCTTCATCGGCCAATTGCAGTGTTATTTCATGCACGGTGCGTGTTCCTCCAACAACTGACGAATGGCTGGAATCAAATCACTGGCCGCCAGCCCACGGCCCAATTGTCCTTGTTGTTCTCCGGCGCGGGCATGCAGCCACACCGCCAGGCATGCCGCCTCATAGGCGCCCATGCCCTGGGCCAGCAGTGCGCCGATCACGCCTGCCAGCACATCACCCAGACCGGCCGTGGCCATTGCCGGATGTCCCTGATTACAAATGGCCAACTCATCATCCAGTCCTGCGATCAAAGTGCCGGCTCCTTTAAGGACGCACACCACTGAGTATTTTTTAACCAGCGCCCGGACTGCTGCCGGCCGATCGGCCTGGACTTGCCCGGTGGTGATGCCCAATAACCGCGCAGCCTCCCCCGGATGCGGGGTGATCACCGAACCTTTCGCCAGCTCCATGGCTGAGTTGGACAACAGATTAAGCGCATCGGCATCCCACACCTGCGGCATTTTTGCCTGGGCCGCTGCCGACAACAGACTACGCCCCCAGGGCGCCTGCCCCAAACCCGGGCCGACCACAACCACCGAAGCCTGGGCCAAAACGCCCATCAGTTGATTGGCCGATGACACACCCAGGGCCATCACCTCGGGCACCCGCACCAGAGCGGCAGGTACGTGCTCAGGGCGTGTAGCCAGTGACACCAGCCCCGCGCCACAGCGCAATGCAGCCTGTGCACTGAGGGTAATGGAGCCGCCAAAGCCGCGGTCGCCGCCCACCAGCAGCACATGGCCGAACTGGCCTTTATGGGCGCTCGGGGCACGCCCGGGCAGTTGCGCCAGGTTATCTGCGCAAAGGGCTTTGGGGTCGACTAACAGGTGTTTGGTCTGCGGCATGCGTGTTTGGCTCCGATGTCTGGCAGAATTATACGCATCTCAGCCCCGGTTTCTCTTGTCCCATGCCTGCTATTACTGCCGACCTCCCCGCCCTCGCCCAATCCATCAAGGAATGGGGCCGCGAGCTGGGCTTTCAACAAGTCGCCATTACCGGCCTCGACCTGGGAGAACACGAACACCATCTGCAACGCTGGCTCGATGCCGGCTATCACGGCGACATGGACTACATGGCCGCCCACGGCAGTAAACGCTCGCACCCTGACGAACTGGTGCCCGGCACATTGCGCGTGGTGTCGCTGCGCATGGACTACCTGCCCGGCGACACCCATATGGCGCAATTGCTGGCCCAACCGGAAAAAGCCTACGTATCGCGCTACGCCCTGGGCCGCGATTACCACAAGCTGATCCGCAAGCGCGTGCAGCAACTGGCCGACCGCATTCAGGCAGATATTGGCCCGTTTGGCTTTCGCGCCTTTGTCGACAGCGCCCCGGTGCTGGAAAAAGCCATCGCGCAACAGGCCGGTCTGGGCTGGATTGGCAAAAACACTCTGGTGCTCAATCGCAAGGCGGGCAGCTATTTCTTCCTGAGCGAGCTGTTTGTCGACTTGCCGCTACCGGTGGACCCGCCCCACGAGAGTGAACACTGCGGGCGCTGCACCGCCTGCCTGGACATCTGCCCCACCAATGCCTTTGTCGGGCCCTATGTACTGGATGCACGCAAATGCATTTCGTACCTGACGATCGAACTGAAAACCGCGATACCTGTTGAGCTGCGCTCGATGATCGGCAATCGGGTGTTCGGCTGCGATGACTGCCAGATCGTCTGCCCGTGGAACCGTTTTGCCCGCACCACGGCCGAGGGCGACTTCAAGCCACGGCATAACCTGGACAACGCTGGCTTGGCCGAGTTGTTTATGTGGGATGAAGACAAGTTCTTGAGCAGCACCGAAGGCTCGCCGCTGCGCCGGGCCGGGTATGAGCGCTGGTTGCGCAATCTGGCGGTGGGGCTGGGTAATGCGCCATCAACGATTCCGGTACTGGAAGCGCTGAACGCACGGCGTGAATACCCGTCGGAGCTGGTGCAGGAGCATGTGCAGTGGGCGCTGGCACAACACGCAAATCGCGCCTGACACAAAGACCTCTGTGGGAGCTGGCTTGCCAGCGATACAAACAACTCGGCTTACCTGACAGACCGAGGTGATGCCATCGCGGGCAAGCCCGACTCCCACAAGTCTATGACTGCAGCTCAATGCTCGTCGTTATAAACGAACTTGGGCATTTCCCAGTTAAAGCGGATTGCCAGCAAGCGCAGCAATAGCCCGCCGAACAAGGTGACGAAAATCGCCTGTTCGTTGGGCATTTCCATATAAGTACACAACAAGAAACACCAGGCCGCAGCAAACGACACGCTGGCATACAGCTCGCGACGGAAGATCAGCGGGATGTCGTTGCAGAAGATATCCCGCAGGATGCCGCCAAATACCCCGGTAATCACTCCGCTCACCGAAGCCACCAGCATGCCCTGGCCCATTTCCAGCGCGGTCATGCAGCCGATCAGGGTAAACGCCACCAGCCCCAGGGCATCGAGCACCAGAAACAGTGAGCGCAAATGGCGCATCAAGGGCGCGATAAAGATCGTCACCAGCGCGGCAAAGGTGGTCAATACCAGGTATTCCGGGTGTTTGACCCATGTCAGTGGGTAATGCCCCAGCAGTACGTCACGCACCGAACCGCCGCCCAACGCGGTGACGCAGGCAATCAGCACCACGCCGAACCAGTCCATGCCCCGACGCCCGGCAGACAGCGCGCCGGTCATGGCTTCGGCAGTAATGGCAACTAAATAGAGCATCAGCAACATGGCGGCGATCCTTGCAAGAAGGCGCGCAGTCTACTCAGTTGGCGCGGGCACCAAAAGGGGGCAAGGAACACAGCTCTTTGTAGGAGCGCGCTTAAAACTTGATGAAATGCTTGCGGTAGTGCTGCAGCTCGGCGATCGACTCGCGGATATCGTCCAGCGCCAGGTGCGTGCCCTTTTTCACCAGGCTGTCGCGTACTTCCGGCGCCCAGCGCGCTACCAGCTCTTTAAGCGTCGAGACGTCCAGGTTGCGGTAGTGAAAGTAGCTTTCCAAGGCTTTCATATGGGTGTACAGGAAGCGGCGGTCCTGGCAGATGCTGTTGCCGCAGATCGGCGACTTGCCTTTAGGCACCCACTGTTCCAGAAACGCGATGGTCTGCGCTTCGGCTTCGGCCATGCTGGTGGTGCTGTCCTTGACCCGCTGGGTCAGGCCGCTGCCGCCGTGGGTGCGGGTGTTCCATTCGTCCATGCGCGCCAGCACTTCATCGCTATGGTGGATGGCGATGACCGGGCCTTCAGCCAGGGTGTTGAGGTTGCTGTCGGTGACGATGGTGGCCATTTCGATAATGACGTCGTTGTCAGGGTCCAGACCGGTCATTTCCAGGTCGATCCAGATCAGGTTCTGCGCGTTTTGCATAATGGCCTCCAGTGCTTAGTCGCGCAGTTTAGCTTAGCCGTGCTGCCCTCGTGCTAAACTCGCCAGCGTTTTACCCTCCTTATCGTTTTATCAACACGGAACACCCATGGCCAAACGCCAGCTCAACCGTCGTCAGAATTGGCGCATCGAAAAGATCCAGGGCGAGCGCGCTGCCCGCGCCGCCAAACGTGAATCCAGTGCCGTCGAAGCGCTTGAAGGCGGTGATTTAGGCGCTGAACAGCTCGGTCTGGTGATCGCGCACTTTGGTGTGCAGGTCGAAGTCGAAGCCCAGGAAGGTGAGCTTAAAGGCCAGATGTTCCGTTGCCACCTGCGCGCCAACCTGCCCGCTCTGGTAACTGGTGACACGGTGGTATGGCGCGCCGGCAACCAGGGTATCGGCGTTATCGTCGCCCAGCTGCCGCGTAAAACCGAGCTGTGCCGCCCTGACAGCCGTGGCCAGCTCAAGCCGGTTGCAGCCAACGTCGACATGATCGTGATTGTGTTCGCACCCATGCCCGAGCCGCACGCCAACCTGATCGACCGCTATCTGGTGGCCGCCGAGCACGCCGGGATTCGTCCGTTGTTGCTGCTCAACAAGGCTGACCTGATCGACGATCAAAACGCGCCAGCGCTCAATGCGTTGCTGGGGGTTTATCGTCAGTTGGGCTACCCGGTGCTGGAAGTGTCGGCCCATCACGGTGATGGCATGCAGCAGTTGCAAGCGCAACTGGACGGTCATATCAGCGTGTTTGTGGGTCAGTCGGGCGTGGGCAAATCGTCCCTGGTCAACAGCCTGCTGCCTGAGGTCAACCTGCGGGTCGGGCCTTTGTCGGAGATTTCCGGCCAGGGTACGCATACCACGACCACGGCGCGGTTGTTCCACTTCCCGGGCGGCGGCGAACTGATCGACTCCCCGGGTATTCGTGAATTCGGCTTGGGCCATGTAAGCCGCGCCGATGTTGAAGCGGGCTTTATCGAGTTCAACGACCTGATCGGCACCTGCCGCTTCCGCGACTGCAAGCACGACCGCGAGCCGGGCTGTGCATTGCTGATGGCTCTGGAAGATGGTCGTGTACAGCAGCAGCGCATGAACAGCTATCGCTCGATCATTGCCAGCTTGCCTGAGTCGAGTTACTGACTTAGGGTCAAAAGCCCCTAACCCTAACCCTCTCCCAAAGGGAGAGGGGACTGATTGGGGGATATTTGAGAATTTTGCCAATCTGATGGCCTGAGTTGAATCCGGCATCAACACGGTCAGTCCCCTCTCCCTCCGGGAGAGGGTTAGGGTGAGGGCGGCGGGTCGTCAAACAAATTCAGCTTCTGGCGCTCTTCATGCATCGGCAGTGGCTGTTTATCCGCTGGCAGTTTGATCGGATCGACCGGCTCCTTCGGCAGCTCCTGAGGCTTGACCGCTTCCGCACCCTGCTCCCCTTCAATCGCCTGCTGGGCCTTTTTGGTCAGTACCACGATATCGATCCGGCGATTGACCGGGTTATTAGGCTTGGCCTTGTCGAACAGTACTGACGAGGCATAACCCACCACCCGCGCCACCTGCGCATCCGGGTAGCTGCCCGCCACCAGGGCACGCCGCGCGGCATTGGCACGGTTGGCCGACAACTCCCAGTTGCCGTAATCGCCACCACCCGCGTAAGGCATGGCATCAGTATGGCCGCTTATACTGACCTTGTTCGGCACCGCTTTGATGGTGTCGGCCATGGCCAGCAGAATATCCTCGAAGTACGGCTTGAGCCGCGCACTGCCGACATCGAACATCGGCCGGTTTTCAGCATCCATGATCTGAATGCGCAGACCGTCCGGGGTAATTTCAAACAGCAACTGATCCTTGAATTTGCGCAGTTGCGGGTTTTCTTCGACCTTGTTCTGCAACTCTTGCAGCAGCAATTCAAGGCGCTCTTTCTCCACCTGCTCGGCCATGCTTTCAACCTGCTCGGCATCGACCTTGATCTTGTCGGGCTGAGGTTGCAGCTTTTCTTCGGGATTGAGGGTGTTTTCCGGCGCCAATGCCGGGGTGCCGCCCAGGTCTATGACGTAGGGCGTACCGCTTTCGCTGAAACCGATCGGATCTTTGAAATAACCGCCAATGGCGATCTTTTGCTCTGGCGTGGCAGCCGTCATCAGCCACATCACCAGAAAGAACGCCATCATCGCCGTGGCGAAGTCGGCAAAGGCAATTTTCCACGCGCCACCGTGATGGCCTGCGGCGTAGCGCTTGACGCGCTTGATGATGATGGGCTGGTTGTTTTCCATAAATCAGCGACCGCGAACCACTTGTTCCAGCTCGGAAAAACTCGGCCGATGCTTGGGGTACAGCACCTTGCGACCAAACTCGACCGCCAGCGATGGCGGCATGCCCGAGGCCGAAGCTACCAGCGAGGCCTTGATCGATTCGTACACGTTGAGCTCTTCCTTGGCATCGTGGGCCAAAGACGTCGCCAAAGGCCCGAAGAATCCATAGGCAGCCAAAATACCGAAGAAGGTACCCACCAGCGCGGCGCCGACGTGCATGCCGATGGCGGCCTGATCGCCTTCACCCAGCGAGGCCATGGTCACCACGATACCCAGTACCGCAGCCACGATACCGAAGCCCGGCATGCCGTCGGCGATACCGGTCACGGCGTGGGAAGGATGCTCCAGCTCTTCCTTGAGGTTGTACAACTCCATGTCGAACAACCCCTCTAGCTCGTGGGGAGCCATATTGCCCGAGGACATGATGCGCAGGTAATCGCAGATAAACGCGGTCATGCGCTCATCTTTAAGGACGGTGGGGTATTTGGCGAAGATCGGGCTGGCGGCCGCGTCTTCAATATCGCCCTCGATGGCCATCATGCCTTCGCGGCGACTCTTGTTAAGAATCTCGTAAACCAGGCCCAGCACTTCCAGATAAAAAGCGTGGGAGAAACGCGAGCCGAACATGCCCAGTGATTTTTTGATCACGTGCATGGTCATGTAGCCGGGGTTGGCTTGCAGGAACGCGCCAAAGGCCGCACCGCCGATGATCAACACCTCGAACGGCTGAATCAGCGCCCCGATCTTGCCATGGGAAAGCACGTATCCGCCGAGCACGCTCGCGAATACAACAATGATGCCGATAATTTTAGCCATAGATATAAAAGTACTTCTTGGGTCGGTTCAAGGTCATATTCCAGCGTAGCTAAAACTCTTCTTCTCCTTATCGGCGAATCTGCGCCAGACTATAGCCGGTAGAGCCGAAAAGCCATTCGACCCCCACATTGGATGATCATCGCGTCCCCATTATGGCCAACGAAACCAGCGCACCAACATCAACACCCACCACCCTGGATGCCTGGGTTGCCCACCTGGACGCTGTTGATCTGCCGATCCCGCAAACCAGCCATGCGCGGGTATTCAAGACAATCAACGACAGTCGCCGCTCCTTGCGCGAAATTGCCGAGGTCATGCAGGACAGCCCGGCACTCGCACTCAGACTGATTCGCGAAGCCAACCAACAGGCCCAGAGCAGCCTGAGCGAGCCTGCCGAAAGCCTTGAAGTGGCGATCAATCGCCTGGGCCTCAAGCGCACCCAGATGCTGCTCGAACATGTGCCCGCGCTGGCAATCGAAGATATCCCGCTGGCCTACCGGCAAATCCAGCTGATCAGCCAGCACGCCGCACAACAGGCCATTGGCCTGTTCGGCAACCGCCTGGCGCGGCTCTGGCAGGAAATCTACTGGAGCAGCTTGCTGTTTCTGTCACCGTTATGGGCCCTGGCACTCACTCACCCACTGCTGCTTGAAACCTGGGAGCGGCGCGTGGTCGAGCACAGCGAGTGCGCGAAAAAAGTCGAGCTGGAACTGTTTGGCGTGCCGCTGTTTGATATCTGCCGCGCCATGGCCGAACTGTGGCGCCTGCCGGGGTGGGTGATGCAGGGTTATACGGTGATCACCGAAGAGCGCCGCACCCTGGTCAGGGTGCTGCATATCGCCCGCGACACTCATCATCCGCTGCGCCAGCAACAATTGCTCGACGCCGACCCGGCGCTGCGGCGCTGGCTCAATCAGCCCGCCAACAGTGTATTGCTGGCCAACTGCCTGGCACTGTCGGCCCAACAGGCCTGGGACACACCGCACAACCTGCGCTGGCAGTACGTCACCAGCCTGTACCTGCAAATGCCGCTGGACGAAGTCCAGCAGCAGGCGCATCAACAGGCCGCGAGCAGCGCGCGCTATCACTCCAGCCCCGACCTTTGGCATCCGGCCCAGGCCTTGCTCTGGCCGTGGGATTCACGCCGCACGGGGCATAGTTCGCTGGCGGCGCCGCCGCCCTCGGCCGAATCACTGGCTGCCTGGCGCAAACATTGCGGGCAACTGCTGGAGCAACCCAGCGCATTCACCAATCCCATGCACCTGAGCACCTGCGCCCGTGAAGCCTTGCAGGCGTGCGGCATGCGCCGGGTGATGCTGCTCACTCCCGATAAAACCTCGACCATCCTCAGCGTCAACCAGATTGCCGGGCTGGGCAGGACCGCCTTCGACCTGAACATCAACATCAGCGACAGCACCGCGCTGCAACGCTTGATGACGCAACCGGCGCAAGTGCGCCTGACCCCCGAAAACAACGCCGTGATATCCGCGGTATTACCCTACAGCCTGCGCAGCCTGTTCCCCGGCGAGCATCTGCTGCTACGCTCGCTGAGCAATAACGGCCGCGTGGTCATGCTGATCCTGGCAGACCAGGGCGGCGGGCCATTTTCGGAAACCAGCGTGCAGGCATTTGGCAAAACCGCCCAATGCATCGAGAAAGCCCTGAATAGCTTTAGTACTCGCGGGCGCTAGCGCTACAATCCCCCCCTTTTTGCTCTGGAGGCTTCCTATGCCTGGCTTCTCTGGCTTGCCGTTAGTGATTGAACCCAGCGACCTGCTCGCCCGGCTCAACGCCCCCGAACTGATCCTGGTTGATTTGACCAGCGTTGCGCGCTACGAAGCCGGGCATATTCCGGGCGCCCGCTTTGTCGATCCTAAACGCACGCAACTGGGCCTGCCACCGGCACCCGGCCTGCTGCCTTCGCAAGCGTCGCTGGAAACGCTGTTTGGTGAACTGGGGCACAACCCGAATGCGGTCTACGTGGTCTATGACGACGAAGGCGGCGGCTGGGCCGGACGCTTTATCTGGCTGCTGGATGTGATCGGGCACAAGGCATATCACTATCTGGACGGCGGCATTCACGCCTGGATTGCTGAAGGCTATGGCGTCAGCCAGGACGTGCCTCCCGCTGCCAATGGCACCGTGACGCTAACCCTGCACGACGAGCCCACCGCCACCCGCGAGTACCTGCAAAGCCGCCTGGGCGCCGCCGACCTGGCGATCTGGGATGCGCGCAGTGCAGCCGAATACAGTGGTGAAAAAGTGCTGGCGGCCAAGGGCGGACATATTCCCGGGGCAAAGAATTTTGAATGGACCGCCGGCATGGATAAAACCCGCAGCCTGCGCATTCGCACTGACATGGCGCAGATCCTCAAGGATCTGGGCATCACGCCAGACAAAGAAGTGATTACCCACTGCCAGACCCACCACCGTTCTGGCTTTACTTATCTCGTCGCCAAAGCGCTCGGTTACCCGCGCGTCAAAGGCTACGCCGGCTCTTGGGGCGAATGGGGCAACCACCCCGACACCCCTGTCGAGCTGCCTGCAAAAAATTAAGGACCTTGAATGAAAAAGCGTTTGTTCCTCCTCAGTCAGTACCTGTTGCCGCATCACCTGCTGTCACGCCTGGCCGGCTGCATTGCCGAATGCCGCGTGCGCTGGTTCAAGAATGCGTTCACCACCTGGTTCGCCAAGCGCTATCAAGTGGACATGTCCCAGGCCCTGGTTGAGGACGTTACCGCCTACGAGCACTTCAACGCCTTCTTCACCCGCGCATTGAAAGACGGTGCGCGCCCGCTGGATCAAACCCCGGGCGCGGTGCTGAGCCCTGCCGATGGTGCCGTCAGCCAGCTAGGCCCGATCGAACACGGTCGCGTGTTCCAGGCCAAAGGCCACAGCTACAGCGTGCTGGAGCTGGTGGGGGGTGATGCTGAAGTGGCTGCACAGTTTATGGGCGGCCAATTTGCCACCATCTACCTGTCGCCCAAGGACTACCACCGCGTGCATATGCCACTGGCAGGTACTCTGCGCGAGATGATCTACGTGCCGGGCCGTCTGTTCTCGGTCAACCAGACCACCGCCGAAAACGTACCGGAGCTGTTTGCCCGCAACGAACGTGCGGTGTGCATTTTTGATACCGAGCGCGGCCCGATGGCCGTGGTATTAGTCGGTGCGATGATCGTGGCGTCGATTGAAACCGTGTTTGCCGGCCTGGTTACGCCGCCTAAACGCGAGCTGAAAACCTTCCGCTACGACGAAGCTGCGCGTGCACCGATCCATCTGGAGAAAGGTGCCGAACTGGGTCGCTTCAAGCTGGGCTCGACTGCAATCGTGCTGTTTGGCGCGGATCAGGTGAAATGGGCCGAAGGCCTGGCGGCGGGAACGCCGGTTATGATGGGTCAGAAAATGGGTACACCAGCGCACGCCGAATAACCCAAAACCCTGTGGGAGCGGGCTTGCTCGCGATGCTGGCAACCCGGTGCATCTGATTCACCGAGGTGATGCAATCGCGGGCAAGCCCGCTCCCACAGGTCATTTACAGGGATGTTTAGCCCTGGCTGTTACGGTCACGCTGGCCTAGCAGGTACAGCACACCATCCAACCCTAGTGTCGAAATGGCATGCTTGGCCGACTTCTTCACCAGCGGCTTGGCTCGGAATGCCACTCCCAGCCCGGCAATTGCCAGCATCGGCAAGTCATTGGCACCGTCACCGACCGCAATGGTCTGCTCCAGGCTCAAGCCTTCCTTTTGTGCCAGCTCACGCAACAAGTCCGCCTTGCGCTGGGCATCAACAATCGGCTCGACTGCAACGCCGGTCACCTTGCCGTCCACCACTTCCAGCTCGTTGGCAAACACATAGTCGATGCCCAGTTTCGCCTGCACTTGCTTGGCAAAATAGGTAAAGCCACCTGACAGGATGGCGGTCTTGTAGCCCAGGCGCTTGAGCTCGGCGAACAGCACTTCGGCGCCTTCGGTCAGGCGCAGCGACGCGCCAATGGCATCCAGTACACCGACATCCAGACCCTTGAGCAGCGCCATGCGCTCCTTGAAACTGGCCTTGAAGTCCAGCTCGCCGGCCATGGCGCGCTCGGTGATGGCTGCCACCTGATCACCCACACCCGCAGCCTTGGCCAACTCGTCGATCACTTCGGCTTCGATCAGCGTGGAGTCCATGTCGAACACCGCCAGACGACGATTGCGACGGAACAGGGTGTCTTCCTGCAGCGCGATATCCACGCCCAGTTCCTGGGCCAGGTTGAAGAAATCGGCACGCAGCGCATCAACATCCACGGGTTCGCCACACACACGCAGCTCGATGCAGCTCTTGCTCACTTCGGTCGGCGCATCCAGCGGTACACGGCCGGACAGGCGATCCGTCTGCTCGATGTTCAAGCCATGCTGGCTGATGATCGACGTCACGCGCTGCAATTCGTGAGCCGTCACTTGCCGGCTCATCAGCGTGACCACATGACGGGTCTGGCTTTGCTCGTGGACCCAGCGCTGGTAATGCTCTTCACTGATCGGATCAAAACGCAGTTGCAAGCCTTCCTGGGCGATCAAGGGCTGCAGGTCCTTGAGCACCGCCGAAACCAGCTCGGCCTGTGGAATTTCCACCAGAAAACCCAACGACAAAACGCCATGGATGGCGGCCTGACCGATGTCGAGAATATTCACACCATTGCTGGCCAGTACACCGGTAATGGCCGCAGTGAGACCTGGACGGTCCTCACCGGTGATGTTTATCAGGACGATTTCGCGCAAGGCACACCCCCATTCGCTAAAAAAAACGCATTCTACCCACTTTCAGTGACCATCGGGCACCGCCAAGGCTTTGCCGTCTCAGGGCTGCTCGCTATACTGCGCACCAACTTAACGGACTAAGAGCCGCGCTCAGTGAACCGGCCATTGCCTGTCAAAACCGATAATTTCTTCCTGCTGATCTTCCGGGCCCTGCGTGATCGCCGCGTTCCGCTTGCTCTGCGTATTGCCAGCCATAACGTGATCCTGGTCGCGTTGGCGCTGGTTATCTATGCCGTGGTGATGGGTCTGCAATTCAAGCAGGCCATGCACGAACAGGCCGATGCCCTGGGCCAGAGCCTGACCACGCAAACCGCCACCTCGGCGACCGAGCTGCTGGTGTCCAACGACATCCTCAGCCTCAACGTGCTGCTCAATAACCTGACGAAAAACCCGTTGGTGGCCCACGCGGCCATCTATAGCGTCGATAACCGCATCCTCGCCGAAGCCGGGCAACGTCCTAAAAACGGTCTGCTGGGCGAAACCCAAGGCCTGTACCAGACCAAGATCACCTTTCAGGATGTGACCGCCGGGCATTTGCGCATCAGCCTGGACATGAACCAGTTCGAGCAGCCGATGACCATCAGCCTGCAGAGCATGGGCATTCTGGCCGCCATCTTGCTGGCCTTGGCATTGGCCCTGAGCTTGCGTCTGGGCCGCCACATTACTACGCCGTTGCTGCAACTGCGCGTCTGGCTGCGCGAGCCGGACCCTTACACCCCGGCCATCCAGCGCCAGGATGAAATCGGTGATTTGGCCCGCCAGCTGCACAGCCGCCTTGCTCCGCCTGCACCGGAGCCGGAACCCGAGCCAGAACCGGAAGAAGACGACTACGACGACAGCGACTACGAAGAGGCCGAGGACAACGAGCCGACCTTTGAAGTACGCAACCTGAGTGACCCGACGTTCGATGAAACTCCGGCGGCACCTGCACCAAAAGCCGCACCTCGCCAGTTGGTGAGCACCGAAGAAGACGAGAACGACGAAGAAGACCCGTTTGCCGACCTGCGCGACACCAGCACGGCCAATGCCGCGCCGGTTGCCCTGGCCAAGCCAAAACCGGTGGCAACTGCGGCGCCGCAGCCAAGTGCCGTACTCGCGGTGCAATTGGGGGCACAGGAACAACTGCGCCGCCTGCCTCGCGCCCGCTTGATGGAGCTGCTGGAACGCTATCGCGACTGCCTGAATCAGGCGGCCTCGCTGTATCAAAGCGAGCTGCATACGCTGAACGATGGCAGCACGCTGATGCTGTTCCATAGCGAAGACAGCGGTGATGACTACCTGACCAACGCCATTTGCTGCGGCGAACTGCTGCGGGCCCTGGGCCACGCCCTGCAGATCGAAGTGGCGGACAGCGGCATCACCCTGCAATTGCAACTGGGTCTGGTGCTGGGCGAAGGTTTGAGCGGTATCAGCCAGATTGATCTGCTGCTGACTGAAACCGCACAGGATGCCCTGGCCCTGTCGCAACACAGCCGCAACCTGCTGCTGGTGGAGCGCAAGATCAGCGACGACCCGCTGATCCGTCAGCGCGCACGCATTCGCCCGATTGCCAGCCCTGAAGGCGCCTGCTGTGTAGAGCGCCTGATGGAGCCTTATCCGTCCATGCTTGAGCGCCAGCTGGCGCGGATGCATGAGAGTCGCGGGTAAGGGGCTTTTGACCTCCCATAAAAAATCCCGCACAAGTGCGGGATTTTTTGTTTCTGCCATTCAGCCTAGAAGCGAAACACTTCCATATCCGTACGAATCGGTGAAGCCATCGGGATCCGCGGCTTTTCCGCACCCTGCTTGGGTGCTGCCTTGGTCGGTGGCTTGGGTGCTTCCACCAGTGGCGGCTGGTTGGCCAGCGGCTTGAGCGCTACCGCCAATTGCTCACTCAACTGTTGCAACAACTGCCCCTGAGCCTTGACCTGATCCGCAGTGCTGCCTGCATGCGGCTGCTCAAGGTGGACAATGCGGTTATCGCGCACTTGCCCGCGACGGTCAATCAAACGCCATTGCGCGTCCAGCACCGCTGGCAGGTTCTTGCCCGAGTCCAGGCGGGTGATCGACAACAGCACCTGCACATCAGGACTGAAGCCCGCGGTGGCCGGGGCCAGTACAACGCGCTGACTGTCCAGGCGCCATGCCAGCTGGCGTACCAGCAACTGATTGATATCAGACGTCAGGCTGCCCGCCCAACGGCCATCAGTAGCGGCACTCAGGCTGCCATCGGACTGTCGTTGCAGCAGGGTTTCACGTTGCAGGTAGTCGGCCACGCTGATCGGGCCAAGTACCACGGCCATGCCGGCGCTTTGCGCGGGCTGGCCGGGTGCGCCGCTGTCCAGTTGGTACAGGGCCGCCGGCTGGTGCGTGCTGCACCCCGCCAGACCCAGCACACCGGTCAGCAACGCAATCAAAGGAAGGCGTAGAACGTTCATCATTCCATCCAGGGGCCGCCACAGGGCGAGCCGCAGTGTGATTCTCGAAAGGTTCGCAACGCACATTGCCATAAGCCGTGGCGCAAACGCGGCATATCATCCGCGAATATTGGGCCTGACTCCAGCGCTGTCGCGCCGATCTGCGCGTAAAAACGTAGATCGGGAACGCTAAACAGGCTTAATTGGGCGTTTCTACCAACAAAGCGTCCACACGCTGGAAGCCACGAGGCAGTTTGTTGCCGCGGCGGCCACGCTCACCTTTGTAGTGCTCGAGGTCGTCAGCCTTGAGCGACAGTGTGCGCTTGCCTGCCTGCAATACCAACGTGGCATTGTCTGGAAGTACAGCGATATCAGTCACATATTCTTCGCGACTGGCCACCCGATCACCAGGAATGCCGATGATTTTGTTGCCCTTGCCTTTACCCAATTGCGGCAAGTCGCTGACCTTGAAGATCAGCAGGCGGCCTTCGGTGGTCACCGCTGCCAGCCAGTTATGCTCGCGATCGGACACCGGCCGCGGCTGCATCACTTGCGCGCCTTTAGGCAAGCTGAGCAATGCTTTACCGGCCTTGTTCTTGGCCTGCAGGTCTTCACCCTTGACCACAAAACCATAACCGGCGTCGGAAGCGATCACGTACAGCGCATCGTCATCGGGCAACAGCACGCACTCAAAGGTCGCGCCCGGCGGTGGGGTCAGGCGACCGGTCAACGGTTCACCCTGGCCACGGGCCGAAGGCAAGGTATGCGCGGCCACCGAATAGCTGCGCCCCGTAGAATCAATAAACACCGCAAACTGGTTGGAGCGCCCGGCAGCGGCAGTTTTATAGCCATCCCCCGCTTTATAGGACAAACCGGTGGCGTCCAGGTCGTGACCTTTACCGCAACGTACCCAGCCTTTTTCAGACAGAACAACCGTGACTGCTTCAGTCGGCACCAGCTCGTTTTCCGACAGGGCTTTGGCCTCTGCACGGGCCACGATTGGTGAGCGACGGTCGTCGCCGTAGGTTTGGGCATCGGCCAGCAACTCGGTGCGCACCAGCTTTTTCAGCTTGGCTTCGCTGCCCAACAAGGTTTGCAGCTTGGCTTGTTCTTTACGCAGCGCATCCTGTTCGTCGCGCAGCTTCATCTCTTCCAGGCGGGCCAGCTGGCGCAACCGCGTATCGAGGATATAGTCGGCCTGGGTTTCCGTCAGCGCGAAACGTGCAATCAGCTCGGCCTTGGGGTGTTCCTCGGTACGAATGATGTGGATAACTTCATCGAGGTTCAGGTAAGCGGTGAGCAAACCGTCCAACAGGTGCAGGCGACGCTCGACTTTATCGAGGCGGAACTGCAAACGGCGGCGCACGGTGTTGACCCGGAACTCCAGCCATTCCACCAGCAGGGCGCGCAGGTTTTTCAGCTGCGGCTTGCCGTCCAGGCCAATGATATTGATATTGACCCGGAACGTGGACTCAAGCTCGGTCACGGCGAACAGATGCTGCATCAGCTCGTCGAGATCGACCTTGTTGTTGCGCGGGATGATCACGATACGGCACGGGTTTTCGTGGTCGGATTCGTCGCGCAGGTCGGTGACCATGGCCAGCTTGGTCGGTTTGGCCTGCATCAGCGCAGCGATCTGCTCCAGTACTTTGGCGCCCGAAACCTGATGGGGCAGCGCGGTGACCACGATGTCACCATCTTCGATGTGATAAACCGCACGCATGCGCACCGAGCCACGACCGGTCTGATAGATCTTCAGCAGATCGGCACGCGGGGTGATGATTTCGGCTTCAGTCGGGTAGTCCGGACCTTGAATATGCTCACACAGTTGCTCGACCGTGGCCTTGGGCTCGTCGAGCAGTCGTACGCAGGCCGCAGCCACTTCACGCAGGTTGTGCGGCGGTACGTCAGTGGCCATGCCCACGGCGATGCCGGTGGTGCCATTGAGCAGGATATTCGGCAAACGTGCCGGCAATACCGCAGGTTCGTCGAGGGTACCGTCAAAGTTCGGTACCCAGTCCGCCGTGCCCTGGCCCAGTTCGCTGAGCAGCACTTCGGAATAACGTGACAAGCGCGCTTCGGTGTAACGCATGGCCGCGAATGACTTGGGATCATCCGGTGCACCCCAGTTGCCCTGACCGTCGACCAGGGTGTAGCGGTAGCTGAACGGCTGGGCCATCAGCACCATGGCTTCGTAGCACGCCGAGTCGCCGTGGGGGTGGAACTTGCCGAGTACGTCACCGACGGTACGCGCCGATTTCTTGTGCTTGGAGTCAGCGTCCAGCCCCAACTCGCTCATGGCGTAGACAATACGCCGCTGTACGGGCTTGAGGCCGTCGCCGATATGCGGCAAAGCCCGGTCCATGATTACGTACATGGAGTAGTTGAGGTAGGCCTGTTCTGTGAAGTCGGCCAGTGACCGGCGTTCTACGCCGTCCAGGCTGAGATCAAGGGAGTCGCTCATGCGGACCTCATTCAGTTCGTTGTCTGGCGCAGCAGCATGGTGCCGCCGCGCTGGGTAAATTCAAGTTTGTTCAGCGCACTCATGCCCAGCAGCACCTGCTCGCCTTCAAGCCCCGGAGCCGCCACTGCACGCACGTCGCGCAGCACAATGGCGCCCAGTTGCAGGCGGTCGATACGGGTCTGATAGCCCTGGGTGCGACCGTTGGCGGTGTTCAGGGTCACGGGCATGCCCTTGGGCAATGCCAGTTGCCGGGCCAGATCCATCGGCACCGCCACATCAGTGGCGCCGGTATCCAGCAAAAACTCCACCGGCACGTTGTTGATCCGGCCGCTGGCAACGAAATGGCCCTGCGCGTTACCGAGCAGTTTGACTTCGATAAAACCCTCGCCTTGCTGCGAGGTGACTTCAGTATTAGGGTTGGCCTGACGCTCTTCCCAACGCCCGAAAAATTGCGCAGCCAGATACAGCCCGGCGCACCAGGCCACGATCATAAAGATACGCCCCATGCCTTTTCCCGGTGCTTGCTGGCTCATGATTTGGCACTCCAGCCACCTTGCGGGGCAACAAAGCGCCAGACGATGGGGCGTTTCTCGTGATCAGCGCGTACATGGTTGCCGTTGTCGACACCGATCCAGGCGCCCTTGGCATCCAGGCTCAAGGCTTCAGCATTGCCATAACCGCTGTTATAACGCCGACCTTCGGTCAAGGCATCATTGGCAAACGACCAGCAGCGCTCGACTTCACCGGTGCTCGGGGTACGACGGCAAATGCGGTAGGCCATGCGCTCAAGGGTAAACAGCTTGCCCTCGAACAACGCCAGATCGGCGAAATCCTTTTGCTGAGCCTTGGCCTTGAGTTGCGGCGGCGGTTGTTCAAGGCCGCCTTCGCTCATCAATACACAACCGTTCTCGCAGTCCCACACGCTTTGTTTTTTGCGGATGGTCAGCAAACCGCGACGTTCACGCTCTGCCGCCAGCCAGATCTGGTTACCCTGCGGGTTGACGGCAATGCCTTCAAACAACGCATTGAAATGCAGCAACATGCCACTGGCCCGGGCCTGACGCACCAGCGCCGGGCCGATCTTGAGCCAGGCAGGGGCGCCTGTCAGCGGAACCTGCAGCACCGCGGCATGGGCTTCGCTGACCACATAACGGTTACCCGCGTCGTCGCAGCTAATGCCCTCGAAATCCAGATCACCGCCACGCAACGGGCTGATGGCTTTACCCATCATGCGTACGCCCCAAGGCAAACCACTTTTTGGCGCAGGCGGCACCTCGATGCTCAGGGCCTCGGCATGCCAAGGGATAGAGCTCTGATCGAGGCGGTAAATCTGATCATCATCACGATCGGACACCGCCCACAGTTCACCCGAACACAACGCCAGGCCCGACAGATTGCCACCACGCATGCCTTCTACGGAATGCTCTGACTGCAACGCCAGTTCTGGCCAGGTATTGGCCATAACCGGCGCAGCACCCAGACAGAGCACGCCCAACAAGGCACTGCGCATCAGGCCAGCACCTGCGCCAGGTTGCCTTTGGATTCGAGCCATGCCTTGCGATCACCGGCACGTTTTTTCGCCAGCAGCATATCCATCATTTCCGAGGTGGCCGCGAAGTCTTCAAGCGTAAGCTGGACCAGACGACGGGTGTTTGGGTCCATCGTGGTTTCGCGCAACTGCGGCGGGTTCATCTCACCCAGACCTTTAAATCGCGTGACCTGTGGCTTGCCGCGTTTTTTCTCGGCCACCAGGCGATCGAGGATGCCGTCACGCTCGGCTTCGTCCAGGGCGTAGAAGATCTCCTTGCCCAGGTCGATACGGTACAGCGGAGGCATGGCGACATACACATGACCGGCATCCACCAGCGGGCGGAAGTGCTGCACAAACAAGGCACACAGCAAGGTAGCAATGTGCAGACCGTCGGAGTCGGCGTCGGCAAGGATGCAGATCTTGCCGTAACGCAACTGACTCATGTCCGCTGCCCCGGGGTCGACACCGATGGCCACGGCAATGTTGTGCACTTCCTGGCTGGCCAGGACTTCGCTGCCGTCCACTTCCCAGGTGTTGAGGATCTTGCCGCGCAGCGGCAGGATCGCCTGGAACTCCTTGTCCCGCGCCTGCTTGGCCGAACCACCGGCGGAATCACCTTCCACCAGAAACAGCTCGGAGCGCATCGGGTCCTGCCCGGCACAGTCCGCCAGTTTGCCCGGTAGTGCCGGGCCTTGGGTAATGCGCTTGCGCTCGACCTTTTTACTGGCCTTGAGCCTGCGCCCGGCGTTGTTGATCGCCAGTTCAGCCAGTTGCATGCCCAACTCTGGGTTGGCATTGAGCCACAGGCTGAAGGAGTCCTTGATCACACCCGATACAAAGGCTGCTGCTTCACGGGAAGACAGACGCTCTTTGGTCTGGCCGGAGAACTGCGGCTCCTGCATTTTCATCGACAGCACGAAGGCAATGCGTTCCCACACGTCTTCGGGGGCCAACTTCACGCCACGGGGCAGCAGGCTGCGGAACTCGCAGAACTCGCGCATGGCATCGAGCAGGCCCTGACGCAGACCGTTGACGTGAGTACCGCCCTGGGCCGTGGGGATCAGGTTGACGTAGCTTTCCTGAACGCTGTCACCGCCTTCTGGCAGCCACAGCAAAGCCCAGTCGATGGCTTCTTTGTTACCGGCCAGGCTGCCGCAGAACGGCTCATCCGGCAGGCGCTCGAATTCGCTGACCGCATCCACCAGATACGAGCGCAGGCCGTCTTCGTAATGCCACTCGACCTTTTCGCCGCTGTTCTTGTCTTCAAAGGTGACCAACAAGCCCGGGCACAGTACGGCCTTGGCCTTGAGCACGTGCTTGAGGCGGCTGACGGAAAACTTGGGCGAATCGAAATATTTGGGGTCCGGCGCGAAGTACACGCTGGTGCCGGTATTGCGCTTGCCCACGGTGCCGATGATTTCCAGGTCGGTGGCTTTATAGCCATCGGCAAAGGTCATCTGGTATTCGTTGCCGTCACGCTTGACCTTGACCCGTACCAGCGTCGACAGCGCGTTGACCACCGAAATCCCCACGCCGTGCAGGCCGCCGGAGAACTGGTAGTTCTTGTTGGAGAACTTGCCGCCCGCGTGGAGCTTGGTGAGGATCAGCTCGACGCCGGGCACGCCCTCTTCCGGGTGGATATCCACCGGCATGCCGCGCCCGTCATCGCTGACTTCCAGCGAGTGATCGGCGTGCAGGATGACATTGACCGACTTGGCGTGACCGGCCAGGGCTTCATCGACACTGTTGTCGATGACCTCCTGGGCCAGGTGGTTGGGCCGGCTGGTGTCGGTGTACATGCCGGGGCGTTTGCGCACCGGGTCGAGGCCCGAGAGGACTTCGATGGCGTCGGCGTTATAAGAGCTAGCGCTGGGAGTGGCCATAGGGTCTCGTCGTTAGTCGTAAGTGAAAAATAAGGGCCATTCGACGGGCGCCTTAAAGGGCCGCAAAGTCGATGGTTTGAAACTGTTCGGCGCCAATCCCTGCAAAACTCAACAGTTCGGGCAATTGTTGGGCGAAACCTTGATAACTGTGATCTCCGCCTGCCTGAACCCGCACGTCACACGCCGCGTAATACTGTTCAGCGTAGCGGTAGTCCAGGGTTTCATCGCCTGTCTGCAACCACACCTGATACCGCTGCGGGTCTTCGGGTGCTGGTACTTCCAGATCGGCCAGGGCATGAACATGATCGAGGGTCAGTTCCCAGGTCTGGCCGCTGTAGTGATTGGTTTGCGTACCCAGGTAGCCGTCGAACTTGCGATGCGGGCTGACGGCCGGGTTGACCAGCAAGGCCTTGAGGCCATGTTGCTCGGCCAACCAGGTCGCATAGTAGCCGCCGAGCGAGCTGCCGACCAGCAATGGGCGGCCCAGCTCGCTGATTGCGGCCTGCAACTGGGCGATGGCTTGACGCGGATGATGGTGCAAGGCCGGCACCCGCAGTTGCCCGCCAAGGCCGATGCGCTGCATCACCGAGGTCAACTGTGTGGCCTTCTTGGACTCTGGGGCACTGTTGAACCCGTGGATATACAAGATGGAACCCGACATGCGATGACCCCCGATGGCACATTAAGCTGAACACAGCATCAATAAAGACGCGCAGTTTAGCCTGACTCAGGGGTAATGACTCGCATCAAGATATTTCAGTAATTGTTGGCGCTGTAATCCGGCTCAAACACAAAATCCGCCAGGCGCGATACACCGGTTTGCAAGGTGCCATCGGGCTGCAGGCGCAACCAGCGATAGCCAGGCGCCTCATTGCTGACCTTGAAGTCGGGGCTGGCGACCGCGAACTGAATGCAGGTCGAGGGTGATGCCAGCAGCCGTACGCCATTGCGCTGCTGATCGAACGGCTGATGTATATGCCCCCACAGCACCGCCCGGGCCTGTGGATAACGATCCATCACCGACCAGAACTCCTTGGCATTGCGCAGACCAATCGGCTCCAGCCATTCACAGCCCACTGACACCGGATGGTGATGCAGGCAGATCAGGTGATGGCGATCAGGAGCCTCACTCAAGGATTGTGCCAGCAGCTGCAATTGGTCGTCTTGCAGATAACCGGGGGTGGAATGGGGAACCGCCGAGTTGAGCAGGGTGATGCGCCAATTGCCGATATCCATCACCGGCTCCAGCAGACGGCTCTGCACGGCGGCTTCACCCATCTGCGCAAGCTGATCGTGATTGCCGGGGATCCAGCGGGCGCAAGCTGCCAACGGCGCGGTCAGGCTGCGAAAACGCTGATAAGCCTCGACGCTGGCGTCCTGGGTCAAATCCCCAGTGGCCAGCAGGCCGTCTATATGCGGCTGCTCGGCGCGCACCAGATCGATCACCTGTTGCAGGCTTTGTGCAGTATTGAGCCCCAGTAGCGAGCCATCTGCATCAGCAAACAGATGGCTGTCAGAGAGCTGCACCAGCAGCACCGGATCTTCGCTGGTCAGCGTGGGCACATTCGGCAAGGGAGCTCTCCCGGCGAGGGTCAATGAATGGCGCAATTATGACAAGGAATGCACACCTGTGGGAGCTGGCTTGCCGGCGATTGCATCCGCGCGGCATCACAACTGACAAACCGCGCTGCCCGCATCGCTGGCAAGCCAGCTCTCACAGATATTATTTAAAGGCTAGCGTACTTCTGCGTATTCATGGCCACAGGCCAGACAATGGCTCAGCCATTCACCCAGAAATACATTGAGCTGGGCTTTTTCGTCAGGCTGGTGCATGGCGATATTGGGGTAAGGATAGATGCTGCGAAAACGCCGGGCATGCTCGGCTGCGACTACTTCTGCCATGCGCGCGTCGTGATACACCTGAACCTGCAACTGCGGCACCGGCAACCACGGCAAGCTGTGTTGCTGGCTGACCCGCAGGGTGCTGGTGTACGGGCAATCGAGGATCACCTCCAGCGTCAGCACGCCCAGCATCTGATCACCCTGGGTCACGGCGATCTGACGCGGGCCGGGTTGCTCGCGCATTTCGGGCAGCAAGCGCATCAGCCGGGCATAGTTGGCCTCGCAAGCGGCCTGCAGCCCGATCAGATCGACCCGATAACGATCGCGAACCCCATTTACGACCATAACCCCCTCACTTCAGCGCGATTAAGCGCCAGCCATTGCAGGGCAATAATGCTCGCTGCATTGGAAATACGCCCATCACGTACTGCTTGCAGCGCATCTTCGTACGCCCATACCGTTACACGAATATCTTCTGCCTCTTCCTCCAGACCATGCAAGCCCCCAATACCCACGGTGCTGCAACGCCCCAGGAACAAATGGACAAACTCGGTGCTGCCACCCGGCGACGGGAAATAGCGGGTGATGGGCCACAAGGACGAGAACGTCACTCCAGCCTCTTCTTCGCCTTCACGGTGGGCGACTTCTTCGGGCACTTCGGCCTTGTCGATCAGCCCGGCGACCAGTTCGATCAGCCAGGGGGTTTCGCTCTTGCCCAGGGCACCGACGCGAAACTGCTCGATCAGTACCACTTCATCGCGCTGCGGATCATAGGGCAGTACGCAGACTGCATCATGGCGCACAAATACTTCACGACTGATCTCACGGCTCATGCCACCGGCAAACAGCTCATGGCGCAGGTGCACGCGATCAAGTTTGTAAAAACCCTGATAACCGTTCTCGCGCTTTACGATCTCAACGGCGCTTGGCGTGGCCTTGGTGATGTCAGTCATTGCAAACCCCTAGCTGGCGAATTTCACCGTGGGCGGACCCTCGGCATCGCGCATCCTAACGCGCCTGCGACTGCGGATGCAGCCTCTTTTATAACGTGGGGATAGACGGATCGCCTGCAAAACAACTCTAATTGCTCCTATGTAAGCTTAGTGGCGAACCGATGCCCATGCTGGCAGTCGAACCACCATCCATTTCCCATTCTTTCGACGATGAAGGACGACCATGTCGCTTTTAAAGTTTGCCTCCATGACTTGCATCGCCCTGACCCTGGGCGCTTGCCAAAGCGTGTTCCAGCCTGCGGTGCAAAAGCCGCTGGTGTTTACCAATGACGCTTCCGAGCAGGTCAAGGCCGGTTGCACCGGGCAGGATTGCCCGCTGGTGAATATCGACACCCTGCACTTTGCCGACGCGCCCAAGCTCGACGCACTGATCGAAAACCGCCTGCTGAAAATGACCCTCAACTCTCCTGAGGACAAATTGGCGCCATCGCTCAACGCGTACCGCGAACAGTTCCTGCGTACCGCCGACAGCCGCAACAGTACTTATTTGCAAGCCAAGGTACGCGAGCAGCATGACGGCCTGGTGATTATCGAGCTGTCCAGCTACCTGGATACCGGTGGTGCCCATGGCATGCCGGGGCGTGGTTTTATCAACTACTCACGCAAGGACCAGAAAGAAGTGACCTTGCAGGACATGCTGTTGCCGGGTCAGGAGCAGGCCTTTTGGGGCGCTGCCAAAGTGGCGCACAACAACTGGTTGATCAGCAGCCATTACGCCAGCGATCCGGAGTTCGTCAAAAACTGGCCGTTCGAGAAGACCCCGAACGTAGCGCTGCTCAAGGACAACGTAGTCCTCAAGTACGACGTGTACAGCATTGCGCCGTACTCTGAAGGGCATGTTGAACTGAAGATTCCGTACTCGCGCTTGAACGGGATTCTGAAGCCTGAGTGGTTCCCGGGCCGCGGGTAATCACCCCATCTTCCGTGGGAGCGGGCTTGCTCGCGATGCAGGCAGCTCGGTGCATCTGGACAACCGAGTTGCAGCTATCGCGGGCAAGCCCGCTCCCACAAGATCATGCAACCGCTTTTGAGCGCCCTGCCACCCACTGCAATAACCCCGCCAGCAGCAACGCCGGCAACGTCGCGCCCATATCCGGCAGCAAGTTCGCCAGCAGGTGATAGGTCATCACTCCACCCAACCAGGCCAGCAAGGTCGGCCAGCGGAACAAACCCGGCGCCACCCGTGCACTGCGTTTGCGCAGGATAAAGTGATCCACCAGCACTACACCAAACAAGGGCGCAAACACCGAGCCGATCAGCAACAGAAAGTTCTGGTACTGCGCCAGCGGCGCAAAGCAGGCGATCAGGGTGCAGATCACACCAATGGCCAAAGCCAGATGTTCGACCTTCAAACGCAGCAAAATCCCGCCCGACACCGCCGCCGAGTGAATATCCGCGAATGCGTTCTCCGACTCGTCGAGCAAGATCAGCAGCAGCGGAATCCCCAGCCCTGCACCTGCCAGCGCCAACAGCAGCGCATTGACCTCACCGCTTGGCGCAAACGCCAGGGTGTAGGCTACGCCCAGACTCATCAGCCAGAAATTGCCAATAAAGAAGCCCAGCGCCGTACCGCCAAACACGCTTTTGGCGCGCTTGCCGAAGCGTGAGTAATCGGCGATCAGCGGCAACCACGACAACGGCATCGCAATGGCAATATCAAAACCCACCGCAAACGGCAGAGAACCATCGCCCTTTTGTGCCCACAGAGCAGGCAGGTCGGCCTTGGCGAACAGGTTCCAGGTCAGCCAGAGACAGGCCGCCAGCAGCAACCAGATGCCCCATTTGCGCAACACCTTGCGCACAAAGGTCAAGGGCCCGCTGACCGCCAGCAAAGTGGCCAGGGCACCGAAAAACAGGGTCCATAGCAAGGGATTGCTCAACGGGCTGCCTTCGCTGAAAGCACGGGCGCCGAGCAGGCTGGCGGCGTCACGCATCACGATGATTTCAAACGAACCCCAGCCGATCAGTTGTAACACGTTGAGCATGGCCGGGAGCATTGCACCGCGACTGCCAAGGCTGAGCTTGAGTGCGGCCATCGATGACAGGCCAGTATCGCTGCCTATCACGCCGACCGAAGCCAGCAGCGACACGCCCACCAGCGTGCCGAGAAAAATTGCCAGCAGAGAACCAGAAAGCCCCAGCCCCGGCGCAAGCAATGCGCCGGTCTGCAACACCATCAGGCCAATGCCGAGGGAGAACCACAAGGAAAACAGATCGCGACCGCCGAACGCACGCCGGTCCAGAGGGACAGCAAGGTCGGGGGAGTAAGTGCCGGGTGTGTTCAATTGGAGTGAGTCTCAAGGAAGATAAAGGCGCCCAAAAACCCTGTGGGAGCGGCGGTGCGACGATTCGACTTGCTCGCGATTGGGTCGATACGGCTTTATTGAAGGACCGCATCGTCTGCATCGCGAGCAAGCCCGCTCCCACAAGGGAACTGCTTACATCACACTTTCTTGTACAGCTGACTGCCTTCCTGCTTGAAGCGCTCGGCCTGCTCGGCAAGGCCCTTGGCTACATCCACGTCGATGGCATCGATGCGCTGGTTGGCGGCGTAGATGCGCACTTCCTGGGTGATTTTCATCGAGCAGAATTTCGGCCCGCACATGGAACAGAAATGCGCGACCTTGGCCGAGTCCTTGGGCAGGGTTTCGTCGTGGTACGAACGCGCAGTGTCAGGGTCCAGGCCGAGGTTGAACTGGTCTTCCCAACGGAACTCGAACCGCGCCTTGCTCAAGGCGTTATCGCGAATCTGTGCACCAGGATGGCCCTTGGCCAGGTCGGCAGCATGGGCCGCGATCTTATAGGTGATGATCCCGGTCTTGACGTCATCCTTGTTCGGCAAGCCCAGGTGCTCCTTGGGCGTTACATAGCAAAGCATGGCGCAACCGAACCAGCCGATCATCGCCGCGCCGATACCCGAAGTGATGTGGTCGTAACCCGGGGCAATGTCGGTAGTCAGCGGGCCGAGGGTATAGAACGGTGCTTCGTCGCAGCATTCCAGCTGCTTGTCCATGTTCTCTTTGATCAATTGCATCGGCACATGGCCGGGGCCTTCGATCATGCATTGCACGTCATGCTTCCAGGCGATCTTGGTCAGTTCGCCCAAGGTTTCCAGCTCACCGAACTGTGCGGCGTCGTTGGCGTCGGCAATCGAGCCCGGACGCAGGCCATCACCCAGCGAGAAGCTGACGTCGTAGGCCTTCATGATTTCGCAGATTTCGTCGAAATGGGTGTAGAGGAAGTTCTCTTTATGGTGCGCCAGGCACCACTTGGCCATGATCGAACCGCCACGGGAGACAATACCGGTCACGCGCTTGGCGGTCAGCGGTACATAGCGCAGCAACACACCGGCGTGGATGGTGAAGTAGTCGACGCCCTGCTCGGCCTGTTCGATCAGGGTGTCGCGGAACAGCTCCCAGGTCAGGTCTTCGGCCGCGCCGTTGACCTTCTCCAGCGCCTGATAAATCGGCACGGTACCGATCGGCACCGGCGAGTTGCGGATGATCCACTCGCGGGTTTCGTGGATATGCTTGCCGGTGGACAGGTCCATGACCGTGTCCGAACCCCAGCGGATACCCCAGGTCAGCTTGGCCACTTCTTCTTCAATCGAAGAACCCAGCGCACTGTTGCCGATATTGCCGTTGATCTTCACCAGGAAGTTGCGGCCGATGATCATCGGTTCCAGCTCAACGTGGTTGATGTTGGCCGGGATAATGGCGCGACCGCGGGCGATTTCTTCGCGCACGAATTCGGCGGTGATTTCTTTCGGGATACTGGCGCCGAAGCTATGGCCCGGGTGCTGCTGATCAAGCAGACCGGCAGCGCGGGCTTCCTGCAGCTTCATGTTTTCGCGGATGGCGACGTATTCCATCTCGGCGGTAATGATGCCCTGACGCGCATAGTGCATCTGGGTGACGTTGGCCCCGGCCTTGGCCCGGCGCGGGTTTTTCACATGGGCAAAACGCAGCTTGGTCAGCTCTGCATCGTCCAGGCGCATTTGCCCGAAGTTCGAACTCAGGCCCGGCAGGCGCTCGGTGTCAGCACGGTCGTCGATCCACGCCGAGCGCACATCGCCCAGACCTTTGCGCACGTCAATCTGGACAGACGGGTCGGTATACGGGCCCGAAGTGTCGTAGATCAATACCGGAGCGTTCACTTCGCCGCCAAAATCGGTCGGTGTGACATCCAGGCTGACTTCACGCATCGGCACCAGAATGTCCGGGCGCGAACCCTGTACGTAGACTTTTTGCGAGCGGGTAAACGGCTTGACCGACTGCTCATCGACCTTGGCCGAATCACTGAGATTGATCGCGTTTTTTGGTTTTGTACTCATCACGGCTCTCCAGACTGCATCCAGGCGGATTGTCGGAGGGAGAACCTGAAAAATGTACGGATGCACCCAAGGACTGGGTGCTGAGTGACGACCTCGAACGACTGATCATTTTTTGACCAATCGATCCCGGACGGCACTCAAGAGGACTCGCCGGGAGACGAGAAATCTTGTTCCCTACGCAGGCGTTAACCTGATCAGGTTCAACGGGATCCGAAATTATTCGATCTCAGCCTCATAGCAAGGCACCCCGACAAGAACGCGCCCAGTCTAGAGAAGAGTGAGGCAGAACGCCAACCCCACAATCGATGACGTGATAAAAGGCGCAAAAACGGCATTGTTGCAAGGTGCCACCACTACTACACTCGCTACTTCTTGAAACCGCGAGTCGGACTCGGGCTTTCATTTTTCGCATTCTTGAACTAGGGATCGCTCATGTTGCGCAAACTATCACTGGCAATAGCCGTGTCTTGGGCGACCAGCGCAATGGCTCTGGATACCACCGCTCCGCTGTCCAACCAGAACGGCCTGGTCAGCGTTTATCACGAAGCCGTCGACAACAACGCCGACCTGGCTGCTGCCCGCGCCGGTTACGAGGCGCAAAAGGAAGTGGTACCTCAGGCCCGTGCCGGTTTGCTGCCCAACCTGTCCGGCGGTGCCGAGTCGAGTAATGTGCGCACCGCCATCGACCAGCCGTCGCTGACCACCACCCGCAGCGCGATGGTGTATCAGGCCACCCTGGCGCAGCCGATTTTCCGGATTGATCGCTGGTTCCAGTTGAAAGCCGCCGAATCGGTCAACGAACAGGCCGCGCTGCAACTCTCGGCCACCGAGCAGAATCTGATCCTGCAAAGCGCCAATGCCTATTTCTCGGTACTGCGCGCCCAGGACACCCTGGCTGCCACCAAGGCCGAAGAAGCCGCCTTCAAGCGCCAGCTGGACCAGTCCCGCGAACGCTTTGACGTGGGTCTGTCGGACAAGACCGACGTACTGCAATCCCAGGCCAGCTATGACACCGCCCGGGCCAACCGGATGCTGGCCCAGCGTCAGGTCGAAGATGCCTTCGAGTCCCTGGTCACCCTGACCAACCGCCAGTACAACTCGATCGAAGGCATGCGCCATACCCTGCCGATCCTGCCGCCAATGCCCAATGACGCCAAGTCATGGGTCGACACCGCCGCGCAGCAGAACCTCAACCTGCTAGCCAGCAACTACGCGGTGAGCGCCGCCGAAGAAACCCTCAAGCAGCGCAAGGCTGGCCACGCTCCAACCCTTGATGCCGTGGCGCAGTACAAGACCGGGGACAACGATGCCTTTGGCCTGAGCAACCCCAACGCCCTCAACCAGCGTTATGGCGGCGACGTCTCGCAGCGCAGCATTGGCGTGCAGTTGAATATCCCGATCTACAGCGGCGGCCTGACCAGTTCGCAAGTGCGCGAATCCTACTCGCGCCTGGACCAGACCGAGCAGCAACGTGAAGCCCTGCGCCGCCAGGTGGTCGAGAACACCCGCAACCTGCACCGCGCAGTAAACACCGACGTAGAGCAGGTATCGGCACGCAAACAGTCGATCATCTCCAACCAGAGCGCATTGGAAGCCACGGAAATCGGCTATCAGGTCGGCACACGCAATATCGTTGACGTGCTCGACGCCCAGCGCCAGCTGTACAACTCGGTGCGCGACTACAACAACAGCCGCTACGACTACATCCTCGACAACCTGCGCCTCAAGCAGGCGGCAGGCACCCTGAACCCGGGCGACCTGGAAGCACTGTCGCGCTACCTCAAGGCCGACTACAACCCGGACAAGGACTTCCTGCCACCGGACCTGGCCAAAGCGGCCGAAGCCAATATGCGCTCGCCAGGCAATTGAAGCGTTAAGCAATATCCCGCTACCACCGTTCCTTGAGAGCACCAGAGGTTAATACGACATCGGTCGTTTGACCTCTGGTACTCACTACAGGAACGCCCATGCCTACAGTCACCTCAACAGCTTCACCGGCAATGCCCCTGATCCCTGCCGAAAATGCCGTCAGGGCGCAGTTCGCCAACCCTCCTTCCCTCGAATCCGTTGCCCGGCAAATGCTCGTCGAGGCCATCGCCCAGCAATATCCCTCGCTGACAATCGACCTCAACCGCACTCGGCTGGCCGTGCCTTACCCACAAGGCGGCTGGGCACTGCAGCCATTGATGACGCGTGTGACCGATTACCTGGGCACCGGTGCCGAACTGAACCTCAGCCCGGTCAACGGCCAGGCCTATTACCTCACCGAAAACGCACCTGACTGGCTCACCGTCCCTGAGGGTGAGCTGGATATGAAAATCATCGAGAAACTGGTCAAGGAGTTGACCTGGCGCTTGCCCATTGGCCTGGAGAATGCGCTGACCGCCTTTTGGGGCCAGGACTCGGGCAGCGGCGGCAATCGCTGGCAGTGGCTCAGTGATGTGCTCAAGGACACCCTGAGCATCAGCGCCCTTCAACAGCCCGACCTGACAGATGCCGCTCGCGCAGCGCTTTACCAGGTCATCAACTTCCCTGAACGCGAAGAGCGCATCCGCGAATACGGTGAGGGTGCCGTGCGCGCCTACTGGCTAAAATTCACCCTGATGAGCGCAGGCCAGCCTCATTCCAGGCTCAACTCAAGCATCGTATTTGCCAACGCCGAGCAACTGCTGGAGTACAAACCGGGCGGCGCCACGCGTCTGTTCAAGGACATGGATGCACTCAGCCAGAGCTTGACCGCTCAAGTGCACCAGCAATATAGCGTTGAGGAAATTCACCTTGAACGCTTCGAGCTGGAGGGCAATGCGTTTGACGCCTGTGCCGCGACCATCCTGAACCAGCAGTTGGCGGATCTGCGCTTGCTGAAACTGCCCGCCAGCATTGGCTGGCGAGCGCTGCAAGCGGTGTATCTGAAGATAACCGACCCGGCTGATTTTTTCGTCGAAGCGCCCAACGCCAACGTCGACACCCTGCAAGCCCTGAAAAATCACCTGCCCGACTGGCTGACAAACGCAAGCCCGACAGACCAGGCACTCTATCGCCAATACAGTCTTGCCTTGTCTGGGGTCAAAACCCTCAACAAGGGGAGAACCTGGCTTTGGGGCCTGTCCGATATCCATTCCTATGCTGGCGATGTATTGCAGCAAATCCTGCTGTTCGACCAGCAACGCTTCGCGCAGGACACCCTCGCTCACTCTGGCGATGAAATACTGCACCCCGATGATATTGAGCTGACATTTCTTGTCGTGACCGGCCTGCCGGATACCGTCGGTATTGTGGAGCCACTTACCATGAGCCTGACCGAGCTGGCCGTGAAAAACCTGCTCGGCATGCCCAAAGGCCCATTAACCCTGCGCCACCGCCTTGACCTGAACCTGCCCACCTGGCTGACCCCCGAATACATTACCCGGCGCGGCGGCTTGATCGAGCAGGCCAATATCGGCAAGGCTTACCCTGAGCGGGTCGAGAGCGTATTGCTGGGCAATACCGCTGACGCCCGAGCGAGGGAAAAACTGTTCGCCCAGCACACCCGCGTACAACTGCCTCTGCAAGCACTGGAGTCAGCGCTCAAGCAGGAGAACGGCGTGACAGCACTCGGTGCACGCTATGTAGCGGCGCTGGTGCAACCCGGCGAGACTGGCCGCCGGGTCAACGACACCGCCGTGATCATCAGGCACCTGGCGCTGGTGCGTCAGCCAGGGGCCGCGCCCGACATCGTCAGCAATATGTACCTCATTGAAGCCGACGATACAGAGGTCGGCCCGCACCTGTTGTACCGACCGCTCTACAGCCCGTCACTGCTTCAGTTCCCTACTCGCGCAGCACTGCTGGAGGCCATCGCCGAGCCCGGCGAGCTGCAAGACAGTCTGTTGATCTGGCTCGACGACATTGACCGCCCCATCTACGCCAACGGTGGCATCAAGGAGCCGCATTACCTGCGCTTTGGCCTGGGCAGTGAGTCCGCCCCCATTGAAACTCCACCGCCCGCGCAGCTTGCAACCGACGGCGCCAGCAGCGAGTTGCAGCAATACCTGAGCAACGGCCAGTTGATGCAGTTTCTCTACGGCAACCATGCCAGAGCCCTGGTGGCGCTGGCCGATGCTGAGTCTGTGTCGAACAGCGAAAGTCGCTGGGCGGTATTTCTTGAAGGGGCAAATCTGCTTTTCAACACCTTGCTGTTACTGCCCGGACTGCCCCGCCCGCTGATGCTGACAGGCGGGCTGCTGAGCCTGGTCCATGCCGCCAGCCAGGATATTGCAGCATTGGCCAGTGATGACTCGGCGACCCGGGAACTGGCTGCAGCCGATGTACTGCTCAACATTGGCATGCTGCTTTTTCATCAATCCATCAGCGCCTTGCCCCGCCCTCATCCATTGCCCGAGCACGTTCTGCCCCTGGCCCTCAAGCCGTTGGCGCCAGCGCGTATTGAGCAGCAATGGCCAGAACCGCCCGCCCCAAAAATACTCTCGGGTACCGTTGCTCTGGCCGGTGAATTCCCCAATGGCCAAAGTACCGCGCTGGACTTCAGCTTTTTCGGCGCCCGCAATCACCTGACTCCCAGCCAGAAACAGCGCCTGGCCACATTCAAAGTGGCACGACCGGAACCCCTGCCCCCCGCACAGCCCACCGGCCTGCACAAAGGGCAGTTGCGTTTTGAACAGCGCTGGCATGTCCTGATTGATCAGGACCTGTACCCCGTCGATATGGACCCCAGCGGCGCGGCCATGATCGTTTCAGCGTCCGACACCACCCGTCAGGGCCCTGCCTTGAAGTCGGACAGCGCAGGCAACTGGTCGCTGGACCTTCGCCTGCGCCTGCTGGGCGGCATGCCTCCCAGGCGTATTGCCGAATACCAGCAAAGGAGAACAGACCGGATAAACCAGCTGGAAGAGGAGCTTCAGGCTTTTTTCAAACAAGAGGAGCCACTGCACAAAGCCGTCGACATTACCCAGTCGGCCTTGATCCACGCCAAAAACGACCCGCGCTTTACCCCTGAGCAGGTCGCAGCACTGGGAGAGAAATTTGAAGGTGCCCTGCAAAAACAGTTAAGCGCTTACCAAAAACTGCTTGAGAGCAACAAAGAGCGGATTGAACTACAGGTTCCCTTCCATGAGCGGATTGTGATTTCGTTGCTGCAAAAGCTGTTCGACAACCTGATCCAGTTTTTGGCGCGCTCGGCAAACGAACAGGTTGCCCTGCTCCAAAAATGGCCACTGTTTTCCAGGCCCGGGCTAGAACTGGAAAGAGCGAGCGACGCAAACCCTGAAGGGTTTATGCAATTTATCAAAGAGCAGATAGCCCTCAACGAACGCACCATCCAGCGACTCGAACTCAGGAACACCTATATCGATCAGCTGTACAACCTCAGCCCCGCAGGTGCTACCGCCGCCGAGCGCATGACCTCGGTCCTGTCCAGAAATGAGCACACCAGCCTGACCCTGAAAGCCTTCCAGCTCGATTGCCTGAAGCTGGCCAGCTCCAAGACCTCAGCCGGAGTGCTGATCGAGAACAGCCTGGATCATGCGATTGACCCACTCAAAGAACATATCCATACCCACAACGAACTCAATACCCTGGAGTTCGACACCAGCAAACGCCTTGAGGTACTGGACAGCCTGGTCCAGCATTACGGCCAGGCCCTGGATGCCGTGCAAGGGCTTGCCATCATCAACGCTGCCGAACTGGACCCTGAATACTTCAACAAACTCCGCCAACTGCTTGAAGAGTTCTATCAGGACGCGACGATGCAATTGGCAGCAGAGATCAAGCCCCCGTCAAAACCGGGCAGACGTTCGCGCAAGCGAACCCCTTCAGGCGCAGGCAAGGCACCACGCAAAGTGATCAATGTACAGGGCAAGGGCAAATTGATCGGCGAGGTAAAAGCCCCTGGCACGGAATGGCCAATTGAGCTCATCGAGGTACGTTCCGATTACAACAACCAATTGCTCTCGACCTACTCGCAACACGGCGAGGAGTGGGTTGTGGTTCAGACAACGGCCCCGCAATCGCCCATCGAACGCCGAGCGTTGAATGTCATTAAAGGCGATGCACGCAGGCTGTTCGACCAGGTTGAAGAGCACTTGAACCGTGCCAGACAGTACAAGGCGCTGTGCCGGCACCCCGAGGAAATTGAAGAGATTTTGACAGTGCAGGCCACCAAGCTCGACAAACTGGCCACCGAGCTGCACTTCGCCCTGCTGGCTCAACCCCCAGCCGCCCGCCTGGCCAATGATCAAATCCTGATCGACAACTTGCGCAGCGCTTATCGACGCATGCGCACAGAAGGCCATGAACTGCGGACACAACTGAGCCTGGAATTGCCACCGACCCACGGCAACTTGCAGTTCCTGCTTGATCAGCGCCGTGTGCAAATTGCCAGGCTGGGGCCGCGAATCCAGCTACAGGGCGAGCGTCGTGACTTTATCCAGGAATACGCAGTCAACGATCGCCAGGGCGCTCCCCTGTGGTACGCCCATTTCCACTACCCTGCGGCTGACACCCCCGCCCGGGAGTACGTCGTCGCCCACCTGAAAACCCGGGCACAGCGCAGGCTCAGCTACTACTCGCAACTGGCCGATGCGCAAAACGGGCAAGCCATTGTCAATGTGCACCGCGGGCAGATCGGCAAAAAACTGGCGCAGCTGTGGTTTCTATCCTTGGGCGATGAGGCGAAGTAATCAGCCTGCGCAATGGCTCAGCGCGAGATCAAACGCGCCAGGCCATCGAGCAATCGCTGCAGGGCGCCCTGATTGGCCTGCATCACCTGCAGGCCAGCGTCGCTCATGCGCTGCGCGTCTTGCGGCAACTCGAACAGGCGCTGCACTGCTACCGCCAGGCCTTGCGCATCATCAACCTCTTCCAGCGCCCCGGCTTCGCGCAGCTTGGCGGCGATTTCGAGGAAGTTGAACAGATGCGGTCCGCTCAGCACCGGCTTGGCCAGCGCAGCGGGCTCCAGCAGGTTGTGCCCGCCGTTGGGCACCAGGCTGCCGCCAACAAAGGCGCTGTCTGCCAGGGCATACAAAAACAGCAGTTCGCCCATGGTGTCGCCCAGCAGCACTTGAGTCTGCGTGATGACCGGTTCGCCGCTGGAACGGCGCACAGTGGCAAAGCCTTCGCGCTGGCACAGCTCGAAGACCGAATTGAAACGCTCAGGGTGGCGCGGCACCAGAATCAGCAACGCATCGGGGTAATTGGCAAGGAATTGACGGTGGGCTGCCAGTACGATTTCGTCTTCGCCCTCATGGGTACTGGCAGCAATCCACACCGGCCGCGCCTGCGCCCGCCATTGATCGCGCAACTCCCGGGCATTGATCAGCAATTGCGGGTCAATGCTCAAGTCAAACTTGATCGAACCCGTGACCTCAACGCACTCCGGGCGTGCACCCAATTGACGAAAGCGCTCAGCTTCGGCCTCGGTCTGCACCGCGATCAGGCTCATTTCTTCCAGCATCGGCCGGGTCAGGCCGGCAAAACGGGCATAGCCTCTGGCCGAGCGGGCCGACAGCCGCGCATTGGCCAGTGCCACCGGGATACCGCGTTTGGCGCACTGGTGAATATGGTTGGGCCACAACTCGGTTTCCATGATCACGCCGAGTTTAGGCTTGACCCGCTCCAGAAACCGCGCCGCCGCCCACGGCAAATCGTAGGGCAAATAGCAATGCTGAACCCGCGGTTCATCGGCGAACAGGGCCTTGATCCGCTCTGAGCCGGTGGGCGTCATGCAGGTCACGGTAATCGGCAACTGTGGATAACGTTTGAGCAGCGCCCGAATCATCGGCGCCGCCGCAATACTCTCGCCCACCGACACGGCATGTACCCAGATCCCGCCCGGTTGCAGGGCGGGCAGATTTATGGCGAAACGCTCACCAATGCGCTTGGCATAGGCTGGCGCCTTGCGCGCCCGCAGCCACAAGCGAATCGCCACCAGCGGCAGCCCCAGATGAAACAGCAAGGTGTAGAGAGTTCTATTCATAGGTGCGGAGTTTACTTGAAAAAGTATTCACGATGATGGCACCGAATTCCCCCTGCCCTGTCGCAATCAGAACGCACTACACACTTTCACAACTACTAGAATACCTAGCTGTTAAATTGCCACGCTCCAAACTCAGGACTCCACCATGAACGCCTACTACTACTTGGCCATTGCCATTTGCGCCGAAGTGATTGCAACCGTCTCCATGAAAGCGATCAAGGGCTTCAGCACACCATTGCCCCTGATCCTGGTCATTGCCGGTTACGCCACCGCGTTCTGGATGCTGACCCTGGTGGTACGCACCATCCCGGTCGGTGTGGCCTACGCCGTTTGGGCGGGCATGGGGATTGTGATGGTGAGCATCGCGGCGCTGTTTATCTACGGGCAAAAGCTCGACGTACCGGCGATGCTCGGCATGGGCCTGATTGTATTGGGGGTAGTGGTGATCCAGCTGTTCTCGAAAACAGCAGGGCACTGAAATCCCTCACCCTCTGTGGGAGCGGGCCAAGACAGTGGCCGTGACAAGGCCAGTTTGATGATCAGCCTGTATACTCCCAGCCTTGTCTTTAAACGCTGAGGTCGCCCATGCCATCTGTTATTTCCACCGACGTGCTGATTGTCGGCGCTGGTGTTGCCGGCCTCTGGCTCAATGCCCGCCTGCGTCGCCAGGGTTTTTCCACGATCGTGGTCGAGCGCGAAAGCCTGGGTGGCGGTCAAAGTGTGAAATCTCAGGGGATCATTCACGGCGGCGCCAAATACGCACTGCACGGTGCGCTGACCGGTGCCTCGGAAGCCATTGCCGATATGCCCCGGCGCTGGCGCGAAGCCCTGGCCGGTGACGGCGAGCTGGATCTGAGCGGCGTACGCCTGCTCTCCGAAGCCCATTACCTGTGGTCGCCCGGCACACTGGCGGGCAACCTCACCAGCTTTTTTGCCAGCAAGGCCGTGCGCGGCCGGGTTGATCAGGTCAAGGGCGACCAGCTACCTCCTGCCCTGCAAGACCCGCGCTTCAAGGGCAAGGTCTATCGCCTGGCCGAACTGGTGGTCGATGTGCCGAGCCTGATCGAACGCCTGGCCGAGTTGGCGGGCGATGGCCTGCTGGCCGGGCAAACCATCGAACCCCTGCTGGAAAACAACGAATTGATCGGCCTGCGGGTCGACGGACGCGATATTCACGCCCAGCGCATCGTGTTCAGCGCCGGTGCCGGCAATGCCGAACTGCTGGCCAGCGCCGGTATCAGCGTCCCGGCCCAGCAACTGCGGCCGCTGCATATGGTGCTGGTCAAGGGCCCAAGCCTCAAGCCGCTGTACGCCCACTGCCTGGGCGGTGGCCCCAAGCCGCGCATTACCGTGACCACCCACCCGGCCGCCAATGGTGAGTGGGTATGGTACCTGGGCGGTGATATCGCCGAAGCCGATGGCGTTGCCCGCGAACCTGCCGAGCAAATCGCCGTCGCCAAAAAAGAATTGAGCAACTTGCTCCCGTGGGTCGATCTGAGCCAGGCGCAATGGGCCACCTTGCGGGTCAACCGTGCCGAGCCTGCGCAGTCGGGGCTGGTGCGCCCGGACAACGCCTTCCTTGCCGATCAGGGCCGCCTGCTGGTGGGCTGGCCAACCAAGCTGGCACTGGCGCCGGACTTCTCGGACCGCGTGCTGCAAGCGCTGGAGCACGACGGTATCAAGCCGGGCAATGTTCCGGCCCTGCCCGCGCTGCCGCGTCCGCCGCTGGGTAAAACCGCCTGGGAGCAACTGTTGCCATGAGCCAGCCAACCCTGCACGACCTGCATCGCCCGCTGGGCAGTACCGGCCTGCTGGTTTCACCACTGGGGCTGGGCACCGTCAAATTGGGCCGCGACCAGGGGGTCAAGTACCCCAGCGGCTTTCAGATCCCGGATGACGATGAAACGCGGATGCTGCTCAAGCTCAGCCGCGACTTGGGTATCAACCTGATCGATACCGCCCCCGCTTACGGACGCAGTGAAGAACGCCTTGGCCCGCTGCTACGCGGCCAGCGTCAGGACTGGGTAATCGTCAGCAAAGTGGGCGAAGAGTTCGTCAATGGCCAGTCAAGCCATGACTTCAGTGCCGCCCATACCCGGCTCTCGGTGGAACGCAGCCTGAAACGTCTGGAAACGGATTTTATCGATCTGGTGCTGGTGCATTCTGACGGCAATGACCTGGCGATTCTCAACGAGTGCGAGGTCTACGAGACGCTGGCCGAGCTGAAACGCGAAGGCAAGATCCGCGGTTTTGGCCTGTCGGGCAAAACCGTTGAGGGCGGGCTCAAAGCCCTGGAAACCGGCGATTGCGCCATGGTCACCTACAACCTCAATGAGCAGGCCGAGCGGCCGGTCATCGATTATGCCGCGGCACACGGCAAGGCCATTCTGGTTAAAAAGGCCCTGGCCAGCGGCCATGTTTGCCTGAGCCCGGGGGTTGATCCGGTGCGCGCCAGCTTCGAGCTGGTGTTTGGCCATCACGGGGTAGCCAGTGCTATTGTCGGTACCATCAATCCGCTGCACTTGGCCCATAACGTGGCGACTGTTGCGCAGGTTCTGCGTAAAACCTGAAGCCGCCGATGCGGCCGACCCCGACGCAAGGAGGAGCCGACATGCCGCGCATGCTGATCCGCAAGAACCCCAGCGACTTCAAGACCCTGCCGTTGTTTGTCGAGGCCACGCCTGAAGGCTTGAGCTATCAAAGCATCGGCATGCCGCTGAATTTCACCCAGACCCTGCAAAAACGCCGACCGGTCAAGGTTGCCGATAATGAGCGTTTTTCGCTGGAACTGGCCAACCTTGGCGTATCGGTGCGCCTGACCCTGCACTGGCAAGGTCGTGATTACTGGGTGCTGGTGCGCCAGCGCAGGCAGGACCGGGGCGATGTGGTGCTCAAGCTGATTTCCGGCTATGTACCGGCCCATGAGGTCAACCTGCCACTGCATACCGCCGTCCAGGAGATAGCCGAGGAGTGCTTGCTGGAAACCCCGGAAGGCTGGCTCAGCGGGCGGTTCAATGAAACGTGGTTACCAGCACCCTACGCTGGCGCGCTGCATTACCGCGAAGCCATGCCTTTTCGCCTGACGCCCCTGTCCGGTGCGACCAGGCCCGTAAGCTGCGGCAGCCAGCCCTTGCTGGAAAGGCCACGAACCTACGTGCACTTGCCCACGGCATCGCTGCAACTTATTTACGACCTGCGCCTGGAAGTGCCCAAGGAAGCCAGGTCCCTGAGCCTGTTTCACGTCGACGAACGGCTGGAGGGCGATCAACTGGTGGCCCGCCTTGATCGCAAGCGCCCGGACTTGTACCTGATTCCGCTGACCGACGGCCAGCCCTGTGCCGAGCTGTACACCCTGAACAAGGACCGTCTGCAGCCTGCCAGCACTCGTGGCGTGCGCCTGGCCGAGAGTTTTGCCCCGCAGGACGGCTGGGTGGTGCATGACGAGCGAATTCGCTGGAAGGATTGGCTCAGGCAGCAAGGTCTGGAGCCACACAAGCCAGAGTCAAGGCTCAAGCGCCTGACCGGCAAGGCGCGGCAGATCTTCAGGAAAGTGGTGACAGAACGGGCCACTAAATAACCTTGTGGGAGCTGGCTTGCCTGCGATGCAAGTAACATCATCGCAGGCAAGCCAGCTCCCACAGGTTTTGTACGATCTGTTACTGACCGCGGATTTTCTCGACAATTGCCGTGGTCGAGCTGTTTTCAACCAGCCCCAGCACTTTCACCGTACCACCATAGGCAGCGACGATATCGGCACCGACCACCTGATCGATCCCGTAATCGCCACCCTTGACCAGCACATCCGGCTTGACCTGAGCCAACAGGTTTTCCGGAGTGCCCTCAGGAAAGCTGATCACCCAGTCCACAGCGCCCAGGCCGGCCAATACTGCCATGCGCCGGTCAACACTGTTGATCGGGCGCCCAGGGCCTTTGAGACGGCTTACCGAAGCATCATCGTTGACCGCAACGATCAAACGATCACCCTGGGCCCGCGCCTGCTCCAGATAGGTCACATGCCCGGCATGCAGGATATCGAAGCAGCCATTGGTGAAGACGATTTTCTCGTTGTGTGCCCGCGCATCCTCGATAGCCAGCAACAGCTGATCGAGGCTCAGCACGCCACGCTCCGAACCTTCCGAACGCTGGATCGCCCGGCGCAGTTCCGGCGCACTGATGGCCGCAGTACCCAGCTTGCCGACCACAATACCGGCCGCCAGATTGGCCAGCGCCACGGCGTGAGGCAGCTCTTCACCGGCCGCAATGGCTGCGGCCAGGGTCGAAATAACGGTATCGCCAGCGCCGGTCACGTCAAACACTTCACGGGCACGGGCCGGCAGGTGCATGGCAGCGAAACCAGGGCGCAACAGGGTCATGCCATGCTCGCCACGGGTCACCAGCAAGGCACCCAGGTCCAGATCGGCCATCAGCTTGGCGCCTTTGGCCACTAGATCAGCCTCGTCCGTACACCCACCGACGATGGTTTCGAACTCGCTCAGATTAGGCGTGATCAAACTGGCGCCACGGTAGATCGAGAAATCCTTGCCCTTGGGATCAGCCAGCACCGGAATGCCTTTGGCACGGGCGGCCTGGATCAGCACCTGATGGTTTTTCAGGGCACCTTTACCGTAGTCGGACAGCACCAGCACCTTGATGCCTTCCAGCAGGTTTTCAACTTCAGCACCCAACGCCAGGGCGTCGGTGGCGAACGGTTCTTCAAAGTCGATACGCAGCAGTTGCTGGTGGCGGCTCATGACCCGCAGTTTGACGATAGTCGGCTGATGCGCAATGCGCTGGAACAAAGCACGAACACCCGCGCCTTCAAGCCGGTTGGCCAGGCTGTCGGCAGCTTCGTCGTCGCCGGTCACGCCCACCAATGAAGCAGGCGCGCCAAGCGCAGCAATGTTGAGCGCAACGTTGGCTGCGCCGCCCGGGCGGTCTTCGATTTGCTCGACCTTGACCACCGGCACCGGCGCCTCAGGGGAAATCCGTGAGGTCCCGCCATGCCAGTAACGGTCGAGCATGACATCGCCTACCACCAAGACAGGGGCTTGATCGAATCGCGGCATGGACAACTTCATGGAGAACCCACATACAAAATGAACAGGGGCGCGATATTAACACAGGGTGAACGCACGTCAGTTCACGGCATCAAACATCGCAAGGAAGGCCTGAGGGGACCGGATCAACAGCCCCCTGCAGGTTCAATCATAGTCCTCAGGCAATATCGCCGGAGGTCTCTGGAGCATCGAGCCCCATCGAGTGCAGACGTGCGTAGTAGCCGTTATGCGCCATCAGCTCGGCATGGGTGCCACGCTCGACAATCTGGCCCTGATCCATCACCAGGATCAGATCAGCCTTCTCGATGGTGGTCAGACGGTGCGCGATCACCAGCGTGGTGCGACCTTTCATGACGTGGTCGAGGGCTGCCTGAATATGGCGCTCGGACTCGGTATCCAGCGCCGAGGTGGCCTCATCGAGAATCAGCAACGGCGCGTTCTTGAGCAACGCCCGGGCAATTGCCAGACGCTGGCGCTGACCGCCGGAAAGCAACACGCCGTTCTCGCCAACCTGAGTGTCCAGGCCTTGGGGCAATTGCTCGATAAAGTCCATCGCGTAGGCATCACGTGCGGCTTTTTCGATATCGGCACGGGGAGCACCGGCCAGGTCGCCGTAGGCAATGTTATTGGCCACGGTGTCACTGAACAGAGTCACATGCTGGGTCACCTGAGCGATATGCCGACGCAGGTTAAGCAGGCGGTAATCCTCGATATCCACGCCATCGAGCAGGATCTCGCCCGAGCTATGGTGATAGAAGCGCGGAATCAGGTTCGCCAGTGTCGACTTGCCGCTACCGGAGCGCCCCACCAGTGCCACCATTTGCCCGGGCTCTGCCGTGAAGGTCACGTCCTTGAGCACCTGACGGTCTGTGTCCGGGTAAGTGAAGTTGAGATTGCGCACCTCAAGGCGACCGCTGACGTGGTCGCGCTCAACGGTACCTGTATCGACTTCAGGCTTCTCGTCCAGCTGTTCGAAGATGCTTTCAGCACCCGCCACACCTTTCTGGATCGTCGAGCTGACCTCCGACAGTTGGCGGATCGGTTTGGGCAGCAAGCCGGCCAGAGTAATGTAAGCAATCATGTCACCCGGCGACGCATCACCGCGCAGGTAGAGCACCAGGAACATCAGGACGCCCATGGCCACGTAGATGACCAGTTGCAGCATCGGGGTGTAGATCGCCCCGGTGCGGGTCATGCGCAGTTGTTTGTCGGTGTTGCTCTGGCTGGCCTGCAGGAAGCGCTTGCGCTCGTAAGCCTCACCGCCAAAACTGCGCACAACGCGATAGCCCTGGATGGTTTCCGAGGCTACGTGGGTCACGTCGCCCATTGCCACCTGGATTTTCTTGCTTTGCTTGCGGAATTTTTTGCTGGCCGTGCTCACCATTACCGCGATCAGCGGCAGGATCGCGACCATCACCAGGGTCAGGCGCCAGTTCATCCACAGCAACGAGCCAAACAGGAACACCACCGTCATGCCTTCACGGATCACCACCTTGATTGCATCGGTGGCAGCACCGGTGACCATGGTCACGTTGAAGGTGATACGGGAGATCAGATGGCCCGAGTTGTGCTTGTCAAAGTAGCGATTGGGCAACACCAGCAGGTTGTTGAACAACTGCACCCGCAGGTCGTGAACCAGGCCCAGGGACACCTTGGCCAGGAAGTAGTTGCCCAGGAAAGAGCCCAGGCCCTGCCAGGCCGCAATCAGGACAATCAGGATCGGTACAACCTGCAACAGGCGCAGATCACGCAAATAAGGTACAGAAGGAAACAGCACTGCGTCCGGATTGGACAGGCCATCGACGAAATACTTGAGGATGTAACCAAGCATTGGCTGGGTCGAAGCGAAAATAAGAAACCCGACGATGCTCAGCAGGAAAAGGCCGACATAAGGCCGGACATAGCTGAGCAGGCGCAGATATATCTTCAAGCTCGATTCGCTTGTGCTGGGGCTGGATTCGGTCATATCACGCGGCGGTTAGTAAAAAAGGAAGCTGACTTTATCACAGCTTCTCTGGTGTACTGACTGCCGCTTGTAGCACGGCCTCCCGGGGCAGTAAAAACGACACTACAGGGCCAGTACGCTAGTATGGCCGTCCAAAATCTGGAACGAACCTTTCAGCATGCAATTGAGCTACTTAAATTATTCAAAACAACGGGTATTTGATTTCATTTGCCTATGGCTGCTGCCTGTCGGCCTTTTATTACTTTTATCCGACCTTTATTTTCTGCCTGGACGAAGTCTGCATCACAAACTGTATTACGGGCTATTCAGCATTCCGACCCTGATCGCGATCATCTTGCGGCCCAAAGAGCTGAAGGACATGTTGCGCGAACCGCTCATCCTGGGCTTTATGTTGTTTGCCGCGTGGGCGATGGTCACCTTGATCTGGACCAACGGCGAAGAAGACGTCATGGGCTCGCTCAAACCGGCCCTGCACTTGCTGATGCTGTTTTGGGGCTGCACGCTGCTGACCAAATATCGCAGTGAAAGCCTGCAGCCGGTGTTCTTTGCTGCTGCAATCATTGCCCTGATCGCTACCCTTTATAACCTGTACATGTTCATCAGCCATTACGCCCCGGAAGACCGAATGATCGGCGCTGGTGCATTCGACAACCCACTGCTCAGCTCCCACGCGTTTGGCTTCTTTTGCATTTATTGGCTCACGCTGAGCATGACCTGCAAACGCCCGTACACCCTGCTTATCGCAGTACCTGCCTTTACCATCATGTTCGCTGCGCTACTGGCAACCGGCTCCAGAACCCCGCTAGTGGCCGTAGTCATGGCCATGATCTGGCTGAGCCTAGTCTGCTGGAACCGACGCTCACTCGCACTGATGAGCATGCTGGTCGCAGGCGGCATCCTGGTGATGGCACTGTTCTCCGAAATGATCATGAGCCGTGGCAGCTCGTTCCGTTTTGAGCTGTGGCAGTTGATGCTGGAGCAAATCAAGCTGATGCCCTGGATCGGGCATGGCTACGAATCGACCCTGAGCCTGGACCCAGGAGCGGGCTTCTTGCTGAGCGAGCCTCACAACTTCGCCCTGGGCGTGTTGTATTACACCGGCATTCTGGGCTTCACGCCTTGGCTGTTCATGCAGGTCTGGGCCTTGTACAGCAGCTGGCGCCATCGCGTGCAGCCGCTGTTCATCCTGGCTTCCGCCTGGCTGGTGTACGGCATTGGCGCCGGTTTGACCGAAGGTGGCGGCATACTGCCAAGGCCCAAGGAACACTGGTACCTGCTGTGGATTCCTCTGGCCCTGATTGCTGCACTGAGCATCAACCAGCGCCTCAAGAGACTGCGCAACAGACCTGTGCGCAATCTCTCCAAGGCGGCTTACGGCACCCTGTTGGCGAATGCGCAGATCATTGAAGAAGATGGTCTGGGGCCAAAAGTCCTGCGCCTGGATAACGGCAACTTCCTCAAGCTGTTTCGCGCGCGCCGCTGTTATACCTCCGGCAGTTTCAACCCTTACTCGGAACGCTTTGCGGTCAACAGTGAGCGTTTGCAGGCAATGGGTATTCCCGCACCCAAGATCCTCGACCTGTATCAACTGACTGACGGCAGCACCGCCGTGCTGTATCAGCCGCTGCCGGGCCAGACCCTGCGTCAGGTCATGCAGTCGATGGGTTCGCCCGCCATGCGCCAGGCATTGGTGGAGCGTTTCGGCAAGTTCTTGGCAGTGCTACATGACAAGGGCGTTTACTTCCGCTCCCTGCATCTGGGCAATGTTTTGCTGATGGACGACGGCGAATTCGCCCTGATCGATATCGCCGACATGCACCTTTACCCTTCATCGCTCAGGGTCGCCTTGCGTCAGCGCAATCTGCGCCATATGCAGCGTTACCCCGAAGATCGTCGCTGGCTGTTCGATGAGCAGCTACAAGCGTTGCTCGACGGCTACGCCACCTTGGCTGACCCACAGGCCGTCAGCAGCCTGAGCCAGCAGATCAGACAGTTGGGCACGGCACACGCTGCGACCTGACATGATTGCAGGGAGCACCAGTCGGTGCTCCCTGCAATACGCCGGATCAGGCTTTGCGCCTGGCGGCGTATGCCAGAAATCCTTCGATATTGTCACTGCACAACTGGGTGACCGCCTGTTCGATTTCAGCCTCCGGCCACTCCCACCAGGCCGCTTGCAACAGGGCCTGACGCTGCTCCTCAGGGAATCTCCAGCGCAGGAACTTCGCCGGATTGCCTCCCACCACCGCATAAGGTTCAACATCACGGGTCACCAGCGCACCCGCCGCGACAATTGCGCCGTGGCCGATGGTGACACCCGAAAGCACCGTGCTGTTGGAGCACAACCACACATCGCTGCCCACCACCACATCGCCACGAGTGCCGTTGTAATCGGTGATGTGCTGCGCAGCTTTGAGCATGGCCGGGAATGGATAAGTCGTCACCCAGTCAGCCCGATGGTGCCCGCCCAAAAAGATATTCACACCCTCGGCAATCGAGCAAAAAGCACCGATGCGAAGGGTTGAGCCTTCTTTCCAGTCATGCACCTTGGGCAGGCCATAACTGCCCCGCCCTATTTCATATTCGGGATAGCACTGTTTGAAACGGGCCACTCCCCGCTCGATTTTCGGCAACTTGCGGATCGCGCGCTTGGCGCGCTTCTCCCGAAAACGTTCAATCCAGCCCATGAGCAGCCCCTCGCCTCAGTCTTTTTCCAGCGGCGAAAAGTACAGACGCCCCAGGCCACGCCAGGTTTTGCCCGTCCACTGTTTGAAAGGAATCTGCGCCAACAGCTCACGGGCCAGGGCGCGATTGCGGTTGGAGGTTTTCAGAAACATGGAGTTGAGGAACTTGTAGCGCACCTCGTCATACAAGGGGTGATCGCTGAACTGCGCATAGATACGCAGAATGCTGTCGATCATGAAGCGATGATTCTTGTAGGAGTTGGTGGCGTGCTTGCGATAGCGCGCCATCACCACGTTCAGGCCGTCGATAAAGTACCCGGCGTGAGTAATCTTCAGCTCGATATACAAGTCTTCCAGGCGAATGCTCGGGTCAAAGCCGCCCACCTTGTCCAGCGCTTCGCGGCGGATCATCAGGGTTGGCGCAGGCGGATACGGCTTGCGCTCAAGGAACATGTCGTCGAAATCCAGACGCCGGAACGGCACGTCACGGCGCTGGCGCTTCTCCGGGAACAGATTGCCGTCAGCATCGATCAGCTCGATATTGCCCGCGCAAATGCCCACTTCCGGCTTGCCATCCATGTAAGCGACCTGAACCGCAATGCGGTCCGGCATCATGATGTCATCGGAGCCGAACGGCACAATCAGGCTGCCCTTGGCTCGGGCGATGGCGCCGTTCAGGGTGTTGGTCAGCCCCTGATTCTGCTGCACCCGAAAGTCGAAACCATGTACGGCCTGCAAACGCTGGATGCGCTCAACACTGTCATCGGGCGAGCCATCATCGATCACCAGCAATTCAATGTTGGGATAGGTCTGATCCAGAACACTCTGGATGCTCTGCTCGATGTAAGGGCCGTGGTTATACGAGGCAATGATCACCGTTACCAGGGGTTGTACGTCTGTCATGGGTGTTCCTTGCGTGCCTGGCTGAGGCCAGAGTCAATCAAATCCAGATACTGCTGACGGAACACCTCAATATCGTGGTGCTCCTGCAAATAGCGATAGGCCTGTTCGCCCTTGGCCTGCAGGGCTTCATCCGACAGGGCCAGGTATTCATCCAGCGCAGCGGTCAGGGTTGCCACATCGCTGGGTTTGACGGCCAGACCACCAGCCCCCTCGATCAGCGGCAGCATGGCCGGTACATTGGTGGCGATTACCGGCAAATGCCCGCTCATGCCTTCAAGCAATGCCAGCCCAAGGCCTTCGGCCAGTGAAGGCATGGTCCAGATATCGAATGCACGCACGTATTGCAGGGCGTTCTCCTGGAAACCCAGCAGGTGCGCACGGCCATTGAGGCCCAACTGTTCGATCTGCTCGCGCAAGCGCGACTCTTCACGCCCGGCACCAATGATTGCCAATTGTGCTGTCGGGTATTTGTCTTTCAGAGCCGCGAAGGCTTGCAGCAAAAAGCGATGGCCCTTGATTGGTACCAGACGCCCCAGGGCACCGATCATCCGCGCATCCTGATCCAGCCCGAGCTTTTGCCGCGCTTGCTGGCGCGGCAGCTGCAGGGCTTCGGCCTGCTCGATGTCGATGGCATTGGTGATCGCGTAGGTGTTTTGCTCGGTGAAACCGCACTTGCAGTCCAGCAGGTACTGCTTGACCGCAGGTGACACGCCGACAAAACGCCAGGCCTTGTCGATCAGACGCTTGGCCTGGCTGCGCCGATAAAAACGGTCGTACTCGCCAAAGCCATGGGAAATCCCCACACACAGAGGGATTTTCAACCAGCGGTTGAGTTGCAGCATCATGTTTACCGGCTTGAAGCGGTTGCAGATCACTACATCGAACTGCTCTTTACGGCAGAACTTGTACAGCGCCCACATGGCCCGCAGGCGCATGCCCTTGAGCGACTTGTCGCTGAACTCGAAATACACCGAATGATCGGCCTTGCTCACCGGCTCACCCGGGCCCGGGCGACCGCGCAGAAAAGCCGCGGTCACTTCGTAACGCTCACTGGGCAGCGCCCGCACGATCTGCTCGGCGAGATCGGCAAAGTCATGGGATTTAACGTTGTAATCGGGCTGTAATTGCAAAACCTTGGAACGCTTCATAACTCTCCCCGGTGAAACCCGGTGGCATCAATAACCCAGGCAGGCTCTGCGGCCAAACGCTGGATTGCAACTGGATCAGGAGTGGGTAATTTCGCCCACTCATTACGCTTCCAGCACACGAAATGAAAGTAAGGAAAGGTTTGCTCGCCGTCACGATCATTCTTCAATATGCCATTATTCCAGAACCACTTGCCGGGGAAGTTATCAGTGCCGTCATGCCACTTTATACAGCCGCCCGGCGTGCTGAATGCCTCAGTGAACTCGCTGGTACGGCGTAGCGGGTTGAGTTTGCCTACCAAATCGAACAGCGGTTTGGGCAAGTTCTTGCGCCAGAGGAAGATCCGGCTGAAAGCGCCTTCGTCCAGCGCATGATGCTGATCGTCGGTAAAACGCTGTTGCCAGTTCTCTATCTTCATAAACAGTTCGCGCTTGCAGCGCGTGTTGCGCATCAGACACAGATGCCCCGCAACTCGTCGCTCATGGGTCGAAAACAGGTCAAACCTGGCAAGACGTTCAGCTGTGAAATAACTACGCAAATCGCCGTATATCAGGTCGATATCGCCAAAGGCCCAGAAGTCATAACCTTGCAGACAGTCTTCATGGATATAACCCAGCGCCGGTTTGATATCGCACAGCTTGTAGGCATTTTTTGGAGCGAAATTGATCTGCAGGCGCTGCGAGACCTTGCTGCAATAATCAGCAAAGCTGATGGTCTGGACTGTCACGTTGGCGGGCAGGTTTTCAGGCACCCCACAGTCACTGAAAAACTGCCAGTCAATATCAGGGTTGTGCCGACAGCTTTCCAAAAAAAACGGCATCCAGAACGGCCATTGGCCGAAGTACGGGATAATAAATAAAATACTGGGTGATGGATTTATCACAGGGAACTCAATGTAAAGGTCGAGATTAGGGCCAATGCTATGGCCCTGCTTGCTGTCTTTTTATTATTTGAGTTGCCAGAGCAACTCATGACGCCTGACCGCTTTGCGGAAAAACTCGTTCTCACCATAAGGTGATGGCTTTCTGCCTGCAAGGAGCTGCTGTATCGAACGGCGCACCCGCCGCTTGAGTGCAGCCCGGGGTTGCAGGTCATGCATCATGCCCAGCGCCATGGCCTTGTCCCGCTGCTGCTCAAGGGTCAACGGCAGGCTGCAGGGGCGCAGGCTGAGCGAAGCATCGAACACTGGCGGCAAGGCAATGCCATCGCCGCTGTTGCCCATTGGCCAGCGGTCGTTGTCATGCAGGTGGTTGGCGTAGCCAAGCACTGTGGTCGGTTGCCACTCCAGACCTTCGAGGGCTTCAATCACGGCCGCATGGGCACAGATATGATCCGGGTGCGGGTCTATCGAAGGGTGCGGAAGTACGATCACTTCAGGGCGCGCGCGCAGAATCAGTGCACGCAGATCGGCCAGCAGATTATGCCAGGTCGGTGCGCCATCCAGATCACCGGGCAGCGTAAACGGATTGAATTGGCGAAACAGGCGGATATCGCTCAACTCGGCCTCGCGCGAAGCCATCGGTTGATCGGGCGCGGCTCGCATGGCAGGCAATTGCAGGCAGAAGTAGCCCAACTGTGCACAGTGGGTTTCAGGCACACCGGCCCAGCGCGGCACGGCCATGCTGTCCCAGGCGCGCAAACGGCCCTTGAGCCGGGCCGCTTCGGCGCGGTCAAGGCCCATCTGCCGATAATGCTCAGCTTCGATCTCGCCTGCGGTCAGGGTCACGATCCAGGCCTCTTTGGCCTGGCTGTAGAGCCCGAAAGCAGCCAGTTCGGCATCATCCGCGTGAGGGGCAATGACCATCACACGCTGCTGGCGATAGTCGGGCTGCTGGAAAACCCACAGCTGCGGCTGCCCCATGACACGGCAAAAACGCCCGCGCACACGCAGTGCACCCGCCACCAGAGCCGGGCCGCAGCCGCTCAGGTTCAGATAGCGCAGGCCGTTGACACCGCGCTCGAAGTTTTGCCGGTCGCTCGATTCGCCGCCCGTCAGTTGCACATAGGGGTCAACAAAACGCCCCAGCCAGCCACTTTTCACCTTGATCGCCAGAATCAGGGTTTCATCGCCAGCCAGGCTTGGCGGCTGATCCACAATCAGTTTTTCGCCCTCGAGGCGTGCCGCCGGACGCAGGCTGTCCGCCGGGAAGTTGTACTGATAATCGTCTTTGGGTGAATAGAACAGATGGTCGGCAAACCAGGCTTCATGGGCCACCCAGCCCAGTACCGCCAACACCGGTGGCAACCACCAGGCCAGCAGTACGCCACTGGCGATCAACACCAGCAGGCCGATCAGCAGGCTGATGCGTTTGTTGCGCCGATGACGCTTGAGGAGCTGTTGTTTGCGACTCATGGGCTGGCTCATGATTTGGCTCTTGTGCTTGATCACCCCTGTGGGAGCGGGCTTGCTCGCAATAACATCAACACGGTCCAAAAGGTAAACCGCGTCGCCTGCATCGCGAGCAAGCCCGCTCCCACAAGATTTGTGTTTCAGACCCGGAACACCGGCACCGGGTTGCACCAGCGCTCCTTGTACTCGCGGTCGGCGCGGCCGAACGAGAAGCGCAGAGGTTTGTTGACGCTGCGGGCCTGCTCCCACGCCGATTGCGTATTGAGAAAGCTCAACACACTGCCGGGGCTGAATTCACGGGTTTCAGGGTCGACGCCACCATTGACGTATTCGACGCTGATCCAACCAGGCGATTCAACTCGATACACCAGCTGAATGGCAATCGGTGCATTGTTAAGGAAGATTACCGAGCCAATCAGCAGCTCGCGCAACAGCTCGATCACTTCGGACATCCGTTCAGCACCGGTGGCGACAAAGCCCCAGCGGCGTAAAAACAGATCGCAATAGATGCTCGCAAGCTCGACGCTGCTGAACTCCGACACCGGGCGCACCACACCGCCCGCCTCTTCCAGCAAACGCAGCTCGCGGCGCTGGTTGTAGCGGAATTTTTTCGACAGCTCTTCCGGCGTACGAGCCATGGCCAACTGCTCGGCCTGGGGCTTGAGGGTGCTGAAGCGGCCTTCGTTGAGTTGCGACAGATAACGCCCGCGATGACGCAAAGGCACCGCCGCATCCGCCGCCGCAGGCAGGATCAGCTCGGCATTGCCCAGATCGAACAGGCCTTTTTTGCCATGACGCTTGAGCACGTCCTTGGACAGGGCCAAATCGCGCCCCCAGGTCGGAATCGCCGCTTTCAGCTCCCCGCCCTGCTCCCAGGCCAGATAACGCACCGGGATGCCCGCCAGCTGTGCCAGACGCTCGACCACCAGTGGATGGGTGGCAACACTGCCACCAAAACGCTGCCAGGCATCGGCATAAGTGTCGCAATCCACAACGCTCCAGCCGCGCTCGCGCCAGCCTTGAAATCGATTGAGCATCAGGACCCCGCAGTCAGGTCGGTGACTTGCGCCAGGTGCCAGAATGTATTGCGCACGGCCTGATCGCTGAATCGCTCATGCAAGCGCTCAAGCATCAGTTCGGCGCAAGCCATGCGCTGTTCATCATCGAGTTGCGCCAAGTGTTGCAGGCCCTGGGCCAGATGCTCGGCATCGCCCAGCGGAAACAGAATCCCCACGCCTTCAACCACTTCCTTGGCACCGCCACAGGCGGTGGCCAGCAACGGTACACCTGCGGCCATGGCCTCCAGCAGCACCATGCCGAACGGTTCGTGGTCGGAACTCAGGGCAAATACGTCAAAGGCCCGGAAGTAGCGGCGTGCATCGGGCACCTGGCCCAAAAACAGCACCTGCTCGCCAATCCCCAGCTCATTGGCCAGCTCTTTCAGGTCCTGCTCCAGACGGCCCTTGCCCATGATCACCAACTGACTGTCAGCCGGCAGATCGGGCAACGCCCTGGCAAAACCACGGATCAGTGTGGCCTGGTCCTTGTCCGGATGCAGACGCCCGACGTTGCCGACAATAAAGCCATCGACCGACAGCCCCAACGCCTCACGAGCCGGAGTGCCGGACAATTGCCCCGCTTGTACGGCATCGATATCGATACGGTTATAGAGCGTGCTGATACGACCTGTGGGCCACTTGGGCAGGCAATGGCGCATGTCATCACGCACGGCATCGGAAACCCCGAGCAGGCTCAAGCGCTTGCGAAACAGGTTGGCAAACAGCTTGCGGCTGCCCCGCTTGTAATCACCAAACGCGTGATGCACGCCGATCACCGGTAAACCGGTGGCCAACAAGGCGATATAAATCGGCTTGAAGCGATGGGCGATGCAAAAACTGAAATTGCGCGACGCGGCGATCTTGCGCAGTTTCGCGATGGCACCCAGCTTCAGGCCACGGATGGCCTTTGAGCTGAACTCCATAAACAGCACTTCATCAGACGCACAGCCTGCGGCGACTTCAGGGTCGGCCGCCCCGGTCAGAAAGACCGTGGTGACCTTGTACCCGGTACCGGCAAACAGGCTGGCGTACTGGCGCGCGCAGTCCAGAAACGGCCCGTCATAGCCGTGGCAGAACTGCAGCACATGACGCTCAGTCGAGCGATTCATAAGTCTCGGCGCCGTCTTTAACTACCAGAATATCTTCCATGATCAGGTACTGCAGATCGGAACCGAAGAACATGTTCAGCGCGTCAGTCGGCGAGCAAACCATCGGTTCGCCACGGCGGTTGAGCGAGGTGTTCAGCGACACGCCGTTACCGGTCAGCACTTCGAGCGCCTTCATCATGTCGTAGTAGCGCGGGTTGTATTCGCGCTTGAGCACCTGGGCACGGGAGGTGCCATCTTCATGCACAACCTCCGGCACGCGGGTTTTCCACTCGTCCGACACTTCAAAGGTGAAGGTCATGAAAGGGGCCGGGTGATCAACCTTGATCATCTGCGGGCCAACGGTGTCGAGCATCGACGGGCAGAAAGGCCTCCAGCGCTCGCGGAACTTGATCTGTTCGTTGATACGGTCAGCCACGCCTTCGCTGCTCGGGCAACCGATGATCGAACGACCGCCCAAAGCACGCGGACCGAACTCCATGCGACCCTGGAACCAGGCCACCGGGTTGCCATCGACCATGATTTTGGCGATTTTCTCCGGGGTGCCTTCGATCTTGCGATACGCAGGCTTGCCCGGGTGACGGGCACAGGCCGCGATCACGTCTTCGTTGCTGTACGCAGGGCCGAGGTAGACGTGCTCCATCTTCTCGACCGGCACGCCGCGGGCGTGGGACACATACGCTGCGGCACCCACCGCAGTACCGGCATCGCCGGACGCAGGCTGTACGAACAATTCTTTGACTTCAGGGCGGGCAATGATCTTCTGGTTCAGCTTCACGTTCAACGCGCAGCCACCGGCAAAGGCCATCTTGCCGGTTTCCTTGAGAATGTCGCCCAGGTAGTAGTCGATCATCTGCAGCGACAGTTTTTCAAACAGCGCCTGCATGCTGGCCGCGTAGTGGATATACGGCTCGTCGGCGATATCGCCTTCGCGCTTTGGCCCCAGCCACTCGATCAGTTTTGGCGAGAAGTAGAACCCCTTGCCCTTTTCCTTGTAGCGACGCAGGCCGATCACGTTGGCGTATTCGGTGTTGATCACCAGTTCGCCGTTTTCAAACGAGGCCAGACGCGAGAAATCGTATTTGCTGGCATCGCCGTACGGCGCCATGCCCATCACCTTGAATTCGCCGTCGAGCATCTCGAAACCGAGGAACTCGGTGATCGCGCCGTACAGGCCGCCCAGGGAGTCGGGGTCGAAGAATTCCTTGATCTTGGTGATCTTGCCGTTTTCGCCATAACCGAAGAAGGTCGTGGCGTACTCACCCTTGCCGTCGATCCCCAGGATCGCGGTTTTCTCTTTGAAACCCGAGCAGTGGTAAGCGCTGGAAGCGTGAGCCAAGTGGTGCTCGACCGGTTCGATCTTGATTTTTTTCGGGTCGAAGCCCAGTTGCTCAAGGCAGAACACGATCTTGTTGCGATAGCGCTTGTAGCGACGGTTGCCCATCAGGATCGCGTCAAGGGCGCGGTCCGGGGCGTACCAGTAGCGCTTGGCGTAGTGCCAGCGGGCCTTGCCGAACAAGCTGATCGGTGCGAAAGGGATCGCCACTACGTCAACGTCGGAAGGCTTGATACCCGCTTGCTCAAGGCAGAATTTTGCGGATTCGTAGGGCATGCGGTTCTTTGCATGCTTATCGCGTACGAAGCGCTCTTCTTCAGCCGCCGCTACCAGCTTGCCGTCGATATAGAGGGCTGCTGAGGGATCATGGCTAAGGGCGCCGGACAGGCCAAGAATCGTCAATGCCACAGGTTGGGCCTCTTTTTGAATGCAGGCAGGCGGCGGGCGCCTGAAAAAATGGTGTGCCCCTCGCAACGCAAGGAACAACTAAAGGGCGGGATTATAGCGTAAAGCACGCGGGAATGACCCAGCGCTATTTGCCACGCCTTACCCGGGTGCCAGACAAAGGCACCAGGCCGAGAAGCTACATATATATAAGCCCAATGCAGCGCAGCTTTGCGATTTCCTATGGACATGCGACCTACCACAGGAAATATGCAATGTCTGAACATCTCGAACACTTCAAGAGCTTGCCCCAGGAACTGTTGCCACTGACTCGGGCCTTCCCCCGCCTTGCCCAGTCACTCAACCACCGGCTACACCTGTTATTTCCCCGGCTTGCCATGGACGCGAGCATTGACCGGCTCTACCTGAACCAGGAAGAGCCGGCGCAACCTGGCCAGTTGCCAGTTATCAGCAGCCGCTCCCTTGGCGCGCTGGTCGAGCAGTGCTACCTCACCCGAGCAATACCGACCTTCTTTCAGAACACCATTCAAATCTACAACCTGCCTTACACCCTGGACGAACAGCATCTGACCTCAGGGATCACGGCACCTGAGTTTGAAGCGTTCCTCGAATTCACCACTCACAGCCTTGAGCGCTGCACAAGAGACGCCCTTGGCGACTTCTGGAAAACACCCAATCACGACCTCGAAGGGCTCACACCCAAGGCCTGGCTCACTCGATACGCCCTCAACCTGATCTTGTCCGAAGCCGCTGTACGCCATGGCGAAGGCACCCTCTCCCCCAGCGCACTGGTCGCCATTGATGAGGTTTTCCCGACTGTCGATCCAACCTCTGCGCGCCCGCCGCTGAGCGCGTTCACGTTTTACCGGGTGGCGCTCGATGGTCACCCCCTGCAGAACGCCGTGCAGCTTTATGGCGTATTCGTCATCACTCATAAAAACCTTCCCCGCGCGTCCAGCGATGCCCATGACGATCGGGTCGTGCAGGACGAAATACCGCGCACCGTCGTGCTCTACACCCCGAGCAATGGCCTGGAAGCCTTCGCCTCACTCAAGGCCCTCAGCGAAGAGATGAGCGCGCGCCTCAAGGACCCGGCCCAGCGTGACACGATCCTCGACTATGCACTGGCGACAGACCGCGAGCGCGCGCTGGCCCATCAGCACATGGACTACAGCCCGATACCGGAAGAAAGCATTCCGACCTTCTACAGCGAGCAACTGATCGACAAACAAAAGCACGACTTGCAATACGCATGGGCACAAGCTCGCGCCCAGCAGCAAGACACCACACTTGAACAGCTGGCCGAATTGATCGAGCAGTCATTCGATTCAAGCCTGCCCCTCAACCCCCAGCGCATTGTACATGCACGCTATGTCCGGCTATTGGAAAGCCGGCTCCCGCAATGGCTTAAATCAGCGTCCGACGCTGATAAAAGCCAATGGCGACTGGCTGTCGAGCGTTTGAATCTTGAGCGCCAGGCGTCACAGGCTCTCGACACTCAACCCCTTGCAGAAATCGGGCAAAAAAGCACCCTGTTGGGGTATGCCAGGGCTCAACTCAAGCAACGAATCAAAGCTGATCACGCCATTGAAGTCGATCCCGATGCCATTTTTATCTCGACCACCGAAGTCCTGCAGACCGGCCCGCTGATTTACACCGGCAGTGGCGCCGGGTTGCCCTCCGGCTTTGCCGCCGGAGTCAGCCTCGACAAAACCGGGCCCACGCTCACTTACAGAACAACCCGGCGTAGCCTGAGTGAGCTGGCCTTGGCCAACGTGGGCATCTGGGACATCACCTTTAGCCTGACCGCACTGGTCAAGGATGCCAAAGGCAATCGCCACCCGACGCTTACCCCGGACTACCTCAAAGCACTGGTGCGCCAGCTGGACATCGGCGAGCAATACAAAACCCGACTCAACCAGATGCTGGTCAGCTCGGCACAAGCCCGTTGGCGCAAGGAGCGCTACGTCAGTTTCAGCAAGGCCCGGCTGCAACTGGACCTGCTGGAAGCCAGAATGTCGGGTAACTTGAGTGCCGAACAGGCAACCTGGGTGCAACACGCCCTGGATCACCCGATCGACAACACACGCCCCAGGCTCAAGGGCGAGCAGATCAAGGTGCATTTGTTGATGCTGCGCTACAAGCCACTGCCCGGCGTGCTGGTCTTGAGTTCAACCGGCTCGACCCGCCTGCTGTGCTATTTGCCCGGCGCGCCCGACCATCGCTGGTTCTTGGGCGCAGATTCGCGCAATGACCTGGCCAGACGGCTGTCTCAGGCCTTTTTGCGAAGCTATTTAATGCAACGTGTGACGGTTGCTCAAAAGCCCTATATCCAGCCGTTGCTGGAAACCGGGCTGACAGACGCCAGCGTCCAGCTCCAGCCCATCCCCCATCATCTGCTTGAAGCCTCTTACGACACCGAAGCCTTGCATGCCATCCGCGAAGCGGACGAACAATCGACCTCAACCTGGGAAAGCAACCTCGATACCGCAAAAGAGACGGCACTGACCGTTCTCGATATCGTTTCTTTTGTATTGCCAACCAAAGTGTTATTGCCGGTGGTGCTGGCGCGCTTTGCTTACCAGCTGTTGCAAGGCTTTGATGCCCTGGAGCGTGATGAACAGCACGAAGCGTTACTGAACTTTATGGGCGCCATCGCTCACCTGACCGATGGTGCCTCGGACTTTGCCGGTTCGGCTGTGTTTGGCCGCGTCATTCGCCAGCGTGCAATGCTGCCTGCTCCTACCCTGAACCCCGCAGCAGCAAGCACCCAGCCGGCGGCCACACTCAAAGTTCGCACCGGCGATGAATACGGTTCCGGAGTACTTGAATCCACCTTGACGGGTAATGGCAATCCCGCCTGGTACGTCAAAGACAGCAACGGCAACCTGTATCGCAGCCACTATGACGCGCTGGATCAGACCTGGCGGGTGATTGACCCACGCAAGCCCAAGGCTCAATACCAGTTGGCGCTTCGCGAACTCTCGGCAGGCATTTGGGACGCAGAACCTGTTCGTTCCTTGAGCAATCAACGGCCCGGCATCGATCGGGTGATAGACAGCGCCAAAGTCACAGGGATTGATCTTGGCGGTAAAAGCCCTGATGCCCAGGGTATTTATCGTGTCGAAAATCGGCGCTTGATCGAACAGGACGGTGTGATGTTTGAGGTCACCAGTGGCTGGATGGGTCGTCACTGGTACTTGCAAGTGCCTGCAAGCTCCAGCAATGCGGGGGTCAGTTACAAGGTGCGGCGCACATTGGGCTACTGGGAAATCAAACACCGGGCCGGCACCACAAAACGCTGGGAGCCTCTGGTACGCACCAGCAGTGACCTGCCGCAGGAGCTCACTGCAAGCAGGCACAGCGCCTACGATTTGCCCGCCGAGTACAAAGCCAGGGTTCAGGACCTGATAGACAACCACCCAAAGCTGCTGGATAGCGTGTTTATCACGCGCGATTCGGGACTCAATACCACCCGTGAGTTTTTCACCCAATTACGCCTCAAACTGCGCAGCGATGCCCGCACCTTCTTCAAAGCCAACCCTGGCAAGCCACGCCCTGCGCGGCCAGAACTGCCCGGCAACACGTCAGCCAAAGACCTGTTTGAACGCCTGTACGAAAACACCCGAGGAATCGTGCTGGGCGAAACCCATGCGCAGCAGTCAGGCAAGCAAGTCCTGATCACTCAGATGAGTGAGCTTGCCAAAAACGATGTGAAAGTGCTGTTTCTCGAACATCTGCACACTGACTTGCACCAGGCACATCTGGATGCATTGTTTGAAACCGGAAAAATGCCCGTGGTACTGGACGACTTTCTCAGGAATCAAGATGCAGGCCACAGACTCAACCCGGCCAGCCGCTACACCTATAGCCAACTGGTCCGCGAAGCCCAGCACCACGGCATCCGCATCAAGGCACTGGATTGCACTGCCAGCTATAACATCAAGGGGCTGCCCAACGAAGGACCGAATGTGGACCGATACCAAGTATTCAGTTACTTCGCCGCCCAGATGATCAATCAGTATCAGGGCCAGAACCCCACCCACAAGTGGATCGCCCTGACCGGTAACTCCCACACCAATACCTTTCAAGGAGTTCCCGGGCTGGCAGAGCTTGAGGGTGCAATCGGTGTGCGCATTTCCGATGTAGCCCCTGGCAGTGGTCACGGGTTACAGAAGAATCTGGGGGCGATCGTGCCGCCAGGCTTTCAGCAGCGTGACTACCTGTTTCTGAAAAACGACTACTGGCTGACGATGGACGTTGCCGGCACCCCTCCCGCGCCCCCCTCGTTATCCCGGACACAAATCGAAGCCAGGCTGACTCAGACCGGCCAATTTATGTTTGAAAACACGCCATTGGTCGGCCCGCAGCTGGTCCATCGTGCGCGCAACCAGCAGATCGTACGCACTCGCCTGCAAAGCGAGGATGGCCAGTTTTTTATCGACCGCCCCGATTGGGCATCGGTGCACCTCAAGCGTTATGACCACTTGCGCGACTTTCTCCATGACGTGACAGAACTCGGCCTGCAACTAGTGAAGTGATCGCTGCCACAACCGCAGCATCCCAGTCAGGCCACCGCAATTTGGCCTGACTGGTTACTTTTGCTGGCTATCGCCCCCTCAGCCGCTAAAATGCGCGCCCTCTGCTAGCCTGACACCCGTCGCCCGGACGGGTCGCGTCATACGGAACCCCATACCCCACATGAATTTTTTTGTACCTGCTCGCTTTGCCTTGTTGCTGCCGGGCCTTTTTATTGCGCACACAAGCGTTGCCGAACCGCTGGAACTCGACCCCAGCGTGATCACCGGCTCACGTAGCGCCAGCCCCAGCTTTGACCTGCCGTACTCGGTAGACAGCATCAGCCAGCAGCAAATCAGCGATGGCCAATTGGGCATCAATGCGTCCGAAGTGCTGTCCCGCGTGCCGGGGCTGGTGGTGCAAAACCGCCAGAACTACGCCCAGGACCTGCAGATTTCGTCCCGTGGCTTTGGTGCGCGTTCGGCCTTTGGCGTGCGCGGTATCAAGTTGATTGCTGACGGCATCCCGGCCAGCACTCCGGACGGTCAGGGCCAGGCCGCCACATTCAACCTCGACACTGCCGAACGTATTGAAGTGTTGCGCGGCCCGGCTGCCACCCTGTACGGCAGCAACGCCGGTGGCGTGATCCAGATGTTCTCCCGCGATGGTGAAGGCCCGCCGCGCATCGGCGCCGAAACCCTGATCGGCAGCGACGGCATGAGCAAAAATCACCTGACTGCCGAGGGCGCCACCGATGATGTGGGCTTTGTGCTCGATGCTTCGCGCATGGACACCGACGGCTACCGCGACCACAGCGCCGCGCGCCGCGACCAGACCTTCGCCAAGCTCAACCTCAAGCCGGATGAGGACAGCAAACTGGCGCTGATCTACAGCAGCCTTGAGCAGAACGGCACACAAGACCCGCTGGGCCAAAGCTGGGAAGCCTACAAGGCCGACCCGCGCTCGGTGACGCCCAATGCCATTACCTACAACACCCGTAAAAGCATCGACCATCAGCAACTGGGCCTGAACTACGAGCGCTATATCGGTGACGCGACCTTGCAGGTCAATGCCTATACCGGAACACGTAGTGTGATTCAGTATCTGGCGATTCCTAAAGGCACACCCGGCAACAATCAGGGTGGCGGTGTTGTGCAGTTCGATCGCAAGTTTTACGGCGGCAGTATGCGCTGGCTGCAACCTGTATACGGCGTACCGGGTGATTTGACCTTGATCGGTGGACTGGACTTTGATCAGAGCCAGGACAGCCGCCATGGCTATCAAAACTTTATCGGCAACCAATTGGGCGTGAAAGGCGCACTGGTACGCGACGAAGTCGATACCGCCCGCAGCCTCGACCCCTATGTGCAAGCCAACTGGGCGCTGGACAACTGGACCGTGCAGGCAGGGTTGCGCTATAGCACCATGGAAATGGATGTCGATGATCAGTTTTTGAGCAACGGCGACGACAGCGGCACCAAACGCTATGAAAAAGCCACGCCGTCCATGAGCGTGATGTACGCCTTCACCCCTGAGCTGCATGGTTATGTCAGTGCGGGCAAAGGCTTTGAAACCCCAACCCAGGCTGAACTGGCCTACTCGCCAAGCGGCAAGGGTTTCAACTTCGGCCTCAAGCCTTCCGAAAGCACCCAGTATGAAATGGGCTTGAAGGCACAGATCAACAACACGCGAATCAACGCTGCAGTGTTCCAGATCACCACTGAAGATGAGTTGGTGGTTTTGAGCAATACCGGTGGCCGTACGACCTATCAAAACGCTGGACGAACCTTGCGTCGTGGCTTTGAACTGGGCGTTGAAAGCCAGCTTGCCGAACACTGGACCACCACCCTCGCCTACACCCGCCTGCAAGCCACCTACGACAGCGACTTCGCCAGCACCAAAGGCACCGTCGACAAAGGCAACTACCTGCCGGGCGTGCCGCAGACCACGTTGTTTGCTGAAGTGAACTGGAAACCTGCCGATTGGGTCAGCACTGCCGTCGAAGGCATGTACCGCAGCAAGGTATACGTAGAGGACACCAACTCCGCCAAGGCGGCACCGGCCTACAGCGTGTTCAACTGGCGGGCGAAGTTTGAACAGAAGGTCGAGCACTGGACCTTCCACCAGACCTTGCGTCTGGACAACCTGCTGGACCGTCAGTATGTAGGTTCGGTAATTGTGGCCGACGGCAACAGCCGCTTCTACGAAGCGGCTCCGGGCCGCTCGTGGTACGCGGGTGCCGGGGCGCAGTACAGCTTCTAGGTAATCGCCACAAACCTTGTGGGAGCGGGCTTGCTCGCGATTGCATCAACTCGGTAAAACTGACATGCCGAGGTATGCATCGCGAGCAAGCCCGCTCCCACAGAGGTTGGGTTATGCCGCACCAATCTCTTTGGGCAAGCGCCCATCAATTACCTGATATAACGCACTACCCACCGGCCAGTTGCGCATAAAGCGCGCCCGGTCACGGGCATAGGCCGAGGCGAAGCTCCCCGCTGAGCGGTGTTGGCACATTGAATCAAGATCGATCAGCGCCCAACGGCCATCATCCCAAAACACGTTATGACCCTTGAGGTCGCCGTGACTGATACGTTCACGAATCAGATCGGCAAACAATTGGTCCAGTGCCTTCAGCTCGGACTCCGGCGCGTCACCTTGTTCAACATAGGGCGCAAAGCGCTCGATGATGTCAGGACCCGGCAAGTACTCGGTAACCAGATAAGCTTTGCCGCGCAACCACAAAAAACGGGTTTCCAGCAGAGCCAGCGGCTTGGGTGTGGCAATGCCCAGAAACGCCAGGCGATTGCCTTCACGCCAGGAATGCCAGGCCCGGCTCGGGCGCCAGAAGCGCTTGAGCCAGTGGGCAAAGCCCTTGATATTGTAGCGCTTGACCACCAGGGCTCGGCCCGCCACGTCCACCTTACCGACACTGGCCGCGCCGCCGGTTTTGTACAAATGCCCCTGATCCAGCAAGGCATCGGCCTCGGCCAGTACAGGCAACATGGCAGATTCTTCATCACGCACTACGGCACGCAGGGCGAAAACCCCGCGCTGCACGCTAAACAGCGAGCAATCGCGACCCACCTTGTTCAAAAAGTCATTCAGGCGCCAGGCGCGCACCTTCTCGACCTGCTTAAGCAGCGCTTCCAGCGGCAAGGCGTGCTCGCCATTGCTCAGCAGATAATGCACCAGCAGCTCTTCGATAAACGGCTCCAGGCTCTTGGGCAACTGGGCAAAGAACACACCGAGGTTTTCCAGCACCTTTTGCCGCGACAGCGGTTTACCCGCCTCTTCGACGCAAATGCCCGCACCGTCGATCAGGTACAGTTTGGCGCCCTGACGCAGCAGGTTGTCCAGGTGCAGATCTTCCTGCCACAGGCCCTTGAGATGCATCTGGCCAATGGCTGCCAGCGCCTGGCCCAGTACCGCCACTTGCTCGTCCGCCAATACCGGCAACGACGCCACCGCAGCCCAGGCATCGCCCAGGCTGTGGGCACCTTCAAGAAACTCGAACAGCAGCCAGCCGCCCTCGCCTTCCTGCAAGCCATCGGCCAGCAGCTGCGGGGTGGTCAACCCTTGCTCTGCCAGCAGGCGCACACCATTCAACTCACGCTGAAAGTTACGCGCCGCCTTGCTGCCCACCATCAATTTGGCCAGTACGGTACGCCCGCGCCATACCCCGGCGCCGACATAACGCTGCCCCGGCAGTACTCGCAGCAAGGTCAGCAGTTGCAACTGCGCAGGACCGGCGGCGTCGGCCAGTTCGATACTCAACGGCAAGCCCGGCGCACGGCCGGCCTTTTGCAGTTCGGACAAACGCATCAGCGCGACCCCTTCTGATTGCGCCGCACATTCAGGCGCGCCAGCCAGGCATCAACCAGGCCACTGTCCACCGGCTGATCCAGATAAGCCGCGAGCAAGGTGCGCACGTCAGCTTCGCTCCAGGCATGCGCCCGACGCAGCAACGGCTCGATGTCCTTGACCCGGTCACGCTGGCCCAGCAACAAGGGCCGGGTTTTCTCCAGGTCGATCAGTTGGGCGCGATAACCCGCGCCATCAGCCTGCAAGAAGATATGCTTGGGGTAAAAACAGCCATGCACCTGACGCGCAGCGTGCACACGACGGGCCAGCAGGCCGCACTCGCGCAAAATCGCCTGCTGCTGGCCAGTGGTCAGTTGCGGCCATTGCTCCAGCAGCGAATCGAGGTCATTCCAGCCATCCAGTGCACGGGTCATCAATACTGCACGACGCTCGCCCGGCACTTTGCGCTCGCCAAAAAATACAGCTTCCAGCGCCGGGATACCCATCTGCCGGTAGCGCTGAATATTGCGAAACTCGCGGGCGAAACTCGGCTCGCCAAGCGGGCTGGTCAGCGTGCGGGTGAGGTAATTGCTCTGGCGCTTGAGGTAAAACCCCTGGCCATCGAGGTCCATGCGAAACACGCTGCTCCAGCCATCACCGCTGGTGTTGGGCTCGTCCACCGCGTCCAGTTGCGCTGCCCACAGGGCATCGAAGTCAGCCAGGCCGTTGCGTTCAAGCACAGCGCGGTCGGCATCCGCCAAAAAATCTGTCATTCCCGACCCTCAAAAAACCGCACGATATGACGGACACGTTCCTTGTCCGCCGCATTGAGCGTAGTGCGTCCGGTGTATTGAAAATAAAAGCGCAAACGCTGGGTGTAGGACAAATGGTACTTAGCCACTTTGTCGAGGCACGCCAGGTCTTTGGTGATGCGGTATTTGAGCCAGAAGCCGCGCCAGAAATCGCCGTTGGGGCAATCAATCAAGAACAGCTTGGGCTGGTCGTCAATCAGCAGATTGCGCCACTTCAGGTCGTTATGGGTGAAGCGATGGTCGTGCATGGTTTTGGTATAGCTGGCCAACTGGCGGCTGACGCAATCGACCCAGGCGCGATCCTTGAGCAGCGGATCATGGTTGTCGGCAAGCTCCGACAGGTCGCGAGTGTTGGGCAGTTCGCGGGTAATCATGGCGCCACGGGAATAGGCAAAGCCACTGCGCTCAAGACCCCAGGCCACCACTTCAGCGGTAGGGATGCCCCACTTGGCGAAACGCTTGAGGTTCTGCCACTCGGACTTGACCCGGGGGCGGCCCAGATAGCGACGCAACCCCTTGCCCGCACCGGTGTAGCGCTTGACGTAATAGTTGACGCCATCGCGCTGCACACGGATCACTTCCGACAGCGGATCGCGGGTCAAGTGCTCGCCCTGCAGGGCAAACACCGCCTCCAGGCTGCCAAAATCAGATGCCAATGCGCTGTAAGCCGGTTCCAGATTCCAACCCGCCATTACAGTGCATCTCCATAACGCTGTTTGCGTTCGTAGAGTTTGCTCGCCTTGCCTTCCAGCCACGCCAGCAGGCGGGCTTCTTCGCGCAGGATCTGGCGCAACGGCATCTGGAAGTAGCCACGCAGAAAGCGCAGCTTGTCCCGCGGGGTCAGGCCGATATCCAGCGCCGAGAAGTACAGTGCTGCCAGATCCTTGTTGCGCCAGCGCTTGCTGATCACCGGTCGGACCTGGGCACGGTGCAGGTCGATCAACGACAGACGCAAGTCCTCGGCCGTAACCGGTTTGTCGGTATGCAGCAGGAAGTGGCAGATATAGCAGTCGCGGTGGTTGACCCCGGCGCGGTGCATCATCCCGGTCATGCGCGCCACTTCGGCGATCAGCGCATGCTTGAGTTTCGGCTGCGGCGGCTGCTTGACCCAGTTGAGGCTGAAATCTTCGAGGCTGACCGTAGGCGCCAATTCTTCAGTGATGATGAACGAGTGCTGCCCTGCCGGGTTACTGCCCTTTTCACCATAGGCCACAGCGGTCATGGTCGGCACACCGACCTCATGCAGGCGTTTGATCGCCCGCCACTCCTGACCTGCGCCGAGTACCGGCAACTTGGCCGTCAGCAGGTTCTTGAACACTTCACCCCAGCCAATGCCACGGTGGATTTTCACAAAGAAACCGCGCCCGGCAACTTCGGTACGCAAGGTACGTCGGCCATCCAGTTCGCGGTAAACCTCGCCTTCCAGACGCTCGACTTCGGTGAACGCATCGCGTCCTGCCCACAAGCTTTTGAACGGTTCGGCAAGAATCAGTTTCATCAGTGTTGCTCCGCCAGAATCACATCCGCAGCGTGCTGCGGCATGCTGTAGAGGTCGGCCGTCTGCGCGTAGGCCAGGCCATTTTGGCTCCAGGCCGCGCGCGCAGCATCGTCGGACAACATGTGTGTCAGGTATTCGTTGAGTTGCGCCTGCTCGAACGGCTCGTCCAGTACCCGGCCACAATCGGCATCGGCAATGTAGTGGGCGTAGCCGCAAACGGCGCTGACCAGTACCGGCAAGCCTGCCACCAGCGCTTCAAGCAGTACGGTGCCGGTGTTTTCGTTGTAGGCCGGGTGGATCAGCAAGTCGGCGCCCAGCAGGAAGCGCGGGATATCACTGCGCCCCTTGAGGAACTGCACATGGTCGCCCAGCCCCAAGGTGGCACTCTGCAATTGAAAGACCTTGGGGTCGTCCTGGCCAATGACAAACAATTTGGTGCGCTTTTTCAGCTCTGCAGGCAACGCCGCCAGGGCTTTAAGGCTGCGATCCACACCTTTGGTCTTGAACCCTGAGCCGATCTGCACCAGCAGCAAATCATCGTCTGCCAGATTGAACTCACGACGGAACTCGGCACGAATTTCGGCCGCATTGGCCGGTGCCCGACGGTCCAGGGCGATGCCCGGCGGCAGCAGATGGAAGCGCTCCAGCGGGGTGTCGTAATGTTTGATAAACAGCGGCTGCTGGACTTCGGAAATCATCAGGATTTCAGTCTTGGCGTTCTTGTCGAACACCGCCCGCTCGTACTCGGCAAAGTGCTTGTAGCGCTTGAAGAAGCGGTAAAACGAATGGCGCAGGTTTTGCGCCTTGTCTTCAAAACAGCCATCGGCGGCGTAGTACACATCCAGACCGGGCATTTTGTTGAAACCGATCAAGCGGTCCACCGGGCGCTTGGCCAGGTCGGCCTGCATCCAGGCGAGCATTTTCTCGTTGCGGGTGTGGTTGTGGAACGCCTTCACCGGCGCCACCAGCACTTCAAAACCGGGCGGGATATCGCCTTCCCAGATCATTGTGTACACACGGATCTGGTGGCCGCGTTTCTGACATTCCAGCGCTATGCGCATGAAGTCGCGTTGCAGCCCGCCAAACGGGAAATATTTGTACAGCACAAAAGCCAGTTGCATCAGCGCAGTTCCTCAGCCAGTAACAACGTGCTTAATCGACTCGCGACACGCTCAGGGTTCAAACGGGTAAAGCATAAAGGCCACTCGTTTTTCAGATCAAACCGCTGCTGGTCCTGGGCAGTCGGAGTGTAGGTGCATTTTTTCTGCAGGCACGGCGCACACGGAAAATCGCTGGCCAAGTGGATCTGGCCCTTGCCATAGGCGCCGGTCAGCCCCGGATTGGTCGGGCCAAACAGGGAGATGGTCGGCACATCCAGTGCCGCCGCCAAATGCCCCAGCCCGGTATCCACAGCCACGCAGGCACTGGCGCTGGCCAGCACCTTGGCCACGCCGGCCAGATTCAATTTGGGCAGTACCACCGCATTGCTCAGACCACTGGCAATGCGCTCGGCACGGGCTTTTTCAGCCGGATTGCCCCAGGGCAGACGCACTTCGACACCCAGATGCCCCATGCGCAGGGCCAGGTCGCGCCAGTACACCTCGGGCCAGTGCTTGGTATCCCAAGTCGTGCCATGCAATAACAATACGTAGGGCTTGTTGCGCGGTAATTCAATCAGGCGCTCAACATCCAGGCCGTAATCGCCCAGCCCCTTGGGCAAGTCGTAGCCCAATGCCACGGCAAACAACTGGCGCAAACGTTCGACCGCATGCTGCCCACGGGCCACGGCCAGACGCCGCTGATAGAAGCGGCTGGCCAGCGGTTCACGGGCAGAATCCTTATCCAGCCCGGCCACCGGGGCTTTGACATAACGGGTCAGCCAGGCGCTTTTGACCAGGCCCTGAGCGTCGATCACCAGATCGTATTTTTCGGCGCGCAGGTTTTGCTTGAAGCGCTTCCACTCGCCGCTCTTGATGGTTTCCCAGATGTTCTTGCGCCAGCGGCGGATCGCCACCGGAATGACCTTGCCCACTGCCGGGTGCCAGGTCGGAATTTCGGCAAAGCCTTCTTCCACCACCCAGTCAAAGGTGATGCCCGGAATCGCCCTCGCGGCATCAGTCAGCGCCGGCAAGGCGTGGATTACGTCGCCGAGGGATGAGGTTTTGACCAACAGAACCCGCACTTAGTTGACCTCGACCGGTGAGCCCTGCAAGCGCTGCAAGGCTTCAACCACCGGTTGCGGCATCAGTTCGCGCAGGCAGTTGTAGTGGCCGAAACGGCAGGTACGGTCAAAACACGGGCTGCACTCCAGCCCCAGCCGCACGATTTCGACCTTATCCGCCAAGGGCGGAGTAAAACCGGGCGACGTTGAGCCGTACACCGCTACCAGCGGGCGATTCAAAGCCGCGGCAACGTGCATCAACCCCGAATCGTTGGACACCACGGCATCGGCACACGACAGCAAATCAATGGCTTCGGCCAGCGAAGTCTCGCCGCTGAGGTTAACCGATTCTTCGCGCAGCCCCGGAATCAGCCGCGAGCGGATATCTTCGCCCACTGCGTGATCGTTTTTGGAACCGAACAGCCACACCTGCCAGCCTTCGCGGATCTTTTGCTCGGCGACCTTGGCGTAATGCTCGGAAGGCCAGCGCTTGGACTCGCCAAACTCGGCACCCGGGCACAGCGCCAGCACTGGCCGGTCCAGCGCCAGACCGAACTTGCTCAGGGCAGCAGTGCGGCTTTGCGGGTCAATCTGCAAATCCGGTCGCGGGTACGGCTTGGGCAAGTCAGCCCCCGGCTCATAGGCCAGCGCCATAAAGCGCTCGATCATCAGCGGGTAGCGCTCTTTGTCGAGCTTGCGTACGTCGTTGAGCAGGCCGTAGCGGAACTCGCCGCGCCAGCCGGTGCGCTTGGGGATACCGGCAAAAAACGGCACCAGCGCTGATTTCAGCGAGTTGGGCAGCAAGATTGCTTGATCGTACTGGCCCTTGAGGGACTTGCCGATCTTGCGTCGCGTGGCCAGTTCGAGCGCGCCGTGGCCGAGCGGAAAGCTCAAGGCCTTGCGAACTTCAGGCATGCGCTCAAGGATGGGCCGGCTCCACTCGGGGGCCAGCACATCGATTTCGCACTGCGGGTGGCGCTGTTTGAGGCACTGGAACAGTGTCTGCGCCATCACCATGTCACCGACCCAGCTGGGCCCAACGATCAAAATATTCATAAGTTTCCATAAACAAGCAAGGGAGGCATTCGCCTCCCTGCTGTGATGCTATGCCGACATTACTTGACCAGTGTACGCCACTCCGGGTGGTCCGTAGTCTTGCCGGTCACCAGGTCAAAGTAAGCCTTTTGCAGTTTTTCGGTGATCGGACCACGACGGCCGATACCGATTTGACGCCCGTCGACTTCGCGGATCGGCGTCACTTCAGCGGCAGTGCCGGTAAAGAACGCTTCGTCGGCGATATACACCTCGTCGCGGGTGATGCGTTTTTCAACAAACTTGTACCCAAGCTCGGTGGCCAGGGTGAGGATCGTGCTGCGGGTGATGCCGTTCAGGCAGGCCGTCACGTCCGGGGTATAGATCACGCCATCCTTGACCAGGAATACGTTCTCGCCCGAGCCTTCGGCTACGAAACCTTCCGGGTCCAGCAACAGCGCTTCGTCGGCACCGCCGGAAATCGCTTCCTGCAGGGCCAGCATCGAGTTGATGTAGTGACCGTTGGCCTTGGCCCGGGTCATGGAAATATTCACATGGTGACGGGTAAAGGAGCTGGTGCGCACCTTGATCCCGACTTCCAGGGCTTCGGCGCCCATATAGGCACCCCAGCTCCATGGCGCGATGATCACATGGACCTTGAGCCCGGTGGCACGCAGGCCCATGGCTTCGGATCCGTAGAACACCATCGGGCGGATATAGGCGCTGTCGAGGTTGTTTTCACGCACCGCAATACGGGTCGCTTCGTTGATTTCGTCTTTGCTGAACGGGATCTTCATGCCCATGATGTGGGCCGAATCGAACAGGCGGTCAGTGTGCGCCTGCAAGCGGAAAATCGCCGCGCCCTGCGGGGTTTCGTAAGCGCGCACACCTTCAAACACGCCCATGCCGTAGTGCAATGTATGGGTCAGCACGTGGGTGGTGGCATCACGCCACGGCACCAGCTTGCCGTCATACCAGATCACACCATCACGATCAGCCATCGACATCATTACGCTCCTCAAAGAATCCAGCACCTGCACCACGGGGCGTCAGGCAAATTGGACGGGCCTTATGGACCCGCCGGATACGTTCTTACAGCTTTAATTCTGTACGTGAGCCAGCGAACTAGCTCAATCCCAGCTCGGACCAGATGCGCCGGACGTGTTGACGTTCGACGACAAACTGATCCCCCGTGACCACCCCGGCCTCCTTTTGCAAGGCTTGGCGGTGGGCGACGGCGCGAAAGGCCTTGTAAGCCTCGCGCAACAGGCTGGCGTCGGTGGCGGGCATCAGCCCCACCTGCTCCAGCCCTTCCAGAATGCGGATATTGTCGGTGTAGCGCAGTAACGCCGGATGTTCCCTGGACCAGGCCAGGGCCGCGTATTGCACCATAAATTCAATATCGACGATACCTCCGGCGTCTTGCTTAAGGTCGAATGGCACCGTGGCTTCGTAGGCATTTTCGGCAGTGCCGGCGGCGGTTATCCGCGTGCCAAGGTTCTCGCGCATCTTGGCGCGCATCTCGCTGACTTCCTGGCGCAAGGTCGGCAAATCGCGCTCGCGGCCCAGCACCCTGGCGCGCACGTTCTCGAACGCCGCCCCTACCTGCCTGCACCCTACCAGCACCCGTGCGCGCACCAGTGCCTGATGCTCCCAGGTCCAGGCTTCGCTCTCCTGATAACGCTCAAAGGCGCCAAGCGAGCTGACCAGCAAGCCCGACGCGCCTGAAGGCCGCAGGCGCATATCAACGTCATACAGTTGCCCGGAGTTGGTCTGCGCGGTCAGCAAATGGATGATCCGCTGGCCCAGCCGGGTGAAGAACTGCGCACCGTCGATGGGCTTGGCGCCGTCGGTTTCGGCATTCGGATCGCCATCGTGGATAAACACCAGATCCAGATCCGAGCCATGCCCCAGTTCGATCCCGCCGACTTTGCCATAGCCGACAATAATAAAGCCGGGGTCGCACAGGCTCCCGTCGCTACGCTGCGGGGTGCCGTACTTGGCCACGGTCTGACGCCAGGCCAGGGCCAGCACCTGTTCCAGAATGGCTTCGGCCAGCCAGGTCAGGTAATCGCTGACTTTCATTAAAGGCAGGCTGCCGGAGATTTCCGAGGCCGCGACCCGCAAACGGTGGGCCAGCTTGAAGTTACGCAAGGCTTCCATCTGTTGCTCAAGGTCATCCTCGGGGATACGCGTCAGGCGTTCGCGCAACTCGGCGGCCAGCTCTGGCGCCAGCGGCGGCTTGAACAGGCGGCGCTCGTTGAGCAATTCGTCGAGCAACAACGGGAAGCGGGTGATTTGCTCGGCGATCCACGGGCTGGCCGCGCACAGCGTCAGCAACCGGCGCAGGGCGTCGGGGTTTTCGGTCAGCAACACTAAATAAGCAGAACGGCGGGCCACCGCCTCGACCAGCGGCAATACCCGCTCCAGCACCAGATCGGGGTTGGCGTGCTCGACGGCCTGGGCCAGCAAGCGCGGGATAAAGGCATCCAGCCGCTCACGCCCCAGGCGCTGCATGGCCCGAAGTTGCGGACTGGAGCGCAAGGCCGCCAGTTGTTTCAGGGCTTTTGGCGCATCCACGAATCCAGCTTCTTCCAGCTGGACACAGGCTGCCGCATCATCCTGCACCTCTTCCCACAGGGGCAGCCACTCGCCACCGACGATTAACTCGCCTTCGTCGATGTCCTCTTCTTCATCCGGGTCGGCAATAACCTGACGGAAATGCCAGTCGATACGTCCACGCCAAGCCATCAGCTGTTCATGGAAGGCTGCCCAGCTGGCAAAACCCATCATAAAGGCGATACGCGCCTGGTCCTGCGCAGTGTCGGGCAGCATTTGGGTCTGGCGGTCGGCAATAGCCTGGATCGCGTGCTCGGTGTAACGCAAGAACTCATAGCCCTCACGCAGCTCAGTCACCACCGCCTCCGGCAAATAACCCTGCCCCTCCAGGGTGGCCAGTACTTTAAGCAGGGGTCGTTGCTGCAGACTAAGGTCACGGCCGCCGTGAATCAGTTGAAAGGCCTGGGCGATAAACTCGACTTCACGGATCCCGCCCGCCCCCAGCTTGATATTGTCGGCCATACCCTTGCGCCGCACTTCCTGCTGGATCAGCTGCTTCATAGTGCGCAGCGCTTCAATCGCCGAGAAATCCAGGTAACGCCGATACACAAACGGGCGCAACAGGCTGAGCAATTGTGCGCCCATCACCTGATCACCGGCCACGACCCGGGCCTTGATCATGGCGTAGCGCTCCCAGTCCCGGCCCTGATCCTGGTAGTACTGCTCCAGTGCATTGAAGCTGAGCACCAACGCACCGGACGAGCCATACGGGCGCAGGCGCATGTCGACGCGGAACACAAAACCGTCAACGGTCATCGGGTCCAGTGCCTTGATCAGGCGCTGGCCCAGACGGATAAAGAACTCCTGATTATCCAGCGGGCGCTTGGCACCGACGGTTTCGCCGCCTTCGGGGTAGGCGAAAATCAGGTCGATATCCGAAGACAGGTTCAGCTCTACCGCGCCGAGCTTGCCCATGCCCAGGATCACCATCTCCTGCGGCTCGCCACTGCGATTGCCGATGGGTGTACCGAACTGCTGGCAATGGCGCTGATACAACCAGCGATAGGCTTGATCGATGCTGGCATCGGCCATGTCCGACAGGTCGCGGCAGGTTTCGACCAAATCGGCCTGGCGGTTGAGGTCACGCCAGATAATCCGGATTTGCTGGCGGGTACGCTGGCGGCGCAGCGCCCGGCCCAGTTCATCATCGGTGCTGGCAGCCTGGGCGGCGCCGGCAATTTGCCCACACAGCTCGCCGGGTGCGAAGCTGCGGTCCAGTTCGCCCGAGCGCGCAAGCTCAAGCAACATCAAAGGGTCACGTAAAGACTGTTCTATAAAGAAGTCGCTTGCCGCACTGACCCGACTGAACGCAGACCAGCGTTCAGCCGACCAGTCATCCAGCCCCTGCCTGCCCCCAAGCCCCGCGACTGCAGCGCGCCATGCCTGCTCGGCACGGCTGGCCAGCGGCTGTAAAAGGGCAGGAATTGGAGCAAGCGACGGAAGGCTCATGGTCTATCCTTGATCGGCGATGGTGTTGCCGAGTACGGTGACAGGAAGAAACAGCGGTTTAATCCGACTGTCGAACAAAGGTTATAAATAGCTCGAAGATCACTTTGTTTAGCATCCAGCCTGCATATTCAAGGCTGAACAATGGTAAACGCACCAACAATATCGATTTTTCGCACAACGAAACAGGTGGCCACCGGGACCAATCCTGTAGTTTTACTACTGACTCATGTACTTGAAAGGCTGAAATGGCCGACGATTTGTAGTAAAACTACACGCCGCTGGAATCAACCTCCGGCCACCCAAGAATTTATGACGTCTGCCCACAAGGCCAGTCGCAAACTCAGGCAACCGATTCTGGAAGCCTATCCGCCCTGGAGCAAGCCATGCAAGACCTCGATCCCGTCGAAACCCAGGAATGGTTGGACGCCCTGGAATCGGTTCTCGACAAAGAAGGCGAAGACCGCGCTCATTACCTGATGACCCGTATGGGTGAGCTCGCAACCCGCACCGGTTCGCAGCTGCCATATGCCATCACCACGCCTTATCGCAACACGATTCCCGTAACCCACGAAGCACGCATGCCTGGCGACCTGTTCATGGAACGCCGCATTCGCTCGCTGGTTCGCTGGAACGCCATGGCCATGGTAATGCGCACCAACTTGAAAGATTCGGACCTGGGCGGTCACATCTCCAGCTTCGCATCCAGCGCAACCCTGTATGACATCGGCTTCAACTACTTCTTCCAGGCCCCGACCGACGCACACGGCGGCGACCTGATCTACTTCCAGGGTCACACCTCGCCAGGCGTTTACGCCCGTGCGTTCATGGAAGGCCGCATCAGCGAAGACCAAATGAACAACTTCCGTCAGGAAGTGGACGGTCAGGGCCTGTCGTCCTACCCGCACCCTTGGCTGATGCCTGATTTCTGGCAGTTCCCGACTGTATCGATGGGCCTTGGCCCGATCCAGGCGATCTACCAGGCGCGCTTCATGAAGTACCTGGAAGCCCGCGGCTACATCCCTGCAGGCCAGAAAGTCTGGTGCTTCCTGGGCGACGGCGAGTGTGACGAGCCGGAATCCCTGGGCGCCATCTCCCTGGCTGGCCGTGAAAACCTCGACAACCTGATCTTCGTTATCAACTGCAACCTGCAGCGCCTCGACGGCCCGGTTCGCGGCAACGGCAAGATCATCCAGGAACTCGAAGGTGTGTTCCGCGGTGCTCAGTGGAACGTGACCAAAGTCATCTGGGGCCGCTTCTGGGACCCGCTGCTGGCCAAGGACGTCGACGGTATCCTGCAACGTCGCATGGACGAAGTCATCGACGGCGAGTACCAGAACTACAAAGCCAAAGACGGCGCGTTCGTGCGTGAACACTTCTTCAACTCGCCAGAACTCAAGGCGATGGTTGCAGACCTGTCCGACGACGAGATCTGGAAACTCAACCGTGGCGGCCACGACCCGTACAAGGTCTACGCGGCGTACCACGAAGCGGTCAACCACAAAGACCAGCCAACCGTGATCCTGGCCAAGACCATCAAGGGTTATGGCACCGGCGCCGGCGAAGCGAAAAACACCGCGCACAACACCAAGAAGGTTGATGTTGAAAGCCTGAAGCTGTTCCGCGATCGTTTCGACATCCCGGTCAAAGACGACGAAATCGAAAACCTGCCATTCTTCAAGCCAGAAGAAGGCAGCGCCGAAGCCCGCTACCTGAGCGAGCGTCGCACTGCACTGGGCGGTTTCGTACCTCAGCGCCGCGCAAAAAGCATCAGCATTCCGACCCCGCCACTGGAAACCCTCAAGGCCATCCTTGACGGCTCCGGCGACCGTGAAATTTCCACCACCATGGCTTTCGTGCGCATCCTCGCGCAGCTGGTCAAGGACAAGGAAATCGGCCCGCGCATCGTTCCGATCATCCCGGACGAAGCCCGTACCTTCGGTATGGAAGGCATGTTCCGTCAGTTGGGCATCTACTCCTCCGTCGGCCAGCTCTACGAGCCAGTCGATAAAGACCAGGTGATGTTCTACCGCGAAGACAAAAAAGGTCAGATCCTCGAAGAAGGCATCAACGAAGCAGGCGCCATGAGCTCCTTCATCGCCGCCGGTACTTCGTACTCCAACCACAACCAGCCGATGCTGCCGTTCTACATCTTCTACTCGATGTTCGGCTTCCAGCGTATTGGCGACCTGGCCTGGGCCGCTGGCGACAGCCGCACCCGTGGCTTCCTGATCGGCGGCACCGCCGGGCGTACCACGCTCAACGGTGAAGGCCTGCAGCACGAAGACGGTCACAGCCACATCCTGGCCGGCACCATCCCGAACTGCCGCACCTTTGATCCGACCTACGGCTATGAGCTGGCGGTGATCATTCAGGACGGCATGAAGAAGATGACCGAAGAGCAACAGGACGTCTTCTACTACATTACCGTGATGAACGAGTCCTACCAGCAGCCAGCCATGCCGGCCGGTGTCGAGGAAGGCATCGTCAAGGGCATGTACCTGCTCGAGGAAGACACCAAGGAAGCGGCGCACCACGTTCAGCTGATGGGCTCCGGCACCATCCTGCGTGAAGTCCGTGAAGCGGCGATCATCCTGCGTGAACAGTTCAACATCGGCGCTGACGTATGGAGCGTTACCAGCTTCAACGAACTGCGTCGCGACGGCCTGGCCGTTGAGCGCAGCAACCGCCTGCACCCGGGCCAGAAGCCTAAACTGAGCTACGTTGAAGAGTGCCTGACTGGCCGTAAAGGTCCGGTGATTGCCTCTACCGACTACATGAAGCTGTTCGCCGAACAGATTCGTCAGTGGGTACCGGTCAAGGAATTCAAAGTGCTGGGCACTGACGGTTTCGGCCGCAGCGACAGCCGCAAGAAACTGCGTCACTTCTTTGAAGTAGACCGTCACTTCGTGGTGTTGGCAGCCCTGGAAGCCCTGGCTGACCGTGGTGATATCGAACCTAAGGTGGTGGCTGAAGCCATCGTCAAGTTCGGCATCAACCCGGAAAAACGCAACCCACTGGACTGCTGAGGAGAATATTTGTGAGCGAACTCATTCGAGTACCTGACATCGGCAGCGGCGACGGTGAAGTCATCGAGCTGTTTGTAAAAGTCGGCGACCGTATCGAAGCCGATCAGAGCATCCTGACGCTGGAATCGGACAAGGCGAGCATGGAAATCCCTGCTCCCAAAGCCGGTATCGTCAAAAGCCTGAAGATCAAGCTGGGCGACCGCCTGAAAGAAGGCGACGAATTGCTGGAACTGGAAGTCGAGGGCGCCGCTGCGGCGCCTGAAGCAGCCGCTCCTGCCGCTGCCCCGGCCGCGGCAGAAAAGCCTGCTGCAGCCCCTGTTGCCGAGGCCCCTGCGGCCCCGGCTGCACCTGCCGCTGCCACCATCCAGGACATTCACGTCCCGGATATCGGCTCGTCGGGCAAAGCCAAAATCATCGAAGTCCTGGTCAAGGTCGGCGATACCGTTGAGGCTGATCAATCCTTGATCACCCTCGAATCCGACAAGGCCAGCATGGAAATTCCATCGCCAGCCGCCGGTGTGGTTGAGAGCATTGCGGTCAAGCTGGATGACGAAGTCGGCACTGGCGACTTTATCCTCAAGCTCAAGGTTCAAGGCGCTGCTGCGCCAGCTGCTCCTGCCCAAGCCGCTGCTGCTCCAGCACCGGCCAAAGCTGAAGCAGCGGCTGCTGCCCCTGCGCCAGCCGCGAAAACCGAGGCAGCCCCTGCTCCGGCCGCCGCGCCTGCGCCAAAGGGTGGCAAAGTTCACGCAGGCCCTGCTGTGCGTCAACTGGCCCGCGAATTCGGCGTCGAGCTGAGCGCGGTCAGCCCAAGCGGCCCGCACGGCCGTGTGATCAAGGAAGACGTGCAGGCTTACGTCAAAACCATGATGCAGAAGGCCAAGGAAGCTCCGGCCGCCGGCGCAACCGGTGGTGCTGGCATTCCGCCGATCCCTGCAGTCGACTTCAGCCGTTTCGGTGAAGTTGAAGAAGTGGCCATGACCCGCCTGATGCAAATCGGCGCGTCGAGCCTGCACCGCAGCTGGCTGAACATCCCGCACGTGACCCAGTTCGACCAGGCTGACATCACCGAGCTGGAAGCCTTCCGCGTCGCGCAGAAAGCCGTCGCAGAAAAAGCCGGTGTGAAACTGACCGTACTGCCTCTGTTGCTCAAGTCCTGCGCGCACCTGCTCAAGGAAATGCCGGACTTCAACAGCTCGCTGGCGCCAAGCGGCAAAGCGATCATCCGCAAGAAGTACGTCAACATCGGCTTCGCCGTAGACACCCCGGATGGCCTGCTGGTGCCTGTGATCAAGAACGTTGATCAGAAGAGCCTGCTGCAACTGGCAGCGGAAGCGGCTGCACTGGCTGCCAAGGCCCGTGACAAGAAGCTCACCGCTGACGACATGCAAGGCGCGTGCTTCACCATTTCCAGCCTCGGGCACATTGGCGGCACCGGCTTCACGCCGATCGTCAACGCACCGGAAGTGGCGATCCTCGGCGTTTCCAAGGCAACCATCCAGCCAGTCTGGGACGGCAAAGCCTTCCAGCCGAAACTGATGCTGCCGCTGTCGTTGTCCTACGATCACCGTGTGATCAACGGCGCTGCTGCTGCACGCTTCACCCAGCGTCTGAGCCAGTTGCTGGGCGACATCCGCACTATCCTGCTGTAAGCCACGCCCCGGCCTTCTTCACTGAAGGCCGGGGTAGCGCACTGTTTTCCGAGCGCCACGCTCGTACCTCAACCCCGCCATTTGGCGGGGCTTTTTTTTGCCTGCGTGTTTAAAACTCCCACACCCCCTGTCCCACCCGCACTACAACCCGCGCTGATTCCGGGAATGGGTCACCTCCCCCCTCACTTCTACGGTTAAGAAAAGGACTTTAACCACGCGATTTGATCGCCAAGCATCAGAAAGGATTTCGATGTGAACAGACCGACCGTTGGCCCCATCCTGGGTTATACCACCACCCATAACGCGCGTATTTTTGTGCGCGGCGCCCCTGACAAAAACAACGCCGTCTTCGCCGGCATCCGCCATCGCAAGGCTGGCCAAAACCAGTGGTCAGCGGGCGTGTACGCAAGGCTTAGCCCTGAATTCGACATGTCCGATGTCCTCGTCCTGAGCGAGCTAAGCGCCGATACCCGCTACGAATACCAGGCCGGCTGGTTCACCACCACCCGCCACGACCACACCCCCGCAACCGTCAAACAGCTACCGCTCAAGTGGCCTGATAACACATACAGCTTCAAGACCTCACCCAACACCTCCAACCGCACACACCGCTATGTAGTCGGATCGTGCCGCTATCTGCGCCTCACCGGCGGTATCCCTTCAGCCCCGGAACTGGGGGACGAAATTTTCAGCGCCATCAGCGCACTCAACCGACAACACCCTCTGGATGCAGTGGTCATGACCGGTGACCAGGTGTATGTCGACGACTTGAATGTCCTGTTGCCTGACCGCGAATTCACCGCCATCAGCAAAAAATACCAGACGGCGTTCTCCCAGCCCTATATCCGCAACCTGATGTCAGGTACGCCGACTTACATGATTCTCGACGACCACGAAATCGAAGATAACTGGCCTGCCAACCGGGGCAGCGGCGACCAGGTGCTCTACAACAACGCCATGACCGCCTACGAGATTTATCAATGCAGCCACGGCCCGGCCCACGACTTGCTACCCAACGGGCGCATCAACCGCGACCTGAGCCGCTACTGGTACTGGTTTGCCGATGGCGATATCGACTGGTTTGTCATGGACTGCCGCACTGAACGCATCCTCTCCGGCCCCAGCAAAAACATGATTGGCACCCAACAGGAATACGCGCTGCTCAAATGGCTGATCAACAGCACGGCCAGGGTGAAATTTATCGTCAGCAGCGTGCTGTTCATGCCCGATCAGAAACACGGCGCTGATGCCTGGAAAGCATTCTCGGCGCAGCGCAACCGGATCCTTGAGACCATTCGCTCCCACGCCATAAAAAACGTGGTGTTCGTTTCCGGCGATATTCATGGTTCCCTCACCTGCCGGCTGAGCCACAACAAAAACCCGGAGTTTGTCGTACACAGCGTGGTGTCCTCTCCGCTGTGCAACAGCAAAATGCTGCCTTATGCCAGCGTCAGCGACCTGATCGTCAACGCCCCTCTGTCCAGGGTCGGCACCGGCACATATTCACTCCAGCTCACCAGCCGCGTGGTGGGCGAGGACAACTTCGCCTGCCTGACTGTTGAAGGCCAGCAGCTCAAGGTTGATTTTCACAATAAAAAGGGCCGGATCATCGAGTCCGCAAGCATTGCACTCAGATAAGCACAAAACCTTGTCGGCCGGCCTGCAGAAATCTGTCGGCCGGCCGATAAGTCCTTATGGCACTTGGCCTTTATGTTCACTTGTCAGCACCGCGAGCATGATGCAACCTTGCCGTATCCCACAGGAATAGGGTGACAGCCCGTGCGCAATCCGCATTTGTGAAGCGAGTGCCCTAATGAAAAGCCAACCCGATGCTGCCCCGCGTATGGCAGCCGAGGTCGTGACCCAGCTCCCCGTGCCTTCCAGGCTCGGCATGCTGCGTTTCGAACGGCTTAATGAAGCCAGCTGGGCCATGCTCTACCTCGACCCGCATTGTGAACGCCAATTCGGCATCTGCGCAGCACAGCTGTGTGCGCTGGTCGGCTCGCCCTACGCCAGCCTGATGGAGCCACAGGCACGCTATCGCCTGCACGATGCAATCGAGCACCAACTGCGTACCAGTCATCACTACGTGGTGCATTACACCCTGCACACAGCGCTTGGCCCGCTGAAGCTGATGGAACTGGGCGAAGCCTACAAAAAGCACAACCGTCACTTTCTGCGCGGTTATCTGCTGGCCATTGAAGACAGCACTGACAACTCGCTGCCAGCCCCGGTGGCCGAACTCGAAACCCAGAACAGCCGCCTGCAGATTGCCCTGGCGCTCAACCAGCGCACCCAGCAGGACCAACTCCAGCACCTGGAGCGCGTACGTGCACAGCAGGACTTGATCCTGCGTCTGGCCCGCCACAGGTACAGCCAGCACAACTCACTGCAAGAAGCCGCTGAGCTGATCACTCGCAGCGCCTGCGATATTTATCAGATCGACGGCGCCAGCCTGTGGAACCTCGATGGCAACCAGCTGTTGCCGGTTTCCGCATTCCAGCGCGAAACCCAGGCCTATATTGCCCAGGATATCTTCGACGCCAGCCTGTTCCCCGACTACCTCGAAGCCCTGCACACCAGCCGTTCCATTGACGCCCAGAACGCCAGCCGCGACCCGCGTACCCGCGAACTGGTAGCCAGCCTGGGCCGACACGAAGCCAACGCCATGCTCGATGCTGGCATTCGCATCGACGGCCAGGTCGTCGGCGTGCTGTGCCTGGAACAGGTCGGCAAAACCCGGGCCTGGCAGGCAGATGAAATCGCCTTTGCAGGTGAACTGGCCGACCAGTTCGCCCAGGTCATCAACAACCACAACCGGCGTACCGCCATCAGCGCCCTGCACCTGTTTCAGAGGGCAGTCGAGCAAAGCGCCAACGCCTTTTTGCTGGTCAACTGCGACGGCGTGGTGGAGTACGCAAACCCCAGTTTTACCGCCATCACCCAATACAGCACCGAAGAAGTCCAGGGCCACAAGCTGTCCGAACTGCCTGCACTGGAAAACCTCAGCGATCTGCTCTTCGACGCCCACTCCAGCCTCAGCAAAGGCAATAGCTGGCAAGGCGAATTCAAGAGTCGGCGTAAAAACCTGGAACCCTACTGGGGCCAGATGTCGATCTCCAAGGTATATGGCGACAACCGGGAGCTGACCCACTACATCGGCATTTACGAAGACATCACCGAAGCCAAGCTGGCACAACAGCGCATCGAACGCCTCGCCTACACCGACAATCTGACCAATCTGGGCAATCGCCCGGCCTTTATCCGCAACCTCGACGAACGTTTCGCCCGCAACAGCAACACCCCGGTGTGTCTGCTGCTGGTGGATATCGACAACTTCAAGCGGATCAACGACAGCCTCGGCCACCAGACCGGCGACAAGCTGCTGATCAGCCTGGCCCGCCGCCTGCGCAACAGCCTGAACGCCAGCGATGGCTTGGCGCGCTTTGCCAGTAACGAGTTTGCGGTTTTGCTGGACGACATTGATTTGGTCAACGGCCAGCAAATCGCCAGCCAGTTGCTGATGACCCTCGACAAGCCGATGTTTGTCGACAACCAACTGATCAGCGTCACGGGCTCCGTCGGGGTGGCCTGTGCGCCCTTGCACGGTCGCGACCCACAAACCCTGATGCGCAACGCCGGCCTGGCGCTGCACAAGGCCAAGGCCTGCGGCAAGCATCAGGTACAGGTGTTTACCGAGGCCCTGAACGCCGAGGCCAGCTACAAGCTGTTTGTCGAAAACAACCTGCGCCGCGCCTTGACCCAGAACGAACTGGAAGTGTTCTACCAGCCCAAGCTGTGCCTGCGCAGCGGGCGACTATTGGGCATGGAAGCGCTGTTACGCTGGAACCACCCCAAGAACGGCATGATCCGCCCTGACCAGTTTATCAGCGTGGCTGAAGAAACCGGGCTGATCATCCCCATCGGCAAATGGGTCGCCCGCCAGGCGTGCCGCATGAGCAAGCAACTGAGCCTGGCCGGGCTGGGCCACCTGCAAGTAGCAATCAACGTGTCACCCAAGCAGTTTTCCGACCCGGATCTGGTGGCCTCCATTGCCAGCATCCTCAAGGAAGAACAACTGCCCGCCGCGCTGCTGGAGCTTGAGTTAACTGAAGGCTTGCTGCTCGAAGCCACCGACGACACCCGCCTGCAGCTCGACCAACTGAAAAAGCTCGGCCTGACCCTGGCCATGGACGACTTCGGCACAGGTTACTCATCGCTCAGCTACTTGAAAAAATTCCCGATCGACATCATCAAGATCGACCGTAGTTTTATCAAAGACATCCCCGACAACCAGAACGACATGGAAATCACCTCAGCGGTGATCGCCATGGCCCACAACCTCAAGCTCAAAGTGGTTGCCGAGGGCATAGAAACCGCTGCACAGTTGGCCTTCCTGCGCCGCCACCGCTGTGACGTGGGCCAAGGCTATCTGTTCGACCGCCCTATTCCTGGCAGCGAACTGATAGAAAAGCTCAAACGCTATCCCCGTGGCCCCCTGGGCTAACAGCGCTGTAACATAGCGCGTCTGACTTCCTACACTCTGACAGAGGACTTGAACCATGGTCTTGCGCTCGGAAATCCTGGTGAATAAAAACGTGCTACCCACTAAAGAACAGGCCCTGCCGGGCCGCGACACCCATGTACAGCTGCCAGAAACCCACTACGTAACTGGCCAGCCGCTATTGGGCCCATTCCCGACGAATGTGGACTTTGCGATTTTTGGCCTGGGCTGTTTTTGGGGCGCAGAACGCAAGTTCTGGGAACGCGAAGGCGTGGTCAGCACCGTGGTCGGTTATGCCGGCGGCTACACGCCGAACCCGACTTACGAAGAAGTCTGCTCGGGCCTGACCGGCCATACCGAAGTGGTACTGGTGGTATACGAGCCAGAAGTCATCAGCTACAAGCAACTGCTGGCCATGTTCTGGGAACTGCACAACCCGACCCAGGGCATGCGCCAGGGTAATGACATCGGTACCCAGTACCGCTCGGTGATCTACTGCACCACGCCTGAGCAGCTTGAGCAGGCACTGGAAAGCAAGAAGGTGTTCCAGGCTGAACTGGACAAGGCTGGCTTGGGTACCATTACCACCGAAATCGACCAGGCACCTACGGTGTACTTCGCCGAGGCGTACCACCAGCAATACCTGGCGAAAAACCCGCAGGGTTATTGCGGTATCGGCGGCACCGGCGTGACCTGCCCGATTTGATGTAACACAACATATAGTGTGGGAGCGGGCTTGCTCGCGATAGGAGCGACACGGTGTTTCAGATAGTCCGCATCCATCCAGTCGCGAACAAGCCCGCTCCCACATTCGTTTCAGCTTTTACTCAGCAATCAACCATTCCATCTGCCAGCCACCCTGGGTTTGCCCCAGTTTCTTGGCCAGCCACGGCAGCAGTTCGCGCAATTCTTCTTCCAGACCCCAAGGCGGGTTAGCAATGGCCAGGCCCGAGCCATTGAGGCTGTTTGGCGTGTCCAGCGGATGAACGAACAACTCCACCTGCAACAACTTTGGTGCACCTGAACCCGCCAGGTCCTGATAAAAACGGCGCAGCTGACGCTTGTCCTTGATCGGGTACCAGATCGCTACAACGGTCTGACGCATGCGGCTGATCGCATCTTTCAGCGATTCGGCGCAGCGCTTCATTTCATCGAGCTTTTCAAATGGCGGATCGATCAGCATCAGGCCACGCTTTTCAGCCACCGGCAGCAATGCACGCGGCACATGCCAGCCTTCGCCCAAATGCACGGCTACGCGGCGATCGCCCTTCATGTTGTCCTTGAGCAACACACCGTCTTCGGGGTGTTTTTCGTTCAGCAACACGCGATCCTGGGAGCGGGTCAAGCGCCGCGCCCACTCAGGCGAGCCCGGGTAATAGCGCAATTCGCCATCCGGGTTCATCTTGTGCAGCACTTGCATGTAATCATCGGTGATCGCTGGCAGGTCTTTCTGCCCCCACAACCGCGCGATACCTTCCAGATACTCGCCCGTACGGTTGGCCTGATCGCCCTTGAGGTCGTACAAACCAATACCGGCGTGGGTATCGAGGTAGGCAAAGGGCTGCTCTTTGCGCGACATCAGGGCGATGAGGCGGGTCAAGACGATATGTTTGAAAACGTCGGCGTGGTTGCCGGCGTGGAAGGCGTGACGATAGTTCATGGTTGCTCCTGCGCAGGGGGCTAAGTTTACCCTGCGCAGCGAGCCGCGTCAGGCCTTAAGCCTGAAGCCGCGCCGGACGGCAGTCAAATGTACTGAGGCTGCAAGATCAGCTGCTGCACTGTGGGAGCGTCACCTTGGCGGTCCATCGAAAAACGATGATCCGCATCTGCGATTAATACGTTGCCATCCAGAACCTCAACGCGAAGCGCGTACGTGTGTATGTCATGCCCCACATGTTGATCATCAAGGTGGAACATAAAATCCCATGGCGCTTTAATCGCCGTGGGCTCACTGATCAAGCCCAGCTGCTTGAGGCTACCGTCAACTTTCACGCCATTGAGCTGAATGGTCCAGACGTATTGGCTCTGGAACTGGAAAGGAATTTCACGAAGTGAGATCTCACCTTTTATTGTTTTACCGTCCATAGAAAAGCTCCTTGATAAGGCGTCCGAAAGCGAACGCTGACGCAAGACTAGCCTCTCTTTAACGCCCTGAAACACGCTCAGACCTTTCCCAATAAACACCCAGCTCATTCATGCAATGGGCTCTGAAAACGCTTACAGCTTTAGCGGACACCCAATAAAAACGGCCCGCTCCCATAAAGGAGCGAGCCGTAATTTTCTCTGCAATTTAGCGAGCCAGAGCTCAGCCCAATCAGCTGTTCTGCTGGAAGTCTTTCTCGGCAGCGTCGAAACGCTCGATCATCTTCTTACTTGGGCCTTGACCCATGCCGCTGACCACCAGAATGGCGATGCTGGCGAAGATGAAGCCCGGAATGATTTCGTACAGACCGAACAGTGCGAATTGCTTCCACACGATCACGGTAATGGCACCGACCAGGATACCGGCCAACGCGCCATTGCGGGTCATGCCTTTCCACAGCACCGAGATCAGTACTACCGGGCCGAACGCAGCGCCGAAGCCTGCCCATGCGTAGCTCACCAGACCCAGAACACGGTTCTCAGGGTTTGCAGCCAGGGCGATGGCGATCAGGGCAACCACCAGCACCATGATCCGGCCAACCCACACCAGTTCCAGCTGGGAAGCGTTTTTACGCAGGAAGGATTTGTAGAAGTCTTCCGTCAGGGCACTGGAGCACACCAGCAACTGGCAGCTCAAGGTGCTCATTACTGCAGCCAGAATGGCCGACAGCAGTACACCGGCAATCCATGGGTTGAACAGCAACTTGGCCAGCTCGATGAAAACACGCTCAGGGTTTTCGGTCACAGGACCGGCTACTTCCGGGTGTGCCGAGAAGTAAGCGATACCGAAGAAGCCCACAGCCACGGTACCGGCCAGACACAGGATCATCCAGGTCATGGAGATACGGCGTGCCTTGGCGATCGACTTGACCGAATCGGCAGCCATGAAACGCGCCAGGATGTGCGGCTGGCCGAAGTAACCCAGGCCCCAGCCCATCAGCGAGATAATACCGATAAAGGACGTACCCTTGAGCATGTCGAAGTTGCTTGGGTCCTGGGCTTCGATGGCCAGGAACGTGGTGTCCACGCCGCCAGTGGCCAGCAGCACGATGATTGGCGTAAGGATCAACGCGAAGATCATCAGGGTGGCCTGAACGGTGTCAGTCCAGCTCACGGCCAGGAAGCCACCGATAAAGGTGTAGGCGATGGTCGCAGCAGCACCGGCCCACAGGGCTGTTTCGTACGACATGCCGAAGGTGCTTTCGAACAGACGGGCACCGGCCACGATGCCGGAAGCGCAGTAGATGGTGAAGAACACCAGAATCACGATGGCCGAAATGATCCGCAGCAAACCGCTTGTGTCTTCGAAACGGCTGGAGAAGTAATCCGGCAGGGTCAGCGCATCACCGTTGTGCTCGGTCTGCACCCGCAGGCGACCGGCAACAAACAACCAGTTCAGATAAGCACCGGTCACCAGACCGATGGCGATCCAGCTTTCCGACAGACCGGACATGTAGATCGCGCCCGGCAGGCCCATCAGCAGCCAGCCGCTCATGTCGGAGGCGCCAGCGGACAATGCAGTTACAACGCTGCCCAGGCTGCGGCCACCGAGAATATAGTCAGAAAGGTTGTTGGTGGAGCGATAGGCCATCAGACCGATCAGCACCATTGCTGCGATATAGATCACGAACGTGATCAGGGTTGGGTTACTTACACTCATTGATAAAGCCCTGGCATTGTTTTTATGTTTAGCGGCGGTCTGGCCGTACGCTCACAAACGTCCTGTTTGAGACGATTAACCTTGCCGCGCATTTATGACTGAGGTTCCCCAGGAAATCCATCAGCCGATGAACCAATCTTTGTAGGAGGTTGCACCTTGGGCGCGAATGCTATGCAACAAAGCAAATCAGGTGCAACCAGTTTCTGTCACACCAGTTGCACCTTGTCGCCTTTTCGTCTCAATTCCGGGTTTTTGCTCCTTTTCGGAGCAAAGACACTGCAAAACCAACGAAAAAGCACCAAGCCAGAGCGCTCATCCCATCCTGTCCTAAAATTACTGACGAAGCGTCGAACAATCCGCGAAAAAACGGGTTGCACTAGGTTGCACCTCTTTCAGCGCAGCGCTAATCTTGCCGCCAGCTGCTGCCGCGCAAATGCGGCACCCATGAGGATAAAAAAATGGCTACCACCACCCTTGGGGTCAAACTCGATGACCCGACCCGCGAGCGCCTCAAGGCCGCCGCGACCTCGATTGATCGCACGCCACACTGGCTGATCAAGCAGGCAATCTTCAATTACCTGGAAAAACTCGAGGGTGGTGCAACCCTTACCGAACTGAGCGGTATCCCTGGTAACACCAGCGATGACGCCGACGACGTGCAAGCTGATCACGCCCATCAGTGCTTCCTGGAGTTTGCAGAAAGCATCCTGCCGCAGTCCGTACTGCGCGCCGCGATCACCTCCGCTTACCGTCGCCCGGAACCCGAAGTGGTGCCGATGCTGCTGGAGCAGGCACGCCTGCCAGCCCCGATGGCCGAAGCCACGCAAGCCCTGGCGGCCTCGATTGCCGAAAAACTGCGCAATCAGAAGAGCGCCGGTGGCCGCGCCGGTATCGTGCAAGGCCTGCTGCAAGAATTCTCCCTGTCGTCCCAGGAAGGCGTGGCACTGATGTGCCTGGCCGAAGCGCTGCTGCGTATCCCGGACAAAGGCACCCGTGACGCCCTGATCCGCGACAAGATCAGCACCGGGAACTGGCACCCGCATCTGGGCAACAGCCCGTCGCTGTTCGTCAACGCCGCGACCTGGGGCCTGTTGCTCACCGGCAAGCTGGTGTCCACGCACAACGAAGCAGGCCTGACCTCTTCCCTGAGCCGCATCATCGGCAAAAGCGGCGAGCCGATGATCCGCAAGGGCGTCGACATGGCCATGCGCCTGATGGGCGAGCAGTTTGTAACCGGCGAAACCATCGCCGAAGCCCTGGCCAACGCCACGCGCTTTGAAGCCAAGGGCTTCCGTTATTCCTACGACATGCTCGGCGAAGCGGCACTGACCGAACATGACGCGCAAAAATACCTGGCGTCCTACGAGCAAGCTATCCACTCGATCGGCAAGGCCTCCCACGGCCGCGGTATTTACGAAGGCCCGGGCATTTCCATCAAGCTGTCGGCCCTGCACCCGCGCTACAGCCGCGCCCAGTACGAGCGTGTGATGGACGAGCTGTACCCGCGCCTGCTGTCGCTGACGTTGCTGGCCAAGCAATATGACATCGGCCTGAACATTGACGCCGAAGAAGCTGACCGCCTCGAAATCTCCCTCGATCTGCTTGAGCGTCTGTGCTTCGAGCCACAACTGGCCGGCTGGAACGGCATCGGTTTCGTGATCCAGGCTTACCAGAAGCGTTGCCCGTACGTGATCGACTACGTGATCGACCTGGCACGCCGCAGCCGTCATCGCCTGATGATCCGCCTGGTGAAAGGCGCGTACTGGGACAGCGAAATCAAGCGCGCCCAGGTTGAAGGCCTGGAAGGCTACCCGGTGTACACCCGCAAGGTGTATACCGACGTCTCCTACCTTGCCTGCGCGAAAAAGCTGCTGGCCGTGCCAGAAGCCATTTACCCGCAGTTCGCGACCCACAACGCGCAAACCCTGTCGGCCATTTATCATATCGCTGGTCAGAACTACTACCCGGGCCAGTACGAGTTCCAATGCCTGCACGGCATGGGTGAACCCCTGTACGAGCAGGTCGTAGGCAAGATTTCCGAAGGTAAGCTGAACCGTCCGTGCCGCGTGTACGCCCCGGTCGGCACCCACGAGACATTGCTGGCCTACCTGGTGCGCCGCCTGCTGGAAAACGGCGCGAACACCTCGTTCGTCAACCGCATCGCCGACCACACCATCGCCATCCACCAGTTGGTGGCCGACCCGGTGAGCCAGATCGAGCAGATGGCTACAACGGAAGGCGGCTTCGGCTTGCCGCACCCGCGTATCCCGCTGCCGCGTGACCTGTATGGCAGCGAACGCGCCAACTCCAGCGGCATCGACATGTCCAACGAACACCGTTTGGCGTCGTTGTCCTGCGCCTTGCTGGCCACTGCCCACAACGACTGGAAAGCCGCGCCGATGCTCGGCTGCGATTCCAGCAGCGAAACCCCGGCAGCGGTGCTCAACCCGGCCGATCTGCGTGATGTGGTCGGTCATGTACAAGAAGCCACCGTTGCAGACGCCGACAACGCCATCCTGTGCGCCCTGAGCGCTGCACCGATCTGGCAGGCCACCCCACCCGCCGAACGTGCTGCGATCCTGGAACGTGCCGCCGACCTGATGGAAGGCGAGATCCAGCCACTGATGGGCCTGCTGGCCCGTGAAGCTGGCAAGACCTTCGCCAACGCCATCGCCGAAGTGCGTGAAGCGGTCGACTTCCTGCGTTATTACGCGGTACAGGCCCGCAACGACTTCACCAACGATGCCCACCGCCCCCTGGGCCCGGTGGTCTGCATCAGCCCGTGGAACTTCCCGCTGGCCATCTTCAGTGGCCAGGTCGCTGCGGCACTGGCCGCCGGTAACCCGGTACTGGCCAAGCCTGCGGAACAAACTCCGCTGGTAGCGGCACAGGCTGTACGCATCCTGCTCGAAGCCGGTATCCCGCAAGGCGTGCTGCAATTGCTGCCGGGCCGTGGCGAAACCGTGGGTGCCCGTCTGGTCGGCGACGATCGGGTCAAGGGCGTGATGTTCACTGGTTCCACCGAAGTTGCCCGCCTGCTGCAACGCAACATTGCCGGGCGCCTGGATGCTCAGGGCCGTCCAATCCCGCTGATCGCCGAAACCGGCGGCCAGAATGCCATGATCGTTGACTCCTCGGCGCTGACCGAACAAGTGGTTATCGACGTGGTGTCCTCGGCCTTCGACAGCGCCGGTCAGCGTTGCTCTGCCCTGCGCGTACTGTGCTTGCAGGAAGACTCGGCAGACCGCGTCATCGAAATGCTAAAAGGTGCCATGGCCGAATCGCGCATGGGCAACCCAGAGCGTCTGAACGTAGACATTGGCCCGGTGATCGACGCCGAAGCCAAGGCCGGGATCGAGCAACATATCCAGGGCATGCGTGACAAAGGCCGCACTGTTTACCAGATGGCCATTGCCGATATCGAAGAATGCAAACGCGGCACCTTCGTCATGCCGACCCTGATCGAACTGGAAAGCTTCGACGAGCTGGAACGTGAAATCTTCGGGCCGGTACTGCACGTGGTGCGCTACAAGCGTAAAGACATCGACCAATTGATCGCACAGATCAACGCTTCGGGTTACGGCCTGACGCTGGGCGTGCATACCCGTATCGACGAGACCATCGCCAAGGTGGTCAACAACGTCAACGCCGGTAACGTCTACGTCAACCGCAACATCGTCGGTGCCGTGGTCGGCGTACAACCGTTCGGCGGCGAAGGCCTGTCGGGTACTGGCCCGAAAGCCGGTGGCCCGCTGTACCTGTACCGCCTGCTGTCGACCCGACCAGGCAATGCGATCGAGCAATCGTTCGCCAAGGTCGACGCCATCAGCGCACCGGACACCCAGGCCCGCGAAGCCATGAGCAAACCGCTCAGCGCCCTGCAAGCCTGGGCCACCAGCAACCAGCAAGCGGCGCTGGCCGAACTGTGCAGCGAGTACGCCGCGCATTCGCAAAGCGGCATCACCCGCCTGCTCAACGGCCCGACCGGCGAACGCAACAGCTACGCCATCCTGCCGCGCGAACACGTGCTGTGCCTGGCGGAAGTTGAAAGCGACCTGCTGACCCAGCTGGCTGCCGTTCTGGCCGTGGGCAGCTCGGCGGTACTGCCGCAAAGCGAACTGGCCAAGGCCCTGTTGGCCCGTCTGCCAAAAGAGGTGCAGGCACGTATCACACTGGTGGCCGACTGGACCAAGGACGAAGTGATTTTCGACGCCGTCCTGCACCACGGCGACTGCGACCAGCTGCGCGATGTATGCCAGCAAGTGGCCCAGCGCGCAGGCGCCATCGTTGGCGTGCAGGGTCTGTCCCAGGGCGAAACCAATATCGCCCTGGAACGCCTGGTGATCGAGCGCGCACTGAGCGTCAACACCGCTGCTGCTGGTGGTAACGCGAGCCTGATGACCATCGGTTGATGGTTTGAGCGGGCAATAAAAAACCGGGCACCCGAAAGGGTTGCCCGGTTTTTTTACGCCAGCAAATCAGCCTTCCAACATGAAGAACACATAAGTAATGACCGTCATATACAACACACCCATCACCATCCAGACAATATTGCTGCAACTGAACGCATTGTTATGACTGCCTAGCGGGTCTCCCGCCAATGTATTGATAGCTCGCTGAGCCTCTACAAACATGGCGCAGCAACTGGCAATCAGCGCGGTATTGGCAATAAACACAAATGCCAGATCCGAAGGCCGGGTAACAGACGTGGTGACCAGCACCGACAGCATGACCAGCAACATGATCAACAACCCGCGGGTTTGCGGTTGCCAGAAATAGGAGCGCCCGGTCTTGTCCAGACCGTTCTGCACCTTGTCAAACAGAGGCAGGATAAAAAACGGCCAGAGCGCCGCACGTAACAACGGCGCGATCGGCGAACCGGTTAGCGCTTTGCAGGACGCCCAATTGCGATATGACCAGTAAAAAATGTACCCGCCTGCCGTAAGCGCATACAGCAACACAAACTTGGTGACAGATACGACGTACAGCTTGATTCGTTCGTCATCAGACCGCGAAGTTGCCTTCGGTTGCCTGTTGCCAGCCTCGGTTGCAGGGTTCATAGCATGTCCATGCAGAGTGGGAGGCCGCAGTAGACACAATTTGCCCAATATAAAAATGCAGTAAAAATCCCATTTCTCTGTAAGAAAGGCCTTTCGCGCCTTCTGCGCGCATCCAAACACGCCCATGGCGTAATTCATTCAAAACCTTTTTGACAGCCCGCCAATAACGCAGGTTAGAATCGATGGCACGCAGACTGCATGCAGGCTCTGCGCCCTGTCTTTTGAGTTTCCTGGAGTACTGCCTTTGAATGCGACGACCATCAACAGCCTGTTCTTGATCGGCGCGTTGCTGGTAGGTGCAAGCATCCTGGTAAGTTCACTGTCTTCGCGCCTGGGCATCCCGATTCTGGTCATCATCCTTGCGGTGGGCATGACAGCGGGTGTCGATGGCGGCGGCATTATTTTTGACAATTACCCCACAGCCTATCTGGTGGGCAACCTCGCCCTGGCGGTGATTTTGCTCGACGGCGGCTTGCGCACCCGGGTCTCCAGTTTTCGTGTGGCGTTATGGCCCGCATTATCGCTGGCCACGGTGGGGGTAATGATCACCACCGGGCTGACTGGCCTGATGGCCGCCTGGCTGTTCAATCTCAACCTGATCCAGGGCCTGCTGATCGGCGCCATTGTCGGTTCTACCGATGCCGCAGCAGTGTTCTCGCTGCTGGGCGGCAAGGGCCTGAACGAGCGGGTTTCGGCCAGCCTTGAGATCGAGTCCGGAAGCAACGACCCGATGGCGGTGTTCCTCACCGTCACCCTGATCGACATGCTCGCCAGTGGCGAAACCGGCTTGCACTGGAGCCTGCTGCTCAACCTGGCGCGTGAATTCGCCATCGGCGGCGCAGTCGGGCTGGCGGGCGGCTGGCTGATGCTGCAAATGGTCAACCGGATCAACCTGGCCAACGGCCTGTACCCGATTCTGGTGATTGCTGGCGGGCTGGTGGTCTTCTCCCTGACCAACGCCCTGCACGGCAGTGGCTTCCTCGCGGTTTACCTGTGCGGCCTGGTGATCGGCAACAGCCCGATCCGTAGTCGTCACGGCATTTTGCATATGCTCGACGGCATGGCCTGGCTGGCACAGATCGGCATGTTCCTGGTGCTGGGTTTGCTGGTGACGCCACACGACCTGCTGCCTATCGCCATTCCTGCCCTGGCGCTGGCCCTGTGGATGATCCTGTTCGCCCGCCCGTTGTCGGTGATGGTCGGCCTGCTGCCCTTCAAGGCCTTCCACGGCCGTGAAAAAGCCTTTATCTCGTGGGTCGGCCTGCGCGGCGCGGTGCCGATCATTCTCGCAGTATTCCCGCTGATGGCCGGGCTGCCCAATGCGCAGCTGTACTTTAACCTGGCGTTCTTTATCGTACTGGTATCCCTTCTGGTGCAAGGCACCAGCCTGCCGTGGGTGGCCAAGCTGCTCAAAGTGACGGTACCGCCGGATCTGGCCCCCGTGTCCCGCTCAGCCCTTGAGGTGCATGTCACCAGCGAGTGGGAACTGTTTGTTTACCGCCTCGACGCACAAAACTGGTGCATCGGTGCGGCCCTGCGCGAACTGAAAATGCCCGACGGCACCCGTATCGCAGCCCTGTTTCGCGACAAGAAACTGCTCCACCCGTCGGGTAGTACCACGCTTGAAGTCGGCGACCTGCTCTGCGTCATCGGCCACGAACATGACTTGCCAGCCCTGGGCAAACTGTTCAGCCAGCCCCCGAGCCGCGGTCTGGACCTGCGCTTCTTCGGCGACTTCGTGCTCGAAGGCGACGCCCAGCTGGGTGCTGTAGCGGCTTTGTACGGTCTGAAGCTGGAGGGCATCGACCCCGACACTTCCCTCAGCAGCTTTATTGCCCACAAGGTCGGTGGTGCACCGGTGGTCGGCGACCAGGTGGAGTGGAACAACACCATTTGGACCGTTGCCGTGATGGAAGGGAACAAGATCGCCAAAGTGGGCGTCAGATTCCCCGAAGGAAGTGCACCGGGTCCCGGGCTGTTCCTCTAAACTCCAACTTTCTGACTCTTGTCTGACCGGTATCTATGCCTACTCTGCGCACGTTCATCGCAACCGTCCTGCTCGGCCTGAGCCTTTGCGTCGGTACGCTCCAGGCGGCCGAGCCACCTACCGCCGAAGCGGTACAGCAAAGTCTGGACAAAATTGCCGACCGCAAGCTGCCAGACGCTGATCAAAAAGCCCTGCAAGCTGTACTCCAGCAGACCTTAACCCTGCTCAACAGCAAAGCCGATTACGAACAGCGCCTGAACGACGTCAAGCAACAGATCAGCAATGCCTCGCGCCAAACCGGTGAAAACCAGCGCGAACTGGCAAAAATCAAGGCCAGCAAAGCTGTTCCCGTGGCCCAGCGCTACCGTGACCTTTCCGTGCCACAGCTGGAGCAACTGCTGGCTGAACGCACCACGCAACAAGGCGAACTGCAAAAAGCCCTGGCCATTGCCAACAGCCAGAGTATTGCCGCACAGACGCGCCCGGAGCGTGCTCAGGCCGAAATCAGCAACAGCCAGACACGCATCCAGCAGATCAGCAACATCCTGAAAACCGGGCGCGACAATGGCAAATTGCTCACCCCCGATCAGCGCAACCAGCTCAATGCTGAAACCGCCTCGCTCACCGCATTGATTGCCCTGCGTCGTCAGGAACTGGCCGGTAACAGCCTGCTGCAAGACCTGAGCGGCAGCCAGCACGACCTGCTGCTGGAAAAGACCACCCGCCAGGATCAGGAAATCCAGGAACTACAGACCCTGATCAACCAGAAGCGTCTGGCCCAGTCGCAGCAGACCGTGACCGAGCAATCCCTTGAGGCTAAAAAGTCGGGCAGCAGCAGCTTGCTGGCGACCGAAAGCGCGATTAACCTCAAACTATCCGACTACCTGCTACGCAGCACCGACCGCCTCAACGAAGTCACCCAGCAGAACCTGGAAACCAAGCAACAACTGGATAACCTCACCCAAAGCGATCAGGCGCTGGATGAGCAAATCAACGTGCTCAAGGGCAGTTTGTTGCTGTCCAAGATTCTCTATAAGCAGAAGCAAGCCCTGCCGCGCCTGCAGAAAATGGACAAGAATCTGGCAGATGAAATCGCCGATATCCGTCTGTATCAATTTGAGATCAATCAGCAGCGCGAGCTGATCAGCAACCCGACGACCTACGTCGACAACCTGCTGTCGACCCAGCCCGCCGATCAAGTCACCCCGCAACTGCGTAAAACCCTGCTCGAACTGGTCAACACCCGCAGCGACCTGCTGGACCGTCTGAACCGCGAGCTAAGTTCGGTACTCAACGAGTCCATCACCCTGCAACTGAACCAGAAGCAACTGCTCAGCACCGCGCAAAGCCTGCGTGCCACGCTGGATGAGCAAATGTTCTGGATCCCCAGCAACAAGCCACTGGACCTGGAATGGCTGGAAACCGCCCCGCGCCAACTGGTACAGCAAATCACCACCCTGCCCTGGGGCTCCAGCGTAACCGAGCTGGCAGAAGGCCTGGTGCAACGGCCACTCTTGTTCCTGCCGTTTTTGCTGGTGGTGGCGGCCTTGTTATGGAAACGCAGATACCTCTACAGCAAACTGAACAAGATCCATCAGGACATTGGCCACTTCAAACGTGACAGCCAATGGCACACGCCGCTGGCGATCCTGATCAATATCCTGCTGGCCATGCCCCTGTCTCTTGCGCTGGCCCTGTGTGGCTACGCTTTGCAGACCGATGCCCGCGGCATGAACGCCAATACGGGAGCGGCGCTGGTGCAGATGGCCGAAGCCTGGCTGGTGTTCTACACCGCCTACCGGATCCTGGCGCCGGGTGGCGTGGCTGAGCTGCATTTCCGCTGGGAAAAACCGCTGGTCGCGTTCCTGCAAAACTGGATTCGCAAGCTCGGCTTTGTGGTGCTGGCCCTGGTCGCCGTGGTTGCCTTTGCCGAACAACAACCCGCGGCGCTGGCAGAAGATGTGCTGGGTATTCTTGTGGTACTCAGCTGCTATGCCGCCATGGCTTGGTTGCTGTGCCGCCTGCTGCTCAACGACTTCGAGACTGCGACCAAAGCCTATCGCCTGCGCAAATTGCTCGGCTTTGCCTTTGCCCTGCTACCGCTGGCACTGTTTGTTGCCGTATGTTTTGGCTACTACTACACCGCGCTCAAACTCAGCGATCGCCTGATCAACACCCTCTACCTGCTAATGCTCTGGCTGGTGGTCGAAGCAGCCTTCGTACGCGGCCTGGCGGTCGCAGCGCGGCGCCTGGCGTACCAGCGCGCACTGGCCAAACGCCAAGCTGCCAAGGAGGCAGGCGAAGGCAATGATATCGTCATCGAAGAGCCAACCCTGGACATCGAACAGGTCAACCAACAGTCCCTGCGCCTGATCCGTCTGGCCCTGCTGGCGGGCTTTATCGGCATTCTGTATTGGGTATGGGCCGACTTGATCTCGGTATTCTCCTACCTCGACAACATCACCCTGTACGAATACACCAGCGGCAGCGGTGCCAATATGAGCATGGTGCCCATCAGCATCGGCGACGTGGTCGGTGCCCTGGTCATTATCGGTATCAGCATCGCGCTGGCGCGCAACCTGCCCGGCCTGCTGGAAGTGCTGGTGCTGTCGCGGCTCGACCTGGGCCAGGGCAGCGCCTACGCCACCACTACCCTGCTGACCTATGTGATCATCGGTGTAGGCTTTGTCTCCACCCTGTCGACACTGGGCGTGAGCTGGGACAAGTTGCAATGGCTGGTGGCCGCGCTATCGGTGGGCCTGGGCTTCGGCATGCAGGAGATCTTCGCCAACTTTATCTCCGGGATCATGATCCTGTTTGAGCGCCCGGTACGTATTGGCGACACCATTACCATCGGCAACCTGTCGGGCACGGTGAGCAAGATCCGCATCCGTGCGACCACCATCACCGACTTCGACCGCAAGGACATCATTGTCCCGAACAAAACCTTTATCACCGGACAACTGATCAACTGGTCGCTGACCGATACCATTACCCGCGTCACCCTCAAGTTGGGGGTCGACTACGGCTCCGACCTAGACCTGGTGAAAAGCCTGCTGCTCAAGGCTGCGCAAGAGAATCCGCGGGTACTCAAAGACCCTGAGCCCCATGTGTACTTCCTCAACTTCGGCGCCAGCACCCTGGACCACGAACTGCGCATGCACGTACGCGACCTGGGCGACCGTAACCCGGTGATCGACGAAGTTAACCGCTTTATCAACCGCGAGTTCAAGAACCACCACATCAACATCTCGTTCCAGCAGATGGAGGTGTACCTCAAGAACTTGCAGGGGCAGGAATACAAACTGGTACCTATCGGCCCAGAAGTGCCGCCCGAGCCAGCGCCTGCGCCGCAAAAGCCGCAGTTGGGCAAGCTCGACTGACCCCCACCATTAGAAAATATTTACTGGAGACGGTCATTGAAAGCCCTCGACGAACTGACTTTTGATAACCGCTTCGCCCGGCTGGGTGATGCGTTTTCGACCCATGTACTGCCCGAACCCATCGACGCGCCGCGTGTGGTGGTCGCCAGCGACGCCGCCCTGGCCCTGCTCGACCTAGACCCCGCCGTCATCCAGGCCCCGGCTTTCGCCCAGCTGTTTGGCGGCCACACCCTGTGGGCTAACGCCGACCCCCGCGCCATGGTCTATTCCGGCCATCAGTTCGGCTCCTACAACCCGCAATTGGGCGATGGCCGCGGGTTGCTGCTGGGCGAGGTGTATAACGACGCGGGCGAACATTGGGACTTGCACCTCAAGGGCGCCGGCATGACCCCTTACTCGCGCATGGGCGATGGGCGCGCTGTATTGCGCTCATCGATCCGCGAGTTTCTCGCCTCCGAGGCCCTGCATGCCCTGGGCATTCCCAGCAGCCGCGCCCTGTGCGTGATTGGCTCCGACACCCCGGTGTGGCGCGAAACCCAGGAACGCGCCGCCATGGTCCTGCGCCTGGCACAGAGCCATGTACGCTTCGGGCATTTCGAATACTTCTATTACACCAAGCGCCCTGAGCAGCAAAAGCAACTGGGCGAGCATGTGCTGGCGATGCACTATGCCGAGTGCCTGGAACAACCCGAACCCTATCTAGCCATGTTCCGCGAGATCGTCGAGCGCAACGCCGAACTGATTGCCAAATGGCAGGCCTACGGCTTTTGCCACGGTGTGATGAACACCGACAACATGTCGATCCTGGGCATCACCTTCGACTTCGGCCCGTTCGCGTTTCTCGACGACTTTGATGCCAACTTTATCTGCAACCACTCCGACCACGAAGGGCGTTACTCCTTCAGCAACCAGGTGCCCATCGGCCAGTGGAACCTCAGTGCACTGGCCCAGGCGTTAACACCGTTTATCAGCGTTGAAGCCCTGCGCGAAACCCTGGGATTGTTTTTGCCGCTGTACCAGGCGCACTACACCGACCTGATGCGTCGTCGCTTGGGCCTGACCACTGCCGAAGACGCTGATCAACAATTGATCGAAACATTGCTGCAACGCATGCAGGGCAGCAGCATCGACTACACCTTGTTCTTCCGTCGCCTGGGGGACTTGCCAGCCGCGCAGGCTGTGGCGCAGTTGCGTGAAGAGTTTGTCGACCTCAAGGGCTTCGATGATTGGGCGGCGCAGTATGTAGCGCGGGTGGCGCGCGACGGCGCGGGCGATGAAAGCGCCCGCCGCGAGCGCATGCACGCGGTCAACCCGCTGTATATCCTGCGCAACTACCTGGCCCAAAAGGCCATCGATGCGGCCGAAGCCGGGGATTACAGCGAAGTGCAGCGTCTGCACAAAGTACTGACCCAGCCGTTTACCGAGCAAGCGGGCATGCAGGCTTATGCCGAACGCCCACCGGAATGGGGCAAGCATCTGGAGATCAGTTGTTCGTCGTAAAGCAGCCACTGCATATTTCAAGATTTGCCTGAAACCCACTGTAATGTGGGAGCGGGCTTGCTCGCGATGGGACCGACGCGGTTAGTCTGTATGACCGCAGTGATCCCATCGCGAGCAAGCCCGCTCCCACAGGGATTGAGGCTAGATCCCGATTGACCCTCGCCCCACCTGCCCCTATCCTCGCCAACGTCACGACACATTCGTGACCGGATTTGACGGTCCGCATCATAAAAGAAGAACCAGCGATGCCAATCGCTGTGTTCACGCCTGTCTGTGCCCGTTATGGCAGCTGTGCGTGGGGCACTTTCGAGTGCGCCGGGTTTCTTCTTTTAACCGGTCCGTCAACCCGCGCACAGTTGCCACCCAATTCGTTTGACGGCGAACGGTGACAACTCCAAAACCTAAAAGGAGTTACACAATGCCCAATCTCACCACCCAAACCCCAACCCCATTTGGCCACAGCTTTAGCGGTGAAAACCTGTTCACCGTAAACCCCGGTATCCCGATCAAGCTTGCGCTGGAACTGGCCGGCCAATTGCTCGGCAGCGCCACCGTGCTCTGTGCCGAAAGCCAGGTCGCCAGCCAACAAACCAGCCACAGCCTGACGTTTGCCAGCCTGCAACTGGTTGAAATGAGCAAAGGGCTGATCGATGCCACCCTCGACAGCGTGGCGCTGGCCGATGAACCTCAGATAAACATATCCACAGGCACTTTGAAGTAATCGGCCAGCCAGCGGATTTGCCGCACATTAAGCTGGCGTTTGCCGCTGAGGATTTCAGACACCACCGACTGGGTACCCACACCCGGTAAATCGCTCTGAGTCAGGCTGTGCTCTTGCATCACCGAGCGCAGTACTTCCACACCGCTAACCTTGGGCATCGGCCGATGCTCAAGGTCATAGGCTTCAACCCAGTCGCCGATGATGTCCACCAGGCTCATCAAGGGGTGGCTTTCATCGTCGCCGATCAGGTCGGTTAGTTGATCAAGGGCTGCAACCAGCTCGTCGTAATCTGCTTCGGTTTTTGGTTTACGCAGCAGCGGCGCCACGAAATGCCAGTGCTCTGCCGCCTGTTCGATCATTGCATTCATTGTGCTTACTCCTTCCATTTGCCCTTGTCATAGTCACGGTGATCCAGCACATGACGTATGTAGAGGCGCTGTACCCGGTAACGCACCAGGGCAATCAACCGCAGTTTGTTACCTCCAATATTGAAAACGTGAAACGACCCGACCTTGTCGGTTGCGGGGAAAAACGACCTGAGCTGGGCAAAGTCTTCAGGGTTGAGGACTTTGATCTTGCGGTACCACTCATCAAGAGCGCTCGCCGATTGCGGCCATTGTTCTTTCGCTTCCCAAATACGCTTGACTGTTATCACTCGCATGCAACTTCCCTATCGCATCTTGCTATGGAGGTTAAGCCAGAGTTCAATCGATCGCAATGTGCGATAAAGCCCCTCTGACCAATGGTACTGCCGTTGTCTCGCTTCAAAGCCTAGATAAAGGGCTGCGCAACCGGGTTGTCACTGTGTGAGCAAATACGTCACCAGAACGCCCGCATAACCAAATCGCATAACAACCTGCCCAAACAGTCTTAGACGAACTAACCCGCCCTGATTATCGTGACGCCCGCGCGGCGGCTCTGGCCGGCCCGATACCTCATACGAGATTCGCTGCATAAAGGAAGACCCATGTCCTGGGACTCGCTGCCCCTGCTGTTTGTTGCCGCTTTGCTGGTCTGGTTGCTGGTGTCGTTTGTGCGCGAGAAGTGGAGCGCCGATGTGGTGGCCGCCATTGCTGTCGCCGCCCTGCTGGTGACACAAATCCTCACCCCCCATGAAGTGTTGAGCGTGCTCAGCAACTCGGCCCCGGCAACCATCGCATGCATGTTTGTGCTCTCGGCCGCGCTGGAGCGCACCGGCTGCATTGATGCACTGGGCAACTGGCTGGGCAATCTGGTAGGCGACCAACCGCTGCGGGTGCTCGGCGGGTTGATGATCACTGCATTGGTGATCTCGGCGTTTTTGAACAACACCCCGGTGGTAGCCATTTTGACGCCAGTGGCAATTGCACTGGCCAAGCGTGCCCACAGCTCGCCCTCCAAGCTGCTGATCCCGTTGTCTTACGCCACGGTGCTGGGCGGGATGCTGACCATGATCGGCACCTCGACCAATATTCTCGTGGACGGGGTGGCGCGCAAAGCCGGGCTGGCGCCGTTCGGCATGTTCGAAATCACTCAGGCCGGGCTGATGTTTGCCGCCGTAGGTTTTGTGTACCTGATGATTTTCAGCAACCGCCTGCTGCCCGATCGCGACAGCCTGTCCAAGCAGCTGCGTCCGGAGTTGACCCGCACCTTTATGAGCGAACTGCTGGTGCCCCACGCTTCGCCCGTGATCGGCAAAACCCTGGCCGAAGCCAATCTCAACGGCGGTAGCGGCCTGCAAGTACTGAAGATCTTCCGCGAGGAGCAAGAGCTCTCCACCCCGGAATCCACCACCCAACTGCGCAGCGGTGACCGTCTGGTGCTGCACGGGCAAGTACAGAATGTGGTCGAGCTGCGCGAAAGTGGCGTGCTGGCTTTTAACCGTGGCGATGCATTCGAAACCATCAGCAACCACGACGTGATCCTCGCCGAGGCCATCGTGGGCCGCAACTCGCGCTATAGCCATCGGCCCATGCGCGACCTTGACCTGACGGCGCGTTACGGCATTGCAGTACTCGCGGTGCATCGTCAGGACGAAAACATCCAGGGCAACCTCGATGACCTGCACCTGCAGTTTGGCGATGTGATCCTGGTTGAAGGTACCCCTTCACAAATTCGCCGTTTTGCCGAAAATGGCGACCTGATCAGCCTCAATACTGTACTGGAGCGCGCTTATCGTCGTGACAAGGCGCCGATTGCGATCATTGCCACACTCGCGGTGATGATCCTGGCAGCACTGGAAGTCATGCCCATCGAAGGCCTGGCGCTGATCGCCGCCGTTACCGTGGTCGCCACCCGCTGCCTGGATGTGCAGGACGCTTATAAAGCGGTGGACTGGAAAATCCTCAGCCTGATTTTCGGCATGTTGGCCATCAGCATTGCCATGGACAAGGTTGGCCTGATCAATCTGGTAGTCAATCAGACCATGGCCGCGCTGCCCCACGCCGGGCCGCTGTTGATGCTGGGGTTTATCTATTTACTGACCAGCATCCTTACCGAGATCCTCTCCAACAATGCCGTGGCGGTATTGCTGACCCCGATTGCCATTGGCGTGGCGCAACAGTTGGGTGTCGACCCTCGGCCATTTGTGGTGGCCGTCATGTTCGCGGCCAGCGCCAGCTTCGCCACGCCGATCGGTTACCAGACCAACACTTTTGTATATAACGCCGGCGGATATAAATTCAGCGACTTTATGCGCATCGGCATCCCGCTGAATGTACTGATGCTGATTGTGGCCATGTTCGTTATCCCGTGGATCTGGCCACTGACGCCGGTGGCGGGTTGAGGGATTGTCTGCTGAACTGCACGGTCACGTGAAAGACCTTTGTTGGAGTTACCCTGATGACCGAACCGCTGCTGATCCCCTGCCCCCACTGCAACGGCCTTAACCGCATCCCCGCCGAGCGCATCGGCGAACACCCCAAGTGCGGGCGCTGCAAAAACCCGGTGCTGCAGGCCTCGCCCTTCGAATTGAAGCAAACCGACTACGCCAGCCAGATCAAAGGTGATCTGCCACTATTGGTCGATGTGTGGGCCGAGTGGTGCGGGCCGTGCAAGGCTTTTGCCCCGGTGTTTGAGCAGGCCGCCAGCCAACTGCTGGGCAAGTGCCGCCTGGCCAAGCTCGACAGCGAGGCCAACCAGCAACTGGCCGGGCAACTGGGCATTCGCTCGATTCCCAGCCTGATCCTGTTTAAGAACGGCCGAGAAGTGGCTCGCCAGAGCGGGGCGCTGCCTTTGCAGCAACTGACTGCCTGGCTGCGCAGCCAGGGTATTGGTGCTTAAGCGTTCTGATCCAGATAGTCGTGCAAGTCCACGAACTGCTGGGTCAGCTTGTGCCGCGGGTCGAAGTGGATCAAGGGCTGTGAAGCCTGATGCGACTCGCGCATGCGCACTGAACTGCTCAGATACATCGGCAGCACCGGCAAGCCCTCGGCGATCAGTTCATCGAGCATTTGCTGCGGCAAGCTGGCCCGGGCCTGAAACTGATTGACCACAATGCCTTCAACCAGCAGATCTTCGTTATGGTCTTCTCTAAGGTCATCGATTTCAGACAGGAGGCCGTACAGCGCCTGCCGGGAAAAACTGTCGCAGTCGAACGGGATCAGCACGCGATCACAGGCGATCAATGCCGATACGGCGTAAAAGTTCAGTGCAGGCGGGGTGTCGACATAAATGCGGTCGTAGTCTTCAGCCAGTTCATCCAGCAACTTACGCAGCTTGTTGATCTTGTGTTTGGCTTCAAGTTTGGGCTGCAAATCGGCCAGTTCGCTGGTAGCAGTAATAACGTGCAGGTTTTCGAAGGGAGTTTCGTAAATATCAACCCGATTTTTCTTCGAACCAACCCCGGCTGACAGGCTGTGTTTGAAGAAATCGGCAATCCCCATCGGGATATCGTCACCCGTGAGGCCGGTCAGGTATTGAGTAGAGTTGGCCTGGGCATCCAGATCCACCAACAACGTGCGATACCCCTCGCTGGCACTGACCGCAGCCAGGTTACACGCGATGCTGGACTTGCCCACACCGCCTTTCTGGTTAAACACCACGCGACGCATTTCAAAACCTCCGTGTACCAATGAGTACCCGAGTGTAGATGGCCTTTGCGCGGCTTAGCTACCTTGCAACGAAATGAACTACAGCCATTGGGCGCTTATCCCAGAAAACTAATAAACACCTCTCACACATAAAGTGCATTAGTCCTATTTTTTTCAAAGATCAGACCAAACATAATCCAAATGTAAGCAAAATTTGCTACGAACCAACTGCACCGGGATAATGCCGCCATTCTGTATCAAGTGCGGCGTCGATCGATGCCCACTGTCGCATCAAGGAAGCCTGCAAAGGCGGGATGAAACTCCAGTGATCAATTTCAATATCGCCGCGTGGCGTGCCTGGGCTCCGGGCCTCGACAGCGTGGCCGATTGGCAGGCCTGGAGCCAGTGCCCTTGCGTACTCGCGCCCAGCAGTGCCGCGCCCGATGTCTCGTTTTTGCCCGCCATGCAACGCCGCCGCCTCAGCCGTCTGGCGCGCATGGCCTTCAGCGTCGGCTGGCCACTGGCCGAAGGCCATGAAGCACTGCCGCTGGTGTTTGCTTCGCGTCACGGTGAAACCCCGCGCACGTTCGATATCCTCAGCGATCTGGCTGCCAACCAACCCTTGTCCCCCACGCAGTTCAGCCTCTCGGTGCACAACGCGGTAATTGGTCTGTGGTCGATCATGCGCGGCGAAACCAGCGAAATGACTGCAATTGCCGCCGCCGGAGATGGCCTGGAGCACGGCCTGATTGAAGCCTGCGCCTTACTCAATGAAGATGCGCCCGCCGTGTTGCTGATCATCACTGAAGAGCAACCGCCCGAGGCCTATGCACGCTGGATTGATGACGTGCCCTTCCCTTACGCCGTGGGCTTGCTGCTGACCCCCGGCAAGCAATGGCAGGTGTCGCTGACAACCGGCAGCCCGGATGCCGAAAAAGCGCCGTGGCCTCATAGCCTGAACCTGTTGCGCCATCTGTTCGATGAACAGGTGTCATTCCAACACACCTGGAAAAACCGCGTGTGGAACTGGCAACGCAGCCTGTGAGCGCCCGCCGTGATGCCTATGCCTGGCGCTTGATCGCCACGGCCATCAGCTTTGCGCTGTTTGGCCTCGGCTGCCTGTGCCTGCGGCTGGTGATTTTCCCGGTGCTCAGCTGCCTGCCGGGCGACGCCGTTCGTCAGCGCGAGCGCGCACGCTTAACCGTGAGCCGTCTGTTCTGGCTGTTTATTCGCACCATGGCGCGCATGGGCGTGCTGACCTATGACGTACAAGGTGCCGAACGGCTCGGACGCCCCGGGCAGATGATCATCGCCAACCACCCGTCGCTTATCGATGTGGTTTTTTTGATCGGCCTGGTGAGAAACGCCAATTGCGTGGTCAAACAAAGCCTTTGGCAAAATCCGTTTACCCGTAGCCCCGTGCGTGCCGCGCAATACATCAGCAATGATGGCAGCGTCGACATGCTCGATAACGCCGCGGGCGCGCTGCAGCAAGGCCAGACCCTGGTGATTTTCCCGGAAGGCACACGAACCCAACCGGGTCAGGCACCCGCCTTTCATCGCGGGGCCGCCGCGATAGCCCTGCGGGGTGCGAAGATCCTCACCCCGGTGGTGATCAAGGTCAGCCCCACCACGCTGACCAAGGCCGAACCCTGGTACCGCATACCCGATCGGCGCGTGCACTTCAGTTTCCGGGTCGGTGCCGATATAGACCCACACACCTTTGCTGCGCTTGGCCCGCCGCCTAAAGCCTCGCGCCTGCTCAATGACTTCGTGCATGACTATTTTATTAAGGAGCTCGCCACAGATGAGCGATCTGAAAACCGACATTAAACAGCTGATCATCGATGCCCTGGGCCTCGAAGACATCAGCGTCAGCGACATTGGCGACGAACAAACCCTGTTTGGCGATGGCCTGGGGCTGGACTCGGTCGACGCACTGGAGCTGGGCCTGGCGATTCAAAAGACCTACGGCATCAAAATAGACGCCGACGCCAAAGACACCCGCAATCACTTTTCCAACGTGGCCAGCCTTGCGGCTTTTGTCACGGCCAAACAGGCAGCCTGAGACCGAACCATGCAAACCCGTGACGACATTTTCAACACCCTGCGTGACGCTCTGGTCGAACTCTTCGAGCTGGAGCCTGAGCGCGTGACCCTGGATGCCAACCTGTATCAGGACCTGGAAATCGACAGCATCGACGCGGTCGACCTGATCGACCATATCAAGCGCAAAACCGGCAAGCGTATCGCCGCAGAAGAATTTAAATCGGTGCGCACCGTCAATGACGTGGTCGAGGCGGTTTACCGCCTGGTTCACACTGACGCATGAGTCGATTGATTGGCCTTGGCCTGCTGCTGGCTGGCCTGCTGTACCCCTTTGCGGTGTATTTCGGCATGGCCCATTTCGCCCCGTGGCAGTTCGCCCTGCTGCTGGGCAGCCTGTGGCTGGCCCGCGCCCTGACGGGCGAGCGGCGCCCCGGCGGCGTGTGGATGGCCGTGCTCGCACTGGTGTTCTGCGCTTTGCTGGCACTGTTCAACAGCCCGGCATTGTTGCGCTGGTACCCGGTGCTGATCAGCACGTTCATGCTCAGCCTGTTTGGCCTCAGCCTGAAGTTCGGGCCGCCGATGATCGAGCGTCTGGCCCGTTTGCGCGAGCCGGTGCTGCCCGACATCGCCATTCATTACACGCGACAGGTGACCAAGGTCTGGTGCCTGTTTTTCATGCTCAACGGGTTGGTCGCCGCCGCTCTGACGCTGTGGGCACCGCTGAGCTGGTGGACGTTGTACAACGGCCTGATCGCCTACGGGCTGATGGGGCTGCTGTTTGCCATTGAATGGCTGATACGACAAAAGGTAAGAGGCCGCGCATGAACTGGATAAAACTTGAGCAGTTATTGCTCAAGGGGCACACAGAACGCCGGGTCACGATTGATCCCGAGCTGAACCACGCCACCCTTCGTGAACAGGCCCTGCGCCTGGCGGGTGGCTTGCAGCAACGTGACGTGCAGCACATTGCCGTGCACCTTGAAGACGCTGCCGAACTGGCCGTGGCGTTGCTCGGTGCGTGGCGGGCCGGGGTCAGCGTACTGCTGCCCGCCGACCTGCAAGCGCAAACGCGCCAGCGCTGGGATGATCAGGTTGATCTGTGGATAACTCAAGGCGACGAGTTGCAAGCCTTGTTCGCCGACGCGCTGCCTGCAGCAGAGCTTGACCTGGACCTGTGCCGGCTTAGCCTGTGCACCTCCGGCTCCAGCGGCGAGCCCAAGCGCATCGACAAAAGCTTGCGGCAGATGGCCAACGAAGTTCAGGCACTGGAACAGCTGTGGGGTGCCGAACTGGGCGAGGTCTGCATCATCGCCAGCGTGGCCGCCCAGCATATTTATGGCTTGTTGTTCCGCGTGCTGTGGCCCCTCTGCGCGGGCCGCAGTTTTGTGCGCAAGCAACTGGCATTCCCTGAAGACATGCAACGGGCCAGCCGCGAGCACCCGTCGTTCGCCTGGGTAGCCAGCCCCGCCCTGCTGAAACGCATGGCCGACAACCTCGACTGGCCCGCTCTAAGCAAGGTCAGCCGAGTATTTTCTTCGGGCGGTGCCCTGCCTGGCGAAGCCGCGCAAGCGTTGTTTGAGCGCTTGGGCCAGTGGCCAAGCGAAATTCTTGGCAGCTCGGAAACCGGCGGTATTGCGTGGCGTCAGGGCCCGAACCTGTGGCAGCCCTTTGCCGATGTGCACCTGAGCCAAAGTGCTGACGGCGCCCTGATTATCGCTTCGGCGTACTTGCCCGCCGGCCATATAGAACACACTGCCGATGCGGCCCGCATTGAAGCCGACGGCCGTTTTGAGCTGCTCGGACGCCTGGACCGCATCGTCAAGCTGGAAGAAAAGCGCATCTCCCTGCCCATGCTCGAGCAGGCGCTGGTCAAGCACGACTGGGTGGCCGAAGCCCGTTTGGGCGTGGTCAGCGAAGGCCGTGCATCGCTCGGCGCCTTGCTGGTGCTCAGTGACAGCGGCCTGTTTGCCCTGCGCGAACAGGGTCGTCGCGCCCTGACCCAAACCCTGCGCCAGCACCTGAGCCAACACTGTGAAGCCTTGGCCTTGCCACGGCGCTGGCGTTTGCTGCGCCAGTTGCCGCTCAACAGCCAAGGCAAGCTGCCGCAGGCGCAGGTCGATGCATTGCTGCTGGCACCCCGGCCGAAAACCCCCGAAGTGCTGAGCCAGACCGAAGTGGACGGCCAATGGAGACTTAACCTGTCGATACCGCCGGATCTGGCGTACTTCAGCGGCCACTTCCCCAAAACCCCGGTGCTGCCGGGAGTGGTGCAAGTGGATTGGGCAATGGTCCTGGGGCAGAAATTGCTCGACTTGCCGCCGCGCTTTGCCGGGATGGAAGTGCTCAAGTTCCAGCAACTGGTGCGCCCCGGCGACGCTATTGAGCTGACCCTGCGCTTTGATCCTGAGCGCAGCAAGCTGCACTTCGCGTACCGTAACGCAACGGCGCCGTGCTCCAGTGGCCGTATCGTGCTGGAGCCAGCCCATGCATAACCCCATCGTCTTTTGTGGGAGCGGCCTTGCCCATGCATAACCCCTGCGCCGTGATCCCGGTCTACAACCACGAAACGGCCGTGCCTGCGGTGGTCGATGCCCTGCTCGCTGCCGGTTTGCCCTGCGTACTGGTCGACGATGCCAGCAGCTGCGCATGCAGCGCCGTGCTCGAACAACTTGCCCAAGGCGAAAACATTTTCCTCATTCGCCTTGCCGTTAATCAGGGCAAGGGCGGGGCCGTTATGGCCGGATTACGTGAAGCCTCGCGCCTGGGCTTTACCCACGCCCTGCAAGTGGACGCCGACGGCCAGCATGATCTGCGCGACGTAGCCACATTCATGCAGGTCTCCAGGCTCAACCCCGAAGCGCTGGTGTGCGGCTATCCACAGTACGACGCCAGCGTGCCCAAGGGCCGTCTGTATGCGCGTTACCTGACCCATGTATGGGTGTGGATCAACAGCCTGTCGCTGCAAATTCCCGATTCGATGTGCGGCTTTCGGGTCTACCCGCTGGCACCGACACTGGCGCTGATCAACTCGGTCAAACTGGGCAAACGCATGGACTTCGACCCCGAAATCCTGGTGCGCCTGGCCTGGCGCAACCAGCCAATGCGCTGGCTGCCGACCAAAGTTCACTACCCCCAGGACGGCCTGTCACACTTTCGCCTGTTCCACGACAATGCACTGATTTCCGGCATGCACACCAAGCTGTTTTTCGGCATGTTGCTGCGTTTTCCGAGCATCCTCTGGAGGCGCTGGCGAGCATGAGCGAACCGCAACAGCATTGGGCTGACCACAAGGAGCGCGGCAGTTTCCGGCTGATGAAACTCACCGCTTTTGGCGTCAAGCTACTGGGCCGACGCCTGCTCAGCCCGGTGCTCTACGCCATCGTGCTGTACTTCTTCCTGTTCGGTGGCCGCGCCCGGCGCAGTATCTGGCAATACCAGCAGCGCCTGGCCGACTGGAGCGGGCAAAAGCACTTGCGCCCCACCCGCTGGCGGGTGTTCGGGCAGTTCATGGCGTTTGCCGATGCCCTGCTCGACAAGCTCGACGTATGGAACGGCCGCCTGAAAATCGAAGACATCGAAATCGTCGACCCCGCTCTGCTGCGCGATCAACTGCGCGGCGAGCGCGGTCAGATGCTGGTGGGCGCACACCTGGGCAATCTGGAAGTGTGCCGGGCGCTGGCAGAACTGGGCGAACAGGTGACCATGAACGTGCTGGTGCATACCAAGCACGCCGAACACTTCAATCGCCTGCTGGGCGAAGCCGGGGCCAGCCATTTGCGTCTGATCCAGGTCAGCGAGCTCAACCCGGCCGTTATGCTGCAACTCAATCAGCGTCTGGAAAACGGCGAGTGGCTGGCGATTGCCGGTGACCGTGTGCCACTGCATGGCGGGCGCAATGTCGTGGTCGATTTCCTCGGCCACCCGGCACCGTTCCCGCAAGGCCCGTGGCTGCTGGCCGGGTTGCTCAAGTGCCCGGTCAACCTGATGTTTTGCCTCAAGCAGGCGGGCCGCTACCGGGTCATCCTCGAACCCTTCACCGAGGCCGTACTCTGGCGGCGCAGCGACCGCGAACAGGTGATTGCCCACTGGGCCGGCCGCTACGCCGATCGCCTGGGGCATTACTGCCTCGAAGCGCCGCAACAATGGTTCAACTTTTACCCATTCTGGAAGACCGATGACGACCCAACCCCATGAGCCAGTAACCTTTGGCCAAACGCCATTGCGCATTGAAGACGTGCTGGCCCTGGCCAATCGTCAGGCGCCGACCCGCCTGCAGGACGATGCCGACTACCGCGAGCGGATCGCCAAAGGCGCCCGTTTTCTCGACTCGCTGCTGGACAAGGAAGGCGTGATCTACGGTGTGACCACCGGTTACGGCGACTCGTGCGTGGTGGCGGTGCCGCTGGAGCACGTTGAAGCCCTGCCCCGCCACCTCTACACCTTTCACGGTTGCGGGCTGGGCAAACTGCTGGATGCCCAGGCCACCCGCGCCGTACTCGCAGCACGCTTACAGTCGCTGTGCCACGGCGTGTCCGGGGTGCGCATTGAATTGCTGGAGCGTTTGCAGGCCTTTATCGCCCACGATATCCTGCCGCTGATCCCCGAAGAAGGCTCGGTGGGCGCTAGCGGCGACCTGACACCGCTGTCCTATGTTGCGGCAACCCTGTCGGGCGAGCGCGAAGTGCTGTTCAAGGGCGAGCGCCGCTTCTCGGCCGACGTACACCGTGAGCTGGGCTGGACCCCGCTGGTACTGCGGCCCAAGGAAGCGCTGGCGTTGATGAACGGCACCGCCGTGATGACCGGCCTCGCATGCCTGGCCTACGCCCGCGCCGATTACCTGCTCAAGCTCGCCACGCGCATCACCGCGCTCAACGTGGTAGCACTGCAAGGCAACCCCGAGCACTTTGACGAGCGCCTGTTTGCCGCCAAACCACACCCGGGGCAAATGCAGGTCGCCGCATGGATTCGCCAGGATCTGGCCATCGATGCCCCGACCGCGCCCCTGCATCGCCTGCAAGACCGCTACTCGCTGCGCTGCGCCCCTCATGTGCTCGGCGTATTGGCTGACAGCCTGAACTGGTTGCGTTCGTTTATCGAGATCGAACTCAACAGCGCCAACGACAACCCTATCATCGACGCCGAGGAAGAGCGTGTGCTGCATGGCGGGCACTTCTACGGCGGGCATATCGCCTTCGCCATGGACAGCCTCAAGACCTTGGTCGCCAACGTCGCCGACCTGCTCGACCGCCAGCTCGCACTGCTGGTGGACGTGCGTTACAACCACGGTTTGCCGAGCAACCTGTCGGGGGCAAACGCCGAGCGGGCGATGCTCAACCATGGTTTTAAAGCGGTGCAGATCGGCACCAGCGCCTGGACTGCCGAGGCGTTGAAAAACACCATGCCGGCCAGCGTGTTCTCGCGTTCTACCGAGTGCCACAACCAGGATAAGGTGAGCATGGGCACCATCGCCGCCCGCGATGCGATCCGCGTGCTGGAGCTGACCGAACAGGTCGCCGCAGCCACCCTGCTGGCGGCCAATCAGGGCGTATGGTTGCGCAGCCGCGCCGCAGACGCCCGCCCGCTGCCACCGGCATTGGCACATATGCATGCCGAATTGGCCAAGGACTTCCCGCCAGTAGTCGAAGACCGCGCCCTGGAAGCCGAACTGCGCTTGTGCCTGAGCCGTATCGCCCAACAACACTGGAGGCTGCATGCGTAGCAAAGGGGTTTTGCACGTTGATACTGAAGTGTTGGTGCCGTTTTTCGACATCGACACCATGCACGTGGTGTGGCACGGCCATTACGTCAAATACCTCGAAGTGGCGCGCTGCGCGCTGCTCGACCATATCGACCACAACTACACCCAGATGCTTGATGCCGGTTATGCGTGGCCGGTGATCGACATGCAGCTGCGCTATGTGCGCGGCGCGACCTTTGGCCAGCGTATCAATGTGCGCGCCAGCCTGGTGGAGTGGGAAAACCGCCTGAAGATCAATTATCTGATTACTGATCTGGTCACCGGTGAGCGCCTCACCCGGGCCGTGACGGTGCAGGTCGCGGTGGAGATCGCCAGCAAGGAGATGCAGTTGGTGTCTCCAAGGTGCTTTACCCAAGCGGTTGAGCGGGTGCTGGCATGAACGCTCCCACAATGGGTTTTGTAATCTTGCTCGGGTTCACCCCTCTGGCCCACGCCTTCGACCTGCAACAGTTGAGTGAGCAACTGGCCAAGCCTCAGGTAATCCACGGTGATTTCATCCAGGAAAAACATCTGCGCGCCCTGCCCAAACCCCTGACCAGCACCGGCACCTTTGTGCTGGCCAAGGACCACGGCCTGCTCTGGCAGCTGAAAACCCCGCTGCAACAGGATTACCGCATTACCGCCCAGGGCATTGCCCGACGCGACGGCACGCAATGGCAAATGCTCCCCGGCAAAAGCGCCGGCGCCGAGCAAAACCGTCTGTTCCTCGCAGTTCTGCAAGGCGACAGCAGCGGTCTGCAGCGCGATTTTGACCTGCAACTGCAAGGCGAACCCGAGCACTGGAAACTGACCTTGACCCCACGTTCACTGTTACTCAAGCAAGTATTCAAGCAGATCAATATCGATGGCGGCGAACTGGTGCAGCGCATCGAGCTGCAAGAAACCCAGGGCGACAGTACCCTGTTGAAGATGAATAACAGTGTCAGCAATCAACCCTTGAGCGACGCGGAGCAGCACGACTTTGCGCAGTGAACGCTGGTTGCCCCGTGGCTTTCTGATCCTGCTGCTGGTCGTGCTCGCGCTCGCCGGCTGGCAATGGCGCCACGGTGCGCCGCTATCGGCCAACCTGATGGAGCTGGTGCCCGGGGACTCACCAGACGCGCTGGAGCTGAGTGCAGAGCAGCGCATGCAAGAACCCCTGAACCGCGAAATGCTGGTGCTGGTGGGCAGCGCCGAGCGCCAGCAAGCCATCGCCACCGCCGAGCAACTTGGCCAGCAATGGCAAGCCAGCGGGCTGTTTGAAAAGGTCCAATGGAACCTCCAGGCCGACCTCCCGGCCCTGCGCGAACAACTGCTGCGCGGGCGCCTGGCGATGCTCTCGGCAGCCGATCGCACACAACTGATCGAACACCCCGACGCCTTTATCCAGCAGCGCGTACAGGCGCTCTTCGATCCCTTCACCGGCTTCAGCCTGGTGCCCAGCGAGGATGACTGGCTGGGCCTCACCGGGCGCATCCAGAACAGCCAGCCGCAACGCGGCGCGGTGCAACTGGATATTGGCAGCGGCGCCCTGATCGCCGATGCCGACGGCAAAAGCTGGGTGCTGCTGCGCGCCCGCACCCAGGGCAATGCCTTCGACATGAAGCTGCCGCTGCGGGTCGCCGAGCTGCTTGAGCGCAGCCGCGAGCAAGTCGCCAACAACGATGTGCAATTGCTCGCCGCCAGCGGCTTGCTCTACGCCGCCAGCGGGCAACAGCAAGCCAGCCGCGAGATCACCTGGGTCGGCGGTGGCGCCACAATCGGCATTCTGTTGTTACTGCTGCTGGCATTTCGGCGCTGGCGGGTACTGCTGGCATTCGTGCCCGTGCTGGTCGGCATGCTGTTTGGCGCCGTGGCCTGCGTCGCGTTCTTTGGCAGCATGCATGTGATGACATTGGTGCTGGGTTCGAGCCTGATCGGCGTAGCGGTGGATTACCCGCTGCATTACCTGTCCAAAAGCTGGAGCCTGAAACCCTGGCGCAGCTGGCCCGCCTTGCGCCTGACCTTGCCCGGACTGAGCCTGAGCCTGGCCACCAGTTGCATCGGTTATCTGGCCCTGGCCTTTACCCCGTTTCCGGCGCTCACCCAAATCGCCATTTTTTCTGCAGCCGGTTTGATCGGCGCTTACCTGAGCGCCGTCTGCCTGCTGCCCGCGCTGCTCAAAGGCGTGGAACTGCGCCCTGCGCAATGGCCCCTGCGTATTGCGCAAACCCTGCTCAACGTGCGCGAAGCGCTGCTGAGTAAAGTCCCCACCCCTGCCTTGCTGGCGTTGTTGCTCGCATTTTGCGCAGCCGGGTTATGGCAACTGACCAGCAAAAACGATATCCGCCAGTGGGTCGGCGCCCCGCCGCAATTGCTGGCCGAAGCACAGGCCATTGCACGGATTACCGGCTATCAACCCACCAGCCAGTTCTTTCTGGTGCGCGCCGCCAACCAACAGCAACTGCTCGAACGCCAGGCTGCCCTGAGCGAGCGTCTGGATCAACTGGTGCATATGGGCAAGTTGCAGGGCTATCTGGCGCTCAACCAGCTGGTCAGCCAGCCCGGCGAACAGCAGCAACTGCGTGCCGCATTGACGAAGCTGGCGCAACACTGGCAACCGCTGCTGGAACTGGGCGTACCCGAGGCCACACTGCAAACCGAACTGGCACAACTGCAAGCCTTGCCCGAGCAGCATATCGATGACGCGCTCAAAGGCCCGCTGGCCGAACCCTGGCGCACACTCTGGCTGGGTAAAAACGCCGAAGGCGTGGCAGCCATGGTCAGCCTGCAAGGCTTGAGCAGTGCCAGCCTGCTGCGGGTACAGGCGCAAGACCTGCCAGGGGTACAACTGGTGGACCGCCTGGGCGATTTGAATAACGTATTTGCCGCCACGCAAATCAGCGCCGCCGAACTGAAGCTGCTGTCCTGTGCCCTGATCGTGTTGCTGCTGATCGCCCCCTTCGGCTTTGGCGGCGCGCTGCGCATCGTCGCCCTGCCGCTGCTGGCAGCACTGTGCAGCCTTGCCAGCCTCGGCTGGCTGGGCCAGCCGTTGACACTGTTCAGCCTGTTCGGCCTGCTGCTGGTGACGGCCATCAGCGTCGATTACGCGATCCTGATGCGCGAGCAGATCGGCGGCGCCGCCGTCAGCCTGCTCGGCACCTTGCTGGCGGCCCTGACCACCTGGCTGTCGTTCGGCCTATTGGCGGTGTCGAGCACGCCTGCGGTCAGCAACTTCGGCCTGTCGGTCAGCCTGGGGCTGGCGTTCAGTTTTATCCTCGCACCCTGGGCGGGGAAACAGGAGCACCGCCAATGATGACCGCCGTGTTCTGGCTGCTGACCCTGGCCCTGTTTGCCGTGGCGACCCGGGTGGGTCGCCACTTTGGCCTGATCCCGATTGTCAGCCAGTTACTGCTGGCATCCATCGGCCTGCCGCTGCTGATGCTGTTCTGGATTGAGCCGCACTGGCAGCTCAGTAGCACACAACTGGTCACACCGGTGTGGCTCAAAAGCCTGTACAGCCTGAGCTTTGCCCTGTTACTGGGGACCATTTTGAGTGACGTGATCGACCTGCGCCTTGATCGTCAGAGCATAAAAATCGCCCTGCCCAGTTTTACCGTACCCTTTGCCTGCGGGCTGGCCTGCGCCCTGTGGCTGCTGCCCGAGCAACCCTGGCTGAGTTCGCTGGCCGTGGGCCTGGTCTTTGCCATTACTGCAATACCGGTGCTGTACCTGTACTTGCGCCATATCGATTACCCGCCTGCTGCCACCCGCCGCCTGGTGCAAAGCGCGATCCTGATCGACCTGACCTGCTGGAGCTTGTTTGGCCTGGCCCAAGGCAGCCTCGACCTCAACAGCCTGCTGCTGCCCATCGCCGGGGCCTTGTTGCCGTTGCTGCTGCGTGCCCTGCGTATTCGCCAGCCGCTGTGCTACAGCCTGAGCTTTTTCGCGCTGCTGGTGATAGCCGAGCATTACCGCTTGAATGCGCTGATTTTCGGTGTCGGCTACCTGATGTGCATGGCGTGGCTCAAGGTCGCGTGGGTAATGCCGTTAAACGCCCTGTGGCTCGGGCGCTTGCAAACCCACCTGGCGGTGCCGCTGATCCTGGCCTTCGGCATTGTGCAGATTGATATATACAGTGCTCTGGGCGAAATCGGCGTACTGCAACTGGCTGCACTGTTGCTGCTGCCGATGGCCAGCAAACTGCTGGGCAACTGGCTCGGCTTGAACTGGGCCACGCCGTCGTTTGCCGGCGCCAGCAAATGGCGGGAAAGCCTGTTACTGAATATTCGCGGGTTGAGTGAGATCGTGTTTCTCAACCTGCTGCTGCAACAACAGCTCATCAGCCCGGCGTTGTACTTTGCGCTGATGCTGATGGGCCTGATCGCCACGCTGCTACCGGCGCTGGCGGGCATGAACAAACCCCCTTTGAAGTCGGCTGTAGTCCCCGGCAAGGAGCCTCTGTGTCAGTAGTAGAAATGGAATATCGTCAGGTCGTGGTCATTGGTGCCGGGCCGTCTGGCGCCATCGCTTCGGCCTTGCTCAAACGCAAGGGCCACGATGTGTTGATCATCGAGCGCCAGCACTTCCCGCGCTTTTCCATTGGCGAAAGCCTGCTGTCCCATTGCATCGATTTCATCGAAGAAGCGGGTATGCTGGAGGCGGTACAAGCCGCCGGTTTCCAACTAAAAAACGGCGCGGCCTTCGCCTGGGGCGAAAAATACACCGCCTTCGATTTTGGCGACACGTTCAGCAACGGCAAGCCCACCACCTTTCAGGTGCAGCGCGCCGATTTCGACAAGTTGCTGGCCGATCAGGCCGCCTTGCAGGGCGTTGAAATCCGCTATGGCGAAACCGTGATCGCCACCGATATGCAGCGGGCCAGACCTTTGCTCGAAGTTGAGCGCGAAGATGGCAGCCGCTATCAGGTCGAAACCGACTTTATCCTCGACGCCAGCGGCTATGGCCGTGTGCTGCCACGCTTGCTCGACCTGGAAGCACCGTCGAATTTCCCGGTGCGCCAGGCGGTATTTACCCATGTTGAAGACCGCATTGATTACAGCGGTTTTGATCGCGAAAAAATCCTTATCACCACCCACCCTACCCAGCGCGATATCTGGTTCTGGAGCATCCCGTTCAGTAATGGCCGCTGCTCGGTAGGCGTAGTCGCGGCGGCGGAGCATTTTGCGGGTCGCAGCGAAAACCTCGACGAATGCCTGCGCAGCTTTATCGACGAAACCCCGAGCCTGCAGCGCGTGCTGGCCAATGCCCAGTGGGACACTCCGGCGCGCACCATCGGCGGTTACTCGGCCAACGTCAAAACCCTGCACGGCCCGGGCTTTGCCCTGCTGGGCAATGCCGCCGAGTTCCTCGACCCGGTGTTCTCCTCGGGCGTGACCATCGCCATGCGCTCGGCCAGCATGGCCGCGGGCGTGCTGCACCGGCAGTTGCAAGGCGAGGCCGTGGACTGGCAAAGCGAATTTGCCGAGCCGCTCAAACGCGGGGTCGACACTTTCCGTTGCTACGTCGAAGGCTGGTACGCCGGAACCTTCCAGGACGTCATCTTCCACCCTGACAGCTCGCCGCAGATCCGGCGCATGATCAGCTCGATTCTGGCGGGCTATGCCTGGGACGAAAACAACCCGTTTGTCAGCGAACCCAAGCGCCGTTTGCGCATGCTGTCGGACATCTGCGCCACGGAGCTGGCATGAAACCTCTGAGCGATACCTACGTTGAAGAAACCCGACTGGGCTTCTGGTTCTTGCGCAGCCATACCTGGCAGCACCATGTGCTGCGGGTGGCGATCAATGACCTGCGCAGCCTGTTCAGTGAGGCGCTGCCGTCAGCGCCGGTGATTCTGGACGCCGGCTGCGGCCAGGGCAAATCGTTCCAGTACCTGCACAAAACCTTCGCCCCCAAGCGCCTGATCGGCCTGGACGCCGACCCGTTGAGCCTGCAACTGAGCGGCGAAGAGGCACAGCGTCAGGGCATAGACATCGAACTGATCGGCAGCGACTGCGCCGAGCTGAATATCCCTGACGCCAGCGTCGATATCCTGTTCTGCCACCAGACCTTCCACCATCTGGTACAACAGGACCGGGCGCTGGCCGAGTTCTACCGGGTGCTTAAGCCGGGCGGTTACTTGCTGTTTGCCGAGTCCACCGAAGCCTATATCGACACCTGGGTGATTCGCTGGCTGTTCCGCCACCCCATGCACGTGCAAAAAAGCGCAGCGCAATACCTGGAAATGATCCACGACCAGGGTTTTGAATTTGAAGCGCAGAACGTGTCATACCCCTACCTGTGGTGGAGCCGCTCCAAGGACTTCGGCTTGCTGGAGCGCTTTGGCCTGCTCAAACCCAAACCGGCAGGGCAACGCGAAGAAACCCTGGTCAATGTGGTGGCGCGCAAGCCCCTGCAAGGCACCCAGCAATGATCAACAGAATTGCTGGACTTTGGCTATGCCTGCTCCTGCTGTTAAGCGGCTGCACCAGTTTGCCGCTGCCCAGGCACACGCCAACCCTGGCCCTGCCCATGCAGTTGCATATCCTGCGCCAGCAAGCTGATCAGCGTCAGGACTGGTTGCTGGTGATCCAGCAGGAAGATGCCGGGTTGCGCTGGTCGCTGATGGACCCGCTGGGCATTCCGCAGGCACGCCAACTGCTGCAGGACGGCAGCTGGCACGCCGACGGTCTGTTGCCGCCCAATCCGCAAGCCCGCGAGCTGTTCTGCGCGCTATTGTTCGCCTTAACACCTGCACCTGAACTGACGAATAATTATCCACAGGCAAAAACAGCGCCTGACCTGCGAATGCTGGGCCAGCGCTGGCAAGTGAGCTACCAGCAACCGCAGGTATTTCGCATCGATATGAAGGGCGGTTTGCATTACCTCGTCAGCCCCCTGGAGTCTGCCCCATGACGGCTTACCTCAATGCCCTTGGCGTGGTTTGCGCACTGGGCCGTGGCCCCGATGAAGTAGCACGCAGGCTGTTTGCCGGTGACTGCTCAGGCATGCAGCCACACAGCGGCTGGGTGGCCGAGCGCTCAGTGACCATCGGTGCAGTCACGGGCGACCTGGCAGCAATCCCCGCGGCACTCGCACAGCAAAGCAGCCGCAACAACCAGTTGCTGCTTGAAGCGGCGCTGCAGATCCAGGGCGAAATCGAACAGGCGATTCAGACCTTCGGCCGCGAGCGCATTGCCGTGGTGCTGGGCACCAGCACCTCGGGCATCGACGAAGCCAGCCGTGGCATTGCCCACTATTTGCAACATCAGCAGTTCCCCGGTGACTACATCTATCAGCAACAAGAGCTGAGCGCACCGGCCACCTTCCTGGCCGACTGGCTGAAAATCAGCGGCCCGACCTATGTGATTTCCACCGCCTGCACCTCCAGCGCCCGCGCCCTGATGAGCGCCCAGCGCCTGCTGGACATGAACCTGTGCGACGTGGTGCTGTGCGGCGGTGTCGATACCCTGTGCAAGCTCACGCTCAACGGATTTTCTGCGCTCGAAGCGGTGTCAGATGAACGCTGCAACCCGTTTTCGGTCAACCGTCACGGCATCAATATCGGCGAAGCGGCGGTGCTGTTCGTGATGAGCAGGCAGCCCGCCAGCGACCACGGCATCGCCTTGCTCGGCGCGGGCGCAAGCAGTGATGCCCACCATATTTCTGCCCCGGAACCCACAGGGCGTGGCGCCGCCCAAGCGATGCACAAGGCCCTGAGCCGCGCGGGGTTAGCGGCGGACCAGATCGGCTATCTGAACTTGCATGGCACCGCCACCCAACACAACGACGCGATGGAAAGCCACGCCGTGGCACACGTGTTCCCTCGGGGCGTGCCCTGCTCCTCGACCAAACCCATGACCGGCCATACCCTGGGTGCGGCAGGCGCACTGGAAGCCGCCTTTTGCTGGCTGAGCCTGACCCGCGGCAATGCCCTGGCGCCCCACCTCTGGGACGGCCAGCCCGACCCGGCGTTGCCCGCACTCAACTGGGTAACACCCGGCCAGACCCTGGCCCCGACCTCTCAACGCTGCCTGATGAGCAACTCGTTTGCCTTCGGCGGTAATAACGTCAGCCTGATAATCGGAGACGCCCCATGATTGATTGGCCGCTCGCCGAACTGCTGCCCCACGCTGGCGACATGATCCTGATCGATCAGGTGCTGGCGTTTGATCAAGAACAAATCCAGACCCGCCTCAGCGTGCGCCCTGGCGGCCTGTTCAACCGCGAAGACGGCAGCCTGCCAGCCTGGGTCGGAATTGAACTGATGGCCCAGAGCGTAGCCGCCTACGCTGGGTGCCGCGCCCGTCTGCAAGGCCGTCCCGTGGAGCTGGGCTTTTTGCTTGGCACACGCAAATTCGAATGCAATGTCGAACACTTCCCGGCGGGCGCCGAGCTGCATATCCACGCCCTGCGCTCGCTGGAAGACGACAACGGCATGGGCGTGTTCGAGTGCCACCTCACCGGCCCCGGCATCCATGCCAGCGCCCGCCTGAACGTATTCCGGCCGCCCCAGGCTGAAAACTACCTTGCTCAAACATCCCAGGAGACCCGCCATGACTGAGTCCATTTTGGTCACAGGCTCCAGCCGTGGCATCGGCCGCGCCATTGCCCTGCGCCTGGCCCAAGCCGGTTTTGATCTGGTGCTGCATTGCCGCAGTGGGCGCAGCGAAGCCGATGCCGTCATGGCCGAAGTCCAGGCCCTGGGCCGTAGCGCCCGGGTACTGCAATTCGATGTCTCAGACCGTGCTTGCAGCAAAGAAATACTGGAAGCCGACGTTGAAACCCACGGCGCCTATTACGGCGTGGTGCTTAACGCTGGCCTGACGCGCGATGGCGCCTTCCCGGCCCTGAGCGAAGACGACTGGGACGTGGTGATGCGCACCAACCTCGACGGTTTCTACAACGTCCTGCACCCGGTGATGATGCCCATGATCCGCCGCCGCCAGGCCGGGCGCATTGTGTGCATCACCTCGGTCTCGGGCCTGATCGGCAACCGCGGCCAGGTTAATTACAGCGCCTCCAAGGCCGGTTTGATCGGCGCCGCCAAGGCACTGGCGATTGAGCTGGGCAAACGCAAAATCACCGTCAACTGTGTGGCACCGGGGCTGATCGACACTGCCATGCTCGACGAAAACGTACCTGTAGAAGAACTGATGAAAATGATCCCCGCCCAACGCATGGGCACTCCGGAAGAAGTCGCTGGCGCAGTCAACTTTTTGATGTCGGCTGAAGCCGGTTACATCACCCGTCAGGTCCTGGCGGTCAACGGAGGCCTGTGCTGATGAAGCGCGTTGTCGTCACCGGCATGGCCGGTATCACCTCATTGGGCAGTGACTGGGCCAGCATCGAAGCCAACTTCGTCGCCGGGCGCAGCGGCATCCGGCGCATGGACGAGTGGGACCGTTTTACTGAACTCAATACCCGACTGGCCGGGCCCATTGATGATTTTGCAGTGCCCAAACACTGGACCCGCAAGCAACTACGCAGCATGGGCCGCGTCTCGCGCCTGGCCGTGGGTGCCGCAGAACTGGCGTTGCAGGATGCCGGTTTGCTGGGCAACCCGATCATCCGTGACGGGCGCATGGGCGTGGCCTGCGGCTCATCCACCGGCAGCACCGACGAGATCAAGGCCTTCGGCAATATGCTGCTCAACTCGGTAGCTGATGGCCTCAATGCCAACAGCTACGTACGCATGATGCCCCACACCACCGCAGCCAATATCAGCATCTTCTTTGGCCTCACCGGGCGCCTGATTCCCACCTCCAGCGCCTGCACCAGCGGCAGCCAGGGCATCGGCTATGCCTACGAGTCGATCAAGTTCGGTCGCTTGCCGCTGATGCTCGCAGGCGGTGCAGAAGAACTGTGCCCCACCGAAGCCATGGTGTTCGACGCCCTCTATGCCACCAGCCTGAAAAACGACGCCCCCCACACCAGCCCGCGCCCCTATGACAGCGGCCGCGACGGCCTGGTGATCGGTGAAGGCGGCGGCATGCTGGTGCTCGAAGAGCTGGAACACGCACTGGCCCGTGGCGCCCATATCCACGCCGAAATCGTCGGCTTTGGCAGCAATGCCGACGGCCAGCACACCACCCGCCCGGAAGTCAGCACCATGCGCCGGGCGATGGAACTGGCACTGCAAGACGCCGGGCTGGCCGCTGACGCCATCGGCTATGTGAATGGCCACGGCACCGCCACGGAACAGGGCGACATTGCCGAGACCCTGGCCACCAGCGAACTGTTCGGCAAACACATACCCATCAGCTCGCAGAAGAGTTTTTTTGGCCACACCCTGGGCGCCTGTGGCGCGCTGGAATCCTGGTTCAGCATCGAGATGATGAACCGCGACCGCTATGTGCCCACCCACAACCTGGATAACGTCGACCCGCGCTGCGGCGAACTGGATTACCTGCGCGACGAATTTCGCGTGATGCACAACGACTACGTGATGAACAACAACTTTGCCTTTGGCGGGGTTAACACCTCGTTGATTTTCCGTCGCTGGTCGTAAACAGCGAGAGCAGAAAAACGGAATTAGGGTCTCTCAATTCCAGAAAGGTCCCACAACCGATGTTCGATCTACGCGTTAGGGTCAATACCCCCTCGAGAAACATCGGGGCAACCCAAGGAAGAGCGACCCATGACTAAAAAAGCAGTTATCGTTTTCAGCGGCGGGCAAGACTCCACAACCTGCCTGATCCAGGCACTGGCCCTCTACGATGAAATCCACTGCATAACGTTCGACTATGGCCAGCGCCATCGCGAAGAAATTGAAGTGGCGCAACAGCTCTCGGAAACGCTGGGGGTAACCGTGCATAAAGTGCTGGATACTTCCTTGCTCAACGAGTTGGCAATCAGCAGTTTGACCCGCGACAACATTCCAGTTCCCAATGCCAACAGTACGGTGAACGGATTACCAAGCACTTTCGTACCTGGCAGGAACATCCTGTTTCTAACCCTGGCGTCTATTTATGCCTATCAGGTCGGCGCGCAATCGGTCATCACAGGTGTTTGCGAAACAGATTTCTCGGGATACCCGGATTGCCGCGATAATTTTATCAAAGCATTGCATAACGCCATCGAACTGGGCATGGACTACAAGTTGCGTATTGAAACGCCGCTGATGTGGCTGAACAAAGCAGAAATCTGGGCCTTGGCCGACTCGCACGGCCAGCTTGACCTGGTACGGCACCACACCCTGACCTGCTACAACGGCATAAAAGGCAGTGGTTGCGGCGCCTGTGATGCCTGCAATTTGCGAGCAAAAGGGCTAAATGAGTTTCTTGCAAACCCGTCCGATACGTTGAAAAACCTGAACGCCAAGCTGGCATTGGAATAGCCCGTACGCCCGGGCAATGCTGTTCAATCAAGGTCAGTATCACCCTGTCTGTGGGAGCGATCCTGCTCTATAGGGCTGTCCTGCACAGCGTCGAGTTAGGGCAAAATACGTAACCAATACGTCTTGAACATCCATGTTGCCATTGCCGGATCCAGCACCTCGTTGATCTTCCGTCGTTGGCGGTAACCGCTCTGGAAACCACACAATGAATTATTTTTTGCGAGCTACCCTGATTGCCCTGGCGTTGCTGACCACGGTGTCGTGCAGCAGCAAGCGCATGCTCACCCCGGATCGTACGCTGCATGCCTCGATCCAGACCGACCGTGCACAAATGCAGCAAGCCATCGTCAAAACCCTGGTAGCGCGTGGCTGGACGGTGCAAAAAATCACCCCCCAACTGGTGCAGGCGCAAATTACCGTGCGCGGCCAATACCACGCCGAAATCGACATTCCGTACAGCACCAATCATTACCAAATTGTCTACCGCACCAGCAGCGGGCTGGACTACGAGAACGGCAAGATCCACAAGAACTACATCCGCTGGGTGCGCCTGCTGGACAAGGGCATTGTGGGTGAGTTGAAAAACAACCAGAACGAGCGCACCGCCCGGCAATTGTCGGAGTCAGCGCTGGTAAAACCGTTGTAACCCTGCATTTTAATGGTCAAGGAGACTACCCCCATGCACTTCAAAACCCTGGCTGCTGCCACCACGCTGCTGCTCTGCACCCTGCCAGCCGTGAGTCAGGCCCGTGATACTGCGCTGTACCTGCCGTTTGAGCAGGTCGTAAGCGAAGCCATCAGCACCGGCAAGATCGACGGCAGCGTCAAGTTCTACCTCGCGGGCAACACCCCGAGCGGCAAAGTCTCGGTACTCAGCCCCGGCGCCGTGACCAACAAGAAGACCAATGCGTTTAACAAGACCGATAACGAAGCCTGCTCATGGGCGCTGCAATCGGCTTTGATCACCTTGCATGAAGCGGCGAAAAAGGTCGGCGCCAATGCGGTGACTGACATCGCCAGCTTCTACAAGCGCAACGAACGCAAAGACCCGAAAACCTACGAGTGCCACGCCGGTGCGGTGATCGCGGGTGTCGCATTGAAGGGTGATTTGTCGAAGGTGAATTGAAAGCCGCTGTAATGGCTTGCCCCCAGACATGACAAAGGCGCCTTTCGGCGCCTTATTCACAAACAGACGGGCTTGTCATCGCACTGTGTCTGTCCGGCTCTGCGATGGCTGGTTGCCCAGGATCCTCAGAGTCTCGCAAGCCCCTTTCGGGAACGGTATGAGTATTACGCTCACCCAAAATTTAGGCAACCCTGCTTCCCCCCGTCCGTCGCCTCATGCAAGTGCATTACAGCCCCAAGGCGCAGCGAACTGCGGCTTTGATGGCGATAAACTCTTCTGTTTCAAGTTGTGAAACCACATAAATACGCCGCCCTTGGCGGTCCCGGGTCTTTATTCGATCGAGCCTGGCAAGGCTGACAGTCGCCAACATGTCACATTTAGCCCAACACAACGGACTTGCTCCCTGCAGATGACTCTGCAGTTCAAGATGATGACCCAGCAAGGACTGCGGCTCTGTTGTACTCAAAGGGATGACCGTCACCAACTGTTTATTGGTTCGGTGTTTACGCACAACCACAACGGGGCGCACCTTGATCATTTCAGGTACTTCGTAGCCCCTGAAATCACAAATAAGCACGCTGCCTTCTTTCGGCTGATAAAGGAGAGACATTCGGGGAGCCCGAAACAAAAAAGCAATTCTGCGCAGCTTTACCGTGAAGATTCCAAGCTTGTTGTATGACTGCGAATGTCCTTTTTTTGATCCGGCATCAACGCCAGCAGGCCGTATCTCTTTCCTTCGCAGGACGATTCCTAGAGAATCCTTGGGCCTTGCGCCTGTCTCTTTCGATCGCTAGCCTCCGGTACGTCATCCCCAATGGGTGACCGGACGTGCAAGTCCGTTGGATATAGCGCTGTCGCGCCAACCCGGTTTATGGCGGTTGTGCGTGGGAGACTTTCGAGTCTGCCGAGTTCTATATCCTCGGTCTTGCACACCCGCGTACAGCTGCCACCCTCTTTGTGTGCAAGCAAATGGTGAAAGCTCCCAACTTGATATGGAAAGCTAACCATGACTCACACACCCGAATACGAACAACACGTCGAACACACCGAAGAACTGCTGCGTTGTGCCATCGCCACGGCCTACACATCGGCCGACAACCTGCACGGCCTTAACCGTGATATAGCACTGGCGGTGGTGCATTTGCTTGGGCAGATAAAAACATCTGTGGATAAGTTGTTGGCCCGGTAAAACGCGACCGCAATGGTGGGAGCGAGCTTGCTCGCGATGGCATCGACGCGGTATGCCTGATAAAACGCAGCGCCTGCATCGCGAGCAAGCCCGCTCCCACAAAAGCCTCCCTCCATTAGACTCAGGGGTAATTGTCGAAGGTGAATTGAAAGCCGCTGTAATCGCTTGACCCCAGACGTGACAAAGGCGCCTTTCGGCGCCTTGTTTGCAAACAGTCAGGCTTGTCATCGCAGGTTGTCAGGCCGGCTCTGCGATGGCTGGTTACCCAGGATCCTCAGAGTCTCACGCGCCTTGGCAACCTTACCAAGCGCCTCGGCCATGAATACAGGATCATCCCCGGCTTCATCCATACATGCTTCAAGGCAATAACCGATATCTTCTTCAGTCTTGAGAAATACGGTGCTGTCCCAACGCGTAAATGTTTCAGTCACAAGTCATTCTCCTTATATGCTTTGACAATCTACCGGGCGAGTTTGATATCGCGGATTTGACTGCTTTTATCTCCAGTGCACAATAAAACGACCCATTGATGACCATATGCAAGAGCGATCTCTTTCCTTCGCAGGACGATTCCTAGAGAATCCTTGGGCCTTGCGCCTGTCTCTTTCGATCGCTAGCCTCCGGTACGTCATCCCCAATGGGTGACCGGACGTGCAAGTCCGAATTGAGTAAGGAACATGGATTATCACTGCCAAAAAACCAAGTTTTATGGCGGCTGTACGTGGGAGGTCTTCTGGCCTGCCGGGATTCAGTTCCTTACGACCGGTCTTGCACACCCGCGTACAGCTGCCACCCTCTTTGTGTGCAAGCAAATGGCGTCAGCTCTTAATCAACTAAGGAACTGCGCCATGACTCACACACCTGAATACGAACAACACATCGAACACACCGAAGAACTGCTGCGTTGTGCCATTGCCACGGCCTACGCATCGGCCGACAACCTGCACGGCCTTAACCGTGATGTAGCACTGGCGGTGGTGCATTTGCTTGGGCAGATAAAAACATCTGTGGATAAGTTATTGGCCCGTTGATTGGCGCCAAGGGTCAAATCCAGCCCTCACCCAACCCTCTCCCTGCGGGAGAGGGCTTAATGGCCGAGAGCAATACTGCCATCGGCGCTCTGCCGATAAATTGTATAAGGTAAAAACAGCGTATCAAGTACGCCTGAGGGTATGGAGGGCGGTTGCAGGAGCTGAGTGCAACACGGTTATTGAATTGAAGCCGGAGCATCATGCCGCATAGCCAAGGCTTCCTGCATCACCTCTCCCATGACT
>NZ_JBUZTQ010000002.1:0-312239 GCF_055408445.1 Pseudomonas sp. B414 | reverse complement strand
CCTTCCAAAAGGGACTCGCTGTAAGAGCGAAACCAATATTTCAGTTATATAAAAATGCCGGATATGTACTCATTGAGCCAGTTAAAAACAGAACCCCACTCAAACAGGTTATAGCGAATTGACCCTGGCATAGCGCTTGCGCGATGAGGTTCAAGACGGTATCTACAAATACTTGCGTACCGGCGTAGCCTTTTCGGTGCTTTTCTTACCTGTCTTTATGGAGCCGTTATGACCGTCAGCCAACGATTCAAGGAACTGCATGAGAGTACCCGTCTGTTCGTCATGCCCAATGCATGGGACGAGGGAAGTGCTCGACTGATTCAGCACCTGGGCTTTACCAGCATTGGCACTACCAGCGCCGGTATCGCCTATGCACAGGGCTACCGCGACTCTTCAGCGCAAATGAATGACGAAAACAGGTTCGCTACCATAGAACGCATCGTCCGGGCCGTGAACATTCCTGTCAGTGCAGACCTCGAAAACGGCTTGGCCGAGGATCTGAAAGGCGTCGAGTGCAACTTCAAACGCATTCTGGATATGGGCTGCGCAGGAGCGTCCATAGAAGACATCTGTAATTACGAAGATCCCGCCAAACCCGTTTTCTTTGACCGAGAACAAGCCTGCGATCGCGTGCATGCTGCCTGCGAAGCTGCTCATGGCCTTGATCGCGATTTTATTGTGACGGCCAGAACCGACTACCTGCTCGGCGCGCATGACTATTGTTTAAGTGAAGTGATTGCACGCCTGAGCGCATTTGAGAAAGCAGGAGCAGATTGCTTGTTCGCTCCTGGCCTGAAATCGATTGAAGACGTAAATATCGTCCAGAGTGTACTGACCAAACCTCTTAATGTGCTGCCAGTGCCCGGTATGACAATTGAACAACTCAAGGCGGCGGGCGTGCAAAGAGTCAGCGTTGGCAGCTCGCTATTTCGGGCAGCCTATACGCAGATATCAACCGTACTGGAGGGACTTGAACAACCCGACGGGCTGGATTTTATGCAAGGAATAATGGGTTTCAAACATCTGGATGAAGTGATGCGCTAAGCGTCGACCCATCCTGCTTGCAGCAGCTGCCGAGGAACGAAGGCTGCGTTCCTCGGCAGTTGCAAAGAATTGCGTGCCCCCACGGGAGCTCTGAAACAATTTTTTACAAGCCAACCTTCGGGTTTTGCGGTTCTCATCCGTCCTACATGGATAAGCAGTCGCTTCTCATTGGCGATTACACACCCGCCCTGCCGCGAGTTTGCCGTTTCCCATGTCCAAAAAGTCCCGTTCTAAACTCTGGTTTCTGGTTCACAGCTGGCTGACCCTGCCCATCTGGTTCTTTGTATTGATTGTCTGCGTGACCGGCACACTGGCCGTGGTCAGCCAGGAGATCGTCTGGCTGGCCACCCCCGAGGCCCGCGCCAGCCAGCCCTATGATGATGCACCGCTGCTGACCTATGAGCAGGTGCTCACCGCCATTCACAAGGCCGAACCGGCACTGGCCGTGCAGTCGATCAGCCGCCCCGACGAGTCGCACTTCGCCCTGGTGGCCGATGTGGTGTACCCGGACGGCCGCTCGCCAGAGCTGTATATCAACCCGTACTCCGGGGCAATCCAGGGTGAAAGTCCCAGTTTCAACTTCAAGGCCTTTACCCGCGCCCTGCACGGCTGGTGGCTGGTGCCCTTTACCAATGGCTACAGCTGGGGCTGGTATCTGGTGTCGTTCCTCGGCCTGCCTTTGCTGGCGTCGCTGGTTACCGGCCTGGTGGTCTACAAGAAGTTCTGGAAGGGCTTTTTCAAACCCAACCTGCGCTTCAAGCACGGGGCGCGGATTTTCTGGGGCGACTTTCATCGCCTGTGTGGCATCTGGTCGATCTGGTTTATCGCAGTGATTTCCATCACTGGCCTGTGGTTCCTGATCCAGGCCTTTATGTTCGATAACCAGATTTCCATCTCGACCGCCGGCAACCCGCCGGTTGTGGCACGTCAGGATGTGCCGATCATGGCGGACGGCAAACCGGCGCCGCAGATCAGCCTCGATCAGGCGGTGAAGATCGCCGCCGAAAAAATCCCCGGCCTGGAAGCCAGCTTTGTCAGCCTGCCCAGCAATGCCTACGGGCATATCGAGGTCGGTGGTCCGGGCTGGTATCCACTGCTGTTCCAGACCGCCGATATCAACCCGTACAACGGTGCCATCGAAGGCTCGCGGATGATTGCCGACCGCTCTGGCCTGGAGCTGGTAACCGAATCCATGCGCCCGCTGCACACCGGTGATTTTGGTGGGCTGTGGGTCAAACTGATCTGGTTCTTCTTCGGCTTGATCCTGAGCATGATGGTCTTGAGCGGCCTGCTGATCTGGACCAAGCGCATGGCCCTGGCCACCGCCAATGCCCTCAAGCGCAGCGAAAAACCCCAGCGTGTACGCAAGACCCGGACCGTTACCGCAACCGAAGAGGCCAATGTATGAGCAAGGCAATGGCTGCACCGCCTGCGTCTTCCCTGCGCCGGTTTTGGCACAAATGGCGCTTTCACATCAATATTCTGCTGTTGTTGGTGCCGCTGGGTTTTATGCCCAAATACTTTGCCGATGCTTCGCTGTTTCGCGGCGACAGCGGCCTGGGCGAGCGCGAAATCGGCACCGTGCAGGTCGGCCCCTGGAGCCTGCAACTGGCCGAGTTGCGCAACGAAGCCCCGCGCCCCGACGGCCCGGCTGGCTATATGAAGAGTTTTAACGCGGCCCTGTGCGAGACCTGTGCCGATCAGGTCAAGGCTGCCTACCTGCGGATCGGCAAGCCGCGCAGCCTGCGGGCCGCCGGGGTGATTTTTTTCGGCACGCCTTATCGCATGGGCGCCACCATGCCGATCCCGGAACGCACCAAGGCCGACGCCGAGCTGTGGATCACCCTTGAGGGGTGGGACGGCTCCATGCATCAGGCCTCCATCCCCCTGAGTCAGGCCTCACCGGCAACGGTCGCCTGGCTGGCCCAACGAGGAGCCAAATAATGCCTTCGCGTTTGTTGAACAAACCTGCCCTGGCGGCAGGGTTTATCGCCTTGCTCGGCTTTTGCGGCCAGGCCCTGGCCCATAACCCGATGTGCGAGTGCAAGGCCGTTGAAGACGGGCAGATCCGCTGCACCGGCGGGTTTTCCGATGGCAGCGGCGCCCCCGGGGTCACGCTGGACGTGATCGGCTACGACGAAACCATTCTGGTGCCCGGCAAGCTGGGCGCGGATTCGACCCTGACCTTCAAACGCCCGGATGCCGAGTTCTATGTGCTGTTCGACGCAGGCCCAGGCCATATCGTCGAGATCGACCAAGCCGATATCGAGGCCCCATGACTACTCAAGTCGTACGCCCCGCTGGGGCCGGGCATGAAACCCTCTACGTGTTGCTGTTGTGCCTGGTGATTCTGACCGTGGCCGGTTCCGTGGTGGCCTGGCGTTACGAGTCGCAGGAAGTGACCTCGGTGGCTGCCCACCAACTGGATGCACGCCGCGATCTGAATGCTGCCGAACAAGGCATCTACGCCGATCTGCGGGTCACCCTGGATGAAATCCAGCTGCTGCGCGAAGAGTCCAGCACCCTGCCGCAACCGGGACAACTGGCCGAAGAAGGCTTTGCGCCCTTTGCCAGCGATGCCAGCTCGGTCAGCCGTGGCAACCATGCCTGGCAGCTGCTGGGCGAGCAGGCGTACCTGGGCACCAGCCCCAACCCTGACGTGGCGGGTTCGTTCTTGCTGCGCATCGGCGACACGCCCGATATCTGGCTTAACCGTCAGCACGACGTAAGCCCGCCCGCTGATCTGAGCGATGCCGCCCTGAACCAGAGGGGCTGGCAGCAAGTGATCGCGCAATTCGATGCCGGGGTCACGCGCCAGCATCGTCACTGAACCCACCGCTAGACCTGAGAGAAGACTGCTCGCCATGTCGATTTCATCCGTTCTGCGTCGCCGCACCCTGCTGCTGGCCGCACTGTTTGTCGCTTGCCTGTCACCGCTGGCCTTTGCCGATGCTCCTGCGCCGCTGGCCAAGCCGCTGCGTATCGGTATTACCCTGCACCCCTACTACAGCTACGTGGCCAATATCGTCGGCGACAAGGCCGAGGTAGTGCCGCTGATCCCGGCCGGTTTCAACCCCCACGCCTATGAGCCCCGCGCCGAAGATATCAAGCGCATTGGTAGCCTGGATGTGATCGTGCTCAATGGCGTGGGCCATGATGATTTTGCCGACCGCATGATCGAAGCCAGCGAAAAGCCGGATATCCCGGTGATCGAGGCCAACCAGAACGTGCCGCTGCTGGCGGCTACCGGCAACGCCGCGCGGGGTGCGGGCAAGGTGGTCAACCCGCACACCTTTCTGTCGATCAGCGCATCCATTGCCCAGGTCAACAATATTGCCCGTGAACTGGGCAAGCTCGACCCGGCCAATGCCAAGACCTATACCGCCAATGCCCGCACCTACGGCAAGCGCCTGCGGCAGATGCGCGCCGATGCCCTGGCCAAGCTGACCGAGGCACCCAACGCCGACCTGCGCGTGGCCACAGTACACGCGGCCTACGACTACCTGCTGCGCGAATTCGGCCTGGAGGTCACTGCGGTGGTCGAGCCGGCACACGGCATTGAGCCAAGCCCCAGCCAGTTGAAGAAGACCATCGACCAGCTACGCGAACTGGACGTGAAAGTGATCTTCTCCGAAATGGACTTCCCGTCCACTTATGTCGACACCATCCAGCGCGAATCCGGGGTCAAGCTGTACCCGCTGTCGCATATCTCTTATGGCGACTACAGCGCCGACAAGTATGAAAAAGAAATGACCGGCAACCTCAATACCGTGGTCAGGGCGATTCAGGAGGCCGGCGCATGACTGCAGCTGAACGCCTGTCCATCACGACCTGCGGGCCTGGGGTGGAGTTCGAGCAGGTGTCGTTGACCCTGGGCCGCACGCCTATTCTCGATCACGTCAGCTTCAGCATCCGCCCCGGCAGCGTGCATGCGCTGGTGGGGCCCAATGGCGGTGGCAAAAGCTCGCTGATCAAGACCCTGCTGGGGCAAATGCCCCATCAGGGCCGCCTGTGCCTGAACTGGCCCGGCGAGCCGGGGCTGATCGGCTATGTGCCGCAAGCCCTGGAATTCGACCGTGGTCTGCCAATGACCGTGGATGATTTTATGGCCGCCATGTGCCAGCGCCGCCCGGCCTTTATGGGCCTGTCGCGCAAGGTCGCCCCGGCCATCGGCGAGGCGCTGGAGCGAGTCGGCATGCAGGACAAACGCAAGCGGCGTATGGGCGCGCTGTCCGGTGGCGAGCGCCAGCGTGTGTTGCTCGCTCAGGGCCTGATCCCGGCACCGCAATTGCTGGTCCTGGATGAACCCATGTCGGCACTGGACGAGGCCGGGGCGCAGGTGTTTGAGCGGCTGCTGGCCGACTGGCGCCAGGCCGGAGTCACAGTGGTGTGGATCGAGCACGACCTGGCTGCGGTAAAACGGCTGGCCGAGCGTGTGACCGGGCTCAATCGCCGAGTGCTGTTCGACGGCCCACCGGCGCAGACCCTCAGCCCCGAACGTCTGCTGAGCCTGTTTTCCACCCATCCAAAGGCCCACGGGAGCGCCCTTTCATGAGTTACGAAGCCTTCCGTTTGATGGTTCAGGGCTGGGCTTCTGCCGGTTATCTGCCCGAAGTACTGGCTTACGGTTTTGTTGTCAACGCCCTGCTCGCCGGCCTGCTGATCGGCCCGGTGCTGGGCGGGCTGGGCACCCTGGTGGTGGTCAAGCGCTTCGCGTTTTTTTCCGAAGCCGTGGGCCATGCCGCACTGACCGGCGTGGCCATCGGCATCCTCCTGGGCGAACCCTACACCGGGCCCTATGGCAGCCTGTTCGGCTATTGCCTGCTGTTCGGCATCTCGCTCAACTACCTGCGCAACCGCACCGGGCTGGCACCGGATACGCTGATCGGCGTGTTCCTGTCGGTGTCATTGGCCCTGGGCGCCAGCCTGCTGCTGATTCTGGCGGGCAAGATCAACGTGCATATCCTCGAAAACGTACTGTTCGGCTCGGTATTGACGGTCAACGGCAACGACTTGCTGGTATTGGCCGTGGTTGGCGCGCTGGTGCTGGGCCTGAGTTTGCCGCTGTACAACCGCATCATGCTGGCCAGCTTCAACCCGCAACTGGCCGCCGTGCGCGGGGTGGCGGTGAAATCCCTGGATTATCTATTCGTGATTCTGGTGACGCTGATCACCGTTGCCGCGGTCAAGGTGATCGGTGCGATTCTGGTGGGTGCCCTGCTGGTGATTCCGGCGGCAGCGGCGCGTTTGCTCAGCCAGTCGCTCAAGGGATTTTTCTGGATTTCGGTATTGATCGCCACCGTCAGCACCCTGTGCGGCATCTTGCTGCCCATTATTTTTGACCTGCCGATTCCGTCTGGTGCCGCGATCATTCTGATGGCCGGTATCGCCTTCGCCCTCGCCGCCATCGCCCGTGGCGTGGTGCCCAGCCTGAAAGGGAATATTGGATAAATGCTCACTCTGCGCAAATGCTTCCTGGCCCTGACCATCACCGGCCTGCTCAGCACCCCGTTGCTGGCGGCCGACACCGCAACCCAGCCAGTACGCATCCTCGCCAGCCTGCCGATCACTTACGGGCTGGGCGAGTTGCTGCTCAAGGACAGCAACGTGACCCTGGAGCGGGCCGCTGCGGCCAACCTGCCTGGCAGTCGGCAAAGCGCCTACTTCAGTGGCCGTGGTGCCCCGGCCTTGCACAAGCTGGCCACCCAGGCCGATGCGGTGATCGGCCTGCGCTCCGTGTGGAGCGACGACCCGCTGTACCCGATGGCGCGGCGCAGCAATATCCGTATTGTCGAGGTGGACGCGGCACGGCCTGTGGACGGCAGCCTGCCGGGCATTGCCGTACAGCCGGGCGTTCATGGCGATGGCCTGAACAGCCAGCCGTGGCTGACCAGCAACAATATGGGGCGCATGGCGGATGTGATCGCGGCTGATCTGGTGCGTCTGGCGCCGCAGGCCAAGCCGCAGATCGAAGCCAATCTGGCGAATCTCAAGCAGCGCCTGCTCAAGCTCAGTGCCGATAGCGAAGCGCAGCTGGCCAAGGCGGATAACTTAAGTGTGGTGAGCTTGTCCGAGCGCCTGGATTACTTGATCGGCGGGTTGAATCTGGAACGGGTCGAGGTGGATCACAAGGGTGATGAGACCTGGACGCCGGAGGCACTGCAGGCGCTGAGCGAAACACTGAAGGACAATGCTGTGGCGCTGGTGCTGGATCATCGCCAGCCTTCTGCCGAGGTAAAAAAAGCGATTGCCAAGGGGGGGAGTGAGCTGGTGGTGATCGGTGCCGATGGCACCGATCCTGTGGCTGAGTTGCAGGGTAATATTGAGGCTGTCGTGAAAGTACTGAGCCAGAAATAAACCCAATACACAACTCCTGTGGGAGCGGGCTTGCTCGCGATGGCATCGACGCGGTTCAACTGAAACACCGCGCCGTCTGAATCGCGAGCAAGCCCGCTCCCACAGGTTTGCGGCGTTCCGGTCAGCGGTTATGGCTCCCCTGCATCTGCTGGTCCGCATGGTAGGACGAACGCACCAACGGCCCGGACGCGACGTTTTTAAAGCCCATGCGCTGCCCCTCTTCAGCAAACCAGGCAAAAGTGTCCGGGTGCACAAAGCGCTGCACCGGCAAGTGGCTGCGCGAAGGCTGCAGGTATTGCCCCAGGGTCAGCATGTCGACATCGTGCTCGCGCAGGCGCCGCATCACTTCGAGCACTTCTTCGTCCGTTTCGCCCAGGCCCAGCATCAGCCCGGATTTGGTCGGCACATGGGGCACCTTTTGCTTGAAGTTTTGCAGCAAATCCAGTGACCACTCGAAATCCGAGCCCGGACGCGCTGCCTTGTACAAACGTGGCACCGTTTCCAGGTTGTGGTTGAACACGTCCGGCGGCTCTTGCGCGGTGATCGCCAGTGCCACGTCCATGCGCCCGCGATAATCAGGCACCAGGGTTTCCAGTTGCACGCCGGGTGACAGTTTGCGGATTTCGCGCAAGCAGTCGACAAAGTGCTGGGCGCCACCGTCGCGCAAGTCGTCGCGGTCCACCGAGGTGATCACCACGTACTTGAGGCGCAGGTCGGCAATGGCGATGGCGAGGTTTTTCGGCTCGTCCCCATCCAGCGGCCTGGGGCGGCCGTGACCCACGTCGCAGAACGGGCAACGCCGGGTGCAGATATCGCCCATGATCATAAAGGTCGCAGTACCGCCCGAAAAACACTCGCCCAGATTTGGGCAGGCCGCTTCCTCGCACACACTGTGCAGCTTGTGTTTGCGCAGCAGCGCCTTGACCCGCGCCACCTCGGGTGAGGTGGCTATGGGCACGCGAATCCAGTCGGGTTTACGCGGGATATCTTCGGTGGGCAGGATCTTCACCGGGATACGCGCAACCTTCTCGGCACCGCGCAATTTGACCCCCGTTTGTAGAGGTTGCGGGCGGGTGGCAACGGGCTGTTGTGCATTCATGACTGGGCTCCACTCTGGTATGCAATCAGGCCGAATACACCGGAAACAGTGCGCACAGTTCGCCGACCTGACGGGCAACCCGGGCCTCGATCGCGGCATCGCCCGGATGGTCGAGGATGTCGCAGATCCAGGTGGCCAGCGCACGGCACTCGGGGATCTGCAAGCCACGAGTGGTCACCGCTGGCGTGCCGATGCGCAGGCCCGAGGTCACGAAGGGCGACTGCGGGTCATTAGGCACAGCGTTTTTGTTGACGGTGATATGGGCGCGACCCAGCGCGGCATCGGCGTCCTTGCCGGTGATGCCCTGGCGAATCAGGCTGACCAGAAACAGATGGTTATCGGTGCCGCCGGAAACCACGTCATAACCGCGCTGCTTGAACACTTCGGCCATGGCCTGGGCATTCTTGATCACCTGCAACTGGTAGTCCTTGAAACCCGGCTCCAACGCCTCTTTGAAGCACACCGCCTTGGCCGCGATCACATGCATCAGCGGCCCGCCCTGCCCGCCCGGGAACACGGCAGAGTTGAGTTTTTTCTCAAGGTCGGCATCAGCTTTGGCCAATATCAGCCCGCCCCGTGGCCCGCGCAGGGTCTTGTGGGTAGTGGTGGTGACCACATCCGCGTAAGGCAGCGGGTTGGGGTATAAACCAACGGCAACCAGCCCGGCGACATGGGCCATATCCACAAACAGATAGGCCCCGACCTTGTCGGCAATGGCGCGAAAACGCGGGAAGTCCAGGGTCTTGGAGTAGGCCGAGAACCCGGCCACGATCATTTTTGGCCGATGCTCCAGGGCCAGACGCTCGACCTCGTCGTAGTCGATCAGGCCATTGCCATCGATGCCGTATTGCACAGCGTTGTACAGTTTGCCCGAAGAGCTGACTTTGGCTCCGTGGGTCAGGTGTCCGCCGTGGGCCAGGCTCATGCCCAGAATGGTGTCGCCCGCTTGCAGCAACGCCAGATACACCGCCGCGTTGGCCTGGGAGCCGGAGTGCGGCTGGACGTTGGCATAGCCTGCGCCGAACAGTTCCTTCGCGCGATCAATGGCCAGTTGCTCGACCACATCGACATATTCGCAGCCACCGTAATAGCGCTTGCCCGGGTAGCCTTCGGCGTACTTGTTGGTCAGCTCGGTGCCCTGGGCCTGCATCACTTGCGGGCTGGTGTAGTTCTCCGAGGCGATCAGCTCGATATGGTCTTCCTGGCGTTGCGCCTCGCGGGTAATGGCGTCGAACAGTGCAGGGTCGAAATCGGACAGGGTCAGGCTTTTATGGAACATGGGATTTTCCTTGTTATTAGAAATTCACGCAATGTGAGCAGAGCGCTATCAGCTGTTTGCGGCCACAAAGGCCTCATAGGCCTGCTGGTCCAGCAGGTCGTTGAATGCCGACATGTCTTCGATGCGAATGCGAAAAAACCAGCCGTCGCCCATGGGTGAGGCGTTGACTAGCTCGGGGGCATCGGCCAGTGCATCGTTGACCGCGACCACCTCACCGGTCAGCGGCATGGTGATATTGCTGGCCGCCTTGACCGACTCCAGCACTGCCACCTCGTGACCTGCATCAAACGCCCCCAGCTCGGGCACCTGCACAAACACCACATCACCCAGTGCCTGCTGGGCAAAGTCGGTAATACCGACAGTCAACTCGCCGGATGCTTCCAGGCGCAGCCATTCGTGTTCAGGGGTAAAACGCAGAGTGCTCATGGACTTTTCTCTTGTTATCAATGTGTCCTGGTGCAGGACGAACAGGCGCTACTGTTCAGACAAGAGCAAGGGCGATGCCAATTTGATAAAGTCATTTAAAATCAGATAGTTAGTATTAATTCTGAATTCTCTGACGAAGCCTTCGGAGCGAAATCGCTCCAGGCTTGGATGGGAGATGGTGGATGGGTCCTGCACAGGCGGGGCTGAAGCCGGATTGGAGCGAAAACGCTCCGGTGGAGCAGATTCATACCACTTTGTAGTCGCTGACGAAGGAACGAGGCTGCGATCGGCGGCAAAGCCGTCGTAAACCCGAATACTGCTGTGTCTGGCAAAACCGGGGTTCAGGATTTACGGTCGCTGCGCAACCGATCGCAGCCTCGTTCCTTCGTCAGCGACTACAGTACAACTCAGCGCGAGGGAATCCCGTACTTGCGCAACCGCTGCCCGATGGCGGTGTGCGAAGTCTGCAAGCGCGAGGCCAATTGGCGGGTCGATGGGTAGGTCACGTAATAACGCTCCAGCAAGGTCTTTTCAAAGCCCTGCATCGCCGCCTCCAGGCTCACCACTTCTTCACTGTCTGCCTTCTGGCCGGTCAGCTCGGTGCCCGCCAGCTCCAGATCACCGCAATCAATCACGTCGCCCTCGCTGGTTGCTGCCGCACGGAAGATAACGTTTTGCAGTTGCCGAACATTGCCCGCCCAGCGATTGCCCAGCAGCAACGGATGGGTCGCCACAGCCAGTTGGCAGGGCGAGCGGTGGATCTGCTCGCAGGCCTGGCGCAAAAAGTGCTCGGCCAGCAGCAGAATATCCATGCCGCGCTCACGCAACGGTGGCACCAGCAAATTGAGGACGTTGAGGCGGTAGTACAGATCCTCGCGGAAGGTGCCCTCCCTCACCATGCGCTCCAGGTCGCGGTGGGTAGCACAAAGCACTCGCACATTGACCTGTACTTCGCGCTCGCCGCCAATGCGCCGAAAGCATCCATCGCTGAGGAACCGCAGCAGCTTGGCCTGCAGATACGGTGACATCTCCCCCACTTCATCGAGAAACACAGTGCCACGGTCTGCCAACTCCAGCAGCCCCGGCTTGCCGCCACGCTGGGCGCCGGTAAAGGCCCCGGCGGCGTAACCGAAGAGCTCGCTCTCGGCCAGACTCTCTGGCAGCGCGGCACAGTTCAATGCCAGAAACGAGGCGTCGCGGCGGGCACTCATGGCATGACAGGCGTGGGCCACCAGCTCCTTGCCCGTGCCGGTTTCGCCCTGGATCAGCAGCGGCGCATCGAGGCTCGCCACTTTGTGCAGCCGCGTCTTGAGCTCTTCCAGCACGGCTGACTTGCCCAGCAAGGCCTCCAGCCCTTCAGCCGGGTCACGCAGCAAGGACGCCAGGCGCTCGCCAATACGGCTCGGCGGGTACAGGGTCAGCAGGCCACCCACCAGTACATCCGCACCGCCGCTGATAGGCGTGGCATCGAGCAGCAAATCGCTGCCCTTAAAGCTCACTTCGCACATGGGCAGGCGAAAGCCTTTATCGATCAGAGTACGGGCCAGGTCCGGTGCCGCGAACAGATTCGACAGCGGCTCGCCGGTGGGGTCACGCCCGTACAGGTCCGTCAGCCTGGGGTTGGCCAGCAGCACGCAACCATCAGGGTCCACGGCCATCACCGGGTCACTCATGGCGGCCAGCAAAGCCTCCAGTTGCAGGCGCCGACGCTGGCCCGGGAGGATATCCACCAGATCTACAGCCTGTACCCCTTTTACCGCCAACAAGGCGTGGTGCAGCTCGTCCAGCACCTTTTGCGACAGGGTGGGTGCATCGATATAGACATTCGGCGGGCTCATCTCCACCGCGTCCAGGTTGAGATTGCGCGCGCCCAGCAGCATCAGGATTTCCTGGGTGATGCCGACGCGGTCTTTGAAAGTGACGTGAATTCGCATGGCCAATCGCTCCCTGACAGCAAACAACGAGGGGGCGGCACGTGATGTGCCGCCCCCCGGGCAGAATCAATGTCGTGAAACGGCGATCAGTCGGTCTGGCAAGCCAGGTCCGCAACTTCCTGCTTGTTGCGCAGCACCGAGCGATAACCCAGGCCCAGTACCACAAACCACACCGGCACCATGTACAGCGCCTGGCGAGTATCGTCCTCCAGGGCCAGCAAGGTCAGGATAAACACGAAGAAGGTCAGGCAAACCCAGACCATTACCTTGCCACCGGGCATTTTGTACTTCGAGGCGCGATGCAGGTGATCGCGTTTTTTTCGATAGGCCAGGTACGACAGCAGGATCATCGTCCACACAAACATGAACAAGGTGGCCGATACCGTAGTGATCAGGGTGAATGCATCCATCAGGTTGGGCACCACATAAATCACCAGCGCCCCGGCCAGCAGGCAGATGCAGGAGAAGATCAGGCCATTGGACGGCACGGCGCGACGCGACAGGCTCTTGAACTTGCTCGGCGCGTCGCCATCCATCGCCAGACCGAACAGCATGCGGCTGGTGGAGAATACGCCGCTGTTGGCCGAAGAGGCGGCCGAGGTCAGCACTACGAAATTGATAATACCAGCGGCTGCGGGCAGGCCAGCGAGCATAAACAGTTCAACGAAAGGGCTCTTGTCGGCCACCACATCACGCCACGGGGTCACGGCCAGGATCGCAATCAGCGCGAACACATAGAACATGATAATGCGCAGCGGAATCGAGTTGATAGCCCGCGGCAGATTGCGCTCCGGGTTTTTGGTTTCTGCGGCGGTGGTGCCCACCAGCTCGATACCGACGAAAGCAAAGACGGCAATCTGGAAACCGGCGAAGAAGCCCATTACGCCGTGGGGGAACATGCCGCCGTCATTCCACAGATTGCTCAGGGAGGCCGAGTTGCCGGTCGGTGACTGGAATGCCGTGGTCACCATATACAGTCCGGTGCAGACCAGCGCACAAATGGCCACGATCTTGATCATGGCAAACCAGAATTCCAGTTCGCCAAACATCTTCACCGTGATCAGATTCAGCGACAGCAGCAGCGCTACGCAGCCGATGGCGGGTAGCCATAAGGGGATATCCGGGAACCAGAAATGGGTATAGCCGGAGATGGCGATAACATCGGCGATGCCGGTCACGATCCAGCAGAACCAGTAGGTCCAGCCAGTAAAGTAACCGGCCATGGGGCCCAGCAGGTCCGCGGAAAAGTCGATAAAGGATTTGTACTTGAGGTTGGATAACAGCAGCTCGCCCATGGCGCGCATCACGAAAAACAGCATGAAACCGATGATCATGTACACGAATATGATCGAAGGACCTGCAAGGCTGATGGTCTTGCCCGAGCCCATGAACAGACCGGTACCGATGGCACCGCCAATGGCGATCAGCTGGATATGACGATTGGACAGGCTGCGTTGAAGTTCCGGTTCTTGCGTATCAGGTCGCTGATTTTGCATGAATCATCCTCTTTATTGTTCTTGTACGGGGTCCCTGGATCAGACAAACATCATGTTTATCCGCAGCGGACAAAGGGACATGAGCACGTTCTGTGCCAGCCTCGTACAAGCGGTCAAGCGGGCCGTTTATGCGCCGTAGAGTCTGTTTGTGTGTAATGGAATCACTCCACAGAAAGCTGTCTGTGGGAGGTTCCAGAGAGCGCGGGTACTGTAAACCATGGTCCGGACGAAGTTGTAACGAAATCAGTCCATTGGAGCAGATTCGTACCGTCAGCTCTGAGACACACGCTGTGGGAACGGGCTTGCTCGCGATGCAGGCGACGCGCTGTATCAGCCAAACGCTGTGATGCCATAGCGAGCAAGCCCGCTCCCACAAGACCCGGAGTCTTGTGTCAGGCTGCGGTGGTTTTCAACGGCATGCGCAGCTCAACCCGCAAGCCATCGGGCTGGCTGTCGAAGGTCAGTTCACAGCGGCAACGCTCGACAATCGCCTGCACAATCGCCAGGCCCAGACCGCAGCCGTTGCTGTTGCCGTTGCGCCAGAAGCGCTGGGTCATGTGTTGCAGGGTATCGGCGGGGATACCGGGCCCGTGGTCGCGCACTGTGTACTTGACCTGCGAGCCTTCAACGGCCACCGCCAACTCCACCTGAGTGCCGGCCGGGGTATGGCGCAAGGCGTTGTCCAGCAAGTTGCGCAGCGCAGCGATGGCCAGTACCGAGGGAACTTCCAGCGCGGTGGCCGGCAAGTCTGGCGGCAAGTGCAGACGAATACGCTGATCATCACCTGCGCACGCATCGTGGATCGCGAACTGTGCCACTTGCTCGGCCGAGCAATTGACCCCGTCATCAAACGACAGGCTGCCCTCGACCCGCGCCAGCAGCAGCAATTGCTCAAGGGTGCGGTGCAAGCGGTCAGCTCCGGCTTCGGCATGGGCCAGCGACTGTTCGCGAGCTTCGCCATCGGTCATGCGCGCCACTTGCAGGTGGGTCTTGATCGCGGTCAGCGGGCTGCGCAGTTCATGGGCCGCGTCGCCGGTCAGGCGCCGCTCGCGCTCGATGGTCTGGGCAATACGTGCAAACAGCTGGTTCTGCGAATCGAGCAGCGGTTTCAGCTCGCTGGGCAACGGTGAGATTTGCAACGGTTGCAAGGAGTCGGCATCGCGGCGCATCAGGGCATCGCGCATGCGGTTGAGCGGTGCCAGCCCCTGGCCGATCCCCAGCCACAGCAGCAGCAGGCAGACAATCAGGGCCATGCCCACCGGCACCGATGCAGCCAGCAGCACCGAGAGGTTCAGCGCCTCGCGTTCAACCTGACGGTCAGCCGTGGTGATGCGCAGATCACCGCGATCCAGGGTAAAGGTGCGCCAGGCCGCGCCGTCGATCATCTGGTCATGAAAACCTGCCGCTTGCGACTGCATTGGCTGATCCGGGTTGTTGTGGCTACGGGCCAGGATCTCGCCACGCAGCGAACTGACCTGGCAAGCCATGCCACCAGGGATAGTCAGTTGCTCCGCACTGAAATGAGTGCCCTCGCCTTTTACTGGCAGTTGCGGCAATTGCTCCAGCAAACCCGCGACCATGCGCGCCGAGGCGACCAGCCGCTGATCAAGGGAAAACATCATTTGCTGACGCAAATCGCTGAGCATCCAGGCCGCAGCCAATGCCCAGACCAGAACAAAGGCAGCGCCAATGGTCAGGCTCAAGCGCAGGCGCATGCTCATCATGCTTCGGACTCTGCGCCATCGGCGTGGCCCAGGCGATAACCCAGGCCGCGTACGGTTTCAACGATACCGTTGCCCAATTTGCGCCGCAGGTGGTGGATATGCACGTTCAGGGCATTGCTCTCCAGTTCGTCACCAAAGCCATAGATACTGTCCTTGAGTTGCTCGCTGGACAACACCCGCCCGCGGTTATGCAGCAAGGCTTGCAGCAGTGCCTGTTCACGCCGGGACAGGTCGACCGGCTGGCCCGCGAGCAGAGTGATGCGGCTGCTGGGGTCGTAGCTAAGCGCGCCGTGCTCGATCAGGTTAACGCTGCGCCCTGCCACGCGCCGCAGCAAGGTATGCAGGCGGGCGGCCAGTTCGCGCAGGTCGAAGGGCTTGAGCAGGTAATCATCGGCACCCGCCTGCAAGCCATCGACGCGGTCGGTCACCGAGTCGCGGGCAGTCAGAACCAGCACAGGCAACTCAAGCCCCTGCTGACGCAGTTGTTGCAGCAACTTGAGACCATCTTCATCAGGCAAACCCAGATCGAGCACCATCACATCGAACTCGGCAGCCTTGAGCATCGCCCGCGCCGCACTGGCCGTGCCGACATGCTCAACCGTCAGGCCCTGGGCCGTGAGCCCGGCCTTGATGCCGCTGGCGATCAGTTCGTCGTCTTCGCAAACCAGTACATGCATGCTGATACCCGCGTAAATAAGCCGATTAAAAGGTCATGGGATTAAGAGCCGATTATGCCGTGAACGTTGGAATACGCACGGGTTAATAATCGGTTAATCGCAGGATCACACTGTAGCGTCACTTGAACCTGCACAAGGCTTTACCCATGCGTTTGCTGTTGTCCTTGCTCTTGATGTGTTTGATCGGTGTCGCCCAGGCGGCCAGCGATCCTTTTGCACAGCCCGACTTTCTGCCGGTCAACAAGGCCTTCACATTCAGTGCCGAACCATTGCCCTCCGGCGAAACCCGCCTGCAGTGGAAAATAGCCGACACCTACTATCTGTATCAAAAACGCTTCAAGTTTGACGGGCTGGACGCAGCACACGCCCCCGTACTGCCCCAGGGGCTTGAACATAGCGATGAGTTCTTTGGCGCTACCCAGGTCTATCGCGACAAGGTTGAGATACTGATTCCGGCAGACGCCAGCGGCCAGGTCAAGGTCAGTTGGCAGGGCTGCGCCGATGCTGGCCTGTGCTACCCGCCGCAAAGCCAGACCGTCGACCTGGGCGGCGTGCAGCCGGTTGCCGCGCAAGGTCAGGCACAAGACCAGTCACTGGCCGCTACATTGCAGCAGCGCTCGCTGGGCTGGAGCTTGCTGCTGTTCTTCGGCCTCGGCCTGCTGCTGGCCTTTACCCCTTGCTCACTGCCGATGCTGCCGATTCTGGCCGGGCTGGTGGTGGGCAGCGGGGCCACGGCCGGGCGTGGTTTTGCCGTGGCCGGCAGTTATGTCATCAGCATGGCCCTGGTCTATGCCGGGCTGGGCGTGCTGGCGGCCCTGCTGGGCGCCAACCTGCAGGCGCTGTTGCAACAACCCTGGCTGTTGGGCAGTTTTGCCGCGCTGTTCGTGGTGCTGGCACTGCCGATGTTCGGCTTTTTTGAACTGCAATTGCCTGCCGGTCTGCGTGACCGCCTGGAAACCGCCGGGCGTGGCCGCAAGGGCGGCAGCCTGATCGGCGCAGGAATTCTTGGTGCCCTCTCCGGCTTGCTGGTGGGACCCTGCATGACCGCACCGCTGGCCGGTGCCCTGTTGTATATCGCGCAAAGCGGCAATGCGCTGGAAGGTGGCCTGGTGCTGTTTGTGATGGGCCTGGGGATTGGTGTACCGCTGTTGCTGCTGGTGACCGTGGGCAGCCGCTTCCTGCCCAAGCCGGGGGCCTGGATGAACCTGATGAAAGGCCTGTTTGGCTTCCTGTTTCTGGGCACCGCGCTGCTGCTGGTGCGCCCGGTACTGGATGAGTCGCTGTGGCTCGGCCTGTGGGGCGTACTGCTGATTATTCTGGCGTGCAGCCTGTGGCAACAGGCGCAAACGTTCCTGCGCGCCAGGGCGCTGTTCAGCCCGCTAGGTCTGCTGGCCGGTTTGTGGGGCAGCCTGTTGCTGGTGGGCGCTGCCGGTGGCGGCACCGAGCTGTGGCAACCGTTGCAGGTGTACACCGCCAAAACCGTGGCGGGCAGCAGTGTCGCAAGCACCGGCCATGACACCTTTATCACTATCAAGGACCCCGCCAGCCTGGACCGTGAACTGGCCAGTGCCAGGGCAGATGGTCAATGGGTGATGCTCGATTATTACGCCGACTGGTGCGTGTCGTGCAAGGTCATGGAGAAGCAGGTATTCGGCAAACCCGAGGTTATGCAGGCACTGCAAGGCGTGCGCCTGTTGCGTCTTGACGTGACCGCCGATAATGTCGCCAGCCGCGAACTGCTCGGCCGCTATCAAGTACCTGGCCCACCCAGCTTTGCCTGGATCGGCCCTGATGGTGATGAGCGTCGCGGACAACGTATTACTGGCGAAGTCAACGCCCAGACCTTTTTGAATAACTGGAACGCCACTCGGGAACTCCACTAAATGCTCACCCTGACCATCGGTTCGTTTGCGCTGGCCATCAACCATTTGCTGCTGATCCTGGCCCTTGCCCTGGCGACACTGGTGGGTTGGCGCGTGGCCAAGCGCGGTGGTGAAAACCCCGAGTCAGTACTGTTCAGTCTGTTTCTGCTGGGCTTGCTGACTGCGCGTATCGGCTTTGTGCTCAGCTACTGGCGCTATTTCAAGGACGACCCTTTGCAAGTCCTCGACTTGCGTGACGGTGGCTTTTTACTGTGGCCGGGGTTGGTGGCTGTGCTGGTCGGCGCAGTCATCTGGGGCTGGCGCCGGGTCGGGTTGCGCCGCCCTCTGGGCTGGGGGCTGGGCAGCGGCCTGGCGTTCTGGCTGCTGACCAGCCTGTCGTCCAACCTGTACGAACAGGGCACGCGCCTGCCGGAGCTGGTATTGCGCAACGCCAATGGCGAGTCGGTGCAGTTGAGCAGTTATCAGGGCGGCCCGCTGGTGATCAACCTGTGGGCCACCTGGTGCCCGCCGTGCCGTCGTGAAATGCCGGTGCTGCAAAACGCCCAGCATGAACATCAGAACGTGACCTTCCTGTTCGTCAATCAGGGTGAAAGCATGCAGAGCGTCAGTACCTTCCTGGAAACCCAGGGGCTGAACCTGAGCAACGTGCTGTTCGACAGCGGCGGCCAACTGGCACAAAAAGTCGGTTCGATGGCCCTGCCGACTACGCTGTTCTATAACGCTGAAGGCCGGCTGCTGGGCAGCCATCTGGGCGAGCTGTCGAAAGCCAGCCTGGCCCGGGCCATGGAGCCTTTCGACCTGAACAATTCAATGTCGGCCCAACAGGCCGACCCTGCAAGGAATCAGCAAAAATGCTTAACCGCAAACTGTTAACCCTGAGCATGACCGCCCTGCTGGGCGCGGCGCTCCTGCAATCCCCAGTGTTGCAGGCTGAAGAGTTGCCGCCGGCAATCAAGAAGATTGAAGCCAAGGGCGCAAAGATCATCGGCAGCTTTGACGCTCCCGGCGGCTTGCGCGGTTATGCCGCCCAGTACCAGAACCGTGGCATGGCGCTGTACCTGACCCAAGATGGCAACGTGCTGGTGGGCAATCTGTACGACGCCGACGGCAAGGACCTGAGCCTGGCGCCGCTGCAGAAACTGGTCTACGAGCCGATGGCCAAGCAGGTCTGGGGCGAGATGGAAAAGAGCAACTGGATTGCCGACGGTAAAGACGATGCCCCGCGTATCGTGTACCTGTTCAGCGACCCAAACTGCCCGTACTGCAACATGTTCTGGGCCCAGGCCCGACCATGGGTTGATTCGGGCAAGGTGCAATTGCGCCACATCATGGTAGGGATTATCCGCGAAGACAGCCCGGCCAAATCCGCCGCCCTGCTGGGCGCCAAAGACCCGCAGCAAGCCCTGCACGAACACGAGAAAGCCGGCAAGGCCAGCACGCTAAAACCGTTGGCCAAGATCCCGGCGGATATCCAGGCCAAGCTGGATGCCAACGCACAACTGATGGAAGAACTGGATGTGGCCGCCACCCCGGCGATTTTCTATCTGGACGCACAAGGCAATCTGCAACAGCAGCAAGGTGCGCCGTCGCCAGAAAAGCTGAGCCAAATCCTCGGGCCTAAATAAGCCCTCTGGCTGCGATCAGAAAAGCAATGGGTCGCAGCCCTCCCTCGCGTGAGCCAGGTCTCAATCTGCTCTTTGCGCCGCTATTAATTCTAATTCTCAATTGACAATCATTATCATTAAGCCTAGCGTGTGAACAGCTGTGTAGGACGCCTCCCACGAAGAGGTCCTCACTCAATCATTCGCAGCAGGTGATCTCCATGACGGAACCAATGTCCACAGGCAAGTGCGACTCACCCCTACTTCAAGCCTTTGTCGATAACCGGCTGGTGCTGGTCAAAATCGCAGCCCGCATCACCGGCTGCCGCCACCGGGCTGAAGATGTGGTGCAGGACGCCTTCTTCCGTTTGCAATCCGCGCCGCAGATCACCTCTTCGTTCAAGGCACAATTGAGCTACCTGTTTCAGATCGTGCGCAACCTGGCGATTGATCATTACCGCAAGCAGGCGCTGGAGCAAAGATATTCGGGCACCGAAGAAGAAGGCCTGAATGTGGTTATCCACGGCGCCTCACCGGAAACTTCGCTGATCAACTTCTCGACCCTGGAACATATCGAGGTGGCGCTCAACGAGCTGCCGACCCGTACCCGTTATGCGTTCGAGATGTACCGCCTGCACGGTGTGCAGCAAAAGGACATTGCCAAGGAATTGGGCGTATCGCCCACCCTGGTCAACTTCATGATTCGCGATGCCCTGATCCATTGCCGCCAAGTGTCGGGCACCCACGCCGACACCTATGCCCGCCGCTGATACAAAGGTTGCTGCCAACCCTCCTGCCCTACATCTCAACCACGGCAATTTTGTAAGGCGCAAAAATGGCCTTTAACTGGCCGTTGTCACGCAACTTTTGCATCATCTGCGCAAACTGCCCGCTCTGGATCGGTGCTTCTGGCCGCAACAGAGCGTAGTGGCGATAGATCTGATCGATACGCTCGGACACCAGCACCTGAGCCTGGACCTGCGGGTCGCAGCGCAACATCTCGATCAGGTTTGAGCGGGTCATCAAGGCAATATCCGCGCGACCGCGCAATACCATCAATAGATTGCTTTCGTGGGAATAGGTCAGGGTTGCACCAAAGCTGTCGGCCAGGAACTTCGGTGCCGGGTTAAAACCGGCAAAGGCGTAGTGATAGCCGCTAAACAGCGCAAGGCGCTTGCCGTTCAGCTCATCGAAATAGCTTTGTTGACGATCCGGTTGCTGCCTGGCAACAAACACTTCGGCATCTTCAAGGCCCATATCGACGGCGGTGTGCGCAAACGCCTGCCAGCCCCAGGCCGGGTTTTCGAACATCATCATGTCCACCCGGCCCCGCTCGAAATCACGCACCCGCCGCGGTATGGAACTGGGCACCGGGACAAACCGGTAGTCGCTCTGCAACTGATTGAGTGCATTGAGCAATTGCGACAACAGGCCGATATCGTCACCGCGCTCCGGACGCACCGTGTAGGGCGGAAAATGCGCAGCACCCACCCTGACTTCCTGGACGGCCCAGACCGGCGTCAGCCAGACCATACCGAGGGTCAGCAACAGGCTATGGGCCAACTGGATTGGCGAACACTTCAAAACCATACACACCTGATGCCGCCCATGGCTGGAACTTATTGATCAACACACGACCTGAGATCGAGCACGCACACCATTAAAGCGCATATAGACTAGCAAGCAAGCGCTCGACTGGCCCACTGGAAAATAAACGCCCGGGGCCGAGTTTTAGCTACGCTCCAACTTCAACGCCAATGCTGTTCAAGGAAGCTGCACATGCCTCACTGGCTGGTAATTGACCTGGAAGCCACCACCGATGATGGCGGATGGCCCCTCGAGGAAATGGAAGTGATTGAAATAGGCGCCAGCGTGGTGACTCGCGCAGGTCGGGAAGTGGACCATTTCCAGCGCTTTATTCGCCCGCAGCGTCGCCCATTGCTGACGCCTTTTTGCCGGCAACTGACCCGGATCACCCAAGCCAATATTGATGCCGGGGCACCGATGCCGCAGGTATGGGAACAATTCGAGCGCTGGCTGGGCCAGCACCTGCCCAAACTCGAAGGCTGGGCCAGTTGGGGCGACTATGACCGCAAGCAACTGGAACAGGAATGGCGCCAAAAGCAACTGGCCAGTGCGCTGCAACAATTGCCGCATATGAATCTCAAGCAGCAATTTGCCAAGGCCCGCCAGCTAAAGCAGCCGCTGGGGCTTAACAGCGCCCTGCAACTGGCCGGGATGCAGTTTAATGGCCAGCAACACCGGGCCCTGGAAGATGCGCGAAATACAGCACGTTTATTACCGCTGGTGCTCAAGGGTTAAGGGCCACAAAAGCGCGTGACGGGATAAAACCGCTTCTGCATACTGGCCAGCCCTTTTTAGCCCATTCCGAGGAATCGCCATGTTTAAAGTCAACGAATACTTCGACGGCACCGTCAAGTCGATTGCCTTCGCTCAAGCCGAAGGCAAGGCCACCATTGGCGTCATGGCTGCGGGTGAATACGAGTTCGGCACCGCCGAGCGTGAAATCATGCACGTTGTCTCGGGTGAGCTGAGCGTGAAACTGCCGGGCAGCAGCGAGTATGAAACGTTCAAGACTGGCAGCCAGTTCAATGTACCGGCCAACAGCAAGTTCCAGCTGAAAGTTGCGGTGGACACTGCTTACCTGTGTGAGTACCGCTAAGCCCTGCACACATTCCCTATGGGAGCGGGTTTTTCTGACAGACCGCATCGTCTGCATCGCGAGCAAGCCCGCTCCCACAATAATCTCCGCAAGCATCAAATTTGCGTGCGACACAAAACTTGTGGGAGCTGGCTTGCCTGCGATGGCAGCACCGCAGCCTGCCTGCCAGACCGCATCGCGAGCAAGCCCGCTCCCACAATAAATAGTCCCGCCGCTATACCCCAGCGTTGAACTGCAACGCCGCCAACCGCGCATACAGCGGGTTGCTGGCGATCAACTGGGCGTGGGTACCTATGGCAACCAGCTTGCCCTGATCCATCACCGCGATACGGTCAGCGTTCTGCACAGTGGCCAAACGGTGGGCGATCACCAGCGTGGTGCGGCCCTGCATCAGGCTCGGCAAGGCCTGCTGGATCAAATGCTCGCTCTGGGCATCGAGGGCACTGGTGGCTTCGTCCAGCAGCAGTATCGGCGCATCTACCAACAAAGCCCGGGCAATCGCCAGACGCTGGCGCTGACCGCCCGATAACCCCAAACCACCGTCACCCAGGTGGGTTTTATAGCCTTCGGGCATTTGCAGGATAAAGTCGTGGGCATGGGCAATCCGGGCTGCGGCTTCGACCTGGGCGTCACTGGCCCCGGCGTTGCCATAGCGGATGTTGTCTTCAATGCTGCCGAAAAACAGCGCCGGAGTTTGTGACACCAGGGCAAAGCAACGGCGCAGGTCCTGTGGGTCCAGTTGGGTGATCGGCTGCCCTTCTAGCAGGATCCGGCCTTGCTGAGGGTCATAAAAGCGCAGCAACAGGTCGAACAGCGTCGACTTGCCGGCCCCCGAAGGGCCAACCAGCGCCAGGGTTTCCCCCGCCTTGACTGTCAGGCTCAGGCCATCGAGCGCTTGGCTTTCAGGGCGCGATGGATAGGAGAAGCGCAAGTTCTCCAGCTGTAAATTACCCTCCACCCGCTCCGGCAACACTCGCAAATCCGTACTCGGAGGCAGGATCAGGCTTTTCGCCTGCAACAACTCGGCAATCCGCTCGGCCGCACCCGCTGCCTGTTGCAGTTCACCAATCACTTCGCTCAGGGTGCCGAACGCACTGCCGACAATCAGGCTGTAGAACACAAAGGCAGCCAGTTCACCGCTAGTGATCCGACCGGCGATCACGTCCATGCCGCCGACCCACAGCATTACCCCGACTGCGCCCAGCACCAGCAGGATCACCAGGGTAATCAGCCATGCCCGTTGCAGGATGCGTTTGCGCGCGGTGGCAAACGCCTGTTCAACGGTATTGGCAAATCGCTGCTGGTCTTGCTGCTGGTGGTTGTAGGCCTGAACCGTCTTGATCTGGCCCAGAGCCTCACTGACATAACTGCCAACATCGGCAATCCGGTCCTGGTTCTGGCGCGACAAACTGCGCACTCGACGACCAAAAAACAGGATAGGCACCAGCACCAGTGGCAAAGCGACCACCACGATACCGGTGAGTTTCGGGTTGGTGACAAACAACAACACCACACCGCCAATCACCATCAGGCTGTTGCGCAGAAACAACGACAGCGATGAGCCGATCACCGATTGCAGCAAGGTGGTGTCGGTGGTCAACCGTGACTGGATCTCCGAGCTGCGGTTGTTCTCATAGAACCCAGGATGCAGGCCGATCAGGTGGTTGAACACCTGACGCCGGATATCAGCGACCACCCGCTCGCCAATCCAGGACACCAGGTAAAAACGCACAAAAGTGCCCACGGACAAGCCCAGCACCAGCACCAGAAAAAAGCCGATGCTCTGGTTGAGCAAATCCGCTGACTGGGTCATAAACCCCTTGTCGACCAGCAGGCGGATGCCCTGCCCCATCGACAGGGTGATGCCCGCCGTAACGATCAGCGCCAGCAACGCGCCAAAGGCCTGCCAGCGATAAGGGGCAATAAAATGGGTGGCCAGACGAATGGCGCGGCGGTGACGGGAAGAAAGCATCGGCAGGCATCCAGAGAGTGGGCAAGCGTGAAAAGCCTGCACAGCCTACAACGAAGTTTGGCTTGAACCGGTAAACCTTTCTCACTCGTTTTGAATATGACCTGCAACCACAAGCCCTAGGCAGTAATGTTCTAAAGTCGGGCTGGAAGTTTGAGGATATTTCTGTTGGACTGGGGTGGCTGCCAAGTTTGTAACAGCTTGGTCATTAAACGGATCTACAGTACCGCTACACCCTGATGAGGAGACAGGCCATGGATTTGCAACAGAACGCTCAAGCCGTACCGGTTATTCGCACCCAGCCACAGCAATCTCTGGGGTGCGCGTTTATCGACGAAAATGGTCAGGAAGTCCTGATCACGGAAGCGATGATCCAGGACGCCTGCCACGAGCTGGAGCAACGTCTGGTCAAGCCTTCACGCAAAGACTGATTCCAGGATCACACAGCATTCGCTTCACTGACCGGCCTTGTTGCACAAGGCCGGTTTTTTTATGCACGCAGAATCAGACCGGCACTGCGCCCAGGGCTTTCACCAGTTGCTTCAAGGCCACTGACTCGCCCTCGATATGCACCGGCAACCCTTCGATTTCGCGGCGAATCGGGTAGTGCTTGCGCAGGCCGTCGAACGCCAGTTTCTGCTCCTGAACAGTGCCGATCAGGCTGCGACGGAAATCGGCATCGTCACGGCGCGGGTCATACACACCGCGACACAGCATGGCCAAAGCCCAGGCCGGGTCGCTGCTGGCGCTCAGCTCAACCTTGGCCAGCCAGGGCGCAGGCAGCAAGTCAGCCAGTTTGACCTGCGGGGTATGCCCGAGGAAGTCACACAACGCCTGATAAATCTGCGCCGTGCCGCGCTGCTTGCCGTCCAGGCTGTAACCGGCAATATGCGGGGTCGCCAATACGCACAGATCTGCCAGTTCGACGTCCACTTGCGGTTCGCCTTCCCACACATCCAGTACCGCTTGCAGATCATCGCGGCGGGTCAACACTTCACGCAGCGCAGTATTGTCCACCACCGGCCCGCGGCTGGCGTTGATCAGCCAGGTGCCCGGTTTCAGTTGCTCCAGGCGCTGCTGATTGAGCAAGTGCCAGGTCGGATAATCGCCAGACTTGTCCAGCGGCGTGTGCAGGCTAAGCACATCGCACTGTTCAATGATTTGCTCCAGGCTGACGTAATCACCGCCTTCATCTGCCTGGCGCACCGGGTCGCAGACCAGCACATTAAAGCCCAGCGCACGCAAAACGTTGATCAGGCGCCCGCCCACTTCACCGGCACCAATCACCCCGTAGGTACGCTGAGTCAAGTCAGCGCCTTCGATTTCAGCCAGGGTCAGCAGGCTACCCAGCACGTAATCCACCACACCACGGGCATTGCAGCCAGGGGCACTGGACCACTGGATACCGGCCTCCTGGAAGTAGCCCAGGGACAGATGATCAGTGCCAATAGTGCATGTACCGACAAACCTCACCGCGCTGCCTTCGAGCAGGTCGCGGTCGACCTTGGTCACCGAGCGCACCAGCAGCACATCGGCATCGTGAACGTCGGCGCGATTGATCTGGCGCCCCGGCAGGCGGCGTATTTCACCGAAGTCAGCAAAAAATTCTTCGATCAGCGGAATATTTTCGTCAGCAACAATCAACATGGCAGGCTCCTTTCGCGGAGTGGCAGTGTAGGCGTAGTTGCGATGAATGGGCCAGCCGGGTGTGGCAGGTACTCAGGATTAGATTACAAAGCACCTACAACTCCGTGTTTTCTGACCACTTGGTCAGGCGTACAATTGCCGGCTTTGCGCCTTAAACACTGTGGATGCACGCTTGTGAACTCTGTCACTCATAACCCCTCGTCAACCGCTGTCAGCCGCCCTGCACGGGTTCGCACTGAAGTGCGCGCTTTGCTGGCGCTGGCCTTTCCGATCATCATTTCGCAAATTGCCACCACGGCCATGGGCTTTGTCGATGCGGTAATGGCCGGACGTGTCGGGCCGCGGGATCTGGCCGCCGTGGCGCTGGGTAACTCGATCTGGGTGCCAGTGTTTTTGCTGATGTCGGGCATTCTGCTGGCGACCACACCCAAGGTCGCCCAACGCTTTGGCGCCAATACCCACGGTGAAATCGGCCCGATCGTACGCCAGGCGCTATGGCTGGCATTGATAACCGGCCTGTGTGCGGCGCTGATCCTGATCGCTGCCGAGCCGTTGCTGCATCTGATGAAGGTCGACCCTGAACTGATCGCACCGAGCATGGGTTATCTGCACGGCATCGCCAGCGGCATGCCTGCCGTGGGCCTGTATTGCGTATTGCGCAATTTCAGCGATGGCCTGGGCAAGACCCGGCCCAGCATGGTGCTGGGCCTGAGCGCCCTGGCACTGAATATTCCAATCAACTACATCTTCATCTATGGCCACTTTGGCGTCCCGGCCATGGGCGGCGTGGGCTGTGGCTGGGCCACGGCCATCGTCATGTGGTTTATGGCCCTGGGCATGGTGGTGTGGACTTTTCGCGGGGCGATCTACCAGTCGAGCAAGGTCTACAGCCATTTTGAATGGCCGAAATGGGCGATTCTCAAGCGCTTGCTCAGCGTAGGCCTGCCGATCGGCATTGCGGTGTTTGCCGAGTCGAGCATTTTTGCGGTGATTGCGCTGCTGATTGGCAGCCTTGGCGCGACCGTGGTCGCGGGGCATCAGATCGCCCTGAACTTCAGCTCACTGGTGTTTATGATTCCATATTCGTTGGGTATGGCGATCACCGTGCGCGTGGGCCAGGCTTTGGGCCGTCAGCAACCGCGGGAAGCGCGTTTTGTGGCCGGCGTGGGCATGGGTACCGCACTGGTGTGGGCAGCGATTTCCGCCAGTTTGATCCTGCTGCTGCGCGAGCAGATTGCGACCGTCTACACCGCCGATCCGATGGTGATCGAAGTTGCGACCATGCTGCTGATGTTTGCCGCGCTGTATCAGTTCTCGGATGTGATCCAGGTGACTGCGGCCGGGGCATTGCGCGGGTATCAGGACACACGGGTGACGATGATACTGACCTTGTTCGCCTATTGGGGGATTGGCTTGCCGGTGGGCTACGCCCTGGGGCTGACCGACTGGTTCGGTCCTGCCAATGGCCCGAGTGGTTTGTGGCAGGGGTTGATCGTAGGCCTGACCTGTGCGGCGCTGATGCTCGGCGTACGCCTGGCGCGCAGTGCGAAAAAGCATATTCGCCGTGCCGCATAACCTGTAACAACGGGCTCTTGTGGGAGCGGGCTTGCTCGCGATGGTTTCAGCGCGCAGTGTCAGATAAACCACTGCGCCTGAATCGCGAGCAAGCCCGCACCCACAACCCGCATCCACAGGGTAAGGATCAATCCTGCTTTTTGCGGATCCAGTACAGGTACTTGCCCGCCTCTTCCTGCTGCCCCACCAGTTCATGGTCCAGAAACACACAGAACTTGGGAATATCGCGGCGGGTCGAGGGGTCGGTGGCGATTACTTTCAGCAAGCCGCCGGGCGCCAGGTCACGAATATATTGGTGCAACATCATCACCGGCTCAGGGCAATTGAGGCCGGTAGCATCCAGAGTGCCGTCAACCGGCAGGTCGGTAAAACTCATCAGTAACTCCCCAATCAGCGAGATTTAGGTTTTTTTACATCAATACGACGCAGATGACAGGTCACTTCTTCACGATCGTGATACAGCTGCTTGCAGCCGATCTCGACCTGAATGCCCCGCGCCTTGAAGCCGTCAGCAATGCGATCGAGCAAACGACGCACTTCGGCGTAGCGCTGCTTCATCGGCAGCTTCAGGTTAACCACCGCCTCGCGGCAATGACCTTCGCCGATCCACTCTTCCAGCATCGCCGCATTGCGCGCCGGTTTCTCGACGATATCGCAAACCATCCAGTCCACCGGCTGCTTGGGCTTGAAGGTAAAGCCGTCGGCCATCAAATGCTGCACCAGACCGGTGTCCATCAGGCTTTCAGCCATCGGCCCGTTGTCGATGGCAGTCACGATCATGCCGCGATTGACCAGCTGCCAGGTCCAGCCACCCGGGGCGGCGCCAAGGTCAACACCGGTCATATCGCTGTGCAGGCGCTCGTCCCACTGATCACGAGGGATAAAGTGGTGCCAGGCTTCTTCCAGCTTGAGGGTCGAACGGCTCGGTGCTTCACGGGGGAACTTCAGGCGCGGGATGCCCATGGGCCACATGGCGCAGTTATCCGACTCAGCCAGACCGAGGAACACTTCGCGACCACTTTTAAAGGTCAGCAAAAGACGCGGCTTATGCGCTTCTTCTTCCACCAGCTTGCCAGCCTTGATCAGCGCCTTGCGCAAATGAGCTTCAAACTTCTTGCAGAAGTTGGACAGTTCCTTGCCATCGTTGGTATCAACGATTTCCAGCCACAGGCTGCCACACACCGGGAAGTCGGCCATGTGCTCGAGGATAACGCTGATCCGGTCAGTTTCCGGCAGGTCGACAAAGCCGCCGCGAGCCCATTGGCGCGGGAAGATCAGCTCGGCAAAACGCAGGCTGTTCATCAGGCGCTCGGCGCCGCCTTCTTCGGTGCACACAAACTCGGCGCAGGCTGTGCTCGGCTTGGCCTTGGCATAGCCAGACACATTGAGGCGGGCGGCGTGCTCGGCGATCTCCGAGCAGACTTCGCCTTCAAACCCGGGACGGCAGTGCATAAAAACGGTGTTCATTGAATTACTCCTGGGCAACTGGCGGGAATTGGCCGGCTGCGCAACCTTGCTTTGGAGCAAGGCGTGTCACGAAAAGGCGGGCATGATAACTGAGTTCGGAACCTTGAACCCGCATAGACAGTCCAGTTATTAGCCATCGGCCGTATTCGGAGCTAGGTTAGAAGCTCTGTATGTGCCACGTGATCCGTCTAAAGGAGTCATTTCATGTCCTCCCTCGATAGCCTGAACACCCTAGCCACACTAAAAGTCGACGATAAGACTTATCACTATTTCAGCCTGCCGCTCGCCGCCAAAACACTGGGCGATTTGAGCAAACTGCCCATGTCACTCAAAGTGCTGCTGGAAAACCTGCTGCGCTGGGAAGACGGCAAAACCGTCACCGAACCCGATCTAAAAGCGCTGGCCGCCTGGCTCAAGGAGCGGCGCAGTGACCGGGAAATCCAGTACCGCCCGGCCCGGGTGCTGATGCAGGACTTTACCGGGGTGCCGGCCGTGGTCGATCTGGCCGCCATGCGCGCCGCGATGGCCAAGGCCGGTGGCGACCCGCAGCGGATCAACCCGCTGTCGCCGGTGGATCTGGTGATTGACCACTCGGTGATGGTCGACCGCTTCGCCAGCGCCAGTGCCTTTGAGCAAAACGTCGATATCGAAATGGAGCGCAACGGCGAACGCTATGCGTTTCTGCGCTGGGGGCAAAATGCCTTTGATAATTTCAGCGTCGTACCGCCCGGCACCGGGATTTGCCATCAGGTAAACCTGGAGTATCTGGGCCGCACGGTCTGGACCAAGGACGAAGACGGCCGCACCTACGCTTTCCCCGACACCCTGGTCGGCACCGACTCCCACACCACCATGATCAATGGCCTCGGCGTATTGGGCTGGGGCGTGGGCGGGATTGAAGCCGAAGCGGCCATGCTCGGCCAGCCCGTATCGATGCTGATCCCGGAAGTGGTGGGTTTCAAGCTCAGCGGCAAGCTCAAAGAAGGCATTACCGCCACTGACCTTGTGCTGACCGTCACGCAAATGCTGCGCAGCAAAGGCGTGGTCGGCAAGTTTGTTGAATTCTATGGAGATGGCCTGGCGGACTTGCCGCTGGCCGACCGCGCCACCATTGCCAATATGGCCCCGGAATATGGCGCCACTTGCGGTTTTTTCCCGGTCGATGAGATCACTCTGGACTACCTGCGTCTTTCAGGTCGCCCGGATGCCACGGTCAAATTGGTAGAGGCTTACTGCAAAGCCCAGGGGCTGTGGCGTGAGCCTGGCCTTGAGCCGGTATTTAGCGAAACCCTGGCCCTGGACATGGGCACCGTCGAAGCCAGCCTGGCCGGGCCAAAACGCCCGCAGGACCGGGTTGCTCTGCCCAATGTAGGGCAAGCCTTCGACGACTTTCTCAGCCTGCAATTCAAACCGGCCACGAAAAAAGAAGAAGGCCGCCTTGAAAGCGAAGGCGGTGGCGGCGTAGCCGTAGGCAATGCGGATCTGGTCGGCGAAGCGGACTACAGCTATGAAGGTCAGACCTATCGCCTGAAAAACGGTGCCGTGGTGATTGCAGCCATCACCTCCTGTACCAATACTTCAAACCCCAGCGTGATGATGGCCGCAGGCCTGGTGGCGAAAAAAGCCGTCGAAAAAGGCCTGACCCGCCAGCCCTGGGTCAAAACGTCGCTGGCACCTGGCTCCAAGGTGGTCACCGATTATTACAAGGCCGCAGGCCTGACCCCATACCTCGACCAGCTTGGCTTTGCTCTGGTGGGCTACGGATGTACCACCTGTATCGGCAACTCCGGCCCCCTGGCTGAACCGATTGAAAAAGCCATTACCCAATCCGACCTGACCGTGGCCTCGGTGCTGTCGGGCAACCGCAACTTTGAAGGGCGTGTACATCCACTGGTGAAAACCAACTGGCTGGCCTCGCCACCCTTGGTAGTGGCCTACGCCCTGGCAGGTACGGTGCGTATTGATATCAGCCGCGACCCGCTGGGCACCGGCAAGGATGGCCAGCCGGTGTACCTGCGCGATATCTGGCCAAGCCAGAAAGAAATCGCCGACGCCGTGGCCCAGGTCACCACCGGCATGTTCCACAAGGAATATGCCGAAGTGTTTGCCGGTGACGAACAGTGGCAAGCCATCGAAGTGCCGCAAGCGGCCACTTATGTCTGGCAAGAGGATTCAACCTATATCCAGCACCCGCCTTTCTTCGACGAGATCAGCGGGCCTTTGCCGGTAATCGCTGACGTTAAAGGCGCGAATATTCTGGCGTTGCTGGGCGATTCGGTCACCACCGATCATATTTCCCCTGCTGGCAATATCAAGGCGGACAGCCCCGCCGGGCGTTATCTGCGCGAAAAAGGCGTCGAACCACGGGACTTCAACTCCTACGGCTCACGTCGTGGCAACCATGAAGTGATGATGCGCGGCACCTTTGCCAATATCCGCATTCGTAACGAAATGCTTGGCGGCGAGGAAGGCGGCAACACGATCTACATCCCCACCGGCGAGAAGCTGCCGATCTACGATGCAGCCATGCGCTATCAGGCATCCGGCACGCCGCTGGTGGTGATTGCCGGCCAGGAGTACGGCACTGGTTCAAGCCGTGACTGGGCAGCCAAGGGCACCAACCTGCTAGGAGTCAAGGCGGTCATCGCCGAGAGTTTCGAGCGTATTCACCGTTCAAACCTGGTGGGCATGGGCGTTCTGCCATTGCAATTCAAGCTTGATCAAAACCGCAAGAGCCTGAACCTTACCGGCAAGGAAACCCTGGATATCCTTGGGCTGACCGGTGCCGAGCTGCAACCGCGAATGAATCTGACACTGGTGATCACCCGCGAGAACGGCAGCCAGGAAAAAGTCGACGTGCTGTGTAGGATCGATACGATTAATGAGGTGGAATACTTTAAGGCAGGAGGGATTTTGCACTACGTGCTTCGTCAGCTGATTGCTTCCTAGCGGCACTACCTCCTGTGGGAGCGGGCTTGCTCGCGATTGCATCACCGCGTTAGTCCAGACGGACCGCGTTGCATTCATCGCGAGCAAGCCCGCTCCCACAAGTGCCCGCGCATTATCTTCAATCGTTATACTTGCTCACCCCGGACTGGATCCGGGGTGCTTTTTTAACGATTCCTAGGATTTTCATGATTGCTCTGCCATGGCCTTATCTGGCACTTCTCACCCTCGGCTACGGCCTTGCCCTCAGCTACGGTCAACTCGGTGTTGAAACCCTGATCGCGCTGGCCCTGCTGACCCTTAGCGGGCTTGCCGTTGTTCAAAACAAAAGCCATTACCTGCGCTATGCCGGGCATGCTGTGTTTGTGCTGCTGGCCCTGGCGCTGGCGCTACATTGGCTACCCGGCTTCCATAACGGCCGGGCCATCACTCCCACGCGGCTGACCCCGGATGCCGTACCCTTTTCGATGTACTTCAATCTGGACAAGCCGCTGATTGGTTTTTGGCTGCTGTTGGTATGCCCATGGATTGCGCCACGGTTTGCCTGGCGTGTATCTCTAAGGGCCTCCTTGATCGGCCTGGCACTTGCAGCCATTCTGGCGCTGGGCGGGGCGATGCTGCTGGGGATGATTGCCTGGGCGCCAAAATGGCCGCCGCAAAGCGCCATCTGGCTGCTCAATAATCTGCTGCTGGTAACGCTGGTTGAGGAAGCGCTGTTTCGCGGTTATATCCAGGGCGGGCTAAGCCGCAAGCTCAAGCTTGTGCCTTATGGCCAGACCATTGCCCTGGTCACCGCCTCGGTGCTGTTTGGCCTGGCTCATGCGGCGGCAGGCTGGCAATGGGTGTTGCTGGCAGGACTGGCCGGGCTCGGTTATGGCCTGGCCTACCGCTATGGCGGGCTAAGTGCGGCGATTGCCACACACTTTGGGCTCAATGTGCTGCATTTTGTATTTTTCACCTACCCCATGCTCGCTCCCTGACCAGCCAGAGACTGAAATATAAATTAAACAATTCCTTACGCATGCCGACAGCCTGTCAAAGTCTTGCGGATTGAAACGACATGCGTAATAACCAGCCCATCACTCAACGCGAACGCACATTCCCCGCGCAACAACGGTTGATTTCCACGACCGATGCCAAAGGCGTCATCACCTACTGCAACGATGCATTCAGGGAAATCAGCGGGTTTTCGCGTGAGGAGCTGATACGCGCGCCGCACAATCTTGTGCGCCACCCTGACGTACCGTCCGCAGTCTTTGAGCATATGTGGAGTACCCTGAAAAAGGGTTCGCCATGGATGGGCATTGTCAAAAACCGCTGCAAGAATGGCGATCACTACTGGGTCAATGCCTATGTAACCCCGGTGTTTGAAAGCGAGCGCGTGGTGGGCTACGAATCAGTACGGGTCAAGCCGACCGCCGAGCAGATCCGCCGTGCCGAAGCCCTGTACTCGCGCATCAATCGCGGCAAATCGCCAGTACCGCAGCGTGACAAGTGGCTGCCGGTGTTGCAGGACTGGCTGCCGTTTATTCTGGTCAGCCAGTTGAGCTTCACCATTGGTGCCCTGCTCAACTCCAGTTGGGGCTTTGCCCTCGCGGCCCTGTTGTCGATTCCGCTGGGCCTGCTTGGCCTGAGCTGGCAACAGCGCGGGATCAAGCGCCTGCTGCGCCTGGCCGAACAAACCACCTCTGACCCGCTGATCGCGCAGATGTACACCGACAGCCGCGGCCCGCAAGCGCGTCTGGAAATGTCCATCCTGAGCCAGGAAGCACGCCTGAAAACCTGCCTGACCCGTCTGCAGGACACCGCCGAGCACCTCAGCGAGCAGGCCCGTCAATCGGACATGCTGGCGCACAAGAGCTCTATCGGACTGGAGCGCCAGCGGGTCGAGACCGAGCAAGTGGCAACTGCGGTCAACCAGATGGCCGCCACCACGCAAGAAGTGGCCAGCCATGTGCAACGCACCGCAGACGCGACCCAGGAAGCCAATCGCCTGACCAGCCGTGGTCGCGATATTGCCGGCGAAACCCGCGAAGCCATTCAGCGCCTGTCGGTGGTGGTGGGCGAAACCGGTGCCACGGTTACACAGCTGGCAAAAGACAGCGATGAAATCGGCGGCGTTGTTGACGTGATTAAAGGCATTGCCGACCAGACCAACCTGCTGGCCCTGAACGCAGCCATCGAAGCGGCACGCGCCGGTGAAATGGGCCGCGGCTTTGCCGTGGTGGCTGACGAAGTGCGCCAGCTGGCACAACGCACCAGCGCTTCAACCGGGCAGATTCACAGCCTGATTGCCAAGCTGCAACAGACTGCAGCCACTGCAGTGCAGACCATGGACGCCGGCCACCGTCAGGCTGAAGAAGGTGTAGCTCGCGTGCTGGAAGCAGATCAGGCGCTGGTGGGCATCAGCGAAGCGGTAGCCAACATTACCGATATGACTACCCAGATCGCAGCGGCAACCGAGGAGCAAAGTGCAGTGGCCGAAGAAGTCAGCCGCAATATCAGCACCATTGCCGACCTGGCGGATCAGACCTCCGAACAGGCGCAGCATTCGGCGCTGTTGAGTGAAGAACTGACCCAGACCGTGAATACCCAGTATTCGCTGGTGGAGCGGTTTAACCGCTGATGAAAAAAAACCGGCGATGTGATCGCCGGTTTTGTTCAAGCCTCAGTCAAAAGCATATCGCACCCCGACATTGGCTCCCCAGGGCTGCTTGATGCCCTGGCCTTCCATGTAATCGAAATCAGCGTGCACTTTCAGGTTTTTGCCCAAGGACAACGCAACGCCAGCGCCCAACTCGGCACGACTGCCGTGCAGGTCATTCTTGAAGCGGTGCCCATTGACCGTGACTTCATTGTCCCGGGCAAACTCCTGGGCCAGGGCGACCTTAAGGTAAGGGCTCAACACCTGATTGCGATGCTCAAGGGTTACCCCCACCTTGCCGAGCACAGAGCGGGTTGTCGAAGTACGCACCTGCAGTCCGCTGTCCAGGCTATAGGACTGCCCTTGCACGGCAACCGCTGAAATCTGGGTGAAGGGCTCGGCATACAGACGCTCTGTCAGCTGAATCTTGCGACCGGCCTCCAGCGAAGCTCCCAGACCATAATTGTTATATTTGCCTTTTGCCTTGCTGAAATCGCTCATCACTACATCAGCCCGGTTGCGGAACTGGTTAAGCTTGAGTACAGCGTCAACGTAATATCCGTCGTCGTGCGTCCAGCTACCGTAAGTCCCTGCATAAATGCTCTCGACCGTGCCGGATGAGCCTCGCGCCAGTGTCAGCCCGGATTTGCTGTAACCCGCGAACACCCCTACCAGCAGTAAACTGTCTGCACTTGTCTGCGCTACATCACTCCCCAGCGAGTACCCCGACTGACGTTGCTGATACCCCAGTCCACCCGCACTCGCCACGTCATACTTGTTACCGTAAGTGCGTATCCAGGCTCCGCCCTGCCCGCTCCCCCGAACTTCGCCCATACGGCTGCGTAGCGTGGTCATCTCGCCATACCAGACGGTAGGCGCGCTATTGAACAAGGCTTGAACATTTCGGGTTGCCGGGCTCACCTCGCGGTCTGGATTCGGATTCGGATTCGGGTTCGGGTTCGGCTCTGGATTCGGGTTCGGCTCTGGATTCGGATTCGGCTCTGGATTCGGGTTCGGCTCTGGATTCGGGTTCGGCTCTGGATTCGGGTTCGGCTCTGGATTCGGGTTTGGCTCTGGATTCGGGTTCGGCTCTGGATTCGGGTTCGGCTCTGGATTCGGGTTTGGCTCTGGATTCGGGTTCGGCTCTGGATTCGGATTCGGATTCGGCTCTGGATTCGGATTCGGATTCGGATTCGGCTCTGGCTCTGGCTCTGGATTCGGGGTTGAGGTTAAATCTTTCAGGTACCAGTTGTGTCCTATGCGCTCAAGCTTGTAGGAAAAAGCACCAAGATCGACACGCCCTCCCAGCAGGTCAAAGTTCGCATCGCCCCCTCCGGTGCGGACAACCGGCAATGGTTCAAAACTCGGCTCAGGCTCTACCCCAGTGTTTTTAATGTGCAGCTTATGGTTGCCACTGGCTTTTCCTTTCACGTCCAGGGTGTCGATCTGATGGCTGTTCAAATCCAGCTTCAGCCCGAAGATGCCTGAGCCGGACAGTTCGCCCATTTCCAGACGATGGAAAGCCGTAGCCCCGGTGAAATCGACTATTCCCCCATTGAGCGCCAGCGAGCCGGTACTGCTGTCTCCGGTAATTTTCCAGCTGACGTCCGAGTCAAGTTGCAGGCTTTCAAGATCGGTCATCTGCCCGGTAAAAATCGTGCCATTTTGCAAGCGAACCTTCACCTTCCCGCCCTCAGGAACAGTCAGCTTGCCGTGCAAAAAGCTGCCATCGATTACCAGGTCCAGCACGCTATCAGACTGCACATCGAGCAACTCCCCTTTGCCGTCACCGGCTGACAGGGTGGAACCGTCACGGACGGTTATGATTGCCTCGGCACCGGCGTCAACCTTGATCGCCGGGCCATTGACACTGGCAACAGTAGCGCCACTGATATCGACCTTGTTGTCCTTATCGCTGATATGCAGCGCTGCTGCGTCTTGCGAACGGATTGAGCCACCGATGACGGCCAGGTTGCCGCCGCTTAGCAGTGCCCCGACAGAACCCGCGCCGTTGGCTTTGACATCAGTGTTGTTGAGCTCAACTCGACCTCCATAATCGACGTTCACTCCGGCAGCCTGTTCGCCGTGGGTTTCTACACGGCTGTCGGTCAGCTTCGCCAAAGCTTGTTTACCCGCTACATAAACCCCATGGGCCCGTTTCCCAAGTGTGGAGACAGTTGTCCCGATCAGATCAACAGTTGAACCCTCTCTAGGTAATTTACTAAGGTCTGTTTCTAAAACTTCGACCCCTATAGAATCCTGACCCTGGGTTTGAATAACCAGATCAGTCCCTCTTACATTGCCGCCGTAGGTCCAAATACCACGACTGTATTCACCTTTAGTGATGATGCTCCCCGAGCCAATTTTAATCTCACCTCGCCCGGCAACAACCCCGTATGCACCCTCGCCCTGGGTTTCCACCTGAAGGCTCTCGACATCCGCTTTACTGAGATTGGTCACCGCCAACCCAGCTGAGCCAAAACCCGATGTAGAAATTGACAGCGCTTCGGTGGATTTGAGCCCGCTACTGGTACGTATGTGAACTCCATGAGATCTGATCCCTGAGGTCGTAACGTTCATGTTCGATGAATCAATTTTACTCCCGTCACTGGCATACATGGCCGACAGCCCATACCCCGCGGTTTCAACCTCCCCGTCACTGGCACTGACGCTCTGGCCATCAACCGCAACCACACGATCATCAGACGCCTGAACCATGTTTGAATGAAATAATGCCTGGCTGATGGCTAATACCAAAAGGGATTTACGCGTCGAGGAAGGATAATACATTGGCGGCATTCTCTTATTTATTGAACCCTCTTACGGAGTTCAACGACATTGCCGAACCAACCTGCGTAAGGGGTGTTCAGCTTAAGAATGCTCATCGTCCATATAAATAAGGCTATTCCCTCATCCTCTGTAGGAAGAATGCGTAGTGGGCAACTATTCCGGGACACTTCTATTTCTGGCGAGTATTAGAAATGGGGGGATTACCGGGGGATTACCACTCAAAGGCATGGACTCTCTTATTTGTTGAACTCTCTTACAAAGTTCAACGAAATTGCTGAACTAACCTATGCAAGAGGAACTCAGCTTAAGAATGCTCATCCCCAAAAAAAATCAGGCATTACCTTCGGTGCAGGTAGGAAGAGTCGAAACTCAAGTCTCTGCACAACCAGACGCAGCCAGACGGCAGCCAACGGATAACCGCATCAAGCCTTAACCAACCACCCCGCTACCTTGTCAGCCGCCGCAACCAGATGTTGCTCGTGGCAGAACCCAGAAGCCTTGAGGGGCTTCAAGTCGTGATCCCCCGCAACCATCCAGAACAGCTCAATACCCGGCGCCAGCGTGTAGGCCTCTACCGCGTCACGGTTGCCCAGGGCATCGCGCTCGCCCTGCACGATCAGGGTCGGCGTCTGCAGTTCAGCCAGATGGGCCACACGGGGTTTTTCCGGTTTACCGCTGGCGTAAAACGGATAACCCAGACAAACCAGCGCATCCGCGCCCAGTTCATCAGCAAGCAAACTTGCCATGCGCCCCCCCATGGACTTGCCACCGATAGCTAAACGCCCCGCGACATGCCGTCGCACCTGGGTAAATGTTTCACGCCAGCATTCAAGCAATTTGGCCTGCTGATTAGGCGGCCTTTTGCCGCCATCGAGCCGTCGCTGAGCCATATACGGAAACTCGAAGCGCAACACGCTGACCCCACGCGCAGCAAGGCGCTCAGCCATGCCCGTCATCCACTCGCTGTCCATCGGCGCACCTGCACCGTGAGCCAGTATCAGAGTGCCTGACCGGCCCCCCTCGACCCCGCTGGCCGCCGCATTCCACAGCCAACCCCGCGCCTGCACGCACTGCGCCCATTGATCCCTGTCAATACCGACACTGTCTGTTACACCCATGCTTGCCTCGCTTTTAGTCTGCCTATAACTCCGGGCGTGCATGTGTACGCGCCTGAACCGTGGATGGGGAACCATGAACACTTCTACAAGTACCGCCTACAACTACAAGGTGGTCCGCCAATTTGCCATTATGACGGTGGTTTGGGGCATCGTCGGCATGGGGCTCGGCGTTTTTCTCGCCGCGCAGTTGGTATGGCCAGAACTCAACTTCAATTTGCCTTGGACCAGTTTCGGGCGCCTGCGCCCATTGCACACCAACGCCGTAATTTTCGCGTTCGGAGGCTGCGCCTTGTTCGCCGCCTCGTTCTACTCGGTGCAACGCACCTGCCAGGCCACACTGTTTTCGCCGAAAATCGCGGCGTTTACCTTCTGGGGCTGGCAACTGGTGATTGTGCTGGCGGCTATCAGCCTGCCGCTGGGCTACACCAGTTCCAAGGAATACGCCGAGCTGGAATGGCCGATCGACATTTTGATCACCATTGTCTGGGTCGCCTACGCCATCGTGTTCTTCGGCACGATCATGAAGCGCAAGACCAAGCATATTTACGTGGGCAACTGGTTCTTCGGCGCATTTATCGTGACCGTGGCGATTTTGCATATCGTCAACAACCTGGAAATCCCGGTCAGCTTCACCAAGTCGTACTCGCTCTACGGTGGCGCCACTGACGCCATGGTGCAGTGGTGGTACGGGCATAACGCCGTGGGCTTTTTCCTGACGGCGGGCTTTTTGGGGATGATGTACTACTTCGTGCCAAAACAGGCCGAACGTCCGATCTACTCCTATCGCCTGTCCATCGTGCACTTCTGGGCGCTGATCACCCTGTATATCTGGGCCGGCCCTCACCACTTGCACTACACCGCGCTGCCGGACTGGGCTCAGTCGCTGGGCATGGTGATGTCACTGATTCTGCTGGCGCCAAGCTGGGGCGGCATGATCAACGGCATGATGACCCTCTCGGGCGCCTGGCATAAGTTGCGCAGTGACCCGATCCTGCGTTTCCTGGTGGTGTCCCTGGCGTTCTACGGCATGTCGACCTTTGAAGGGCCGATGATGGCCATCAAGACCGTCAACGCCCTCTCTCACTACACCGACTGGACCATCGGTCACGTACACGCCGGCGCTCTGGGCTGGGTGGCGATGATTTCGATCGGCGCGCTGTATCACATGATCCCGAAAATCTTCGGTCGCCCGCAGATGTACAGCCTGGGCCTGATCAACGCGCACTTCTGGCTGGCCACTATCGGCACCGTGCTCTACATCGCTTCGATGTGGGTCAACGGCATCGCCCAGGGCCTGATGTGGCGCGCAGTCAACGAAGACGGCACGCTGACTTACTCCTTCGTCGAAACTCTGGTGGCCAGCCACCCGGGCTTTGTCGTGCGACTGGTTGGTGGTGCGATCTTCTTCAGCGGCATGTTGCTAATGGCTTACAACACTTGGCGCACCGTGCGTAACGCCGAGCCCGCTGAAGTCGTAGCCGCCGCGCAGATGGCCTGAGGAGTTGGCAATGAAACACGAAGTCGTTGAAAAAAATATCGGCCTGATGCTGTTGCTGATGATTCTGTGCGTGAGTGTCGGCGGCTTGACGCAAATCGTCCCGCTGTTCTTTGAAGACGTGACCAACACCCCGGTGGAGGGCATGAAGCCTTACACCGCACTGCAACTGGAAGGTCGCGACATCTACATTCGCGAAGGCTGCGTGCAGTGTCACTCGCAGATGATCCGTCCGTTCCGTGCCGAGACCGAGCGTTATGGTCACTACTCGGTAGCCGGTGAAAGCGTGTGGGATCACCCATTCCTGTGGGGCTCCAAGCGCACCGGGCCGGACCTCGCCCGTGTCGGCAGCCGTTACTCCGATGACTGGCATCGCGCGCACTTGTACAACCCGCGCAACGTTGTGCCCGAGTCGAAAATGCCGGCCTACCCATGGCTGGTGGAAGCACCGGTCGACAGCAGCCACACCGAGAAAAAACTCTCGGTGATGCGCACCCTCGGCGTGCCGTACACCGACGAAGACATCGCCAACGCCAAGCAGTCGGTACAGGGCAAGACCGAAATGGACGCGCTGGTGGCTTACCTGCAAGTGCTTGGCACTGCCATCAAGAGCAAGAGGTGAGTCATGTTTGAGATGAGTAGTGGAATGATTCGCGGCCTGGGCACCGTGGTGGTGGCCGTGGCGTTTATCGGCCTCGCGCTGTGGGTGTTCAGCCCGCGGCGCAAGTCCGAATTTGAAGACGCGACCTTACTGCCATTCAAGGACGATCCAGAGGCGATTCAACACGTCGAGCAAGAACAAGCGTCTAGGAGTAACAAAGCATGACCACCTTCTGGAGTCTGTATATATGCGTGCTGACCATTGGCACGTTGATCGGCCTGACCTGGCTGCTGGTCGGTACGCGCAAGGGTGAAACCAAAGGCGAAACCGTCGAGACCATGGGCCACAGCTTCGATGGCATCGAGGAGTACGACAACCCGCTGCCGCAATGGTGGTTTATGTTGTTCGTCGGAACCCTGGTGTTTTCGGTGGGCTACCTGATCCTCTACCCGGGCCTGGGCAATTGGAAAGGCCTGCTGCCCGGCTATGAAAATGGCTGGACCGGTGCCCACGAATGGGAAAAGGAAATGGACAAGGCTGACGCCAAGTTCGGACCGATCTTCGCCAAATACGCTGCCATGCCTGTGGAGCAGGTTGCACAGGACCCGGCCGCACTGAAAATGGGTGGCCGCCTGTTTGCCTCCAACTGTTCGGTGTGCCACGGCTCGGATGCCAAGGGTGCTTTCGGCTTCCCGAACCTGGCCGACAACACCTGGCGCTGGGGTGGGGATGCAGACACCATCAAGGCCACCATCATGGGCGGACGCATTGCCGCAATGCCGGCCTGGGGTGAAGTGCTGGGTGAAGACGGGGTCAAGAACGTCGCCGCTTATGTTCGCCATGATGTGGCGGGCCTGCCCCTGCCAGAAGGCGCCAAGGTTGATCTGGCCGCTGGCAAGCAAGCCTACGAGACCACTTGTGTGGCCTGCCACGGCGCCAACGGCAAAGGCATGGCGCTGATGGGTGCACCGGATCTGACCCAACCTGCGGGCTTTATCTACGGCACCAGCCTGGCGCAACTGCAGCAGACCATTCGCCACGGCCGCCAGGGACATATGCCGGCGCAAAACGAGTTGCTGGGCAACGACAAGGTGCAATTGCTTGCAGCTTACGTGTTCAGCTTGTCACACGGTAATCAAGAGGAAAAAACAGCCGAATAATTACCGGACATTTCCTGCCGCATCATTTTGGTGCGGCAGTTCCCGCCTCCAAGCGCGACCAAGTGTCGCACCTCTTTTTAGTCCGCCATTGCTCTCCCGCCATTCAGGACTAAGCTCATAGCTTCCGTGATCCGGATTTTTCCGGCCCCACGTCAAGTGAAATAAATCGGTAAGTTGAAGGGCACTGTTACGGGCCACACTAGTGGGTTTACACCGGCTATCGTCCATTGCGAAGTTCGCCATGCTCTTGCCAGGCCTTACCCCCACCTGAATTTGCCCGCTTCAACCCCCTTCTCTTTTGCCCTCCCTGCGGCATTTTTGCCAGGGTCACTTTGACCTTACAGCACGCATGGAAAGGCCGCAGAATAAGCCTTGGAAAGCATTGACCGGGGTCATGCTTCGTTGCAATAACCCTACGCTTTATCCATACTTGCGACCGATTTTTATCCTAATAAAACACCTAAACCGTGGAACCTTAGAATGAGCACAGCAATCAGTCCGACTGCTTATAACTATAAGGTAGTCCGCCAGTTCGCCATCATGACGGTGGTCTGGGGGATCCTTGGCATGGGGCTCGGGGTTTTCATCGCGTCACAGCTTGTGTGGCCTGAACTGAACCTTGGCCTTGAATGGACGACCTTCGGCCGTCTGCGCCCTCTGCATACCAACCTTGTGATCTTTGCCTTTGGTGGCTGTGCATTGTTTGGCACCTCCTATTACGTCGTGCAGCGCACCTGTCAGACGCGATTGATCTCCGACGCACTTGCCTCGTTTACCTTTTGGGGTTGGCAGGCCGTCATTGTCGGCGCGATCATCACGTTGCCGCTGGGCTACACCACGACCAAAGAATACGCAGAGCTGGAATGGCCATTGGCTATTTTGCTGGCCATTGTCTGGGTGACCTACGGCATTGTGTTCTTCGGCACCATTACCAAGCGTAAAACCAAGCATATCTATGTGGGTAACTGGTTCTACGGTGCATTTATTGTCGTCACGGCAATGCTGCATATCGTCAACCACGCTTCCCTGCCGGTGAGCTTCTTCAAGTCCTACTCGGCGTATGCCGGTGCGACTGATGCCATGATCCAGTGGTGGTACGGCCACAACGCGGTAGGTTTCTTCCTGACTACCGGCTTCCTGGGCATGATGTACTACTTCGTACCCAAGCAGGCAGAGCGTCCGATCTACTCGTATCGCCTGTCCATCGTGCACTTCTGGGCGCTGATCACCCTTTATATCTGGGCCGGCCCTCACCACCTGCACTACACCGCGTTGCCGGACTGGGCTCAGTCCCTGGGCATGGCGATGTCGATTATCCTGCTGGCACCCAGCTGGGGCGGCATGATCAACGGCATGATGACCCTGTCGGGCGCCTGGCATAAGCTGCGCACCGACCCGATCCTGCGCTTCCTCGTGGTGTCCCTGGCCTTCTACGGCATGTCGACCTTCGAAGGTCCGATGATGGCAATCAAGACCGTCAACGCGCTGTCGCACTACACCGACTGGACCATCGGCCACGTACACGCCGGCGCTCTGGGCTGGGTGGCAATGATTTCGATCGGCGCCATGTACCACATGATCCCGAAAGTCTATGGCCAAAAGCAGATGTACAGCACCGGCCTGATCAACGTTCACTTCTGGCTGGCAACTATCGGTACCGTGCTTTACATCGCTTCGATGTGGGTCAACGGCATCACCCAGGGCCTGATGTGGCGCGCAATCAACGACGACGGCACCCTGACCTACTCGTTCGTGGAAGCACTGCAAGCCAGCCACCCGGGCTTTATCGTTCGCGCCCTCGGCGGGGCCATCTTCGCCAGCGGCATGCTGTTTATGGCCTACAACGTGTTCCGCACCGTGCGTGCCTCGAACCCGGTAGAAGCTGAAGCGGCGACCAAGATCGCTGTAGTTGGAGCCCACTGATGATCAAGCACGAAACAATCGAGAAGAATATTGGCCTGATGGCCTTCTTCATGGTGATCGCCGTCAGCATTGGCGGCCTGACCCAAATCGTTCCGCTGTTTTTCCAGGACGTGACCAACACCCCGGTCGAGGGCATGAAGCCACGTAGCGCGCTGGAACTGGAAGGTCGTGACATCTACATCGCCAACGGCTGTGTGCAATGCCACTCGCAGATGATCCGTCCGTTCCGCGCCGAAACCGAACGCTATGGCCACTACTCGGTCGCCGGTGAAAGCGTCTGGGACCACCCGTTCCTGTGGGGTTCCAAGCGTACCGGCCCGGACCTGGCCCGGGTTGGCGGCCGTTACTCCGATGACTGGCACCGTGCGCACTTGTACAACCCGCGCAACGTAGTACCCGAGTCAATCATGCCGTCTTATCCGTTCCTCGTAGAACGCAAGCTGGACGGCAAGGACACGGCGAAAAAAATGGAAGTCTTGCGCGTACTCGGCGTCCCTTACACCGACGAAGACATCGCCGGAGCCAAGGATGCAGTGAAGGGCAAAACCGAAATGGACGCACTGGTGGCTTACCTCCAGGGCTTGGGCACCATCATCAAAAGCAAACGGTGATCTAGATGGATATCGGGATGATTCGTGGCCTGGGCACTGTCGTCGTGATGGTGGCTTTTATCGGTTTGGCATTGTGGGTATTCAGCCCGCGACGCAAGTCTGAATTTGACGACGCGACCCTGTTGCCGTTCAAGGATGATCCCGAAGCCATCAAGCACGTCGAGCAAGAGCAAGCTTCTAGGAGTAACAAAGAATGACTACGTTCTGGAGTCTGTACGTTACAGTCCTCACTCTGGGTACCATCTTCGCCTTGACCTGGCTGTTGCTGGCCACCCGCAAGGGCCAGCGCAGCGAGCAGACCGACGAGAAAGTCGGCCATGCTTTCGACGGGATCGAAGAGTACGACAACCCGATGCCGAAATGGTGGTTCATGCTGTTTGTGGGCACCGTCATTTTCGCCCTCGGCTACCTTGTGCTGTACCCGGGCCTGGGTAACTGGAAGGGCCTGCTGCCGGGCTACCAGTACCTGGACACCAAAGAGCAGACGCCGTTTGCCAATGGTCAGACCGGCTGGACCGGCGTCCATGAGTGGGAAAAGGAAATGGCCAAGTCGGACGCCAAATTCGGGCCGATCTTCGCCAAATTCGCGGCCATGCCGATTGAAGAAGTCGCCAAGGACCCGCAAGCACTGAAGATGGGGGGCCGCCTGTTCGCCTCCAACTGCTCGGTGTGCCACGGTTCCGATGCCAAGGGCGCCTACGGCTTCCCTAACCTGACCGACGCCGACTGGCGCTGGGGCGGTACGCCGGCCGACATCAAGACCACCATCATGGATGGCCGCCACGCCGTTATGCCAGGCTGGTCTGAAGTGATTGGCGAACAAGGTGTAAGCGACGTGGCGGCCTATGTGCTGACCAACCTTGATGGCCGCAAGCTGCCGGAAAGCGCGAAAGCCGACCCTGTCAAAGGCAAGGAAATCTTCGCAACCAACTGTGCGGTTTGCCACGGCCCGCAAGGCAAGGGCAACCCGCTGATGGGCGCACCCGACCTGACTCACCCGGGTGCGTTTATCTACGGCTCGAGCTTTGCTCAACTGCAACAGACCATCCGTTACGGCCGTCAGGGCCAGATGCCTGCACAGGCCAGCCTGCAAGGGAACGACAAGGTTCACTTGCTGGCCGCCTACGTTTACAGCCTGTCCCATGGCGATGAAGCCAAGGCAGACGAGTAACGCGGTAGTTTAAAAGTTGCAAAAAATGGCCCCGCCAACGCAAGTTGTCGGGGTCATTTTTTTTCTGCGTATTTTATGGATTGTCGCCAGCGTCGCGAAGTAGTAACGTTTCTACATTGTCACGTCAGGAGGGCCTTCCCCATGACCATCACCACTATTTCCAGCCGCAAATTCAACCAGGACACAAGCGGTGCCAAAAAAGCATCGCAACAAGGGCCTGTTTACATCACAGACCGTGGCCGCCCCGCCCATGTACTGCTATGCATGGAGGAGTACCAACGGCTGACCGGCCTGGACACCAGCATTGTCGACCTGCTGGTAATGCCCGAAACAACGCCGGTTGAATTTGAACCCGAACGCGCAGTCATCACGCCGCGCCCAGTGGATTTCTAATGTTCCTGCTCGATACCAATGTGGTTTCTGAACTGCGTAAAGCCCAGGCCGACCCTGCAGTGGCAGCCTGGGCCCGTAGTGTCCACGCTTCCAAACTGTATATCTCGGCCATTACCCTGCTGGAAATCGAAACCGGCATCCTGCGCCTGGAGCGCCGCGACCCCATTCAAGCCCTGCCCTTGCGCAACTGGCTTGAAGTAAATGTCATGACTGCTTTTGCCGGGCGCGTGCTGTCGATCGACGGCGCCGTTGCCAGGCGCTGTGCCCGTCTGCATGTGCCTGACCGCAGCAATGAATGCGACGCCCTGATCGCGGCCACCGCCCTGGTGCATGACATGACCGTGGTGACCCGCAACACCCGGGACTTTGCCTTTAGCGGCGCCCCTGTACTCAACCCTTGGGAACTTTGACTCGGGCAAAGCGCAACCGATCCGAGGGTGCAAGTCAATTGATCTATGTCATGAGTTGTTACAACTCTTATACCAACTTCTTGTTTTCAGGAACGCGACCAAAGGTCGCACCCTTGAGCTAGAGTCACAGGCGTATCATTACGCCACTGCAACACCTTCTGACCGTGGTCGGCACGTACTGACCGAGGCATTTTCCACTGCCGTGGGACGCACTAATGAGCAATCAGATTCCTGTACACGACGTCACTCCGCCTGCCAAGAAACCCGCTGAAAGTACCGATCTGTATGCGGCCCGGGAAAAGATCTACACCCGCGCCTTCACCGGACTTTTCCGCAACCTGCGTATCGGCGGCGGGGCGATATTGTTCCTGCTGTATTTCGGTACGGTGTGGCTCAACTGGGGCGGCCACCAGGCTGTCTGGTGGAACCTTCCCGAGCGTAAATTCTTTATTTTTGGCGCCACCTTCTGGCCACAGGATTTTATCCTGCTGTCCGGCCTGCTGATCGTCGCCGCCTTTGGCCTGTTTTTTATTACCGTCTACGCCGGGCGCGTGTGGTGCGGCTATACCTGCCCGCAAAGCGTCTGGACCTGGGTGTTCATGTGGTGCGAAAAGGTCACTGAAGGTGATCGCAACCAGCGCATAAAACTCGACAAGGCGCCCATGAGCGCCAACAAGTTCCTGCGCAAACTCAGCAAGCATACCCTGTGGCTACTGATCGGCTTTGTCACCGGCCTGACCTTTGTCGGTTACTTTTCACCGATCCGCGAACTGGTTATCGACTTCTTTACCGGCCAGGCCGATGGCTGGGCGTATTTCTGGGTCGGTTTCTTCACCCTCGCCACCTACGGTAACGCTGGCTGGCTGCGCGAACAGGTGTGCATCTACATGTGCCCCTATGCGCGCTTCCAGAGCGTGATGTTTGATAAAGACACCCTGATCGTGTCGTACGACCCGCGTCGCGGTGAAGTGCGTGGCCCGCGTAAAAAAGACGCTGACTACAAGGCCCAGGGCCTGGGCGATTGCATTGACTGCACCATGTGCGTGCAGGTGTGCCCGACCGGTATCGATATCCGTGACGGCCTGCAGATCGAGTGCATCGGCTGTGCTGCCTGCATCGATGCCTGCGACAGCATCATGGACAAAATGAACTACCCGCGCGGGCTGATCAGCTATACCACCGAGCACAACCTCTCGGGCCAGAAGACCCACAAGCTGCGCCCGCGCCTGATTGGCTATGCGCTGGTGCTGCTAACCATGATGGGCCTGCTGGCAGCGGCATTCTTTACCCGCACCCTGGTTGGCTTCGATGTCAGCAAAGACCGCGTGCTCTACCGCGAGAACGCCGAAGGCCGGATCGAGAACGTCTACAGCCTGAAGATCATGAACAAGGACCAGCACGACCACACCTATGTGCTGGACGCCACTGGCCTGCCGGATCTCAAGCTGCAGGGCAAACGCGAAATCAAGGTCGCGGCCGGCGATATTGTCAGCCTGCCGGTGGAGCTGTCGATTGCCCCCGAAAAGCTGCCGTCCAGCACCAACGAGGTGTTCTTTATCCTCAAGGACGCCGACAACAATGACGTCAGCGTCAAAGCCAAGAGCCGATTCATCGGCCCACAAATCAGATAAGAGAGCCCTACATGCCCGCAGCAAACGCCTCCAGCCCCTGGTACAAGCATCTTTGGCCCTGGATCATCATTGCCATCCTTGCCTGCTCGGTGACCTTGACCCTGTCGATGGTCACTATTGCCGTGAACAACCCGGATAACCTGGTTAACGACAACTACTACGAGGCCGGCAAAGGCATCAACCGCGCACTGGACCGAGAACTGCTCGGCCAGACCCTGCAATTGAAGGCCAAGCTGCGCCTGGATGAAGTGACCGGCGAAGTGGTGCTGCTGCTTGAGGGCAACAGCCGACCGCAGGTTCTGGAGCTGAACCTGATCTCCCCGACCCAGCCGGAGAAAGACCGCAAGATCAGTCTGAGCCAAAGCGCGTCGGAACCAGGGCGCTATATCGGCCAGCTGGATGACAAGATCGAAGGCCGCCGTTTTGTCGAGCTGCTGGGCGTAGAAGACGGCAAGACCTGGCGCCTGTTCGAGGAAGAAGTGGTCGGCCACGATATGGACCTGCTGCTGGGCGACGAGCCGATTCAGGGCGCCGAAGACCACAACAAGAAGTAAGCTCGACCAACAGCACCCTCCCGCAGAGTGAGGGGCGCCACACGCGATAGCTCGAACACCTCGATCAGCCCCCTCTCCCTCAGGGAGAGGGTTGGGGTGAGGGCAAGCAGCCCACCCAAAAACCAAGGCCAAGCGCGCTCAAAAACCCATGACCACTCCTGTTCCCTGCTATCACTGCGCCCTGCCCGTCCCGCCCGGCAGTCGCTTTACCGCCGTTGTGCTGGGCGAAGTACGCGAGTTCTGCTGCCCGGGCTGCCAGGCGGTGGCTGAAGCCATCGTCGCCGGTGGTCTCGAAAGCTATTACCAGCACCGCAGTGAAGCCTCAGCCAACCCCGAAGCCCTGCCCGTGCAACTGGTTGAAGAGTTGGCCCTGTATGACCGTCCCGATGTGCAAAAACCCTTTGTCCGGCACGCAGGCGATCAGGCCGAGACCACTCTGCTGATCGAAGGCATCAGTTGTGCAGCCTGTGGCTGGCTGATTGAAAAAGACCTGCGCCGCCTGCCTGCAGTGAGCGAAGCCCGGCTCAACCTGTCCAACCATCGCTTGCACGTGAGCTGGGACGACAGCCAACTGCCGCTGAGCGAAATTCTCAGCGAACTGCGCCATATCGGTTATGCCGCGCACCCGTATCAGGCCGACCGCGCCACCGAACAACTGGCCAGTGAAAACCGCCTGGCCTTGCGCCAGCTTGGCGTCGCCGGGCTGCTGTGGTTCCAGGCGATGATGGCAACCATGGCCACCTGGCCCGAATTCAATATCGATCTCAGCCCCGAGATGCACACCATCCTGCGCTGGGTTGCGCTGTTTCTGACTACCCCTATCGTGTTTTACAGCTGCGCGCCCTTTTTCAAAGGTGCCATGCGCGACCTGCGCACCCGCCACCTGACCATGGATGTATCGGTATCCCTGGCCATCGGCGGCGCTTATATTGCCGGGATCTGGACCGCCATTACCGGCGTCGGCGAGCTGTACTTCGATGCGGTGGGCATGTTTGCCCTGTTCCTGCTGGCCGGACGCTATCTTGAGCGCCGCGCCCGCGAGCGCACCGCAGCCGCTACCGCCCAACTGGTCAACCTGCTGCCCGCCTCCTGCCTGCGCCTGAGTAACGATGGCCAGAGCGAGCGGATCCTGTTGACCGAGCTCAAGGTCGGCGATCGGGTACTGGTTCACCCCGGCGCGATTCTTCCGGCGGACGGCAAGATCCTGGATGGCCAGTCCAGCATCGACGAGTCCCTGCTCACCGGCGAATACCTGCCGCAACCACGCCGCATTGGCGATGCAGTAACGGCAGGCACACTCAATGTCGAAGGCGCGTTGACCGTTGAAGTCATGGCCCTGGGCCAAGACACCCGCCTGTCGGCCATCGTGCGCTTGCTCGATCGCGCCCAAAGCGAAAAACCACGCCTGGCGGAAATTGCCGACAAGGCTGCGCAATGGTTCCTGCTGTTCTCATTGATCGCCGCGGCCGGGATTGGTTTGCTCTGGTGGCAACTTGATCCGTCACGGGCTTTCTGGATTGTCCTGGCAATGCTGGTAGCCACTTGCCCTTGCGCCCTGTCGCTGGCAACTCCGACCGCCCTCACGGCCGCCACCGGCACCCTGCACAAGCTGGGCTTGCTGCTGACCCGCGGGCATGTGATCGAAGGCCTGAATCAGATCGACACAGTGATTTTCGACAAGACCGGCACCCTCACCGAAGGCCGCCTGACCCTGCGTGCCATTCGCCCCTTGCGCGATCTGGGCAGCGACCAGTGCCTGGGCCTCGCCGCCGCCCTCGAAAATCGCTCCGAACACCCCATTGCGCGCGCCTTTGGCCGGGCTCCGCAAGCTGCCGGGGAAGTCCACAGCACACCGGGGCTGGGCCTTGAAGGGCTGGTTGGCGAACAACGTTTACGGATTGGCCAGCCCGGGTTTGTTTGCGAACTGAGCCGGTGTGAGATTCCAACCATGCCCAATGAGCCGGGCCAGTGGCTGCTACTGGGCGATACTAGCGGCGTACTGGCCTGGTTTGTTCTGGATGACCGCCTGCGTGATGACGCCCCGGCGCTGCTGGCGGCGTGCAGGGCACGAGGCTGGCGCACGCTGCTGCTCTCGGGGGACAGTTCGCCAATGGTCGCCAGCGTGGCCGCCGAACTGGGTATCGACGAGGCCCTGGGCGGCCTGCGCCCGGATGACAAATTGCAGGTTCTGCAACAATTGCACGCACAGGGGCGCAAGGTGCTGATGCTGGGAGACGGGGTCAACGATGTGCCAGTGCTTGCCGCCGCGGATATCAGCGTGGCGATGGGCTCGGCCACGGACCTGGCCAAGACCAGTGCCGATGCGGTGTTGCTGTCCAATCGCCTGGGCGCCCTGGTGCAAGCCTTTACCCTGGCGCGGCGCACGCGCCGGGTGATTATCGAGAACCTGCTGTGGGCCGGTCTGTACAATGGGCTGATGCTGCCCTTTGCCGCACTGGGCTGGATCACGCCGATCTGGGCTGCCATCGGCATGTCGCTGAGCTCACTGACCGTGGTGCTGAATGCCTTGCGCCTGACGCGCATGCCAGCCCAGACGCATACTCCAGCCACGCCACACACACGCCCGTTACCGGCCTGAACCGGTCGCCTGGAGCCCATATGCCAGCGCTATACATCATGATCCCTGCGGCCCTGCTGATTGTCGCCATTTGCATTTTCATCTTCTTCTGGGCAGTGGACAGCGGCCAGTACGACGACCTCGACAGCCCGGCCCACAGCATCCTGTTCGACGATCAGGACCCGCAGCACACTGCAGCCGTCGAAGAAGCCAAAAACCAGCACCCGGAGTCGGCCACCGACACCGACAAAAAAGCCCCACCCCATGTTTGAACTGGCGCCACTACTGGTTTCGGCCGTGATCCTGGGTTTGCTCGGGGGCGGACATTGCCTGGGCATGTGTGGTGGCCTGATGGGTGCACTGACCCTCGCCATCCCCAAGGAACAACGCAGCCGACGCTTCCGATTGCTGTTGGCCTACAACCTTGGGCGAATACTCAGCTACGCCACGGCGGGATTACTGCTGGGGTTAGCAGGCTGGGCCGTGGCCAACAGCCCCGCCGCCATGTTTATGCGCATCCTGGCCGGGCTGCTGCTGATTTGCATGGGCCTGTACCTAGCCGGCTGGTGGAGCGGCCTGACCCGCATCGAAAGCCTGGGGCGCGGCCTGTGGCGGCATATACAGCCCGTGGCCAACCGTCTGCTCCCCGTATCGAGCCTGCCTCGGGCGTTGCTGCTGGGTGCGCTCTGGGGCTGGCTGCCTTGCGGGCTGGTGTACAGCACACTGATCTGGTCCGCCAGCCAGGGCAGCGCCATCGACAGTGCCTTGCTGATGCTGGCGTTTGGCCTGGGCACCTGGCCAGTATTACTGGCCACCGGGCTTGCCGCCGAGCGTGTCACCGCCGTGTTGCGCAAACGCAGCGTACGCATGGCTGGAGGGCTGCTGGTGATTCTGTTCGGTATCTGGACCCTGCCCGGGCCGCATCAGCATTGGTTGATGGGGCACTGATCTATCTGAAAATCACCACAACCCTTGTGAGAGCGGGGGCACGCCATAAACCCTGCCAATCACAGCCGTTGATGCAAATCAAGATGCTACAACGCCCCACCCCCTAGACTCGCGGACATTGCCAGCCATCCCAGGGGAATGCCCGCATGCTCGACGCCATTCGTTGGGACCCAGATTTGATCCGCCGCTATGATCTGGCGGGACCGCGCTATACCTCATACCCGACCGCTATGCAGTTCAGTGATCAGGTCAGCCCGTTCGACCTGATGCACGCACTGCGCGAAAGCCGCAAGGCCCAGCGGCCGCTGTCACTGTATGTGCACGTGCCGTTCTGCGCGAACATTTGCTACTACTGTGCCTGCAACAAAGTCATTACCAAGGACCGTGGCCGGGCACAGCCGTACCTGCAAAAGCTCGAACAGGAAATCCAGCTGATTGCCTGCCACCTGGACCCCAAACAGAAGGTCGAGCAACTGCACTTCGGCGGTGGCACCCCGACTTTTCTCAGCCACGACGAATTGCGTCAACTGATGGCCAAGCTGCGCCAGCACTTCAACCTGCTGGACGACGACTCGGGTGATTACGGCATCGAAATCGACCCCCGCGAAGCCGACTGGTCGACCATGGGCCTGTTGCGTGAACTGGGCTTCAACCGGGTCAGCATCGGCCTGCAAGACCTCGACCCGGACGTGCAACGGGCGGTCAATCGCCTGCAAAGCCTGGAAGAAACCCGGGCCGTAATCGATGCCGCGCGCACGCTGCAATTTCGCTCGATCAATATTGACCTGATCTACGGCCTGCCCAAGCAAACCCCTGAAGCCTTTGCCCGCACGGTCGAAGAAGTGATCAGCCTGCAACCCGATCGCCTGTCGGTGTTCAACTACGCCCACCTGCCTGAGCGCTTTATGCCTCAGCGGCGCATCAACACCAATGACCTGCCCTCGCCTGCAGCAAAACTGCAGATGCTGGAACGCACCATCGAGCAACTGACCGGTGCCGGTTATCGCTATATCGGCATGGATCACTTTGCACTGCCGGACGACGAACTGGCGATCGCCCAGGAAGAATCCACCCTGCAACGCAACTTTCAGGGCTACACCACCCACGGGCATTGCGACCTGATCGGCCTTGGCGTCTCCGCCATCAGCCAGATTGGCGATCTGTACTGCCAGAATGACAGCGACCTGACGAGCTACCAGCACACCCTGGCCAGCGGCCAGCTCGCCACCCGTCGTGGCCTGGTGTGCAATCAGGACGACCGCATCCGTCGCGAGGTCATTCAGCAGATCATCTGCAACTTGCACCTGCCGTTCGCGCCTTTAGAGCAGGCGTTCAATATCGACTTTCGCGGGTATTTTTCGCCGCAGTGGCCAATGCTCAAGACCATGGCCGCCGACGGCCTGATTGCCCTGGATGACCAGCAACTGACCGTATTGCCTGCTGGACGGCTGCTGGTGCGCTCGATATGCATGGTGTTCGACGCCTACCTTGAGCAACAAACCCGCCAGCGCTATTCACGGGTGATTTAAGGCCTCAGACACGGCCTCTAAAGCATGAGATATGTGCACTGGCGTGGTGCGGCTGGTCTAGCCCCCCCACGCTGGGTTACCCTTGCATCTTATGTGTGTTTTCCTACAAGGATTTAAGAAATGTCCGAGCCAGTAAAAGTGCGCGCTCATAACCAGGCTCATTGCAAGGATTGCAGCCTGGCCCCTCTGTGCTTGCCACTTTCGTTGAACCTGGAAGACATGGATGCGCTGGAAGAAATCGTCAAGCGCGGCCGCCCACTGAAAAAAGGCGAATTTTTGTTCCGCCAGGGCGACACCTTTAATTCTGTCTACGCAGTACGTTCTGGCGCACTGAAAACCTTCAGCCTGAGTGACAACGGCGAAGAGCAAATCACCGGTTTCCACCTGCCAAGCGAGCTGGTCGGCCTGTCCGGAATGGACACCGAAACCTACCCGGTATCCGCTCAAGCACTGGAAACCACCCCGGTATGCGAGATCCCTTTCGAGCGTCTCGACGAACTTTCCGTGCAACTGCCACAGCTGCGTCGCCAATTGATGCGAGTGATGAGCCGGGAAATTCGCGACGATCAGCAAATGATGCTGCTGCTGTCGAAAAAGACTGCTGACGAGCGTATCGCCACCTTCCTGGTCAATCTGTCAGCCCGTTTCCGCGCTCGCGGCTTCTCGGCCAATCAGTTCCGCCTGAGCATGTCGCGTAACGAAATCGGCAATTACCTGGGCCTGGCCGTTGAAACCGTGTCCCGCGTATTCACCCGCCTGCAGGAAAACCAGCTGATCACAGCTGAAGGCAAGGAAGTGCATATCCTTGATCCGATCAAGCTGTGCGCCCTGGCTGGTGGTTCGCTGGAGGTCTAAGACTCCCTGGCGGGTTATACTGGCGGGCTTAACGCTCCCCCAGGACAGCCCGATATGGTCTCCGACGATTTTTGCCTCAAAACCCTGATCCGCCCGGTTATTGATTTCCCCAAGCCGGGCGTCATCTTTCGCGATATCACCCCGCTCTACCAATCGCCCCGCGCCATGCGCGTGATTGCCGACCGCTTTATCGAGCGCTACGTCGAGGCTGACTTCAGCCATATCGGCGCCATGGACGCCCGTGGCTTTCTGATTGGTTCGGTGCTGGCTCATCAGTTGAACAAACCGCTGATCCTGTTTCGCAAACAAGGCAAATTGCCCGCTGACGTATTGGCCGAAGGCTATCAAACGGAATATGGCGAAGCGTTTCTGGAGGTTCACGCCGACAGTTTGTGTGAAGGCGATTCGCTACTGATCGTTGATGACCTGATCGCTACTGGCGGCACGTTGATTGCGGCTGCCAACCTGGTGCGACGTATGGGAGCGCAGGTGTTTGAAGCAGCGGCGATTATTGATCTGCCTGAGCTGGGTGGTTCGCAGCGCTTGCAAGATATGGGTGTACCGACGTTCTGCCTGACCGAATTTTCGTTGACCGAATAATCAAAAGCGCCCTCACCCTAACCCTCTGGGAGAGTGAGGGGCTTTTGGTCAAAGTTACAAAGTGATCGGCCGACGTCCCGAAAACGAATGCGCCAAAGTACCGCCATCCACCAACTCCAGCTCACCACCCAGTGGCACGCCGTGGGCGATTCGCGAAGCGATCAGCCCTTTATTGCTTAGCAACTGGGCAATGTAATGCGCCGTCGCCTCACCTTCGACTGTCGGATTGGTCGCCAGGATCACTTCCGCAAAAGTCCCCTGCTCGGCAATGCGCGCCATCAATTGCGGAATGCCAATCGCCTCCGGGCCAAGGCCATCAAGCGGCGACAAATGCCCCTTGAGCACGAAGTAGCGTCCGCGATAGCCGGTCTGCTCCACGGCATACACATCCATCGGCCCTTCAACCACGCACAGCAAGGTGTCATCACGGCGCATATCGGCACACTGCGGGCACAGATCGTCTTCCGTAAGGGTTCTGCACAGGCGGCAGTGCCCCACGCCGTCCATCGCCTGGGTCAAGGCCAGAGCCAGGCGCGAGCCGCCACTGCGATCACGCTCAAGTAATTGCAACGCCATGCGCTGGGCGGTCTTTTGTCCCACGCCCGGCAAAGTACGCAAGGCATCGATCAATTGGCGAATCAGGGGGCTGAAGCTCATAGGGAAAGGTCCGACAAAACAACGAGACGCGGTTTATACCCGCGGTGTGGGCCAGCGTCAAATGCCCGTCAAACAGGCAAAAAAATGCCAGGTTCAAGGCCTGGCATTTTAAAGCACCTTAGAACGGCAACTTCATGCCAGGCGGCAGTTGCATGCCGGCGGTCACGCCAGACATCTTGTCCTGGCTGTTGGCTTCGATCTTGCGCACTGCGTCGTTGACGGCAGCGGCAAACAGGTCTTCCAGCACTTCGCGGTCGTCTTCGCTGACGCCTTCAAGCAGGGCAGGATCAATGCTTACACGCTTGATGTCGTGACGACCGGTCATGACCACAGTGACCATATCGCCACCGGCCTTGCCGGTCACTTCTGCATTGGCCAGCTCTTCCTGCATCTTGGCCATTTTTTCCTGCATCTGCTGCGCCTGCTTCATCAGGCCGGCCATGCCACCTTTCATCATGGGAATCACCTCAAACGTTATTTGGACAATGCACCCGTAATCAAAACGACCCCGGGCTGTAAGTTTCTGCTCTGGCGTTACGAGGCTTGAGCCTGCGCAACCTCTACAGGTTGAATCGTATCTTCGCGCACGGCCGCACCGAACTGCTCAACCATCTGCTGGACCAACGGGTCGGCATAAATCGACTCTTCAGCCAGGCGCTGACGCTCTGCACGAAAACGCGAAGCTGCCTGGGCCGGGGTTTCCTGTTCCGGCTTGACCAGTTCGATAGTGACTTTGAGTGTACGCTGAGTGAACTGGTTCAGTGCATCGTTAAGCCGACGCTGCTGGGTCAGGTTGAACAGCGCACTGTGGGCCGGGTCCAGATGCAACAACCAATCGTCACCGTCAACGGCAATCAGGGTGCAGTTGGCGCCAATGCTGGCAGTCATGCCCGATACTGGTAATTTGGGGAACATCTCCAGCCATTCAAGGGCCAGGCCGGTCGCCGGCATTGCCGCAGGCAACGGCTCGGGTTCAGGAGCAGGCTCGGCGGTATGCTCACTGGCCAGCTCATCGAGGTAGCTGTAGGCAGCCGAATCCATGTCCGGCTCGATATAGTCCTCGTCCAGCGGCGGCTCGTCGTCGCGATCCATGCCTGCAATGGCCGCATCCACCTGCTCCGGAGTCGGCTCGGGGATTGTCGCGGCTGACCATTCTGGCGCATCCGGCACAACACTGTCCGGCGTCGGCAGGGGCATCGGTGGCAACTCGGGCGGCTCACCGACGGTGTCCAGCATCGCCTCAGGCGCAGCCACATCCTCGATCACCGGCGCTGATGGCTCATTCCAGGGCAGGTCCTTTACAGGTGCTGCAGGCGCCTTGGGCGCCTCGACAGGTGCAGGGTCAGCCTGAACAACCGGCGCTTCGACAACCGGTGCAGGTGCAGCAACTACTGGCGCTACTGAAGCAGTGCCAGCCACGGTTTGGGCGGAATCAACTGTGGCCTGGCTGATCCCCACTGGCTTTAGCGGCTGACTCGGCGCATTGCCGGTGTCTGCCGGGCGGAAGGCCAGCATTCGCAGCATGACCATTTCAAAGCCACCCCGCGGGTCTGGTGCCAGCGGCAAGTCGCGCCGGCCAATCAGGCCCATCTGGTAATAAAACTGTACGTCTTCGGCGGGCAATGCCTGGGCCAGGGCCAACACGCGATCGCGGTCGCCATGACCGTTATCGACGCCGTCGGGCAACGCCTGGGCAATCGCAACACGGTGGAAAACGTTGAGTATCTCGGACAGCACGCCATTCCAGTCAGGGCCTTGCTCGGCCAGATGACGCACCGCCTCCAGCAGCGCCCGGGCATCGCCTTCAATCAGGGCGTGCAGCAAGTCGAATACCTGACCGTGATCTAGAGTGCCGAGCATCGCCCGCACATCGCCGGCCAGGACTTTGCCTTCGCCAAAAGCGATCGCCTGATCGGTGAGGCTCATGGCATCACGCATCGAGCCATCAGCCGCACGACCCAACAACCACAGCGCGTCGTCTTCAAACGGCACGTTTTCGACACTGAGGACATGGGTCAAATGCTCGACCACACGCTCTGGCGTCATGTTTTTCAGCGAGAACTGCAGGCAGCGCGACAGGATCGTGGCCGGCAGTTTCTGCGGATCTGTAGTCGCAAGGATGAATTTGACGTAGGGCGGCGGCTCTTCCAGGGTTTTGAGCAGCGCATTGAACGAATGACTGGAAAGCATGTGCACTTCGTCGATCAGATAGACCTTGAAGCGCCCACGGCTCGGCGCGTACTGCACGTTGTCGAGCAGCTCACGGGTGTCCTCGACCTTGGTGCGGCTGGCGGCGTCGATTTCGATCAGGTCGACAAAACGCCCCTCATCGATTTCGCGACAGACCGAGCACTCGCCACAAGGGGTCGAGGTGATACCTGTTTCACAGTTCAGGCATTTTGCGATGATCCGCGCAATGGTGGTCTTGCCGACGCCACGGGTACCGGTAAAGAGGTAGGCGTGGTGCAGGCGCTGACTGTCCAGGGCATTGATCAGAGCCTTGAGCACATGGGTCTGGCCGACCATTTCGCGGAACGAGCGCGGACGCCATTTACGTGCAAGAACCTGATAACTCATTGATAACCGTCGCGTCTGAAAAGCGGAGGAGGCTAATGCTAGCGGAGCAAGGGCAAAATTGCATCCGATGCGCACTTTAAACTGCGTGCAGGCTTGGCACAGGCGTTTTTACCCGCGCACAGACATGCATCGCCCGCTCTTTTGAGCGTCGAGAGGCGTTTTATTACAAGATTTGGATTTGCTTCAAACCCGGCAGAACTGCGGGTTTTAAAATGGAGGCAACCCCACCAGCCACACCCCGGCACACAATGTTCCCGCTGTGGCTGCTTCCTTCCGGATCTGACCAGGTTCACGGGTAATCGTTGCGGGGGGACCGATAGGGTCACCATAACAACATCCGCCTAGCAGCGAACGGCGCCATTGTACCTGTCTGAGAAAAACTTACAACCGCTCTGACAAGAATAAAAAAATGAATGGGTTCAAGCACTTGGATTCAGGTTCGAGTTTACTGTGGGAGCGGGCTTGCTCGCGATGAAGGCGCTGCAGTCTTTCAGGCAAACCGGGGCGATACCATCGCGAGCAAGCCCGCTCCCACAACTACCTGTCAGATCGAAATACCCTGCCCTTTCAAGAACGCCACAAAGGCTTCTTCATCCAGCACCTTGAGCCCCAGCTCATTGGCCTTGACCAGCTTGGAGCCGGCACCCGGCCCCGCCACCACGCAATGGGTCTTGCCCGACACCGAACCCGAGACCTTGGCGCCCAAACTCTCCAGCTTGTCCTTGGCCACATCACGACTCATCAGCTCCAGCGAGCCGGTCAGCACCCAGGTCTGACCTGCCAGTGGCAAGCCTGCCACGGCCTTTTTCTCGCTTTGCCAGTGCATACCGAAATCACGCAACTGCGCTTCGATTTCCAGCGCAGCCCGGGCATTTTCAGGGTTATCAAAAAACTCGCGCACGGCCTTGGCCTGTTTTTCAGGCAGGGCCTGGCGCATATCGAGCCAGTCCGCATTGATCACCCCTTCAAGGGTGCCAAATTTCTCGGCCAGTTTCTGCGCCCCGCCCGGCCCTACCGAAGGGATATGCAGCTTGTCGATCAACCCGCCCAATGTTGTGCTGGCGGCAAACTCGGCACCCAGATCACCTTGATCCTGCAATTCCAGACCACGCTCCAGCAGTTGGGCAATCACCTGCTGGTTGTGCGCATCACTGAAGAAGCTGTGAATCTCATGCGCCACTTCCAAGCCGACATCAGGCAAGTAGGTGAGTACTTGCGGCAAGGCCCGCTGCACACGCTCCAGAGAAGCCAGGGAGCGCGCCAGCACCTTGGCTGTCTCTTCGCCTACATCGGGAATGCCCAGGGCATAGATAAAGCGCGCCAAGGTCGGACGCTTGCTGTCGGCAATGGCCTGCAGCAGATTCTTGCTCGACAGCTCGGCAAAGCCTTCAAGGTCTACTATCTGCTCAAAAGCGAGGGTGTACAGATCGGCCGGCGAACTCACCAGACCTTCATCCACCAACTGCTCGACGCTTTTTTCGCCCAGCCCTTCAATGTCCATCGCCCGACGCGATACAAAATGAATAATCGCCTGTTTAAGCTGGGCACCGCAGGCCAGACGCCCAACACAGCGATACACGGCGCCTTCACTGATGGTTTCACGGCCCTTGCTGCGCTTGATCAGTTGCGTGCGCTCAACATGCGAGCCGCACACCGGGCAGTTTTCAGGAATCTGAACCGGGCGCGCATCGGCGGGACGGCGCTCCAGCACCACTTGCACCACCTGCGGAATTACATCGCCAGCACGGCGAATAATCACCGTATCGCCAATCATCAGACCCAGCCGCGCGACTTCATCCATGTTGTGCAGGGTCGCATTGGAGACAGTCACACCGGCCACTTTTACCGGCTTGAGACGTGCCACCGGCGTTACCGCACCGGTACGCCCCACCTGAAACTCCACATCCAGCAACTCGGTCAGCTCTTCCATTGCCGGGAACTTGTGAGCGATGGCCCAACGCGGCTCACGGGCACGAAAACCCAGCTCGCGCTGCGAAGCCAGGCTGTTGACCTTGAACACCACACCGTCGATTTCATAGGGCAACGAAGCGCGGCGCTCACCAATATCACGGTAGTAGTCCAGGCACTCGGCAATGCCCCTGGCCAGCTTCAGCTCGTGACTGATGGGCATGCCCCATTGCTGCAACTGCTTGAGATTGCCGATATGGGTATCAGAAAACTCTTCGGAGACCTGCCCCAGGCCGTAGCAGCAAAATTCCAGCGGGCGGCTGGCGGTGATTTTCGAATCCAGTTGACGCAAGCTGCCTGCCGCCGCGTTACGCGGGTTGGCAAAAGTCTTGCCCCCCGCCGCCAGCTGAGTCTCATTGAGACGATCAAAACCGGCCTTGGACATAAACACCTCGCCGCGCACTTCCAGCACAGCGGGCCAGCCGCTGCCATGCAGCTTGAGCGGAATATTGCGTACAGTGCGCACGTTAACGCTGATATCTTCGCCCGTGGTGCCATCACCTCGGGTAGCGCCACGCACCAGATTGCCATCCTGATACAACAAGCTGACCGCCAGCCCGTCCAGTTTGGGTTCACAGCTGTACTCGACTTCGACGCCACCGCCAAACAAATCCCCTGCGGGCAAGTCCAGACCTTCGCTGACACGACGATCAAACTCACGCATGTCGGTTTCGTCAAAGGCGTTGCCCAAGCTGAGCATGGGCACTTCGTGACGCACTTGCGTGAAGGCCGACAGGGCCGCACTGCCCACACGCTGGGTTGGTGAATCGGCGGTCACCAGTTCCGGATGCTCGGCTTCCAGCGCTTTCAACTCATGGAACAGGCGATCGTACTCGGCATCCGGAATGCTCGGCTCGTCGAGTACGTGGTAACGATAGTTATGCTGATCCAGTTCAGCACGCAGCTCTAGAATGCGGGTATTGGCGGCGGTCATGGGGTGTTCTCTCACAAAGCAAAAGAGCAGCCTAGGCTGCTCCTTGTATTAATCATTTTGCATATGCGCGGGGGCAGACACCCTGCCCCCACCCGTTCAGCGTTTTTGGGTCAGGGCGCGACGCTCGAACTCAACGATACGCTGGCGGTAGTGTTCAATGGTCTGGGCCGTCAAAACACTGCGCTGGTCGTCTTTAAGTTCGCCATTGAGCTCCTGGGACAGCTTGCGTGCAGCAGCCACCATCACATCAAAAGCCTGCTTGGGATGTCGCGGCCCCGGCAAACCGAGGAAGAAACTGACGGCTGGCGTGCTGAACAGGTCAATATCATCCAGGTCAAATACGCCCGGCTTGACCGCGTTCGCCATCGAGAACAGAACTTCGCCATTACCGGCCATGCTTTCGTGACGGTGGAAAATATCCATCTCACCAAAACGCAAACCGCTTTCCAGAATATTCTGCAACAGTGCCGGGCCCTTGAAGCCCGCCGGGTCACGGCTGATCACGCTGATCACCAACACTTCTTCAGCGGCTGGCTGCGACTGCGCCTCTTTGACTTCAGCAGCCGCCACACTCGGGGCTGAACGCCCACGCGGCTTGGCTACCGCGACATGATCGTCATCACGGGCACTGATGCTCGGGCCATCATCCAGATCGAGATTAAGGTTCAGGTCACCCTGGCTCGGCTCACCGCCGCGCTTGCCACGTTTGCTGCCCTTGTCCCGCGCCGGCATGCTGACCGATGGCAAGTCATGCTCATCGAGCTGCGGCTCTTTATGGGTTGGCGTATCCAGCACCCGTGACGGGCCCAGCAACTCAGGGCTGTGCTCGTCGTCAGGGGCGTTGGAAAAGCTGCGGTCAAGACGAAACTTGAGCTTGCCCTTGCCACCGCGCATGCGGCGCCAGCCATCAAAAAGAATACCGGCGATAACCACTATGCCGATGACTATCAGCCACTCGCGCAGACCGATTTCCATGTAATCCCTTGCCCCTAAAAAATGATTCTATGAAGAAGAGCCTAAAGCCCTTTAAAACGTGGCGCCAACTCTATGTTCTGAATGGCGTTTTGCCCACGTACAAAAAATTAGACGTTAAATTAACACGACCAAAGATAACTTTACACCGTCTGTCGCATTGAGCTAGGCCCATATAGCCTTAGACCTACAAGTCATACCGGTAAAATCTTAGATAATTTTCTTACAAGAAGAAAAAAATCGTCCTACATGCTTATAGCTCAAGCATCCACCATTGCCATTGCCTCCTCCACATCAACCGCTACAAGACGTGAACAACCGGGCTCATGCATCGTCACCCCCATCAACTGATCCGCCATCTCCATGGCGATCTTGTTGTGGGTGATGTAGATAAATTGCACGGTCTGCGACATCTCTTTAACCAGGCGTGCATAGCGCCCCACGTTGGCGTCATCCAGCGGTGCATCGACTTCGTCGAGCATGCAGAACGGTGCCGGGTTGAGCTTGAAAATGGCAAAAACCAATGCCAGCGCCGTCAAGGCTTTCTCGCCACCGGACAGCAAATGGATGGTGCTGTTCTTCTTGCCCGGCGGCCGCGCCATGATGGTTACCCCTGTATCGAGTAAATCTTCGCCCGTCAGTTCCAAATAAGCGCTGCCGCCACCGAAAACTTTTGGGAAAAGTGCCTGTAATCCACCATTTATCTGATCAAAGGTGTCTTTGAAGCGGCTGCGGGTCTCTTTGTCGATCTTGCGAATAACGTTTTCCAGTGTATCCAGGGCCTCGACCAGGTCGGCATCCTGAGCATCCAGGTAGCGCTTGCGCTCCGATTGCTGCTGGTACTCATCGATGGCCGCAAGGTTGATCGCGCCCAGGCGTTGAATCCGCGCAGCAATACGCTCCAGCTCTTCTTCGGCCTGCTGCTCATTGAGCTCTGTATTCAGAGTGGCAAGTACCCCGTGCAAATCATAGCCATCGGCCAGCAATTGATCCTGCAACGCTGTTCTGCGTACGGTCAGGGCTTGCCATTCCATGCGCTGCTGCTCCAGTTGACCGCGAATCAGCTGTGACTGCTGCTCAGCCTGGTTGCGGCGCTTTTCAGCATCGCGCAATTCGCGATCGGCATCTTCCAGCGCAGTCTGGGCAATCTTGAGTTCTTCATCCACGCTCAGGCGCTTGTCCAGCAGCTCTTCGAGCTTCAGGCGCAGCTCTTCGAGGGGAGCTTCGCCCTCCTCCAGATTGAGACTGAGCTGCTCACGCTTTTCAGCCAGACGCTCGGCCTGCATTTCAAGGCGCTCAAGGGCCTGTCGGGTCGAATCGTGCTGCGCTTTGAGCGAGCCCAGGCGAACCGCCAACTGATGAGCGTGATCCTTGTGCTGACGAGCATCCTGACGCACCCGGTCCAGTTGCTCACGCAAACTGTCGCGCCGGGCCAGCAGCAGTTCACGCTGCTCGGTATCGGTGGCCATGGCATCCAAGGCATCCTGCAACAGCAGACGCGCCTCACCGACTTGCTCGTGCTCGAGTGCGCGCTGCTCACCCAGCTCAGCCAGCTCTTCGTCCAGGCGACGACGGCGCAGGGTCAATTGCTCGACCTTGGCTTTGCTGGCCGATAGTTTGGCCTTGATCTCACCCTGTTGGCGGGCTTCGTCTTGCAAGCGGCGACGAACCTGCTCACGGGAATCTTCCTGCGCAAGCTGTTGCTCGCGCAGGTTTTGCAGTTGCTCTTCCAGAGTCGCGAGGGTGGCCTCACGCTCTTCGCGCTCAAGTCCCAGACGCTGGATTTCCTGACCACGAGCCAGAACACCGCTTTCAGCCTCACTGGCCCGGCGCACCCGCAAAAAGTTGCGACCAACCCAATAGCCATCACGGCTGATCAGGCTTTGCCCATCAAGCAGTTGCCCGCGCAGGGCCAGGGCTTGCTCAAGGGTCTCCACCGGTTTGACCTGACCCAGCCACGGCGCCAGATCAAAATCGGCCTCGACCTTGTCGAGCAGGCTGCCGACCATGCGGGATGCCTGAGCACCGCCACTGAACAGGCGCAAATCGCCCTGGGCAAAGCCAGCCAGGTCCAGTTGTGCAAAATCATCAACCAGCACGGCCTGCAAGTCAGCGCCCAGCACGGTTTCAACCGCCAGCTCCCAGCCCGCTTGCACGCGCAGGCCTTCGGCCAGACGTGGTTGCTCGGCAAGCTTCTGGTCGCGCAGCCACTCACCGGCACCGGTGCCTGGGTCAAGCGCAGCCTGCTGCAAGGCCTCAAGCGAGGCCAACCGGCCGTTAAGCCGCTGCAGCTCGCCCTGGGCCTGCTGCTGGTTTTGCGTGGCCTGTTGCAAGTCATGACGCACTTGTTCCAGGCGTTCGACCAGTTGTTCTTCGCTGGCTTGCAGCTCCTCCTGGGTCAGCTCGCTGGTGGCAAGTTGCTCACTCAGTTCCAGAATTGCCGCATCTTCAGGGTCTGCGGCCAGCAAGGCACGCTCTTCAGCCAAACGACGCTGACGCTCTGCCACCCGCTCCATGCTGGTTTCCAACTGCTGGATACGGGCCTGCAAGACTTCGGACTGGCGCTGCGGCTCGGCCGAGCGCTGGTTGAAACTGTCCCACTGTTCCTGCCAGCCATGCATGGTGTGCTCGGACACCTCCAGCGCGGCGGCGGCCTCTTCGGCGGCGGCGCTGGTCAGCTCCTGCTCGGGCTCAAGCATTTGCAGCTCTTCACCCAAGGTCGCAAGCATGGTGCGGTCATGACCCAGATGAGACTCTGTTTCCAGACGCGAGCGCTCGGCCTCACGCAGATCATCCTGCAACTGACGCAACCGCTGCTGGCCGTGCTGAATACTCTGCTCGACACGGGCAATATCGCCACCCACAGAATAGAAGCGGCCCTGCACCAGATTGAAGCGCTCTGACAGATCATGGTGCCCGTCACGCAAGCGTTCGATGCTCGCATCGGCGTTGCGCTGCTCGGCCACCAGGGCTTCAAAGCTGACTTCCTGATTGCCGATGACCGCTTCGCGCTGGCCGACCTGTTCGTTCAGGGCCTGCCAGCGCAGGGCTGACAGTTGGGCCTTGAGCTGACGCTCTTCGGCCTTGTACTCCTGATACTTCTCGGCGGCCTGGGCCTGACGGTGCAAGCGCTCCAGCTGACGCCCCAGCTCATCTCGCAGGTCAGTCAGACGGGCAAGGTTTTCGTGGGTGCGGCGGATACGGTTTTCGGTCTCGCGACGGCGCTCCTTGTACTTGGAGATGCCCGCTGCCTCTTCGATAAAATTACGCAGGTCTTCAGGCTTGGACTCGATCAGCTTGGAGATCATGCCCTGCTCGATAATCGAGTAGCTGCGCGGCCCCAGGCCAGTACCGAGGAAGATATCGGTAATATCACGCCGACGGCACTTGGTGCCATTGAGGTAATAGGTGGTCTGGCTGTCGCGGGTGACTTTGCGTCGGATCGAGATCTCGGCGTAAGCCGCATACTCACCCAGCAGGGTGCCGTCGGAGTTGTCGAAGACCAGTTCGATACTGGCCTGGCTCACCGGCTTGCGCGTAGTGGAGCCATTGAAGATAACGTCGGTCATCGACTCGCCGCGCAGGTTTTTCGCCGAGCTTTCGCCCATTACCCAGCGCACGGCATCGATGATGTTGGATTTTCCGCAGCCGTTGGGGCCTACAACCGCCGCCATATTGCTCGGAAAGGTAACGGTTGTCGGGTCAACAAAAGACTTGAAGCCGGCCAGCTTGATACAGGTCAGGCGCACGCTCAGGCAACCGTCAAGGCAGACAGCACCAGCGCACAGCTGCGCTGGGCATAGCGGCTCAGCACCACACGAATTTGCATCAGGTCACGCGCCAGTACGGCTTCGAGCAACTGCGCAAACAACGCCAGGAACTCGCTCATCTCGGCCTTGCGCTGATCCAGTGCCAGGTAATAGGCACGGCTCATGGCCGGATGCAGGTTCTCGACGGTTTCCTGCAAATAGGGGTTGTCGGCAAACGGGTACGCCGCACGCATCACATTGAAGCTGTCTTCAACAAAGGAGCTGATGTCCTGGCGCTCAAAGCTGGCGACCAGACGCTGCTGGATTTGCAGAAACGGCCCCAGATCGGCCTGCACAGCCCAGCGCTGGGCCACCGCATTACCGAGCAGGATGTACATCTCGCTCATCAGCGTGCACAGGCTCTGCACCTTGTGCGGCGTGAGCTCGGTCACATGGGCACCACGGCGCGGCAGAATGGCGATCAGATGGCGCCGCTCAAGGATCAACAAGGCTTCGCGCACAGATCCGCGACTGACATTCAGCGCCAGCGTCACTTTCTGTTCCTGAATGCGTTCTCCAGGCTTTAACTCGCCGCGAATGATGCGTTCGGCGAGGTGGTGAGCGATTTGCTCGGCGAGGCTGTCCGGCGCCTTGAACGTCATGTTTTTCCTTCAAAATCTTTGATCAGTACAGACCGCGCAGTGTAACGCACTTGATATGCGCTCGCGCAGAGCCCCAATGCCTGAATATGGCACGAAACCCGCAAATAAATCCCCCGGATATCAATCAACGGGATGACCGACCGCTATTTCTTGACCCAAAGGTCAGCTTTAGCTAAATTCAATACATCCCGCGTTACAACAATAATGATTATGCGAGGCCTTCCGTGATCCAGTTCCTACTCAACCAGACGCTGCGCACCGAGCACACGCTGGACCCGAATTTGACCGTGCTCAACTACCTGCGTGAGCACCTGCATAAACCCGGCACCAAAGAAGGCTGCGCCAGCGGTGACTGTGGCGCCTGCACGGTGGTGGTGGGCGAACTGCACACCGACGCTCAAGGCCTTGAACGGTTGCGCTATCGCAGCCTCAACTCGTGCCTGACCTTTGTCTCGGCCCTGCACGGCAAGCAACTGATCAGCATCGAAGACCTCAAGCACAAGGGCCAGTTGCACAGCGTGCAGCGGGCTATGGTCGACTGCCACGGCTCCCAGTGCGGGTTTTGCACGCCCGGCTTTGTGATGTCGCTGTTCGCCCTGCAAAAAAACAGCGCAGGCCAGGCCGATGGTCATCAGGCTCACGAAGCACTGGCAGGCAACCTGTGTCGCTGCACCGGCTACCGGCCGATTCTGGCGGCTGCCGAGCAGGCTTGCTGCGGGCAGCAACAGGATCAGTTCGATGAACAGCAGAGCGGGACCATTGCCCTGCTCAAGAGCATAGCCCCGACCCAGACCGGTGAGCTGAACAGCGGCGACAAACGCTGCCTGCTGCCCCTGACCATCAGTGACCTGGCCGAACTCTATGAATCCCAGCCCCAGGCCCGCCTGCTGGCTGGCGGCACCGATCTGGCGCTGGAAGTCACCCAGTTCCATCGCCCGTTGCCGGTCATGATCTACGTCGGCAACGTGGCCGAAATGAAGCGTATCGAACACTTTGATGAGCGTATTGAAATCGGCGCGGCAGTGTCGCTGACCGACGCCTACAGCACGCTCAAGGCTGAATACCCGGACTTTGGCGAACTGCTGCAACGCTTCGCCTCGCTGCAAATTCGCAATCAGGGGACACTGGGCGGCAATATCGGCAACGCCTCGCCGATTGGCGACTCGCCCCCCCTGCTGATTGCCCTCGGCGCACAACTGGTACTGCGTAAAGGCGAAACCCGACGCACCCTGGCGATTGAGGACTACTTTATCGATTACCGGGTTACCGCCCGCCAGGAAGGCGAGTTTATCGAAAAGATCGTGATACCCCGCGCCGACGCCAACCATGTATTTCGTGCCTATAAAGTCTCCAAACGCCTGGATGACGATATCAGTGCGGTGTGCGCAGCCTTCAACCTGCGCATCGACAACGGCGTAGTCAGCGAAGCCCGCGTGGCATTCGGCGGCATGGCTGCAACCTGCAAGCGCGCCAAAACCTGTGAAGCTGTTTTGCTCGGTGCCGACTGGAACAGCACCAGCATTGAGCGCGCCTGCGCGGCACTGGCCACAGATTTCACCCCGCTCTCGGACTTTCGCGCCAGCAAGGAATACCGCCTGCTAAGCGCACAAAACCTGCTGCGCAAATACTTCATCGAACTGCAAACGCCACATCTTGAGACGCGGGTAACAGCTTATGTCTAACCATCACAAGGTTGCACCCACCCAGGCCGAATTGACCGCCCTCTTCCAGCAGGACTTGAAGACCGGCGTGGGCCGCAGCGTCAAGCATGACAGCGCCGAGAAACACGTCTCAGGCGAAGCGCAGTACATTGATGACCGGCTTGAATTCCCCAACCAGCTACATCTTTATGCACGGCTTTCAGACCGCGCCCACGCCAGGATCATCAGCGTCGACACCACGCCCTGCTACGCCATTGAAGGGGTGCGCCTGGTCATCACCCACGAAGACATACCCGGTCTAAAGGACATTGGCCCGCTGCTGCCCGGCGATCCGCTGCTGGCCATCGACAAGGTGGAGTTTGTCGGCCAGCCCGTGCTGGCTGTGGCCGCCTGCGACCTGGACACGGCGCGCAAGGCGGCAATGGCCGCCATTATCGAATACGAAGACCTGGAACCGGTGCTGGACGTGGTCCAGGCGCTGCGCCAGAAGCACTTCGTACTCGATACCCACACCCATCAGCGGGGTGATTCAAGTGGCGCTCTGGCCGCGGCCGAACATCGCCTGCAAGGCAGCCTGCATATCGGCGGTCAGGAGCACTTCTACCTCGAAACCCAGATTTCATCGGTCATGCCCACCGAAGACGGCGGGATGATTGTTTACTGCTCCACGCAAAACCCCACCGAAGTGCAGAAACTGGTGGCTGAAGTGCTCGACGTGTCGATGAACAAGATCGTCGTCGATATGCGCCGCATGGGCGGCGGCTTTGGCGGCAAGGAAACCCAGGCCGCCAGCCCCGCCTGCCTGTGCGCAGTGGTGGCACGCCTGACCGGGCAACCGACCAAGATGCGCCTGCCGCGGGTCGAAGACATGCTGATGACCGGCAAGCGCCACCCGTTTTATATCGAGTACGACGTCGGCTTCGACGCCAGCGGCCGCTTGCAAGGCATCAACCTGGACCTGGCGGGCAACTGCGGCTGCTCGCCGGACTTGTCCAACTCCATCGTCGACCGCGCCATGTTCCACGCCGACAACGCCTATTACCTGGGCGATGCGACGATCAATGGCTACCGCTGCAAGACCAACACCGCGTCCAACACCGCCTATCGCGGTTTTGGCGGCCCCCAGGGCATGGTCGCCATTGAAGAAGTCATGGACCATATTGCCCGCCATCTGGGCCTCGACCCGCTGGCCGTGCGCAAGGCCAACTACTACGGCAAGACCGTGCGCAACGTAACCCACTACTACCAGACCGTGGAGCACAACCTGCTGGAAGAAATGACCGCCGACCTTGAGGCCAGCAGCCAGTACGCCGAGCGCCGCGAAGCAATCAAGGCATTCAACGCCAGCAGCCCGATCCTGAAAAAAGGCCTGGCCCTGACCCCGGTCAAATTCGGCATTTCCTTTACCGCCAGCTTCCTTAACCAGGCCGGCGCCCTGATCCACATCTACACCGATGGCAGCATCCACCTTAACCACGGCGGCACCGAGATGGGCCAGGGCCTGAACATCAAGGTCGCGCAGGTGGTGGCCGAGGTGTTTCAGGTGGATATCAGCCGTGTGCAAATCACTGCCACCAACACCGACAAGGTGCCCAATACCTCGCCTACTGCTGCATCCAGCGGTGCCGACCTGAATGGCAAGGCCGCCCAGAACGCGGCTGAAATCATCAAGCAGCGTCTTGTGGAGTTTGCCGCCAGTAAATATCTGGTCGAGCAACAGGCGGTGATTTTCCATAACGGCCAAGTGCGGGTTGGCGAGCAGATCATCAGCTTTGAAGCACTGATCCAGCAGGCCTATTTCGGTCAGGTATCGTTGTCGAGCACCGGTTACTACAAAACCCCGAAAATCTTTTATGACCGCACTGAGGCACGCGGCCGACCGTTTTACTACTTTGCCTTTGGCGCCGCCTGCGCCGAGGTGATCGTCGATACCCTGACCGGCGAATACAAAATGCTGCGCACCGATATCCTCCACGATGTCGGCGCATCGCTGAACCCGGCCATTGATATCGGCCAGGTCGAAGGCGGCTATATTCAGGGCGCCGGCTGGCTGACCATGGAAGAGCTGGTATGGAACGCCAAGGGCAAGCTGATGACCAATGGCCCGGCCAGCTACAAAATCCCGGCGGTGGCGGACATGCCACTGGACCTGCGCGTCACCCTGGTGGAAAACCGCAAAAACCCCGAAGACACCGTGTTCCACTCCAAAGCCGTCGGCGAGCCGCCGTTTATGCTGGGTATCGCCGCCTGGTGCGCAATCAAGGACGCCGTTGCGAGCCTGGCTGACTACCGCGTGCAACCGGCGATAGATGCACCAGCGACACCGGAACGGGTGCTGTGGGGCTGTGAGCAAATGCGCAAAATCCTGTCGGGAGAGCAGCATGAATAACTGGATCAGCGCCCTGGCCCAACTGCAGCAGCGAGGTGAACCTTGCGTGCTGGTGACCATTATCGAAGAGCAAGGCTCAACCCCGCGTAATGCCGGCTCGAAGATGGTGATTTGCGCCGAACAGATATTCGACACCATCGGCGGTGGCCACCTGGAATACAAGGCCATGGAAATTGCCCGGCAGATGCTCAGCAGCGGCAAGCAAGACACCCATTTGCAACGTTTCAGCCTCGGTGCCAGCCTGGGTCAGTGCTGTGGCGGCGTGGCCGTGCTGCTGTTCGAGCCCATGGGCCAGGTGCAGGCGCAGATCGCCGTATTTGGCGCCGGGCATGTGGCCCGGGCACTGGTGCCGTTGCTCGCCAGCCTGCCATGCCGGGTGCGCTGGATCGACTCGCGGGAGCAGGAATTCCCTGCCCCGATCCCTCAAGGCGTGGAAAAAATCGTCACCGATGAGCCCGTCGACGAGGTAGATGGATTGCCAGCGGGTTGCTACTGCATCGTCATGACGCATAATCACGCCCTGGACCTGGAACTCAGCGCGGCCCTGCTCAAACGCAACGACTTTACCTACTTCGGCTTGATTGGCTCCAAAACCAAACGTGTGAAGTTCGAACATCGCCTGCGTGAGCGCGGTATCGGCGCCTCAAATTTGCAGCGAATGCGCTGCCCGATGGGCTTGAGCGAAGTCAAAGGCAAACTGCCGGTTGAAATCGCGATTTCCATCGCCGGCGAAATCATCGCCACTTACAACACCCATTTCGGCCAGCACACTGCGAGCGCCGACAGCGCGTCATCTGAATCCATTAAACAATTGCTGCCGTCTTCGCGACGCAGCCATGCCACACACTGAGAATTGTCATGACCTGTAAAGCCTATCGCGCCGCCATTTTGCACAGCATCGCCGACCCCGCCGAAGTCGGGATCGAGGCCTCCTATGAATATTTTGAAGACGGTTTGCTGGTGGTCGACAACGGCCAGATCAAGGCGGTTGGCCCGGCCAACGAGCTGCTGGGCACGCTGGCCGCCGACGTTGCAGTCACCGAGTACAAAGACGCACTGATCACCCCCGGCTTTATCGACACCCATATCCACTTCCCACAAACCGGGATGATCGGTGCCTACGGCGAGCAACTGCTCGACTGGCTCAACACCTACACCTTCCCATGCGAAAACCAGTTCGCCGACAAGGCTCATGCTGACGAAGTCGCTGACGTTTTCCTGAAAGAACTGCTGCGCAACGGCACCACCACGGCCCTGGTATTCGGCAGCGTGCACCCGCAGTCAGTCGACGCCCTATTTGAGGCCGCGCAACGACTGGACCTGCGCCTGATCGCCGGCAAGGTGATGATGGATCGCAATGCGCCGGACTATCTGACAGACACCGCAGAAACGGGCTACAGCGAAAGCAAGGCTCTGATCGAACGCTGGCACGGCAAAGGCCGTCTGCACTACGCAGTAACCCCGCGTTTCGCGCCGACCAGCACCCCGGAGCAATTGACCCTGGCGGGCAAGTTGCTGGGCGAATACCCGGATGTGTATCTGCACACCCATATCAGCGAGAACCTTCAGGAAATCGAGTGGGTCAAGTCGCTGTTCCCGGAGCGTAAAGGCTATCTGGATGTGTACGATCACTACCAACTGCTGGGCGAACGTTCGGTATTTGCCCACGGTGTGCATCTGTGTGATGAGGAGTGTGCGCGACTGGCCGAAACGGGCTCAGCGGTGGCGTTCTGCCCGACGTCCAACCTGTTTTTGGGCAGTGGCCTGTTCAACCTGCCGATGGCCGAGAAACACAAACTGAATGTCGGCCTGGGCACGGATGTGGGTGCAGGCACCAGCTTCTCACTGCTCAACACCCTGAACGAAGCCTACAAGGTCATGCAGTTGCAGGGTGCACGCCTGAACCCGTTCAAGTCGCTGTATCTGGCCACACTGGGCGGCGCGCGGGCACTGCGTCTGGAAGACAGGATCGGCAATCTGCAACCGGGCAGTGATGCTGACTTCCTGGTACTGGATTACAACGCCACACCACTAATGAGCTATCGCCTCAAACAGTCAAAAAACATTGCCGAAACGCTGTTTGTGCTGATGACCCTGGGCGATGACCGCACCGTGCAACAGACCTATGCGGCGGGCAATCTGGTGCATCAGCGCTGAGGCAGCGGGCATTACATAAAAACCTGTGTGGCTTGCCTGCGATGGCATCACTGCCGTTTGCCTGCCAGACCGCGTCGCCTGCATCGCGAGCAAGCCCGCTCCCACAGTGAACCCTGCAAGGCTCGGATTTTGTAAGCACTGCAAAACCTGTGGGAGCTGGCTTGCCTGCGATGGCATCACTGCCGTTTGCCTGCCAGACCGCGCCGCCTGCATCGCGAGCAAGCCCGCTCCCACAGTGAACCCTGCAAGGCTCGAATTTTGTGAGCACTGCAAAACCTGTGGGAGCTGGCTTGCCTGCGATGGCATCACTGCCGTTTGCCTGCCCGACCGCGTCGCCTGCATCGCGAGCAAGCCCGCTCCCACATTACATGCGGTGTTTAGAGCTTGGCCGCAGGCCGGGGGCTTTTGCCCTTGGTTTGCAGCAAGTGCGAGAACACCGCATGCAAGTCATCCGAAGCGCTTTCTTCATCGAGGTTGAGCTTGCTGTCGATATGATCCATGTGATGCATCATCAAGTGCACTGCCTGGGCGGCATCACGCGCTTCAATAGCATCAATCAACTGCATGTGTTCATCATAAGAACAGTGTGAACGGTTGCCACTCTCGTACTGGGCAATAATCAGCGAAGTTTGCGACACCAGGCTGCGCTGGAAGCTGATCAGCGGCGCATTCTTGGCCGCTTCGGCCAGCTTGAGGTGGAACTCGCCTGACAGACGAATACCAGCACCCCGATCACCCCGCGAAAAACTGTCGCGCTCGTCCTGTACCATCTTGCGCAATTGCGCCAGATCGTCAGCCGTGGCATGCACCACCGCCAATTCAGTGATGGCCTTTTCAACCAACCTGCGGGCCAAAAACACCTGGCGCGCTTCTTCTACGCTCGGACTCGCCACCACCGCACCGCGATTGGGTCGCAACAGCACAACCCCCTCATGGGCCAGACGCGACAAGGCACGACGAATAATGGTGCGGCTCACGCCGAAAATTTCGCCCAGAGCCTCTTCACTCAACTTTGTACCAGGCGCCAAGCGTTGTTCAAGGATCGCCTCGAAAATATGCGCGTAGACGATATCGTCCTGGGTTCCACTGCGGCCGGCCTTGCCTGCGCGGGATGGTTTCTTGAGAGGCTGCAACTGTTCGTTCATGGGCACTCGTGTGGGAAGCGGCGGTGAATAAGGCGTTACGTTAGTACGTAAACGGGTGTCACCGACCAGGAATTAATGCAAAAAACAGGGCGCATTGTACACAAAGCAGAGTGCCAGTACGACTGTACGGTCGTTTACGAACCCGGCTGTATCGCAACTGAATGCAACCTTTACGTTTAGGCTAGTGGCCTGCTCCAACTCATATAGCACACAAGGAAGACCGTTCAATGAACGACGCCACGCAGCCGCGCTTGCATCCACTGGCAGACACCTCACCTTCGGCGGTGGTCGCAGGCTTTATCGCCATGATGACCGGCTATACCAGCTCCCTTGTCCTGATGTTTCAGGCTGGCCAGGCGGCAGGCCTTACCAGCGGGCAGATTTCATCGTGGATCTGGGCACTGTCAATCGGCATGGCTGTTTGCAGCATAGGTCTGTCTTTACGTTATCGCACACCAATTACCATCGCCTGGTCTACACCGGGGGCAGCGCTGCTGATCACCAGCCTGGGCGGTGTCAGTTACGGCGAGGCCATCGGCGCCTATATCACCTGCGCGGTGCTAGTGATTATCTGCGGCATGACCGGCAGCTTTGAGCGCCTGGTCAAACGCATCCCCTCATCCCTGGCCGCCGCGCTGCTGGCAGGCATCCTGTTCAAGATCGGCAGCGAAATCTTCGTCGCCGCGCAACACCGCACCGGCCTGGTCATCGGCATGTTTTTCACCTACCTGATAGTCAAACGCCTGTCACCGCGCTATGCCGTGCTGGCAGCCTTGCTGATTGGCACGCTGCTTTCGGGCATGCTCGGGCTCCTGGACTTCAGCGGCTTTGCTCTTGAGGTGGCCGTCCCGGTGTGGACCACACCATCATTCTCGCTGGCGGCAACCATCAGCATCGGCATCCCCCTGTTTGTAGTGGCCATGACCTCGCAAAACATGCCGGGCATGGCCGTACTGCGGGCAGATGGCTATAACGTCCCGGCCTCGCCGCTGATCACCACCACAGGGGTGGCCTCATTGCTGCTCGCTCCTTTCGGCTCCCACGGCATCAACCTGGCGGCGATCAGTGCTGCCATCTGTACCGGCCCCCATGCCCACGAAGACCCGAAAAAACGCTACACCGCAGCCATGTGGTGCGGGATTTTCTATGGCATTGCCGGTATTTTTGGCGCCACCCTGGCCGCGCTGTTCGCCTCACTGCCAAAGGAACTGGTGCTGTCCATTGCGGCGCTGGCACTGTTCGGCTCGATCATGAACGGCCTGAGCATTGCCATGAGCGAATCCAGGGAGCGTGAAGCTGCTCTGGTCACCTTTATGGTCACCGCATCAGGCATGACCCTGTTCTCGATCGGCTCGGCCTTCTGGGGCATCGTGGCGGGGGTGTTAACCCTGATGATCCTGAATTGGAAATCCCGTTAACTAAACCCTTTAAACCTATGTGGGAGCGGGCTTGCTCGCGATGGCATCAACTCGATCCAGCTGCAAAAACCGAGTCAGCTGTATCACGAACAAGCCCGTAGCCTTAAATCGCCAATGCCCCGCCATCAACCGCCAAGGCATGGCCAGTAGTAAACGCCGCGCCGTCGGAGCACAGATACAGCACGGCGCTGGCCACTTCCTCAACTTTGCCGATACGCCCCACAGGGTGCATCGCCGCGGCAAACTCGGCCTTGCGCGGATCAGCCTCATAAGCCCGGTGGAACATATCGGTATCAATCACCGCCGGGCACACAGCGTTGACCCGGATATGCTTTTTCGCATACTCAATGGCCGCAGACTTGGTCAGCCCGATAACCGCATGTTTGGACGCGCAATAGATACTCATCTTCGGCGCAGCGCCCAGCCCCGCCACCGACGCCGTATTGACGATCGCCCCGCCGCCCTGGGCCAGCATCAAGGGTAACTGGTACTTCATGCACAGCCACACACCTTTGACGTTCACCCCCATGATCGCGTCAAACTCATCCATCGTGCCATCCGCCAGGCGACCCTGTTCGATCTCGATTCCCGCATTGTTGAAGGCATAGTCCAGACGACCGTAGGTGCTGATTACCTGCTCCATCAGTTGCTTGACCTGTGCCTCAACCGTGACATCACAGCCTGCGAACACAGCGTTGCCACCCATGGCATTGATCTGCTCGACAGTTGCCTCACCACCTGCCCTGTCAAGATCTGCCACCACCACTTTCAAGCCCTCAGCGGCAAACGCCAGCGCCGTAGCCCGGCCGATACCCGCCCCACCCCCGGTAACCAGCGCCACTTGCCCGGCAAATGTGATACCCATTGTTCTGCCCCTCACAAGAGTAAATCTGCGCCCCGAACAGCTCGGGCGCAACGAGCCGCTTATTTATCCGAGTGATAAAAGCCTGCCTATGAAGATCACTGGTGCTGATAAAAACCTATTCGCAAACGCGCATTCCCTTGCCCTGCAGCGTGAGAAGGTCTATCAACAGTCATTAATCTCTACAGAGTTATAGCAATGACTGACCAGACAAACCGCCAATTCCTGCTCGCCAAACGTCCAGTCGGCGCAGCGACCCGTGACACCTTCACTTTCCAGCAAGTCCCGGTGGTGCAACCCGAAGACGGCCAGATCCTGGTCAAGAACGAGTACCTGTCCCTCGACCCGGCCATGCGTGGCTGGATGAACGAAGGCAAGTCCTATATCCCGCCGGTGGCACTTGGCGATGTGATGCGCGCTCTGGGTGTCGGCAAGGTCATTGCCTCCGCACACCCGGGATTTGCTGTGGGTGATTACGTAAACGGTGCCCTGGGCGTGCAGGATTATTTCGTGGGTGAGCCGCGCGGTTTCTACAAGGTGGACCCGAAACTGGTTCCTCTACCGGTGTATCTGTCCGCCCTGGGCATGACCGGCATGACTGCCTACTTCGCGTTGCTGGACGTCGGCGCACCGAAAGCAGGAGACACCGTGGTGATCTCCGGGGCAGCGGGTGCTGTTGGCAGCATTGCCGGGCAAATCGCCAAGTTGAAGGGCTGTCGCGTAGTCGGCATTGCCGGCGGCAAGGAGAAATGTGCAAGGCTGGTCGACGAGTTCGGTTTTGACGGCGCGATTGACTACAAGAGCGAAGACGTACTCGCAGGCCTCAAGCGTGAATGCCCTAAAGGCGTTGACGTGTTTTTCGACAACGTGGGCGGGGATATTCTCGATGCGGTATTGAGCCGCCTTAACTTCAAGGCACGGGTCATCATCTGCGGCGCAATCAGCCAGTACAACAACAAGGAAGCGGTAAAAGGCCCGGCCAACTACTTGTCACTGCTGGTCAATCGCGCGCGCATGGAAGGCTTTGTGGTGATGGACTACGCCGATCGCTATGCAGCGGCCGGGCAGGAAATGGCGGGATGGCTGCTCAAGGGCCAGCTAAAAAGCCAAGAGCATATTGTCGAAGGGCTGGAAACGTTTCCGGAAACCCTGATGAAACTGTTTAGCGGGGAAAACAACGGCAAGCTGGTGTTGAAGGTCTGACACACAGACTGGCTGTGGGAGCTGGCTGACCAGCTCCCACACCGTGCTTTAAGCCAGCTCGGCGACCACAGCCGCCAGCGCCTTGGCCGGGTCTGCTGCCTGGCTGATCGGGCGACCGATCACCAGATAGTCAGAACCGGCATCCAGCGCCTGACGCGGCGTCAGAATACGGCGCTGATCATCCTGGGCGCTGCCAGCAGGACGAATCCCCGGAGTCACCAGTTGCAGACCCGGGTGCGCAGCCTTCAGCGCTTGCGCCTCCAGGGCAGAACACACCAGGCCGTCCATGCCGGCCTTCTCGGCCAGGGCGGCCAGACGCAGCACCTGCTCCTGAGGCTCGATATCCAGGCCAATACCGGCCAGGTCTTCACGTTCCATGCTGGTCAGTACAGTCACGCCAATCAGCAAGGGCTGCGGGCCAGCACGCTTATCGAGTACTTCACGGCAAGCGGCCATCATGCGCAAACCGCCCGAACAGTGAACGTTGACCATCCACACGCCCATTTCAGCAGCGGCCTTGACCGCCATTGCAGTGGTGTTGGGGATATCGTGGAACTTCAGGTCCAGGAACACTTCAAAACCCTTGTCACGCAGGGTGCCGACAATTTCCGAAGCACAGCTGGTGAACAGCTCTTTACCCACTTTGACGCGGCACAGCTTGGGGTCCAACTGATCAGCCAGTTTCAATGCGGCGTCACGCGTTGGGAAATCCAGGGCGACGATAATAGGAGTCTGGCAGTCGGACATTAGCGGGTTCTCAGGCTGGTCGAAATCGGCGCGCATTGTAGCGGAACCAGGCGCTCACCGGCACCCGATGATCGTAAATTCACGTTTTTAGTCATTCCCAAGGTTATACCGCACATGAAGGAATAACCGGCCTACACTTGAAGCAGTGAATACTTACTCACTTAACAGGATAAACAACAGCCCACTGCGCAGGTCTTGCCCGGTGATGCTGTCAATTAGGAGAACACTCTATGCCTTGGTATGCCTGGTTAATTCTCGTCGTCGCCATTGGTGTCATCGTAGGCGGCCTGATGACTTTGCGAGACACCGCCAACAAAGTTGAACTGACCGATGAACAACGCAAACGCGTCGCCGAACGCAATGCCGAAATGGACGCCAAAGAATCAAAGGACAGGTAATCAGATAAGCGGTCAGGGTCTGCAACCCAAGATATGAGCATCGCTGGGCAAAAACCTACATACAGTTGCATCAATACCCACTGCATCTGCTTGAAAGTCGAAGCTATGATGGTCCATTGCATAAAGAGACACCTGCCATGCGCTACTCACAAGATCACAAAGCTCAAACCCACCAGCGCATCGTAAAAGAAGCGTCCGGGCTCTTTCGACGAGACGGTATTGGTGCGACGGGCCTGCAGCCCCTGATGAAATCCCTGGGTCTCACTCACGGTGGTTTCTATGCCCACTTTTCATCCAAAAACGACCTGGTCGAAAAGGCATTGCAACACGCGGCAGGCGAAGTGGATCGCATCTGCGACGACCTGTTCAGCCAACCGCAGCCGCTACACGCATTTATCGATGCGTACTTGTCCGAATGGCACCTGACGTCCCCTCATGAGGGCTGCCCGCTGCCGACCATGTCCGCAGAAATGGCACAACAGGGCCAAGCCAGTGCAACCACGGACTATGTCATCGATGCCAGGCTTAAACAGATCCAGGCCACCCTGCAAGGGCCAGACACAGAAGACCAGAGCATTGTGATTTTCGCCACCCTGGTAGGAGCATTGGTACTCGCCCGCGGCGCAGAAAGTGATGCACTGAAACAGAAGATTTTCGAAGCCACACGCACAGCATTGAAGCAATCTGCACCACATTTCTGAACGTTCAAAACAAAAAAAGCCAGTCAATGACTGGCTTTTTCTGTTGATTTTACTGGCTTAATTGATAGCAATCTTGTCGCGATTTCTCTCAAAAATGACTTTGCCTATCCCTTTGACCTCCAGCAGCTCTTCGGCTGAAGTAAAGTCACCATTGGCTTCACGATAAGCCACGATCGCCTTGGCTTTAACTGCACCTACACCAGAGAGTTCACGCTGGAGGGTGGCCTCATCAGCGGTATTGATATTAATGGTGGCTACTTTTGCATCTGACACCACTGGCGCGGCAACAACCGTCTCAACCGCACCGGCTGCAGGTGCAGCATGAGCCACACCGGAAACACCCACCATAAAAGCAAACAAGATCGAAGAGAGAAAAGCAGTACGCATATTTGACACTCCATTACATCGTTAAGTTGAAAACAGCTTTCCTGAGCTGTAATTCAAACTTAGGCGATGGTTAGCGAGTGTCAAAAATCAGAGCATTGCAGAGTATGTAATCAAGATGGCTCAGCACGACGCTGCTGATGAATCCAGTCGACGATTTCACCTTCAGGCGCATAACCACTGACCGTCTCGCGCAACAACTGGCGAACCCGCATATAGTCATCCTGATCAACGGCTTCAAGCAGTTGCGTCAACCGTTGCTTGAGTTCATCCCAAGGCAACAGGTCCTCATTCGCACACATAATCATAGGGTGCCGGGTGGCTACCACGTTGTCGCCAATCAGTAACTCTTCGTAAAGTTTTTCGCCGGGGCGCAAACCCGTGAATTGAATTTCGATATCACCATGCAGATTTTTATCGGAACGGACGCTCAAACCGGAGAGATGAATCATTTTCTCCGCCAGCTCCACAATGCGCACTGGCTCGCCCATGTCCAGCACAAAGACATCCCCACCCCGCCCCATTGACCCGGCCTGAATCACTAACTGTGCAGCCTCAGGGATGGTCATGAAGTAACGGGTAATCTTGGGGTGAGTCACAGTCAGGGGACCACCGCTCTTGATCTGCTTGTGGAACAGTGGAATCACCGACCCGGAAGAGCCCAATACATTGCCAAAACGGACCATGGTGAAGCGGGTTTTATTAACCCGTGAGACATTGGCTGAATCGCCAAACAGCACAGGCGCAGATTCGCCGCTGAGCGCTTGCAGCGTCATCTCAGCCAGGCGCTTGGTACTGCCCATCACATTGGTGGGCCGTACGGCCTTGTCGGTGGAAATAAGGACGAAGTTGGCGACACCCGACTGCAGGGCTGCCTGTGCGGTGTTCAGCGTGCCGATAACGTTGTTCAGCACACCTTCGGCAATATTGTGTTCAACCATTGGCACATGTTTGTAGGCCGCAGCGTGATACACGGTATCCACATGCCAGGTCTTCATCACATCCAGCAGTTTGTGCGGATTACGTACAGAGCCCAGGATCGGCAGTACCTTGACCGATAGCGACTCGCGATTAACTCGCTGCTCCAGCTCACCGAAAATACTGTAAAGATTGAACTCACTGTGCTCAAACAGTAACAAGGTAGTGGGCTCAAGCGCCAAAATCTGGCGACACAGTTCCGAACCGATGGACCCTCCCGCACCTGTGACCAGAACACACTGGCCTTTAATGCAGTGCGACAGCAACTCGCCTTGTGCAGGCACCGGGTCACGGCCCAGTAAGTCGGCGATATCAACTTCCTGGATATCGTCCACCTTGACTCGACCACTGGCCAGATCCATAAACCCGGGAACACTGCGAACGTGCAGAGGAAAGCCTTCGAGCAAACCCAGGATTTCGCGACGACGAGCGCGGGACGAAGAAGGAATTGCCAGCAGCACTTCGTGCGCACCCGTACGATCGATCATCTGTTGAATACGTTCAGGTTTAAAGACCTGCAAACCGGAGATAATGCGGTCACTAATGCCTTCATCATCATCGATAAATGCCACCGGCCGCATGACCCGCCCCATGCGCAAGGCCGCAACCAACTGGTTGCCTGCGGCTCCAGCACCGTAAACGGCAACACGGGTCAGGCCATCGTCACGACTGGCAAACGGCACATGCTGGGCAGCAGAAAACCAGTCACCCAGAAAGTACTGACGCATTGCCAACCGTAAACCGCCGAGCATTACCAGACTCAGCCACCAGTAGTTGAAAATGATCGACCGCGGTACAACATTCGCTGGAGTGCTATACCAGTACATGACCACGGCCAAAACCAGCGAAGACAGACTGACGGCCTTGATAATTGCAATAATCGCATCGTTGCCGAAGTAGCGCATTACGGCGCGATACATCCCAAAACGGATGAAAAATGGGATGGCCACTATTGGGGCAGCTACAAATAGCCAAAAGTGTAACCTGACGAAACCGATCATATCGTCAATACCCAGACGCACCACGAACGCCAGCCAGAGCGCAGCCCAGACCAGCACCACATCGGTCGCAACCTGAATCAGCCTTTTCTGCCGCCGAGAAAGTTGAAGTAACCATTGGCGAAGCATTTAAATATCCTTTTCAAATAAAGCGAGCAACACGTTCCGGATTCAAACGTTTCATATCTAATAACATGAAAAGCGCATTCATCTCCATCGCAACTGAATCCATGGAGATAGAAAGCACTGATCAACTCTCACGCTGGCCGGCCTTGAAGCGCAAGGCCAGGAGAATAAGCGGCACGTAGGCTATCAACAAGCCGGCTGCACCATCGAGCTCACCTAACGCGACCAGAACAGCGATCGGTAACAACCAAACCAGATTTATACCAGTAACTGACCAGCTAACAGTTGAATGACTGCGATATTGTCGCGATGCAAACTGATAGGCATGGCTGCGATGAGCCTCGTAGACCTTGTCACCCTTGAACAATCGGACTATCAAGGTGCAGGTTGCATCGACGATGAACACACCGAGCAAAATCAGCCAGCCCCAAAGCAAAGCTGGATTAACCCAAGCTACTTGCAAAGACAAAAATCCCAGAGTGATGCCCAGGAAACCACTGCCTGCGTCCCCCATGAAGATTCGGGCTGGCGGGAAGTTCCAGTACAAGAAACCTGCAACAGCCAGGGCCAGGGCAACGGGCCCCCACACAAAGCTGGTGTACCCACAAAGCGCGTACAGAAGCGCTCCGCCAAGGCAAACGAAAATTGCCTCCATACTGGCAAGGCCGTCGATGCCGTCCATAAAGTTGTAAAGATTCAACAACCAGACCAGATAGAGACTGCCCAACAAATAACCCACCCAGCCAAAATCGATGGGCATGCCAAAGAATTGAATTGCCGGCAATCCACCGAGCAGGTACATACCGATGACTGCGGCAGTGAAATGCCCCAATAACCGCCAGCGCGCCGGTATATGACCATGGTCATCGAGAAAACCGATTACTGCCACCAGCGCACCAGGTATCGCAATTGCCAAGGTAATATTCCACTCAACAAACCCCATGAAAGCGAGTAGGAGCGCGCCACATAGATACGAGAAGACAATGGCCACGCCCCCTCCCCTCGGGGTAGGAAGCACATGAGAACTTCGGGCATTGGGTATATCAATCAAGCTATTGGATAGTGCATACCGTCGTAATCCGGCAGTGCCTACCAGAGATCCCAGAAAAACCAATGGCAAAAACCACAACAAATTCAACATTAGTCACGCCCCAGAAATTCATTGGCAGTTCTCTTCAAAGCATCGTCTATCGCAACTGGCGGCAACCAACCTAAAACTGTCTGGTTCTTTCGAATATCAACCTGTAATGAACCGCATAACCTTTGTGACAATGAGCGCCGCCCTGCAACAATGGCGCAGATAGTCAATAAACGAGCGGGGACGGGAATCAGCCGACTTTTAACGCCTAGCGCAGCAGCTGTCTTCTTTAGCAACTCTGTGGTCGATAAATCGACACCATCGCTGGCCAGAAAAACTTGATCCGCCGCTCTCGGGTGACTCAAACAAACCGTAATCAAACTGACAAGGTTATCGATAGAGACCAAACTGCGCTTGTTATGAATGGCACCAAAAGGCAAGGGGACACCTTTTTTGAGCCACCCCATCATGCTTCGAAAGTTGGCCTTCACGCCGGGGCCATACACCAAGGTAGGCCGTATGATGACAACTTCCATCCCTGTTTCAGCAGAAACACATCGCAGTGCGTCTTCCGCTTCTTGCTTGGAAAGCCCGTAGGGGTCAGAGGGTGCAGGTAAATCGTCCGCGGAAAAAGGCCGACCTCCGTCAGTACACTCACCATTTACTTTGACAGAGCTGATAAATACAAAGCGCCTGACCCCCGCTTCGGCAGCTTGCCGAGCAAGCCGGATGGTACCCGCTACATTGACTTTCCTGAACTCAGCCAACGCATCCGAAGCTGTTTCGTTCATTACATGAACGCGAGCAGCAGCATGGATGACCAGGGCACACCCTTTTAAAGCACCGCTCCAGTCAGTCGTAGAGGATAAATCCGCAATATAAACAGTCGGTGCATTATGCATGGCGGCCCGTATCTTGGAGCGCATCACTGCAATGGGCAGGTAACGTAAGTCATCAGACAGGGACTTCACCAATGCCCCGCCTACAAAGCCCGTTGCTCCAGTAATCAGAACACGCTGAGGCACAGAGTTTGCTTCAATAGTCAATTAAAAAACCTCTTGTACTCTTCGATCAGCAACTCTGAATAGGCTTTCGACCCAAAATCGCGAATGGCACGATCTCGCGCAGCAACACCCATTGCGGAAAGTCGCTCGGGGTCGTCTAACACAGCAAGGATACTTGCCTTGAGTGATGCAGTGTCTCTCACAGGCACCAAGACACCTGTTTCACCATTCACAATTGCATCAGACAAACCATAAATATCGGTACCAATCGCAGGTGTTCCCATCGCAGCAGCCTCAATGACTACAGTACCGAACCCTTCGCGATAACTGGGCAGACAAAGCACATCTGCAAGGGCCATGTACTTTTCCGGTTCGCTTGAGAAACCAACCGTTTTAATTTTGCTGAGAACGCCGGGGCCGACCTGGTTGACAACAGACTCACCATCAGATTCAAAGGGACCAACCAGAACCAGAAACACTTCATCATTAGTTTTTACAATGTCACTGAATGCTGAAATCAGTTCACAGATACCCTTATCAGGTGTAATTCGACCCACAAACAAAAGTATTTTTGCGGTGCTGGGAATGTTCAAATCATGCCGCAATGCCTGTAGCTCACTGGCACTGTATCGGCGCGGATTGAAGCGCTCAAGATCAATACCTGCCAAGGAACCTGCACCGATGACTGATATTTTTTCAGCCTTGATTATCCCACTAGAAATCAAAAAATCTCTCTGACTCGCACTGTCCGCATAGCAATGTGTATTCAGCCGGGCAATCACTCTGTCGCAGAACATCAAGATAGAGCGCTTGATCCCTGTTGTTGTTACCCAGGTTTGGCCAGTAAAGGTGTGCAGTCTGACAGGCGTACCTGCGATAAAGCCGGCTATTGCACTGAGCAGCCCGGCCTTGGGCGTTGTAGAGTGAACAATATCAAATTTAAGCTTGTTGAAAGCTAAGCTCAATGCCACCAGGCTGAAGAAATCTCTTACCGGACTGATTGCTCGCTCAATATTAATCGGCAAAAAGGTGAAGATCGTTTCCGACGCCAATTTTTCGCTCATTTCATCATCACTGGTAATAACAGTCACTGACATACCAGACGAACTCAGCGCATTGATTTGTGCTTTCAACTGAGTCAACACAAAAAAAGGAACCGTCGAAATCCGAGCAACTTTCAACTTGTCGATCTGCAACCTGCATCTCCCTATATCAATTCAGCAACACTATATCCACATCAGCATCGGCCGCTAGGGTGTTACTTGCACGGACTGCTTATTCCTGTCAGAAGCATAAAAGCAGAGCACAAAGGCGAATATTGATATCACTTGCAAACCTTTAAAATTTACAATAATAAAAAGACAAGCAAGCGCAACAGCAAATGCCTTTGTATCGTAACTACCCGTACAAGTGCGCGCCCCTAAGACACTCACTAGGCCTGACACATTGAGCAGCACAAAAAGAAGTACCGAGCCCACGCCAGAGTAAAACAACACCCTCAAGTAACCGACATCAGTGCCCATATAAAATTTCAGTCCCGACGAATCAGAATCAAAATACTTGCCCACACCCAGCATATAGGTTTCAAGGTTATCAGGCAGCACATACATGTTCGCCAATGCGCTAACGCTATCACTGCGTAACTCCCCCTGATTCAGAAAATTCCTGAAAATTTCTGTTGCCTCATACAAAGGGCCCTGACTGACAATAAGAGAAAGCATAGTCATCATCAGAACCGCGGCACACAGACAGAGCTTGGCGATAATCCCGCGCCTCAGCATGCTAAAAATTACATATGCCACAATTGCACTTCGTGCTACAGCCATAGATATAGGCAGCATGACCACAAGCAACAGCGTTTTAGGCAGTGACGGTTTAGCGATGAGAAGATAGTAATACGTTGCGATCACAAGCGTCAGAGCACCATCGACATGGTACAGCCCAAAACCTAACGCTCTTAGCCCAAATATATGTTGAAAGACACTCGCTGAACGCGGCGATATAAAACCCAGAAGAAACTGATAAAATTCGTGACTCATCATTGAGACACATACAACTAACACCTGAATCAGCAACCATATAAGAAGCGCCGCATTATTCTCTTTTACTGTTGTGTAAATCACATAACCGAAAAAGACATTTAACCACAACTTGGAAGATACGATCAAATGAAAACTTATATCCATTGTCGTACCATCCCCCATCAGGAATGCCGCTACGCCTACAAGCAACCAACAAACAAACAACATTGAAAACATCAATAAAAAGTAGCAGTTTTTCGCTTGAAACCGAAGAAAACCCACAAAATAGAAAGGCACAAGCAGTAACGCCATAGGAAGTTCTGTCGCATAGATGCGTGGAAATCCTATAACAACAAGCAACACTAAAGCAGCCCATATTACTGTGCAATAATTTCTAGACCTATCGGAGGTCGCAGAATATACCTCAGCGCCATTTCCGTTCAATCTGATTACCTTATGCTTTCCTTAGGACCTACCTTCATTCTGACCTTAAAGGTCTCAATAAAAATCGACGGTCTAAAGTATTTAATATTTTTAAGAAAAAAGCCAACACCACTCATTGGAAACATGCGCACAGACTTGCACATTGCCAAGGCTGTAACTAAAAAATTGGCATACAAATCCAATCGCAAATTTTTGTGACTGCCGAAATATTCGTAAAGGTCAGCAAAATATAGATTATAGGCTTTAATTTTGCCATTTCTACTTGAGAGATACGATGAACTTGTCACATTGCATCTGTACTTGATATAGGCTCTATTTATAAAAGCCCCTTTACCACCATTGATCAGAGAGTCCATCGCGAAAAACCATTCCATAAACTCCCGATCAATAACTGCCGTACGAGAAGAACGTCGGTAGGCGTACGAACCATGAACTGCAATGGTTCCCCACCGTGCAAGTTCTGAGACACTAAAAAAAAACAACTCGCCTGCAGAATGATCGGGGAACTGTGTTTCTGAACAATATTGCCCGTCATCCGAAAAATAAATTGCCTTATGCATCACTATATTGACATCAGGATGCTCCATAAAAACATCAAATTGTTCCTGCAACTTACCAGGCAACATGACATCATCACCGTCAAAGTGAAAAACAAAGTCACCCCTGGCCATACCATGAAGGCCATGATAGTTAGCTGCAGCGCCGACATTCTTTTCTCGAAGCAAAAGATTAATTCTGGAATCATCGATAAGCCGATAATTCAACAGCACTTCTTGCGTTCCATCAGTCGAACAATCATCCGACACAATTAACTCATAAGGAAAACTCACATCTTGAGACAAGATACTGTCCAAACATGCTTCAATATAGCCCCTTTGGTTATAGCACGAGACAACCACACTCACTAACTGCACTTTTTACTCCCCGCATAAAATCTTAAATACACACAAAAACCTATCATGGACGCAACGAAATACACAACATTCATTATTATATTTGCGAACAGCACCCCCTTCAAAGACATTCCCTGACTTAAGAATAGGCAACTCAACCCCATAAACAGCAACCCCTGTGCAATCTCAGAACACAAATATATTTTCAGCGAGGATTTTGCAATAACAACAAACCCAACAACATAAGAAGAAACCCTGAAAAAATCGCTCACAAGCTGATATTGTATCAAGTCTTCTAGCGCCACAAAGCGAGGGGACAATAACAGAGGAATAAATGTTGCGCGAAAGACATAAAGGCATAAAGCCCCAGCCAAAAAAACCGCCATAACAAGCATCACAAATCGAATCACCGCAACCGATATTTCTTTTTTATCCTCCAGCCTAACTACCAACGGCATAAAATAGACAGCCAGAAATACTGTAAAAAATCCCATGTAAGCACTGGATAATTTAATAGACCCCTGCCAAAGCCCTGCTGCATCGAGCCCTGCGCTGTCTATCAACTGCGCCCTGACAACAATCTCAACCAAAGGAACACTGACAGCCCCAACACACGCCATTAGAGTATATACAGAAAGTCGGTTTGCATTATACCGTAGCGAACTGAGTATAAGCACTCTGTTAAAAAATGCGGATCGGCGGTAAAAATAATAAGCGGGCAACGAATAGGACAAATAAAATAATACAACTGATAAGGCGGCACCTACAAAATAGAAATTTGACACCAGCAGCCAGGCTATCGGAAGCACTAATAAATTCCCGATTATCTGTATACGTGCATACGTCCTGGTATCCATCAAACCATTAGAAACTCCCGTCACCAGATTTGTAAACCCAAATCCCATTTGAGCAAGAGACAACACAACAATCAACCAGTACCTGGACGAGTCTCCAAGGATATAAAGCGCTATCTTTTCCGATGAAAGACAACCTACAATCGCAATAACAAAACTGAAGACAAACGAATACACTTTAGCCGAGGACACAAACACAAGTAATGATTTCTTATCATCCTTAAACGCAGCAACATATTTTATAATACCATTTACAATTCCTCCCCCTGCCACCAAAGAAAGAATTGTAACCATACTCATGAAATTTCCGATCTGTCCCATTCCTTCAGGACCTAAATACACTGCAATCAATTTTAAAAGTAAAAAACCACCACCTATCTTCGATAACTGCGCAGCGGTTGTAAGTACCGCACCATGCAATATATTACGTCCAGAAACGCTAGCCACACGCTCAATCCTTTTTGCGAGGGGTTTCACTTATAGCTGCACGAACACAGTCTATAACACGCTGAACCTCATCTCTCGACATGCCAAACCAAATTGGAAGCCTAATCAATCGCTCACTGTCTGTCGTCGTAAATACATCTGCACCATTAAAGCGACCTAGATTTTTACCCGCTGGAGATGAATGCAAAGGAATATAGTGGAATACGGCGCCTACTTCAGCTGCACGAAGATAATCGAGCACCGTCGTTCGTACCTTTATATCGATCAACTTCAAGTAAAACATATGGACGTTACCGACACAACACTCCGGAACAAACGGAAGATCAATGAAACCCGGAGCAAGATCCTTGAGCGCTTCGTAATAGGCATTCCAAATTTCATTTCTCGCTACGTTAATATCATCTACTTTTTGAAGCTGTCCATATAAATAGGCCGCTTGAAGCTCACTCGGCAAATAGCTGCTGCCAATGTCGACCCACGTATACTTATCAATCATGCCGCGGAAAAATTGACTTCTATTAGTACCTTTTTCTCTGATAATTTCTGCCCGACTGACAAATTGCGGATCATTTATAATTAACAGCCCACCCTCGCCCCCACTTGTGTAGTTTTTGGTTTCATGGAAGCTATAGGCCGCCAGATGCCCTATAGAACCCAATGGCCGTCCTTTATAATACGACAACATACCTTGAGCGGCATCTTCGATGACGAAGATGTTTCTACGCTGCGCAATATCCATTATCGTGTCCATTTCGCAGGAAATACCTGCATAGTGAACCACCACAATAGCGACGGTCTTATCCGTTATTGCAGCCTCAATAAGCGCCTCATTTACGTTCATTGTATCGGGACGTATGTCGACAAAAACAATTTTCGCCCCTCTCAACACAAACGCATTAGCGGTGCTTACAAATGTAAAGCTGGGCATTATTACTTCATCACCCTCCTTCACATCTAAAAGAATCGCCGCCATCTCCAAAGCCTGCGTACACGAGGGTGTCAGCAATGCTTTCGCACATGAAAGCCTGCTCTCGAACCATGCCTGACACTTTAGTGTATACTCGCCATCGCCCGACATTTTATGGCTGCGCATAGCTGCCATGACGTATTGGTCTTCATTACCGGTATAAGGTGGTTTATTAAATGGAATGATCATTTTAGCTCACTTAAAAATTCTGCTTCCAATACCAGAAGATCTTTTTTCCTATCTTTAATACGCTTTGCAGGGACCCCTACATATATTCCCCACGGGTCTGTACTCGCCATAACCAGTGTCATGGCGCCAACCGAACAACCTTCTGAAACTGTCACGCCAGGAAAAATAACGGAGTTGGCGCCCACAATTACATGGCGTTCAAGACTGACAGCGGAAAATTTTTCTTTTTTGAATTTCTTGGGAACTAAAGAATTAGCTAATGTTTCGCCTGAATAATCATCTGATTGCGAAAACACCTTAACACCATAAGCAAGTGTACAAAAATCCCCAAAAACAATACCTGGCTGACCTCCTGCCACTAAACACATAGGGGTAATATGGTTGAACTTACCAAATACTACCTTCCCTGAAACAACACAAAAATCATCGATCCTAGAATAATCACCTATTTCAATTTTTGCAGCATCATATATGCTAGCCTTGTCACTAATTTTTACGCCTTTGCCAAGCTTTTTAAAACCCATACCCTGAAGCTCAGCATCTGTTAAATACGACATTATGACTCCACTAAAATAATAACATCCACTTTCGCAGGTTCCATCATCTTATATTCGCCATTCAGCCCCTAGAGAGCTTCGCCTATAGACTCAACACTGCTGACCACGAGCAACTTACACTGAGTTAAGCTTTGCAATTTACTGCATGCGTCACCGCAAGCTAGTCATCACTTAAACCATCTGAAAATCCTGGTGCAGTAAGATCTTTATCACTGATTAAGTACCCATCAATATGTGGCCACTCAACCCCAATTACCGGATCATTCCAAAGCAAACTACGCTCTGAATCCTTATTATAGTAACTCGTAGTTTTATAACTGAACAAGGTCATGTCTTCCAGCGCAAGGAAACCATGCGCAAAACCCGCTGGAATCCACAGCATTTTCTTATTGGCAGCGCTTAACTCGGTTCCGAACCACTTGCCAAATGTAGGCGAACCGGCACGAATATCGACCGCGACATCAAAAGCCGCGCCTTGAGCCACACTGACAAGCTTACCTTGTGCGAATGGATCCAGTTGATAGTGCAACCCGCGGAGTACTCCTTTTTTAGAGCACGAGTGGTTGTCTTGTACAAACAAGTCAGGAACGGGCTGCCCCAGGCTCAGCAAACCCTCTTCAAAGCGTCGCTGATTGAAGCTTTCCATAAACCAGCCGCGCTCATCTTTATGAACGTCTGGCTCAATAATTACGACATCTGGAAGCTCTGCAGAGGTAAATTTCATGGCCCGACTCGCTCAGACGACAATAATTTGGCCAAGTATTGCCCATACCCTGTCTTCTTGAGTTTTTCAGCTTGTACCGCCAAGATCTTGGTGGTGATCCAGCCATTATTGAAGGCAATTTCTTCCAGACAGGCCACTTTCAAACCTTGGCGTTGCTCAATGGTATGTACAAAGTGACTGGCTTCCAGCAACGACTCATGGGTGCCGGTGTCAAGCCAGGCAAAGCCGCGGCCGAGAATTTCAACAGTCAGACTTTTCTGCGCCAGGTAAGCACTGTTTACATCTGTAATTTCAAGCTCGCCTCGAGAGGATGGCTTGATTTTTTTTGCTATTTGCACAACCTCATTGTCGTAGAAGTACAGACCTGTGACTGCATAGTTGGATTTGGGCTTTACCGGTTTTTCTTCAATACTCAGCGCACGCCCAGTACCGTCGAATTCAACAACACCAAAACGCTCAGGGTCCGAAACGTGATAGCCGAATACCGTAGCACCCGTTGTTTGTGCCATGGCGGAGCGAAGATTGCCGGAAAAATTCTGACCGTAGAAAATATTGTCACCCAGGATCAGGCAGACTGGGTCCTGGCCAATAAACTCCTCGCCGATGATGAAGGCTTGCGCCAACCCATCAGGGCTAGGCTGTTCGGCGTAGCTTAGTTCAATGCCGTACTGGCTACCGTCGCCCAAAAGCTTCTTGAAGCACGGCAAGTCTTCTGGGGTGGAAATAATCAAGATTTCGCGCATGCCCGCCAGCATCAACACTGACAACGGGTAAAAGATCATGGGCTTGTCGTAGATCGGCAACATCTGCTTGGACACACCCAATGTCAGCGGATGCAAGCGCGTGCCCGAACCGCCGGCGAGGATAATGCCTTTACGTTTTACGGTGGTCATGTTTCAAGCACTTCCTTAACTATTCGGCGTAGCACCCGCCGTACAGGCAGGCGCTTACTAAACTCTTTTTTTGATAAAACACGCTACCGCCCCAGGATTCATCGTCAATTCCCTGAGAACGCGCTTTATGTTGATTGACTCGACAGCGTCAGCACTCTGATTAGCGGTTGGCAATACTCGCCAACGGTAAACTGATCTGTTGCTGGCGGTTCATTAAATTGATAAGCAAGATCACCCGTTCTTCGCCGTCCATCGCCATGAAAATGGACTCAATACCTGCAAAGCCTTGATCGAGGATGGTGACTTTGTCACCGGGGTTAAAAGTGGTGATGATGTGAGTCTCTGCACGACTCTGAAGCTGGAAAACCAGTTCGCTGCTGACGGCAAGGGGACGCCCGCCAAAGGCGACAATCCGCGCTACGCCACGTGTGGAGCGCAATGGAGCCCAATTGGCGCCTTGTGGCATATGGATAAACAGATAACCCGGGAACAAGGACTCTTGTACGTATTGCCGCTGACCGCGCAGCAGCCGCTCTCGGCGGCATGCCGGGCGTGAGCATTCATAGCCCTGGCGCTGGAGGTTTTCCTCGGCGCGCTCGTCTTGTCTAGGCTTGCACTGCACCAGATACCAATCACCAGTTCTGGATTCAGCGGCTTCCTGAGTAACGGTGTTACTTGTTATGCGCATGAGAAATTCATAAATAGGTTCTTCCGTGTTTTACCATTGTGCAGTGCATGTGCCAATGGCAAGCAGTTGTTTCTTGCCTGGCCGTGATATTTAAACGCACAACAGCATCCGTTCATAGGGGCCAGTACATCGCCAGCTTCATTATGTGATTGATGCAAGTCCAACCGCTTTTTTTGATACTTGCTTGCCATTATTTCGCCATACACCAAAGATAAAAGGTCATATCGGGACGGTCTACTCCAATTGAACCTGCATCTGCAGACAATTGAGGGCACGAACCCGAGGTACCATCAACAGAGCCGCAGTGCGTGGCGTGGTGCGCGGGCGGTACAACACCATGAAGAGCCATGCCCCTAAAGAAGGGCGGGAAACCACGCTCCCCATGGAGGGATCAGTGACAATCCTTTTCCAAGGCCTTTGCGCTGCCGACCAAGCCAGTCAATACTCCGTCGGCACTGGATCATGTGTTTGCGCTCGACGCAGCAGCACAAAGTGCCTCAGCAGAGCAATGAGTAAGCCTGCCAGACCACCGAGCAGTACACCCAACGCCACAATCAAAGTCTTCCTGGGCTTGACTTGGTCCAGAGGCTCCACGGCCTCACGATCAACAGAGACCAGCTTCAAATTACTGAAATCGAGATTACCAACACCACCCAAGCGTACTATTTCAGCACGCAAAGGCTCGACCCCACTCAAAAACAGGTCTTCATTCTGACGCTGCTCAAGCACTTCAACTTCACGGTTACTTTGCAGCAACTGTAATTCACGGGCAATTTGAGCAATGCGCTTTTCGCCAAAATCATCAGTTTTGCGCTGCTGCAAGGCTGCACGCTCGGCCTCAAGCGCTTCGACCCCGAGAAAGTACAAGGGGGTCTGCTGATTATTGATCTCGGTGCGCATGATATGAGCGTTACCAGCGCGCGCTGCATCCCCCAAAGCTGAAGGTGTTGTAGGCTTTTGAATACCTAAAGACCTGGCAATACCAATAGCCTCACTCAGTTGCGCCATGCGATCCAAACGCTCAGCCTTGAGTTGCTGGCGGAGTGCCTTGAGCTCGTCCTGCAATTGCGCGCGTTTGAGGTTATCAGCCTCGAGCAGCGTGGCTATACGCGCTTGTTTTTCGGTTTCAGAGTTGGAGCGTACTGCGTTGATCTTCCCTTTCAGCTCGGTCAGGCGGTTACTGATAATGGCCTTGAGATCTGCAGCAATTTTCTCACGCTCAGCCGTAATGGCGTAATCAACAAAGCCATTGAGTATGCGTACACCATCAACGCCCTTGGGATAGTTCAGCTCTAACCCAATGGAATCATTCAATGTAGCCGCTTTCTTGGGATCCGGAAGAATCAGCTTCAGAGAACTGCGATTGAAGTCCTCAAAGCTCTGCTCCAGGGTACGACCCGGGCGCTTGAATTGAGTGAACAGTTCCTGGTTGGCCCTGAAAAAACTCAGTCGCGTCTCATAAGACTCCAGCGACAAGCCCACTTTCAATAAAGCTTCACTGGGTGGCAGGGTATACACACCAGAGCGGTTCAGGGCATCCAGTTCATTGATTGCGGCGGGACGCAGCACGCTGCTCACCTGATACTCAGGTGTAGCGAAGTAGGCATAGCCCATTGCAGTCAGGCCGCACAGTACACTCACAGCCAGAATGATTCTTTTTTGCTGCCAAATAGCCTGAAACAAGGCAAATAAATCCGCCTCATTAGACACTGGCCCAATGGGAATAGATGAATTGCTACTCACAACCAAGGCCTGCCTTCAAGAAGAAACTGCGGGCTCGTTATGCAGCGATTTTTATATACATAATCGTGGCTTGATCATCAGGCTCAGCGTCACTGCACACCTGATGAAGCATAAAAATAGCTGTCAATCGAGAACAGCCCGCATTTTGCCAGCATTACACAACAATACAAGCCATGGCCTCGTAGGAATTATCTCAATTAAATCCCCACATATTGCTCACAGTGCCTCGGCCCAAGTTTCCTCAGGCTTGCGCCAGCAGCCGACGCTTTAGCCTGCCCGCCTTTCGCTTGTAAGCGATATAGCCCAGCAAGGGCCCTACCGCCATACCGACCAGCAGAGCACCTATAAAGAACAATGCCTGCGGCAGCTCAGGAGTGCGCCAACCCAAAAATATCAATGCGGTAGGTTGCTGATTTTCGAGGGTGAAAATCACGACCGCGAAAATGACGATCAGGGCAAACACCACTAGCACTGCACGTTTGACGTTACGCATCGGTAACTCCTGTTTCCCGAAGGATTAATTGTCGTCTTCCTCTTCCTCATTCACTCGATCCCGCAGCTCTTTGCCCGGCTTGAAATGAGGTACAAATTTTCCGTCCAGACTCACTGATTGTCCGGTCTTGGGATTACGACCCACCCGCGGCGCGCGGTAGTGCAGCGAGAAGCTGCCAAAACCACGGATCTCGATACGATCTCCAGTCGCCAGGCACTGGGACATTTGTTCAAGCATGGTCTTGATGGCCAGCTCTACATCCTTGGATGAGAGCAGCCCTTGATGGGTGACAATTCGTTCGATCAACTCCGACTTCGTCATATTTTTCCCTTCTTTTTCAAGCAGCTAGAGCAGCGCTTCAAAGGTTTTAGCATGATCGCAAGTATTTGAACAGCCCAGGGATTGACTTATCTTTGCAAATATTTATGTCATCCAAAATGCCATCAACCTCAGGCTAACCCTAGTCGATAACGAGCCGCTGCGAAGGTCGCCCTGAGCCCGCACAAGAGCAATTTGTACCTTTGGTGAACCAGCGGACGAATATGCCAGCACAGCCACCATAAGGGCCAGTGCACCGCACTCAAATCGCAGGCACAAAAAAGGGCGACCTAAGTCGCCCTTTTTCTATGGTCAATCAGAACTTAGTTCTGTTTTTCCATTTGTGCACGCAGCAGGTCGCCCAAAGTGGTCGGACCAGCAGCAATGTCAGAGGTAGCTGGCTTGTCGCGCAGGCTCTGGATTGCTTCTTTCTCTTCAGCATCATCTTTCGACTTGATGGAGAGTTGGATTACGCGGCTCTTGCGATCAACGCTGATGATCTTGGCTTCTACTTCTTCGCCTTCTTTCAGAACGTTGCGCGCGTCTTCAACGCGGTCACGGCTGATTTCGGAGGCTTTCAGAGTCGCTTCGATATCGTTGGCCAGAGTGATGATGGCGCCTTTAGCGTCAACTTCTTTCACGATGCCCTTAACGATTGCGCCTTTGTCGTTCTCTTGTACGTACTCGGAGAACGGATCGCTTTCCAGCTGCTTGATACCCAGGGAGATGCGCTCACGCTCTGGATCAACAGACAGGATAACGGTGTCAAGCTCGTCGCCCTTCTTGAAACGACGTACGGCTTCTTCGCCAACTTCGTTCCAGGAGATGTCGGACAGGTGAACCAGGCCGTCGATGCCGCCGTCCAGACCAATGAAGATACCGAAATCGGTGATCGACTTGATGGTGCCGGAGATTTTATCGCCCTTGTTGAACTGGCCAGAGAAATCTTCCCATGGGTTAGATTTGCACTGCTTGATGCCCAGGGAGATACGACGACGCTCTTCGTCGATGTCCAGAACCATAACTTCCACTTCGTCGCCGACTTGTACGACTTTCGAAGGGTGGATGTTCTTGTTGGTCCAGTCCATTTCCGAAACGTGTACCAGACCTTCAACGCCTTCTTCCAGCTCAGCGAAGCAGCCGTAGTCAGTCAGGTTGGTTACACGCGCGGTAACGCGAGTGCTTTCTGGGTAACGGGCTTTGATAGCAACCCATGGATCTTCACCCAGTTGCTTCAGGCCCAGGGAAACACGATTGCGTTCGCGATCGTACTTCAGAACCTTGACATCGATCTCGTCGCCAACGTTGACGATTTCGGAAGGATGCTTGATACGCTTCCAGGCCATGTCAGTGATGTGCAGCAGGCCATCAACGCCACCCAGATCGACGAATGCGCCGTAATCGGTGAGGTTTTTAACGATACCTTTAACTTGCTGACCTTCTTGCAGCGATTCCAGCAGAGCTTCACGCTCAGCGGAGTTTTCTGCTTCAAGCACGCTACGACGCGAAACAACAACGTTGTTGCGCTTCTGGTCCAGCTTGATGACCTTGAATTCCAGCTCTTTGCCTTCCAGGTGCGTAGTATCGCGCACTGGACGAACATCAACCAGAGAACCTGGCAGGAACGCACGGATGCCGTTAACGTCGACAGTGAAGCCGCCTTTAACCTTACCGTTGATAACGCCCTTGACCACTTCTTCTGCTGCGAAGGCTGCTTCCAGAACGATCCAGCATTCAGCGCGCTTGGCTTTTTCACGGGACAGCTTGGTTTCGCCAAAGCCGTCTTCGACCGCGTCCAGCGCAACGTGAACTTCATCACCGATGTTGATGTTCAGTTCGCCAGCGTCGTTGTGGAACTGCTCCAGCGGGATGAGGCCTTCCGACTTCAAACCAGCGTGAACGGTAACCCAACCAGCTTGGTAATCGATATCAACGATGATAGCGGTGATGATCGAGCCAGCCTGAAGATTCAGGGTTTTTAGGCTTTCTTCAAAGAGTTCTGCAAAGCTTTCGCTCATTTTAATTCCTGTTAATCAAGGGCGAAGGAATACGCCCATCTGCCACATTCCAGACAATGTGGGTTACGTTTATATAAAAGAAGGCATGCAGGACTATTTCTGGTCTCCTGCACGCTTTCTTGGTCATCAGGCGATATCGCGGAGTGCGATTTCGCTCATGATGCGTTCCAGCACCTGCTCGATGGATAACTCCGTAGAGTCCAGCTGTATGGCATCAGCCGCCGGTTTGAGCGGGGCTATTGCACGCTGCGTATCACGCTCGTCGCGGGCACGAATCTCATCTAGCAGACCCGAGAGACTAACATCATCGCCCTTGGCCTTCAACTGCAAGTAACGGCGGCGGGCCCGCTCCTCGGCGCTGGCGGTCAGAAAAACCTTCAACGGAGCGTCAGGAAAGACCACTGTCCCCATGTCCCGACCGTCAGCAACCAGGCCCGGAAACTCCAGAAATGCACGCTGGCGCTGCAGCAGTGCGTCGCGCACAGCCGGCAAAGCCGCGACTTTGGAGGCTCCGGCAGCAACCGTCTCACTGCGGATGGCGTGAGTCACCTCGTCGCCTTCCAGAATGATGCGAGCAGGTTTACCGTCTGTCGCGCCGATAAACTGGACATCAAGATGCGCAGCCAGTTTTTCCAGCAACGCCTCATTATCCAGCGCAACACCGTGATTGCCTGCCGCAAAAGCCAGCAAGCGGTACAAGGCACCGGAGTCGAGCAAGTTCCACCCAAGGCGCTTGGCCAGGATGCCAGCAACGGTGCCTTTGCCCGAACCGCTTGGGCCGTCGATGGTGATAACCGGTGCCGAAACCATCACGAATTCGCCTCTTCAGCGACACGCATGCCAACCTGCTTGCACAGAGCAAGGAAGTTAGGGAACGAAGTCGCCACGTTGGCACAATCATGGATGCGGATTGGAGCAGTCGCACGCAACGACGCAACGCTGAAGGCCATCGCGATACGGTGATCACCGTGACCATGAACCTCGCCACCACCGATGGTACCACCATCAATAATAATGCCGTCCGGTGTCGGCTCGCATTTCACGCCCAGCGCCAGCAAGCCGTCCGCCATCACCTGAATGCGGTCAGATTCCTTGACCCGCAGCTCTTCAGCGCCACGCAGGATGGTTCGACCCTCAGCCACGGCAGCCGCAACAAACAATACCGGGAATTCATCGATAGCCAGCGGCACCAGCTCTTCGGGAATCTCGATACCCTTGAGCCTGGCAGCTCGCACGCGCAAGTCAGCAACCGGCTCGCCACCCACTTCACGCTGGTTTTCGAGGGTGATATCAGCCCCCATCAGACGCAAGATGTCGATAACCCCGGTACGGGTCGGATTGATGCCCACATGCTCAAGTAACAGGTCCGAGCCTTCAGCGATAGAAGCGGCAACCAGGAAGAACGCCGACGAAGAAATATCGCCTGGCACTTCGATATGAGTTGCGGTCAGCTTGTGGCCCGACTCAACCGAAGCTGTAGGGCCATTAACCGTAACCGGGTAACCGAAGCCCTGCAGCATGCGCTCGGTATGGTCGCGGGTCGGTGCAGGTTCGGTTACCGAAGTCTTGCCTTCTGCATACAGGCCCGCCAGCAACAGACAGGATTTAACCTGGGCACTGGCCATCGGCAAGGTGTAGTCCATGCCTTTGAGTGCATGACCACCGCGAATGGTCATCGGTGGGCGGCCTTCAGCGGCGGTTTCAATCACTGCGCCCATTTCACGCAATGGATTGGCCACGCGATTCATCGGACGCTTGGTCAGGGAGGCATCGCCGGTCAGGGTGGTATCGAAGCTCTGCGCGGCCAGCAGGCCGGACAACAGGCGCATCGAGGTACCCGAGTTACCCAGGTAGATCGGACCAGGAGGCGCTTTCAAACCATGCAGGCCAACACCATGAATGGTCACGCGACCATGATGCGGACCTTCGATAACCACACCCATATCACGGAATGCTTGCAGGGTTGCCAGGGCATCTTCGCCCTCAAGGAAACCCTCAACTTCGGTCGTGCCTTCGGCCAGAGAGCCGAGCATAATCGAGCGGTGAGAAATGGATTTGTCGCCTGGTACGCGGATCCGGCCAGTTACTTGACCACCAGGATTTGCCAAAAAAATCAGATCGTTGGAATTCATAGCGTCCACATATGCCCGGCGGGCCAGGATTTTACTGAAATGCTCGCGGGCAACCCGGGCGCGAGTGAAAACGCCCAGCAATTGATGCCCATCCCCTGCATCGACCGCGTCGCGCAAGGCGTCGAGATCACTGCGAAATGTATCCAATGTGCGCAGCACCGCCTCGCGATTCGCAAGGAAGATGTCATGCCACATTACCGGGTCGCTGCCGGCGATTCTTGTGAAATCACGGAAGCCACCCGCTGCGTAACGGAAGATATCCAGATTCTCGTTGCGCTTGGCAAGAGAGTCCACCAACCCAAAGGCCAGCAAATGAGGCAAATGGCTGGTTGCAGCCAACACCTCGTCATGCCGCTCGACCTGCATATGCTCGACGTCAGCCCCCAGGGCGCGCCACATTGCGTCGACCAGGGCCAACGCGTCAGCGTCGGTTTGGGCCACAGGCGTCAAAATCACCTTGTGCCGCTCAAACAGACTGGCGTTCGAGGCTTCTACACCACTTTGCTCAGACCCGGCGATGGGATGACCGGGGACAAAACGCCCGGGCATGCTGCCAAAAGCCTGCGCCGCAGCGCGTACGACATTACCCTTGGCGCTGCCCACATCAGTGATCACTGCCCGCCCCAGATTCATGCGCGCCAACAGGCCGAGCATTTTTTCCATGGCCAGAATCGGCACCGCCAACTGAATGACATCTGCACCCACGCAGGCAGTGGCCAGATCTGCTTCACAGCGATCGACCACACCCAGATCAACGGCCAACACACAGGACTCGGGATCAAGATCAACACCGACTACTTCCGAGCACAGACCGCTTTCACGCATGCCCTTGGCGAAAGATCCGCCAATCAGGCCCAACCCGACAACGACCAAGCGCCCTATTACAGGCTTTACAGATTGCACAGACATTACATCAACCACGAGCAAGAACCTTGGCCAGCGCCTCAAGCAGACGGGTATTTTCCGCCGGCAAACCAATAGTGATACGCAAATGGTTCGGCATCCCGTAGTTGGCTACCGGGCGCACGATCACACCTTCACGCAACAACCCCTGATAAACCGGGGCTGCTACTTGACCGAGGTCCAGCGCAACAAAGTTGCCCTTCGATGGAATCCAGCCCAGACCCAACTCACGAAAGCCATCCTGCAACTGCTGCATGCCGGCTTCGTTGAGGCGACGACTCTGAGCCAGGTAATCGCTATCTTTCAGCGCCGCGCAAGCCGCAGCCAGGGCCAGGCTGTTGACGTTGAACGGTTGGCGAACGCGGTTCAGCACATCGGCAACCACTGCTGTCGACAGGCCATAACCCACGCGCAGGGCGGCCAGACCATAAGCCTTGGAGAAGGTACGGGAAACCAGCAGATTGGGATAAGCCGACAGAAACTCCAGACCATCAGGCAGATCACCGCCTTCTGCGTACTCGATATAGGCCTCGTCCAGAACCACGAGCACATGCTCCGGCACATCCTGCAAGAACTCGTTCAGCGCATCGACGCCAAACCAGGTGCCGGTCGGGTTGTTCGGGTTGGCAATAAAGACCACCCGCGTATCGCTGTCGATGGCGGCAAGCATGGCAGGCAGGTCATGCCCCCAGTCCTTGGCCGGGACGACCCGTGCCTGCGCACCCACTGCCTGGGTCACAATCGGATACACGGCAAATGCGTGCTCGCTGAACACGGCGTTCAGGCCTGGCGCCAGATAGGCACGGGCCACCAGCTCGAGGATATCGTTCGAGCCGTTACCCAGGGTGACCTGATCTAGCTGCACGCCACACTGCTCAGCCAGCAGGCTTTTAAGGGCAAAACCATTGCCATCGGGGTAGCGCGTCAATTCGGCCAGCTCGGCACGAATGGCTTCCAGCGCCTTGGGGCTCGCACCCAAAGGGTTTTCGTTGCTGGCCAGCTTGACGATGGTGGCCGGATCCAGATCCAGCTCACGCGCCAGCTCGTCCACAGGCTTGCCCGGGACGTAAGGCGAAAGTTGTTGCACGCCCGGCTGCGCCAGGGCGAGGAAATCACCGCTCATGTTTTATCGCCTCAGAGAACCGCTTTCGGGTAGGAACCCAATACTTTAAGTGCTACGGCTTCTTGACTGATTTGCTCCAGAACACTTTTGACCAACGGGTCGCGGTGATGGCCAGCAAAGTCGATGAAAAACACATAGGTCCACTTACCGCTACGCGAAGGGCGCGTCTCGATGCGTGTCAGGTCGATACCGTTTTCATGGAACGGCACCAGCAGCTCATGCAGAGCACCTGGACGGTTGCTCATCGACACAATGATCGAAGTCTTGTCATCGCCAGTAGGCGGTACTTCCTGACTGCCAATCATCAAGAACCGCGTGGAGTTGTCCGGGCGGTCTTCGATTTTTTCGGCCAGTCGGGTCAAGCCATACAGACCTGCCGCCATATCACCGGCAATCGCTGCCGAGTTCCACTCACCCTTGACCCGCTTGGCCGCCTCGGCATTGCTCGACACGGCAATACGCTCGACGTTCGGGTAATGCGCATCCAGCCACTTGCGGCACTGGGCCAGCGACTGTGCATGGGAATAGATACGGCTGATGCTGTCGGTCTTGGTGTTTTCACCCACCAGCAAGTGATGGTGGATACGCAGCTCAACTTCGCCACAGATCACCATGTCATGCTCAAGGAAGCTGTCGAGCGTGTGGTTGACGGCGCCTTCGGTGGAGTTTTCCACCGGTACCACGCCGAAATTCACCGCGCCCGCTGCCACTTCGCGGAACACTTCATCAATCGCAGCCATTGGCTTGCTGATAACCGCATGGCCAAAGTGTTTCATGGCTGCGGCCTGGGTAAAGGTGCCTTCAGGGCCAAGGTAAGCTACTTTCAGCGGCTGTTCCAGGGCCAGGCAGGAAGACATGATTTCGCGAAACAGTCGCGCCATCTCTTCGTTGCCCAACGGGCCTTTATTGCGTTCCATGACGCGCTTGAGCACCTGAGCCTCACGCTCAGGCCGGTAAAAGACCGGCACTTCACCTTCGGCCAGCGAAGCCATCTTGACTCGCGCCACTTCCTGGGCGCAGCGCGCCCGTTCGCTGATCAGTTCCAGGACTTTTTCGTCCAGGCTGTCGATACGCAGGCGCAGTGCCTTCAGTTCCTGTTCGGACATTAGCCGTGTTCCTTCTCGAACTCTGCCATGTAAGCCACCAACGCATTGACCGCATTGATATCCACAGCGTTATAGATCGAAGCCCGCATGCCGCCCACCGAACGATGCCCCTTGAGGTTCAGCAACCCGCGCGCTTCGGCGCCGGCCAGGAACGGCTTGTCGAGACGATCGTCCGCCAGACGGAAGGGTACGTTCATCCAGGAGCGGTCAGAAAGGTTGATCGGGTTGCTGTACAGGCCGCTGGCATCAATAAAGTCGTACAAGGTACGTTTTTTCACTTCATTGAGCTTGCCGATAGCCTCAACACCGCCCTGCTCTTTCAGCCATTCGAACACCAGACCGGACAGGTACCAGGCCAGTGTCGGCGGGGTGTTGTACATCGAGCCATTATCGGCCGCGACCTTGTAATCGAGCATGGTCGGGCAGATTGAGCGCGCACGACCCAGCAGGTCTTCACGAATGATATTGACCACGATGCCGCTCGGACCGATGTTTTTCTGCGCGCCGGCGTAGATCATGCCGAATCGGGACACATCAACCGGACGCGACAAAATGTCCGAAGACATGTCAGCAATCAGCGGCACATCGCCCGTTTGCGGAATCCAGTCGAACTCCAGACCACCGATAGTCTCGTTTGGCGCGTAATGAACGTAGGCCGCGTCTTTCGACAGGTTCCACTCATTCTGACCAGGAATCGCGAAGTAATCGTAAGGCTTGGCGGTAGCTGCCACGTTGACATGACCGAAACGCGAAGCTTCTTCAATGGCCTTCTGCGACCAGATACCGGTATCGATGTAATCCGCCTTGCCATTTTCAGGCAGCAGATTCAGCGGGATCTGGGCAAATTGCTGGCTTGCGCCGCCTTGCAGAAACAGGACTTTGTAGTTCGAGGGAATAGACAGCAGGTCACGCAGATCCTGCTCAGCCTTGGTCGCAATGGACACGAACTCATCGCTGCGATGGCTCATTTCCATGACCGAGAGGCCCTTGCCATGCCAGTCGAGCAACTCGGACTGGGCACGCAACAGGACAGCTTCAGGTAGCGCAGCAGGACCTGCGCAGAAGTTATAGGCTCGTTTGCTCACTTCCACTCTCACTCTGATTTGGTGGTCACGCAATAAATCAACTCTCGACACTTTGTTGCTTGTGGCAGCTGGCTCGCTCCCGCAGTGTCGCAAACTTTCATACCGGACATACAACAAGGGGGCGAATTCTCATCCGCCCCCTGTGTGTCCGCTTATTCCTGCGGTTCTTCGTCAGCGCCAGCCTCTAGCGGCTGCTCGTCGTCAACGCCATCGTGGATGACCTCACCGTCGAACTCTGCACCGCCTTCGCCCTCACCTTCAAGTTCTTCACCTTCGATTTCCGAAGGCTCCTGAACCCGCTCAAGCCCTACCAGCGTTTCGTCGCTGGCCAGCTTGATCAAGGTGACGCCCTGGGTATTACGACCCAGGCTCGACACTTCGTCGACACGGGTGCGCACCAGGGTGCCCTGATCGGAAATCAACATGATTTCTTCGCCGTCCTGCACCTGAACCGCACCGACCAGACGGCCGTTACGATCGTTGCTGACCATGGCGATAACGCCCTGACCGCCACGCTTGTACTCAGGGAACTCGCTGATTGCCGTGCGCTTGCCATAACCACGCGCCGAAGCGGTGAGAATCTGGCTGCCTTCCTCAGGAATCAGCATCGAAATCAGCTTCTGCCCTTCTGGCAAACGCATACCGCGAACACCGCGGGCCGTACGACCCATGGCACGGACATCGGACTCCTTGAAGCGAGTCACCTTGCCGCCATCGGAGAACAGCATGACTTCACGCTCGCCATCGGTGATCGCGGCGCTGATCAGTACGTCGCCTTCGTCCAGCTCCAGCGCGATCAGACCCACGCTGCGCTGACGGCTGAAGGATTCCAGCGGAGTCTTCTTCACGGTGCCGTTGGCGGTCGCCATAAAGATGAAGTGACCTTCGGTGTAATCCTCGACCGGCAGCATGGTGGTGATGTACTCACCCTCACCCAGCGGCAACAGGTTCACCAGCGGACGACCACGGGCCGCGCGGGACGCTTCAGGGATTTCATAGGTCTTGAGCCAGTACACCTTGCCTTTGCTGGAGAACAGCAGCAGCGTGGTGTGGCTGTTGGCAACCAGCAGGTGAGCGATGTAGTCCTCATCCTTGACGCCAGTAGCCGATTTACCTTTACCGCCACGACGCTGGGCCTGGTACGCAGCCAATGGCTGGGTCTTGGCATAGCCACCGTGGGAAATGGTTACAACGCGCTCTTCTTCCGGAATCATGTCGCCCAGGGTCAGGTCGAGACGGTGATCCAGGATCTCGGTACGGCGCACATCACCGTATTCGGCACGAATGACTTCCAGCTCCTCGCGGATCACTTCCATCAAGCGCTCGGCGCTGTTGAGGATGCGGATCAGCTCACCGATCTGGTTGAGGATTTCCTGGTACTCGGCCAGCAGCTTCTCGTGCTCAAGGCCGGTCAAGCGGTGCAGGCGCAATTCAAGAATGGCCTGGGCCTGTTCTGGCGACAGGAAGTACTTGCCGTCACGCAGACCGTATTGCGGATCAAGGTTTTCCGGGCGGCACGAGTCGGCACCGGCACGCTCAACCATGGCCACTACCGCAGTCGACTCCCAAGGCGTGCTGATCAGCGCTTCCTTGGCTTCGGACGGGGTTGGCGAGGCCTTGATCAGCGCGATAACCGGGTCGATGTTGGACAGGGCAACCGCCTGGCCTTCAAGGATATGGCCACGCTCACGGGCTTTGCGCAGCTCGAAAACGGTACGACGGGTCACCACTTCACGACGGTGACGAACGAAGGCTTCCAGCAGATCCTTGAGGTTGAGGATGCGTGGGCGACCGTCGATCAGGGCAACGATGTTGATACCGAACACCGCTTGCAACTGAGTCTGGGCATAAAGGTTATTAAGGATAACCTCTGGCACTTCACCACGACGCAGCTCGATCACAACGCGCATGCCGTCCTTGTCGGACTCGTCACGCAGCTCGGTGATGCCTTCAAGCTTCTTCTCTTTTACCAGCTCGGCGATCTTTTCGATCAAACGCGCCTTGTTCAGCTGGTACGGCAGCTCAGTGATCACGATCTGCTGACGACCACCGACCTTGTCGATGTCTTCGATCATCGAGCGGGCGCGCATATATATGCGGCCACGACCGGTACGGTAGGCTTCGATGATACCGGCACGGCCGTTGATGATTGCGGCGGTCGGGAAGTCCGGGCCCGGGATGAATTGCATCAGTTCATCGATGCTCAGCTCCGGGTTGTCGATCAGCGCCAGGCAGCCGTCGATGACTTCACCGAGGTTGTGTGGCGGGATATTGGTGGCCATGCCCACAGCGATACCGCTGGAACCGTTGACCAGCAAGTTGGGAATTCGTGTCGGCATGACGGCCGGGATCATTTCCGTGCCGTCGTAGTTCGGCACCCAGTCCACGGTCTCTTTGTGCAAGTCGGCCAGCAGCTCGTGGGCCAGCTTGGTCATGCGCACTTCGGTGTATCGCATCGCTGCGGCGTTGTCGCCGTCGACCGAACCGAAGTTGCCCTGACCGTCTACCAGCAGGTAGCGCAGAGAGAATGGCTGAGCCATTCGAACGATGGTGTCGTAAACAGCCGTATCACCGTGCGGGTGATACTTACCGATAACGTCACCGACCACACGGGCAGATTTCTTGTACGGCTTGTTCCAGTCGTTGTTCAGTTCGCTCATCGCAAACAGCACACGCCGGTGCACGGGCTTCAAGCCATCGCGTGCATCAGGCAGTGCCCGCCCGACAATTACGCTCATCGCGTAGTCGAGGTAGGACTGTTTCAGCTCGTCTTCGATATTGACCGGGAGGATTTCTTTGGCCAGTTCGCCCATGAGAAGCCTGATTCCTTTTTCGGGTGAAACTTCGCCACATCCATTCGGGACGAACGAAGCTCGCCGCCGCTGGCCACGTGCCACGCAACGACTTACGACAAATCAACAAGTTATGTCACGGATTTGCGCAGTAAGGGCAACCCTTGCGGGCGACCCTGGAAACCGCCGAATGTTATCACAATCGCCGCCACGCACCTATCCCCCAGATGCGCATGGAGCGTAGTAATTGCGACGTTTATCGGCGTGAAGGGCCTCAGAGGGACTCTGAAGGCGATTTGAAGGCTGCGCGACCCGATCCACAATGCCTCGTAGCAGTTGACGAGCAGTGCGAGGCTACGTCCGGCTGCGCAGCAGTCGTAAAGCCGAAAACTGCGGTGGATCAGGTAAAGCCGGGATTCAGGATTTGCGGTCGCTTCGCAACCGAACGCAGCCTCGTTCCTTCGGCAACTGCTACAGGTCCATATTTCAATGCAGCCGCTTGCGACACATTAATTGAGCCATTTTCGCCGCATCCGGACGCTCGATCACGCCTTTCTCAGTAACGATCACGTCAATCAGGTCAGCCGGAGTCACATCAAACACCGGGTTAAAGGCCTGTACATCGGCACCCACGCGCTTGCCGCCAACTTCCAGCAGTTCACTGCCGTCACGTTCTTCTATAGGAATGTCATCGCCCGAGGCCAGATCCATATCAATGGTCGAACTCGGTGCCACCACCATAAAGCGCACGCCGTGGTGCATGGCATTGACCGCCAGTTGGTAGGTGCCGATCTTGTTGGCCACATCACCATTGGCGGTTATCCGGTCAGCGCCCACGATCACCCAGGTAACGCCCTTGGTTTTCATGATATGCGCGGCGGCCGAGTCAACATTGAGCACCACCGGGATGCCTTCATTGGCCAGTTCCCACGCCGTCAAGCGCGAACCCTGCAGCCAGGGCCGGGTTTCATCGGCATAGACCTGTTCGATCATGCCTTCGAGCCAGGCAGCCCGAATCACCCCCAAGGCCGTGCCAAAGCCGCCTGTGGCCAGGGCTCCGGTGTTGCAGTGGGTCAGCACCGCCTGGGCATTGCCCTGATGGCGGCGAATGACGTCGACACCCAACTGCGCCATGGTCAGATTGGCCTCGCGGTCACTCTCATGGATGGCTACAGCCTCGGCCTCAAGCACCTGCAACACATCCGCGCGGTTCTGGCTTCGGGCCAGACGGTCGCGCATGCGGTTCAAGGCCCAGAACAGGTTCACCGCTGTTGGGCGCGAGTCCGCCAGCAGGGTGAAATCCTCTTCCAGCGCAGCCAGCCAGTCGCCACCAGCGGCCTTGCGCACGCGTGCAGCCAGCACCACGCCATAGGCGGCAGCGATACCGATCGCCGGGGCACCGCGCACAACCATGTCGCGAATCGCCTGGGCCACACCTTCTACACCGGTGTACGCCAACCAGTTCTCTTCAAAGGGCAGGATGCGTTGATCCAGCAAATACAGGGCGTCGTCCCGCCAATCGATGGCCTTAACCTTTTCCGCAGCCAACAGTCGATCGCGCATGCCTTCCCCCATCACCCAGTAACAAAGCCGCCGATTATAGCGAGCCCACCCTCAAGACGCTCGGGTATACTTCGCCTCCTTTTATAACGCACTGGAATCTGTTTTCGATGCCAACCCCGACCATGACCCTGGACTTACTGCTGCTGCCCACCTGGCTCGTGCCTGTTGAACCGGCCGGTGTCGTACTCAAGGATCACGGCGTTGGCATTCGCGACGGGCGCATTGTGTTTATTGGCCCACGCGAACAAGCTCTCAAGCACACCGCCACGCAAACCCGCGAACTGCCGGACATGCTGCTCAGCCCCGGGCTGATCAATGCCCACGGTCACGCGGCGATGACGTTGTTCCGCGGCATGGCCGATGACCTGCCCTTGATGACCTGGCTGGAGCAGCATATCTGGCCGGCCGAGGGCAAGTGGGTCGATGAGGAGTTCGTGCGCGACGGCACCAATCTCGCCATCGCCGAGCAACTCAAGGGCGGCATCACCTGCTTCAGTGATATGTATTTCTACCCCAAGGTCGCCAGTGAGTGCGTGCACAACAGCGGTATCCGGGCACAGATCGCCATCCCGATTCTCGACTTCCCGATTCCCGGCGCCAGCAGCGCTGACGAAGCTCTGCGTCAGGCCGTGGAAATGTTCGCCGACCTGAAGTTTCACCCGCGGATCAAGATTGCTTTCGGCCCCCACGCGCCTTACACAGTGGGCGACGAGAACCTGGAAAAGATCCGCGTCATCGCCGATGAACTGGACGCGGCCATTCATATGCACGTCCACGAAACCGCCTTTGAAGTGCACCAGGCCGTCGAGCAGCACGGCGAACGCCCCGTCGCCCGCCTCGCCCGCCTGGGTCTGCTGGGCCCGCGCTTCCAGGCCGTTCATATGACCCAGATCAGCGATGACGACCTGTCGATGCTGGTAGAAAGCAACTCCAGCGTGATTCACTGCCCGGAATCCAATCTGAAACTGGCCAGTGGCTTCTGCCCGGTGGAACGCTTGTGGCAAGCAGGCGTCAATGTGGCCGTCGGTACTGATGGTGCTGCGAGCAACAATGACCTCGACCTGCTCGGCGAAACCCGTACCGCCGCCTTGCTGGCCAAGGCCGTTGCGGGCTCGGCCACCGCACTGGACGCACATCGTGCACTGCGCATGGCCACGCTCAACGGCGCGCGCGCCCTGGGCATTGAAAGTGACACCGGCTCGATCGAAATCGGCAAGGCCGCCGATCTGGTTGCCTTCGACCTCAGCGGGCTGGCCCAGCAACCGGTCTACGACCCCGTGTCACAACTGATCTACGCCACTGGCCGCGATTGCGTGAAACACCTGTGGGTCGCAGGCAAGCAACTGCTGGATGATCGACGCCTGACGCGTCTGGACGAGCAACAACTTTGCGCAACAGCCAGAGCCTGGGGCGAGCGCATAAACAGCCATACTCATTGATTCAGTACCTTCGGGCCTGCGCCCGGAGCCTTACCAGATTATTCAGCTTTAGAGGATTTACCCATGAGCAACGTTGACCACGCCGAGATCGCCAAATTCGAAGCGCTAGCCCATCGCTGGTGGGACCGTGAAAGCGAGTTCAAGCCGCTGCACGACATCAACCCGCTGCGCGTCAACTGGATTGACGAGCGCGTGCAACTGGCCGGTAAAAAAATCCTCGACGTCGGTTGCGGCGGCGGCATTCTCAGCGAGTCCATGGCTCAGCGCGGCGCCACCGTGATGGGTATCGATATGGGTGAAGCTCCGCTGGCCGTGGCCCAACTGCATCAACTGGAATCCGGCGTGAGCGTTGAGTACCGCCAGATCACCGCCGAAGACCTGGCCGAAGAAATGCCCGGGCAGTTCGATGTGGTCACCTGCCTGGAAATGCTTGAGCACGTACCTGACCCGTCCTCGGTGATCCGCGCCTGCTACAAGATGGTCAAGCCCGGCGGCCAGGTGTTCTTCTCGACGATCAACCGCAACCCCAAGTCGTATCTGTTCGCGATTATCGGCGCCGAATACATCATGAAGCTGATCCCCCGCGGGACCCACGACTTCAAGAAGTTTATCCGCCCTTCCGAACTGGGCGCCTGGAGCCGTCAGGCCGGCCTGAGCGTCAAGGATATCGTCGGCATGACCTACAACCCGCTGACCAAGCACTACAAGCTGGGCAACGATGTTGACGTCAACTACATGATCCAGACCCTTCGCGAGGAGTAATACATGCGTTTAAGAGCAGTTCTTTTTGACATGGACGGCACCCTGCTCGACACCGCGCCGGATTTTATTGCCATCTGTCAGGCCATGCGCGCCGATCGCGATCTGCCGCCCGTCGCCGACAAACTGATCCGCGATGAAATTTCCGGCGGTGCCCGCGCCATGGTGGCCGCAACCTTTAGCATGGACCCGGACGCACCCGGCTTTGAAGAGCTGCGCCTGGAGTTCCTGGAGCGCTATCAGCGTGATTGCGCGGTACACACCAAGCTGTTTGACGGCATGGAAGAGTTGCTGGCCGATATCGAAAAAGCCCATCTGGTATGGGGCGTCGTCACCAACAAGCCGGTGCGCTTCGCACAGCCGATCATGGAGCGGCTGGGGCTGGCCGAACGTTCTGCGCTGCTGATTTGTCCTGACCATGTGACAAACAGCAAACCTGACCCCGAGCCGCTGATCCTGGCCTGCAAAATGCTCGACCTTGACCCGGCCAGCGTGCTGTTTGTCGGTGATGACCTGCGCGATATCGAGTCCGGGCGCGATGCCGGGACCAAAACCGCTGCCGTGCGCTTTGGCTATATCCACCCCGACGACAACCCGGATCACTGGGGTGCCGATGTGGTGGTCGACCACCCCGGCGAGTTGCGCAAGGTGCTGGATAACGCGATGTGCAGCTGCTAACGATGTTCGATTTTGTTGAGGTTTTCTATGTTTGATTATTCAGCCCGCCCCAACCTGCTCCAGGACCGGGTGATCCTGGTTACCGGCGCTGGCCGTGGCATCGGTGCAGCGGCGGCCAAAACTTATGCCGCACACGGCGCCACCGTGCTGCTGCTGGGCAAGACCGAGGCCAACCTGAGCCAGGTCTATGACGAGATCGAGGCCGCCGGTCATCCGCAACCGGTGGTCATTCCGTTCAATCTCGAAACCGCCCAGCCCCATCAATACGATGAACTGGCTGCCATGATCGAAACCGAGTTTGGCCACCTTGACGGGCTGCTGCACAACGCCTCGATCATTGGCCCGCGCACGCCTCTGGAGCAGCTTTCCGGCGAGAACTTCATGCGCGTGATGCATATCAACGTCAACGCCATGTTTATGCTCACCAGCACCCTGCTACCCCTGCTCAAGCTGTCGCAGGACGCCTCGGTGATCTTCACCTCCAGCAGTGTCGGGCGCAAAGGTCGCGCTTACTGGGGCGCCTATGGCGTCTCGAAGTTCGCCACAGAAGGCCTGATGCAAACCCTGGCCGACGAAGTCGAAAACGTCGCCCCGGTTCGCGCCAACAGCATCAACCCCGGCGCGACCCGCACCAGCATGCGCGCCCTGGCATACCCAGGGGAAAACCCGGAGAGCAACCCGGAGCCGCACGAAATCATGCCGGTTTACCTGTACCTGATGGGCCCGGACAGCACCGGGATCAACGGCCAGGCTTTCGACGCGCAGTAACACGGCCACAAACAAAAACCGCAGCCTGCATGTGAATGCAGCCTGCGGTTTTTTATGCGTTTAAATACCGGGCAACGCCCCTTCAGCTCTCAACCAACTCTCGCTGCTCACGTACAATGTGTGCCCTGTCGATTTGCAGGCAACTTTGCAAAAACAGATACATGTAGTCATAGCTTTTGCAGATTGCCTTGCGCAGTTCGCCAATCAGCTCCCGGGAGGGGTTCATTCCCGCCAGGGTGCAGACGATTTCCAGCGCCTCCCAAGGATGCTCGTCATCATACTGAGCGTGCATCTTCAGCCATTTCATTGCTCGCTTGCGCCCCTCCAGCGGGAACGACTCTTCATAGATGTCCCGCGAACATACCGTAGCAGCCCACTCACCCACCGCACCCTCGATGGCGTAGTTGGTCGCAGCCATGGACACGGCCAGTGAGTCAGCCGCGCAGGTATGCCAGCACCAGTCATTCAGCGCATTGAATTCGGCCGGAACATCCTGGGCGATCAACTCTTCAAGGCTTACGCCGTGGGCTTTGGCCCAGTTCACCCAGTAGTCGGCATGGTTGAGTTCGACGCGGATATTGCGAATCAGCCAGCGGCGCGCCATGTCTTCACCCGCATGCCGCCCATAACGGGTTTTGCCCAGGTTGCGCCCCATATACAACGAGAACTGCTCGACTACCGGCCAACCGCCAATTAGATAGGTGCGCATGGCCTTGGGGCTCAGGGTGTTATCGCGCATGCGCTTGTAGATCTCGTGCCCGACAACCCGGCGCTTGCTCTCACCACAGTCCCGAATCAACTGCTGGGCCCACTGAGGATAACTGGCTTCCTCCATAAGAGGCCCTGTTCGGTTGAATACTTCCATCACAATCCAAATCCTTTTTCAGAAGATACTCCAGAAAATGTAGAACAATTCAACGCAAAGTGCCCGGAGACTTTAACGTCACAGGTCTGGAACGCACAGGCCGCTGCAATAAACTGTCAAAGGTAAATGGCTGCGGGCGCTGAACAATATAGCCTTGCGCATAATCCACACCTATTTCCACCAGGGCCTGCTCTATTTGCGTACTTTCAACAAATTCGGCAATGGTGCGCTTACCCATGACATGGCCAATATGATTAATGACTTCAACCATGGCTCGATTGATCGGATCGTCCAGCATGTCCTTGACGAAACTGCCATCAATTTTCAAAAAGTCGACAGGCAGATGTTTCAAGTATGCAAATGAAGACATTCCGGCACAAAAGTCATCCAAAGAAAAGTGACAGCCCAAGGCCTTGAGATCATTAATAAACCGGATTGCATTACCCAAATTGGCAATCGCGCTGGTTTCGGTAATTTCAAAGCAGATAAGTTTTGGCGAAACACCATAACACTCGAATTGTTCATGCAGAAACGCCAGAAAATCATCATCGCCAATGGTAGAGCCGGACAAGTTGATAGCACACATGGCCATTGGCTTCCCAGCCGAATGAGTTGAGCATTCGGAAATGATCTTGAACACATTTTCCACCACCCAACGGTCTATCGAGCTCATTAAACCGTAGCGTTCAGCGGCCGGGATAAAGCTGTCAGGGAAAACAATGCGCCCGCCCTCATCTTGCAGTCGCAGTAAAATTTCGATATGCCCGGCGTTCTCCTGCGTACTCCCTAAGGGCGTGATTTCTTGTGCGTAAAGGCTGAAGCGGTTTTCTTCCAGCGCCACATGCAAACGCTGCACCCAGGCCATTTCACCAAAGCGCAATGACAGTTCCGTGTCATCTGCGTGATATACCTGCACCCGATTACGGCCCTTTTCCTTGGCCATATAGCAGGCCATGTCCGCAGCCCGCATCAATGACTCAAGGGTGGCAGGGGCGTGATGGATGTGCACCAGACCTATGCTGATGGTGCTCATAAATGGCCGCCCCTTCCAGGCGAAATGCAGGCTTTGCACTGCCTGGCGCAGGCCGCCGGCGATTTTTTCGGCCATTTCTACCGGGCAATTTTCGAGCAAGATGCCGAACTCGTCACCGCCCAGTCGCGCCAGCGTATCCCCTTCACGCAAGCCGGTTCGCAGCAATACACAGATATGGCGCAACAGCTCATCACCTGCGGCATGGCCACAGGTGTCATTGACCAGCTTGAACTGGTCCAGATCAAGAAACATCAGGGCATGCCGACCTTGTTGTCGACCCAGATTCTTCAGCACCAATTCCAGGCGGTATTCAAACTCCCGGCGATTGGCCAACCCGGTCAGTGCATCGTGGGTAGCCTGCCAGGACAGATTGGCAATGTACTGACGCTCCTGGGTCATATCATGCAGCACCAGCACCGCGCCGCTGACTTCCTCCCCGTGGAGGATCGGTGCCCCCACCAGGGTGACTGCAACCGTACTGCCATCCATGCGCTGAATCAGCCTGGAGTGCTCACGGCTATTCCCTAATTGACCACTGAGGATCCGGTCAATCAACGTGGAGCCATCTTCAAGATCATCATCGTCGAGCAACTTGAACAACGCCGCCAGGGTAACGCCTTGTGCTTGCTCGGACTTCCATTGGGTCAGTTGCTCGGCCGCCGGGTTCATGTAAGCAATTGAGCCATTTACGTCGGTCGTGATGACCCCGTCGCCAATGGACTCCAGGGTAATTTGCGCCCGCTCTTTTTCCAGTTGCAGCGCTTCGGCAAATACACGGCTCTGTGCCAAAACTTTATTGGTGCGCTTGAGCACAAGGAGAATAAGAGCCAGCGCAGTTGCTAGATTGATCACAACCAGCAAACGCCAGATAAAACGCGAGCCTTCGCCCAAGGCATCACTAAAAGCCTTGGCTGAAGGTGCGATACCTTCATTGATGGCAAAAATCCCGTCTTCCCAACGTTTGGAGTCGGCATCCGTACTTTGCCCGGCAAGCACTACCTGATGCATCTCTTTGGCCAGATCATCAAGTTGCACAAGGTAAGCATCGCCTATGGACCACTTCTCGATGGCCGTTTCCATATAGCTGACGTGACGAAAGTAGCGATAGAACCAGATGATGCTGGAGACATCTTGCGGGCTGTTGCCGCCCTGAAGAATACCTTCGCGGGCTGCGGCCTCATCAATGGGGGACTGATTCATCGCAAGCCGGAACTTGTGGTCGCCCTGAGGAACACTTATGGCCTGCTGGTATTTCTCGAAATAAATCGGCTGATGAGTATCGGAATACAGATAGAGGAAGTAGATGGCGTCTTTTTGGCCCTTGGACCACAAACTTTCACCGCCGACATAACTTCTTACCGCCGAGAGCATATACAGACTCACACACCCCAATAACGCCTGGAAAAGCACGACTGCAATAAAGGGCCAAACAATGCCCAACAAGCGTGGTGTCCCATGGGGGCGTTTTGATTTCATGAGTTCCCTTTGCTTCATGGAGTCATATGAAAACCAGAGAGAAAATCTCACTACAGCTCAGCCTAGGCCAAATTTCGAAAACTTGAACAGCAGGAGCCGATCTAAATCTTCAATAAGCCTGCCGCCGAGTCAATGCTGCTCACTTAGCCAAGCAATGCATCTGCGGGATGCGAACCGGCTCTCTAATAGAGCCCTTCGCGAGCAGGCTCGCTCCCACAGCCCTCAGATTTCACGTCTGCTGCAAGTGCCCATAGAGCTTGGCGTAGAGCCCGCCTTCTGCAATCAACTGCTGGTGATCGCCATCTTCAGCAATGCGCCCGCCATCAAATACCAGTACCCTGTCTGCCTGTTTTACCGCAGACAGGCGATGAGCAATGATTAATGTTGTGCGCCCGCTCAAGAATTTTCCCAAAGCGTGATGCAGGTTGTATTCCGTGGCGGCATCCAGGGCACTGGTAGCCTCGTCGAGGATCACCACCTTGGGCTCGGCCAGAACCATCCGCGCAATCGCCAGACGCTGACGCTGGCCACCCGACAGGCGCACGCCTGAACGCCCGACAATGCTGTCCAGGCCCTGGGGCAGCGCATGAATGGTGCCATCGAGCTGGGCGATCTCCAGGGCATGCCAGCACGCTTCGTCGGTGCGCTCACGACCCATGGTCAGGTTGGCACGCACAGTGTCGTTGAACAAGGCCGGGTGTTGCAGCACCACGGCAACATGCTCGCGAATGGTTTGCAGGCCGATCTCGGGCTGGCTCGCATCGGCAAAGTGGATACTGCCCGCCTGCGGTGTGTACAGCCCCAGCAACAGTTGCACCAGGGTGCTTTTGCCGCCGCCGCTGGTGCCGACGATGGCCACCTTTTCTCCCGGAGCAATAGTCAGGTTCAGATGATCGAGCACCTTCTCCTCACCGTAGCTGAAGCTCAGGTCACGCACTTCGATACCGACCGTTTGCCGCCCCACAAACGGGTTCGCACCGCCGGGGTACTGCGGCTCGTCACTGCGCGCCAGCAACTGGTTGATGCGGGTAACCGCGCCATCGGCCGCATAGTAGGCATATTGCAAGTTAAGCAATTGCTCGACAGGCCCGATCATAAACCACAGGTAACTGAACACCGCGAGCATCTGGCCGATCGACAGGTCCGAGAACAGCACGGTGAGCATTGCCGCTGCGCGAAAAATATCGATACCAAACTGGAACAACAAACCGCTGGCACGATTGGAAGCATCGCTCTTCCATTGCGAGGCCACGGCAAAGTCCCGGACTTCCCGCGCCCGCACCCCCAAGCGACCGAGGAAAAAGCCCTGGCGATTGCCAGCACGGACTTCCTGGATAGAATCCAGGGTCTCGGTCAGCGCCTGAGTGAAACGCGCCGTGCTGTCGTTTTCGAGTTTCTTCAGGTGCTTGACCCGTTTGCCCAGTTGCACCGTGGCGTAAATCACCAGCGGGTTGAACAGCAGGATCAGCAGCGCCAGCTGCCAGTGCATCCACAGCAGAATGGCCGAAGTGCCGACCAGGGTAAGCATCGCCACCAAGAACCGGCTCAGGGTTTCGCCAACGAATTTGTCCAGGGTATCGAGGTCGGTGACCAGATGCGTGGTCACCGTACCGCTGCCCAGGCTTTCGTACTCGGCCAGGGATATGCGCTTCAAGCGTTCAATCAGGCGCAGGCGGATACGAAACACGATGTCCTTGGCCAAACGCGAAAACAGTCGTGCCTGCAGCACGTTAAACAGCAACGCCCCACAACGCAGCACCAGGGTAATCACCAGCATCAGGCCTATATAGCCCGCAGCGCTCTGCCAGGCAGTCGGCAGCCAGTGATTCATGATTTTCAGTGCGCCATCACCATTGCCCAGCAGCACCTCGTCCACCAGCAAGGGCAGCAGCAAGGGGATGGGTACACTGCACAGCGTGGCAAGTACGGCCACGCCATTGGCAATCCACAGGGCTTTTTTATGCCGCAGTGCCAGGCGACGGATCTCGGCCCAGGTCAGGCGATCCGTCACCGGGGCTGAGTTCGGCACAGCCGCAGGATCAAACACGTGTGGCGCGTTCAAGCCAGCGTGCAAGCAAGTCTGACAAGGGTCCAAGCGGCTGATAGCCGTTGGTCAGCAGCGCCAGCTGGCCGTTGCGTTCGGCGAGCAAGGTCGGGAAACCGGCAATCCCCAAGTCTTGCACCCAGGTAAAGTCGGCAGCTGTTGCCGTGTGTTGCTCTGCAGAATCAAAGGCTGCGGCAAACTCGATACGCGGTACGCCTGCTGTTTCTGCCAGTTCAACCAGCACGCTGGCCTGGGTCACATCGCGACCTTGCACATAGAACGCCTGCTGAATCAGCTTGACCAGCTTCCAGGCGCAATCGGGCGCCAGGCTGCGTGCTGCGACCAGGGCACGGCAGGCGGGCTCGGTGTCATAGACAAAGCCGTCCGGTAAGGCACCCTCGAAGGCGAAGGGTTGCCCGGTGGCTTCTGTGACAGCCTGCCAATGCTCAAGAATATAGCGCCGCGTGGCAGGCTCAAGTGCCGAGCCACTGCCGGTGCGCAAACCGCCCACCACTAGATGCAACTCAACGCCTGCAGCCTGCGCCTGCTCAACCAGCGCCTCGGCGATGGGCGAGAAACCCCAGCACCAGGAGCACATCGGGTCCATCACATAGAGCAGGCGCGCTGTCATATCAGGCCTCGGCAGCTTTACGGTAGTTGTGGCCAATCGGGTGCGGCTGGTTACGCTCCTTGGCCAGGTCGATCTGCTTTTGCCGATCAATGGCGCTGCGACGGGTTTTTTCGCTCAGCGTGTCCCAGCAATGCGGGCAGCTGATGCCGGGCTGATAGTGCTCCGACTCACGATCCGCGATGCTGATCGGGGTGCGGCAGGCATGGCACTGGTCGTACTCACCGGCACTGAGGTCGTGACGCACAGTGACGCGGTTATCGAATACAAAGCAGTCGCCCTGCCATTTGGTCTCTTCCTGTGGCACCTCTTCGAGGTACTTGAGGATGCCGCCCTTGAGGTGATACACCTCGTCAAAACCCTGGCTGAGCATATAGCTCGAGGCCTTTTCACAACGAATGCCACCGGTGCAGAACATCGCGACTTTCTTGTGCTTGGTCGGGTCGAAATTGGCTTTGATGTAGTCAGGGAATTCGCGAAAGCTGGTGGTTTTCGGGTCAATGGCGCCCTCAAACGTACCGATCGAGACTTCGTAGTCGTTACGGGTGTCGATCAGCAACACCTCTGGATCGCTGATCAGCGCATTCCAGTTCTCGGGGTCGACATAGGTTCCGACTTTTTTGTTCGGATCTACGCCTTCTACGCCAAGGGTAACGATTTCTTTCTTGAGTTTGACCTTGGTCCGATAGAACGGCTGGTCTTCGCAGTAGGATTCTTTATGGTCGATATCAACCATGCGCGGATCGGTCTTGAGCCAGGCCATCAGCCCGTCAATACCCTCACGAGTACCGGATACGGTACCGTTTATGCCTTCTTCAGCGATCAGCAAGGTGCCCTTGATACCGTTGTCGACCATGGCCTTGAGCAGCGGCTCACGCAGTTCGACGTAATCTTCAAGGGTGACGAATTTGTACAGTGCAGCAACAACAATTGGCGCAGTCATCGTGTTTCTCCAGGTGGCTACCCTCGTAAAGGGTGAACCGGATGCAAAAAAAACGCGCCGACTAAGCGGCGCGTTGCGGATTCTAACAAAAAGCCGATGCTTTACACCAACTCAGTGCCCACCGCCAGCACAGGTCGGCGAAGCCGGAGCCGTGCCGATTTTCGCCCACTCTTCAGGCGTATAGGTGTGCAAGGCAAGCGCATGGAACTCGCCCATCAGGTCACCCAGGGTGGCGTAAACCTTCTGGTGCCGCTTGACGCTGTTGAGCCCGGCGAATTGCTCGCTGACTACCACAGCCTTGAAGTGGGTCTGCAACCCGCGACTGTGCATATGGCTTTCATCCAGCACGCTCAGGTGCTCGGGTTGCAACGCGCTCAGCGTCGATTCAATACGTTGTTGCATGTCCATTCAGGCTCCGCTTACTTCTTCTTGGCCGGGGCCGCTGCTGGCTCCAGCTCGGCAGTCATGTCGGCCAACAGTTTGTTGACGACCGGCACTGCGCTTTCCAGCTTGGCCTGGGTCATTTGTGCCGATTGCTGAGTCAGCTGCGGCATTTTTTCCAGGACTTTCTTGCCCAGTGGCGACTGGTAGAAGGCTACCAGATCCTTGAGCTCGGACTCAGTGAAGTTGGTGGTGTACAGCTTGACCATGTCCGGCTTGAGCTTGTTCCAGCCGATGGCCTGGTCCAGGGCAGTGTTGGCCTTGGCCTGGTAGGTTTCCAGCAGGGCTTTCTTCGAGGCTGGCGCTTTGGTTTGCTCAAAACGCTGGGCAAACATCTGCTGTACTTGCATATAAACCGGGGTGCCCAGCTTGTCGGCATGTGCCAGCTTGAGGAACGTTTCAGCACTGGCAGCGTGGCTGGCAGCATCAGCGAAAACCTGGCCGCTGGCGCAAACCAGAGCTACTGCTGTACAGATGGCGCGAAGACGGGTCATCGAGTTTCCTTTTCTAGCAAGCGAGGTTGAACCCCAAGGGCGGCCATTCTGCGCTTATTAAAGCGTGTCACTCAACCCCGGGGCTGATAGACGTTCTCATCATCTGACCAAAAGCATTAAAAAACATTGGATTGAACCCTGCACGCCAACCAGCGCCTAAGCTGTCTGTCAGACCTTAAGGAGAAAGAGCCGATGAGCCGTATCGAAACCGACAGCCTGGGTGAAGTCAGTGTGGCCGATGAGGCCTATTGGGGGGCGCAAACCCAACGATCCCTGATCAACTTCGCCATCGGCAACGAAAAGATGCCGCTGGCCGTGCTGCATGCCCTGGTACTGATCAAAAAGGCTGCGGCCCGGGTCAATGACCGCAATGGCGATCTGCCCGCCGATATCGCCCGCCTGATCGAACAGGCGGCCGATGAAGTGCTCGACGGCGAACACGATGACCAGTTCCCGCTGGTGGTGTGGCAAACCGGTAGTGGCACGCAAAGCAACATGAACGCCAACGAAGTCATCGCCGGTCGCGCCAACGAACTGGCTGGCAAAGGCCGCGGCGGCAAATCACCGGTTCACCCCAATGACCACGTCAACCGCTCGCAAAGCTCCAACGACTGCTTCCCCACGGCCATGCATATCGCTGCAGCCAAAGCGGTACATGAGCATTTGCTGCCAGCGATCAGTGAACTGTCAGGTGGCTTGGCCGAGTTGTCGGCCCGGCATATGAAACTGGTCAAGACCGGCCGCACCCATATGATGGACGCTACTCCCATTACCTTTGGCCAGGAGCTGTCGGCCTATATCGCCCAGCTTGATTACGCCGAAAAAGCCATCCGTTCTGCCATTCCGGCTGTGTGCGAACTGGCCCAGGGCGGCACTGCGGTGGGCACAGGTCTAAATGCCCCACACGGGTTTGCCGAAGCGATCGCGGCTGAAATTGCAGCGTTGTCGGGGTTGCCGTTTGTCACGGCGCCCAACAAATTTGCCGCATTGGCCGGGCACGAACCCCTGACCACCCTCTCGGGCGCGCTCAAGACCCTGGCCGTGACCCTGATGAAACTGGCCAACGACTTTCGTCTGCTGGGTTCCGGCCCCCGCGCCGGGCTGGCCGAAATCAAACTGCCAGCCAATGAGCCGGGCAGCTCGATCATGCCGGGCAAGGTTAACCCGACTCAATGCGAAGCCCTGTCCATGCTGGCCTGCCAGGTGATGGGCAATGATGTGGCCATCGGCTTTGCCGCCAGCCAGGGGCACCTGCAACTGAACGTTTATAAACCGGTGATCATTCACAACCTGCTGCAGTCAATCCAGTTGCTGGGTGACGGTTGCAGCAACTTCCAGAAGCACTGTGTGACCGGTCTTGAAGCCGACGCCGAAAAAATGGCTGAGCATCTGGAGCGCGGCCTGATGCTGGTGACGGCGCTCAACCCGCATATCGGTTATGACAAATCGGCTGAAATAGCCAAAAAGGCCTATGCCGAAGGCTTGACCTTGCGCGAGGCGGCGCTGGAGTTGGGCTATCTGACCGACGCCGAGTTTGATCAGTGGGTACGCCCGGAAAATATGCTGGGGCCCGGCAAGCATTAAGAGTCTCGCCATACCTGTGGGAGCGGGCTTGCTCGCGATGGCATCACTGCGGTTTGCCTGACAGACCGCAGCGCCGGCATCGTGAGCAAGCCCGCTCCCACAGGGGCATGGAAGCCTTTATTTCTTGTGCTTTTTGTCGCTTTTTTCGAAGGCGGCTTCCAGCGCTTCGTTGATGGTGCGCAGCACCTTGACCCGCGCCCAGCGCTTGTCATTGGCTTCTACCAGCGTCCAGGGGGAAATCTCGGTGCTGGTACGATCAACCATGTCGCACACGGCCTTGCGGTACAAATCCCATTTCTCGCGGTTGCGCCAGTCTTCTTCGGTGATTTTGAAACGCTTGAACGGGATCTCTTCGCGCTCATGGAATCGCTCAAGCTGCACATCCTTGTCAATCGCCAGCCAGAACTTGACGACAATCACCCCGGCATTACGCAATTGCTCCTCGAAGTCATTGATTTCACCATAGGCCCGCATCCAGTCGGCCGTAGTGCAAAAGCCTTCGATGCGCTCAACCAGCACCCGCCCGTACCATGAACGGTCAAAAATGGTGAATTTGCCGCGAGCCGGAATTTGCCGCCAAAAACGCCACAGATAAGGCTGCGCACGTTCATCCTCCGAAGGCGCAGCAATCGGCACGATGTTGTACTGGCGCGGATCGAGCGCCGCGGCCACACGCTTGATCGAACCACCCTTGCCTGCCGCATCATTGCCTTCAAATACTGCTACCAGGGCATGACGGCGCATGCGTTTGTCGCGCATCAGCCCCGACAGCCGCGCCTGCTCGGTAATCAGTTGCTCCTGATAATCGTCTTTATCCAGATGCTGGGTCATATCCAGGCAATCGAGCAGGCTCAGCCCGTCCTGGATTTCAGCCAGCGGCGCTACATGGGTGGCCTGCACCCTGGCCCTGGACTCACTCAATGCGGCTTGCAGGCCCTCGAGTAAAATCTTGCCCACGGTCAGGCTGCGGTAATAGGGGTCGACACCCTCCACGATATTCCACGGCGCGTAGTCACGGCTGGTACGACGTATCGCCCGCTCACCAAATCGAACAAAGCGATCATAAGTTTCGGACTGCTGCCAATCCAGGGGACTAATGCGCCAGCTGTGCAGCGGATCGTCCTTGAGGGCCTTGAGCCGGGCTTTCATTTGTTTCTTGGACAGGTGGAACCAGAACTTGAAAATCACCGCGCCTTCATTGCACAGCATCTTTTCCAGACGTTCGGCGCCATTGATCGCCTGATCGAGCACGGCGTCCTTGAAATGGCCGTGAACCCGGCCCTGGAGCATCTGGCTATACCAGTTACCGAAGAACACGCCCATGCGGCCCTTGGCCGGTAATTGCCGCCAGTAACGCCAGGCAGGAGGGTGTGCCAGTTCTTCATCGGTCTGGCTGTCAAAAGTACGCACCTCTATCAGTCGCGGGTCCATCCACTCGCTGAGCAGCTTGACCGTCTCGCCCTTGCCGGCGCCTTCAATGCCATTGATCAGCACGATAACGGCAGAACGCTTCTGCTGCTGCAGCTCGTATTGAGCCTCAAGCAAGGCTTCGCGCAGGGCGGGAACTTCCCGGTCGTAGGTTTCTTTATCGATGACATGACCGATTTCTGCGGATTCAAACATGGAAAGCTCCCTGGCAAGATGTCTCAAGCCTAGCGGAATGCGCCCAAAGGTGTAGCCACAACCCGCACAAAACTGTCATGGATCAAGCGTACGGCTACTGATCGGCTAGAATGGCCGCCTTGCCGTCGCCGAGCCGCACATGACTACTGAAATGCCCAATGCCCAGATTGACTGGGATGACCAAGGTCGCCCCCATTCGCGGGTGTTTGATGACGTGTATTTTTCGGACAAGTCAGGTCTCGAAGAAACCCGCTATGTCTTTATCGAACAGAACGCCCTCGCCGAGCGTTTCACCGCCCTGCCTGCCAATGGCCAACTGGTTATTGGCGAAACCGGGTTTGGTACCGGCCTGAACTTTCTCTGTGCCTGGCAGTTGCTCGAAGAGACGGCCCGGCCAGATGCGCGCCTGCACTTTATCAGCGTCGAAAAATACCCGCTGACCCGCGAAGACCTGCAACGCGCCCTGGCCCTGTGGCCTGAACTGGCCAGCTACAGCGAGCAACTGCTGGCAGCCTGGCATGCAATTCATCCGGGGTTCCAGACCCTGAGTCTGGCCAATGGCCGCGTAACCCTGACCCTGTTGATCGGAGACGCGCAGGAGCAACTAGCGCAGCTGGACGCGCAAATCGACGCCTGGTTTCTCGACGGCTTTGCCCCGGCGAAAAACCCGGACATGTGGACCCCTGAGTTGTTCGCGCAACTGGCACGACTGGCAGCGCCCGACGCCACCATCAGCACCTTCACCAGCACCGGCTGGGTGCGCCGGGCGTTGAATGACGCCGGCTTCAAGATGAAGCGCACACCGGGCATCGGTCACAAGTGGGAAATTTTACGCGGCGCCTTTATTGCCCTGCCTGAAAACGCCATCGCCAGCCCCGAGAGCAAACCCTGGTTTGCCCGCCCGCCCGTGCACAGCAGCGAGCGCAAGGCTATTGTGATTGGCGGCGGCCTCTCCGGTTGCGCCAGCGCCAACAGCCTGGCGCGCCGTGGCTGGCATGTGGTCTTGCTGGAGCGTCACGAAAAACTGGCCAAAGAAGCCTCCGGCAATCCGCAAGGCGTGCTGTACCTCAAACTGTCAGCCCACGGCACCACGTTGTCACAGTTGATCGTCAGCGGCTTCGGTTACACCCGTCGTCTACTGGAACAACTGCAACGAGGTCGCGACTGGGATGACTGCGGCGTCCTGCAATTGGGTTTCAACGCCAAGGAAACCGAGCGCCAGGCACAGCTTGCAGCGGCTTTCCCGCCGTCGCTGGTGCACCTGCTGGATCAACCTCAGGCCCAGAAGCTGGCCGGAATCGAACTGGCCCACGGCGGCCTGTTCTACCCCGAAGGCGGCTGGGTGCATCCGCCTGCGCTGTGCCATTACCAGGCCTTGCACGCCAATGTGCAGATCATGACTCATCATGATGTGCTGCAACTGAACCAGGTGGGCGAGCAATGGCAAGCCTGTCAGGACGATCAGCTGCTGGCCAGCGCCCCCGTGGTGATCCTCGCCGGTGCCGCCGAAGTCAAACGCTTCCCGGCCAGCAGCGGCTTGCCACTCAAGCGTATTCGCGGGCAAATCACCCAACTGGTCGAAACACCGGCCAGCTCAGTACTTAAAACCGTGGTCTGTGCCGAGGGCTACGTTGCACCCGGCCGACTGGGTGAACATACCCTGGGCGCCAGCTTCGACTTTCATAATGAAGATTTGACCACCACCCCTGAAGGGCATCAGGGCAACCTCGATTTGCTTGAGGAAATTTCCCCGGACTTTGCACAGCGCCTGGGCGATGAGCAACTCGATCCGCACTCCCTTCAAGGCTGGGCGGCATTCCGCTGCACCAGCCCGGATTACCTGCCGATTGTCGGGCCACTGTCAGACCCGGAGCAATTTGCTGACGCTTACGCGGTGCTGCGCAAGGACGCACGCCAGGTGCCGGACACCGAGTGCCCATGGCTTGATGGTTTGTACGTCAACAGCGGCCACGGTTCTCGTGGATTGATTACCGCACCTCTGTCGGGTGAGATTCTGGCCGCGTGGATAACCAACGAGCCATTACCTGTGCCCCGCTCCGTTGCCCAGGCTTGTCACCCTAACCGCTTCGGCTTGCGGGCACTGATCAAAGGGCTGTAGACCAGCCGCCGGGGCTTTGTTTCCCGATCAATGCCTGGGTTTTTCTCAAGCTCCAGGCATCCACGGCAGCATCCATCTTGTTGCGGACCTCAGAGACCTGACGCAAATAGCGCGCACTGTTCATTTCTGGCGACCTTCTCAACAAGTCATACAACAATTCGAAGTAAGGCTCTGTCAACGTGGCGTACTCCGTTTTGTGAGTATTGCTCAGATAGGCTTTCCAGAAATCCAGGGTGCTGATGTAGGTTGCCATTGCAGCGGTTTTCTCAGCGTTCTGCACCTCCACCCTGGCAATGTCCAGATCCTCCTGGGTGACTCCGGCCAAGCCTCTGAACGTCATGCTTGTAGGTTGACCGGGCAACTCAAGGGCCTGAGCCAGACCAATCCGGTACGCCAGATTCACCTCAAGTTCATCAACCCCTATCACGCCTCGCCTCAAGCGCTCTTCACAGTGCGCTGCGGCAAGGCTTGCCAGCTTGTCCAGGCGAAACAACCCCTTTGCCAGGCTCAGCATCTGCGTTTGCTGAAACAGGCTACTGCGTGAAACTTCGGCCAGCAGTACCTGGATTTCCATTGCGCTGAACGTGACCGCAACACTGTCACTGCAACTGCGCGGGGATGCGGCGAGATTCAGCAAGTCACTGCGTAATTGAGCATTTTCATTGGCCGCTTCAATCATTTCCCATACCCGCCGACTGAGATCCTGACGAACCGTATGGGCATCTGCCGTGCTGGTCAAACGGCTGATCACTGTAAAAAAGTCTTCAGATGCAGGGTTTGCCCGCAAGCTGTTCCACAACAACTCACGGCGGCTGAGCTCATTACTGGTGATGCCTGCTGACCAGAATTCGAATGCCAGCATCTCACTGAGCAACTCTTCACTGTTGATCCCCATACTGCTGCCGCCCTGCATCACATACCTGCCCAGCTGCAAACGGCTTGCGCTCGATAGCGGGTTATTGGACAAGGTGATATTGCGAATGATCTTGGGTGATGCCTGATACACCTGTTCAGGGATCTCGATAATCTGGTTTTCCCTCAGGTCGGCAGCTTCGAGCAGCGGTCTGGAAATCAACCCTTCAGGCCACACTTCGATCCAGGTACGACGTAAATACACGCGACGCAGATAAGCGTGATTATTAAAGCTCAGCAGCGGGCCAAGCAGGTTGTCATTGAGATTCAACACTTCCAGATTGCTCAGGGAGTTGAGCACCGAGGCGTTCTCGCGAGTCATGTACAGCAGGTTACGCGCCAGCGACAAACGCCGCAGTTCAGGCATGCGTCCAAGCTGCACAGGCAGACGAGCCATTTCATTGTTGTCCATTTCAAGTGAAGTCAGGCCGCTGAAATGCTCAAGAAATTCGCTAGCCATGTCCTTGCAATCCATATTGCTGAGCTTGAGCTCGCGCACATGGTTGAAGTCAGCTACAGCAGGCAGCTCGGGAAAATTACCGATACGTAATCCATCCAGGTTCAAGCTGTGTATTTCATCACTGCTGGCCCACGGAATATTATTGGGGCTTTTGCGCCAGATACGCTCGATCAAGCCCGCCGCCTGGTATCTGTTTTCAGGATAATCATGTATCCAGTCAGAAACATTCACCTCCGGCACGGCATCAATCCAGGCCTGCAAACTGGTGCGCAATGCTGTCCTTTCACGCTTGCGCTCGCGCAAAGCTTGCAAAGGCTCCTCCCCGCGCGCGATAAAACCGTCCAGATAATCCACAACCTGCTCCTGGTCGAACTCGGGGTAAAGCTCGCGCACCCGGCGCTGCAAGCCACTGGAATGCCTTCCAACCCTGAGACCGCACAAGGGATAGCCGATTCGACCATCTTCAAGCACAGCAGGTAACTTGTAGCCCGGTTTGATCGGTTGCAGGCCCAATACCCGAGCCGACTCGTCACGCGCCTGCCCCGCTTGCAGCCCCAGCGCAGCATTGAACTCAGAGGCCGTGCCAGGCACCTTGAAGCCCATTGCCAGGCGCTCGACCTCTGCCAGTGACTGGTAGAGAGCCGTGGCTAAGGGTGCTTCACCACCCGGCTGAAGGGCGAGCAATTGCCCCCGGGGCCTGTAGCACTGATAACCCTTGGCGGTTTTGACCAGCACCCGGGGCATGCTGGCTTGTTCCTGCCCCCAGCGCTTTGTCACGGGCCCCAGCAGTGAACCCTCACGGATTTGCAGCGGCGTATCCAACGCCCAGCCAGGCAACCGCTGAAAAAAATGCAGCGCCAATTTTTCAGTGTCCTCCCCCTGCCGGGACTTAAGGTAAAAACCCTCCAGTGCCCTGTTGATCCTGGCCTCACGCAACAGCAGGCGCACTTGCTCGGCGATCTCCAGCGGCACTTTGGAGGTGCGCAACAGTTCCTGCTGCCGAGGGCTGGCCGACTCGACAATGGCTTGACTCACCGTACGCGGCAATCCGGGAAATGCAGCTTCAATGGGCTTGGCTTGCGGCACGTTAGAGACATTGAAGGCCTCGTATAAATGCTCAAAAACCGTGCCTCTGTTTTCCTCCACATACACCGCCAGTTTGCGGGCAAGTGTTTGTGCGGGTGTAGCCGAAGAGCTCCGTTCAGCGCCCAACAGGGTCTTGCCCTCAACACCTGACAAGCCTGCCAGCACCGCATCCAACAGCCTGCCTTGCTCAATGACTGAAGAGGTCAGGTTGAGACTCGAAGTGCTGGGCCACTGGGTATTGCCATATCGCACCAGTGTCTGCCCAGTAGCGTCCACCACTGTCAGCCCCTTGCCCTCGGGCCAGTTCGGCAACATGGGTAATAGCTGCATTTGCAGATCAGCCCAGCGGGGGGCACGGTATTCATCGGCACCCATTTGCTCGATAAATTCGGTCAGTGCCTGATCAATTTCAAAGCGCTTGAGGCTGACTTTGAGCAACGGCGCAGGTGCCAGGTTTTCCAGATGCAGCCGACGCATCACCCCTTGCGGGGTATCGGTCAGTGCTCGCACTTGCTCCAGCCTTTGCTCACTCAGTGTTGCTGTCATCCCCCCCAAACGCCCCAGTAAGGTTTGGCTGCCCTGCCACTCCAGCGGCCGCTCATGCACATGCTGCCAGGCCCCTTCACGGTTATGCAGCAAGGCAGGCTGGTAGGCATTGGGCCGTGTCGGGTGGACAATCCGCCACTGCTTGAGCCTGCCATCCAGTTCGACCGAATAATGCCTGCTGTCCACTTCCACATGGGATTTGCCGTTATGGTTGATAAAGCCTTGTGCGTCAGCCCGGTGCCGGTGCTGCGCGATGCCCTCCAGCTCGTAATGCTCAAGATTTTTGTCCCAAAGCCTTACCGTGCCGTCATCGCGGCGGATGGGTTGCATGTCTGCAAAGTAAGACTTCGCGGCGTCGCTTAAACCCGTGGCCACCTTTTTTGCCGCTGCAGCTCCCACCACCACTGCCGCATTGATGGCGACATCCCTGGCGACATTCAGCAGATGCTCGCGGGCATGATCGACATCGCCCTGGTTCCAGTCTTCAACCCCTTCATACACTTCCTTCAACATATCGCCGATGGCAACGGCGAGCATCATGTAACCCAGGGCTGGCACAAAAAGAGCAGCGACATTCACCAGCAACAGCCCGACACCCTTGTATAGCTGCCAACGCTGCTCGCGTTCGCGCTCATCCAGCACTCCGGTCGGCACCGCCAGCATTTGCGCATCAGCAAACATGTTCCTGAGCTGTGCCGAACACAGGTAATGCGCCGCTGGCATATTCAGCAACTCTGCCGTCAAACCCAGGGCATCCGGCCTGGCACTGACCCGCTGGAGAAAAGCCGCCCTGGCACCCAACGCCACAAAGCCGGAGAAGAACTGCACATAGTCCGGGTCCAGCAGGCGCTGCTTCAACTCCTCGACAAACACCTGCAACGAACTGAATTCAAAAAAGGGCGATTTGGAGTCATTAGGGATATAGGCAATCAGGCGGTTGCCCGGGTGCAACAACAGCGTGTCCGCAGAAAACACCACAACGCCATCAATGACTGCATCGAGTATTGACAGTGAGCTCTGAACAACAGGCTTTGCGTCCAGCATCGGGGCAGCAGCATTTTCCAGCAGTGCAAGCAGGGCCTTGTAGGCAGTTTCGCTGATATTTTTTTTGAGAAATGCCACATGCGCGTCTACTTCCATGTCGTAGCGTTTTAGCAAGCGCAGGTCAGATTCTGTGGCCAGATGCGTTGCGTCAGCACTCTCGCTGCCATTGGCCTTGACCCCCAGAAAAGTCTCCAGATAGGTTTGATATTCAAGCCCCAGGTCCAGCCTGCGGCACAGCGCAGCAAACTGGTAAGGCTTGACCGGGCTGACCTGCTCAAGACGCCCATGATGAAGAATTCGACTTTGTGGGTTGAAGCCACCGGGGGTGGCTTCGTCCGCTGAAAAGTTCTGCAAAGCCGCCCACAACAGGCTTTTGGGTTCATCGTGCTCGATTTCATGGCGAATCGTCGCAAAGAGCGTGTCATCCGTTACCAGACGCACATGGATGACCAGCAGGTAATCGCGGTGAATGTCCAGCAGCGGTCCGAATTCTCGCTGCACCGCAGCGCTCAGCAATGCACCGCAATACGCTTCAACACTTTGCAGTTCGCCGAATTTTTTCCCGATTCGTCCGTGGAAGGAACGGCTTTGCGCCATCGACGCATTCAGCGCGTCAATCTGTGTGGGCGAAGCATCCAGCAACCACCTGGGCATATGGCTGTGTACCAGTTCCAGCGGTTCCAGGTCACTGAGCGTGCTCTGACGGGCATCCAGGCGTGGAAAATCGTGTGTAGGCGTCATGGGCGGCCTTCTTCAGTCAGTCTTTAGAACAGGCTGAGCAACCTAACGCCGCACCGGCATGGCAATGACATAGATAAATATTCAACGCGAAAAAAAGGGACCACCGGTAACTTTTATTGAACGATCCGGGCTTCAGTCACTCGATAAAAAACGGTCATTCATGGCGGCGCGACAGTTTTTCGACTCGCGCCGTACGGGCCGGCAAGGCCGTCAGATGCGGCTTTGCCTTTTAAAACCGGGCCCAAGCGCTACCCGGCGCACCGCAAATGCGCCGAGCCATACCGGTAGCAACACATGCAGAAATACCAAGGATTTACACACCATGTGCGGATTAGCTGGAGAGTTACGTTTTGATCATCAGGCTGCCGATCTGGCCGCCATCGAACGCATCACCCACCACCTTGCTCCACGTGGCCCCGATGCCTGGGGTTTCCACAGCCAGGGGCCCATTGCCCTCGGTCACCGGCGGCTGAAAATCATGGACCTGTCCGATGGCTCGGCCCAGCCAATGGTCGACGGCCAACTGGGCCTGTCACTGGCCTTTAATGGCGCCATCTACAACTTCCCCGAGTTGCGTACCGAACTGGAAGGTCTTGGCTACAGCTTTTACTCCGATGGCGACACCGAAGTGCTGCTCAAGGGCTACCATGCCTGGGGCGAAGCGCTGCTGCCCAAGCTCAACGGTATGTTTGCCTTTGCCATCTGGGAGCGCGATAGCCAACGCCTGTTTATCGCCCGCGACCGTCTGGGGGTGAAACCGCTGTACCTGTCCTGTACCGAAAAACGCCTGCGCTTTGCATCGACCTTGCCAGCCCTGCTCAAAGGCGGCGATATCAACCCGATGCTTGACCCGGTTGCACTCAACCACTATCTGAATTTCCATGCTGTGGTGCCTGCACCGCGAACCTTGATCGCCGGGATTGAAAAGCTGCCACCCGCCACCTGGATGCGCATTGACGCCGACGGTCACACCGAGCAGAAAACCTGGTGGACCCTGCCCTACGGCCCCCATGCCGACGAAGTCAACCTGACCCTCGAAGACTGGCGTGACCGTGTGCTCGACAGCACTCGCGAGGCCGTGGCCATTCGCCAGCGGGCGGCGGTGGATGTCGGCGTGTTGCTCTCGGGCGGCGTCGATTCCAGTTTGCTGGTAGGTTTGCTACGGGATGTTGGCGTACAGGATCTGTCGACCTTTTCCATCGGTTTTGAAGACGCGGGTGGTGAGCGCGGTGATGAATTCCAGTACTCGGACTTGATTGCCAAACACTACGGCACCCGTCATCACCAATTGCGCATTGGCGAACACGAAATCATCGAGCAACTGCCCGCCGCATTCCGCGCCATGAGCGAGCCGATGGTCAGCCATGACTGCATTGCGTTTTACTTGCTGTCACGGGAAGTGGCCAAGCATTGCAAGGTGGTGCAAAGCGGTCAGGGTGCCGACGAGCTGTTTGCCGGCTATCACTGGTATCCGCAGGTTGACGGCGCCAGCGACCCCTATGCCGCTTATCGCGAAGCGTTTTTTGACCGCAGTTACGAGGATTACACTGCCACTGTCCAACCCCAATGGCTTACGGCCAACGATGCCGCCGGGGACTTTGTGCGCCAGCATTTCGCTCAGCCAGGCGCTCAAGCCGGGGTGGACAAGGCCTTGCGCCTGGACAGCACGGTGATGCTGGTGGACGACCCGGTCAAGCGAGTCGACAACATGACCATGGCCTGGGGACTTGAAGCCCGTACGCCATTTCTCGATTACCGGCTGGCCGAACTCTCAGCGCGTATTCCAGCCCGTTTCAAGCTCCCCGACGGCGGCAAGCAAGTGCTCAAGGAAGCTGCGCGACTGGTGATACCCAGTGAAGTAATCGATCGCAAAAAAGGTTACTTCCCGGTGCCCGGTCTTAAGCATTTGCAAGGCGATACGCTGGGCTGGGTGCGCGAACTGCTGCTCGACCCGAGTCAGGATCGCGGCCTGTTCCAACCCGCCATGCTCGATCGCCTGCTGACCAACCCCGAAAGCCAACTGACGCCACTCAACGGCTCGAAACTATGGCAACTGGCTGCTCTCAATCTCTGGCTGAGCGAACAAGGAATCTGACCCATGAAACCTCTCGCCACAGCCTATAACCAACGCTTGTTACGGGGGCAAAGTCCGTCCTATGAGCGATTACTGGCGCGTTTCGCCGAAGACGGCAGTTCACTGGATGCCCAGCCTGTAGCCGTACATTGCGGCTGGGGCCGATTGCTGATCGGCCATACGTTCCCCGACCCGGCCAGCCTGGCCAGTGAACTGCTCAACGAACAAACCGGCGAGCGCGACATTGCACTGTACGTCGCCGCCCCCCAACAGGTTCTGGCGCAATCGCCGCAGCAACTGTTTCTCGATCCGTCGGACACCTTGCGCCTGTGGTTTACCGATTACCGCCAGGCCACCCGGGTGTTTCGCGGCTTCCGTATCCGCCGGGCACAAAGCGAGGCGGACTGGCACGCGATCAACACCCTGTATCAAGCACGCTCCATGCTGCCCATCGACCCGACATTGCTCACATCACGTGTTCAGGGCGGGCCGGTGTACTGGATGGCCGAAGACGAGGACAGTGGCGCGGTGATTGGCAGCGTAATGGGCTTGAATCACCACACTGCATTCCAGGATCCCGAAAACGGCAGCAGCCTATGGTGCCTGGCGGTAGACCCGCAGTGTTCGCGGCCAGGGGTCGGTGAAGTGCTGGTACGGCATCTGATCGAGCACTTTATGAGCCGCGGCCTGAGCTATCTGGATCTGTCAGTACTGCACGATAATGCTTCGGCCAAAAACCTCTATGCCAAGCTGGGTTTTCGCACCCTGTCGACCTTTGCCATCAAACGCAAGAACGGCATCAACCAGCCCCTGTTTCTCGGCCCCGGCCCTGAAGCCGGGCTCAATTCCTATGCGCGAATTCTGGTCGAAGAGGCTTACCGACGCGGCATTGATGTGCATATTGACGACGCAATTGCGGGGCTGTTTACCCTGAATCACGGCGGCCGGCGGATACGTTGCCGCGAGTCGCTGACTGATCTGACCAGCGCCATCAGCATGAGCCTGTGCCAGGACAAATGCCTGACCCACAAGGTGTTGAGCCAGGCAGGCCTGAACGTGCCCAGCCAGCAACTGGCCGGTAATGCCGATGACAACCTGGGTTTTCTTGAGCTGCATTCGCGGGTGGTGGTCAAACCCGTGGATGGCGAGCAAGGTAATGGCGTGGCGGTGGATCTGACCAGCATCGAGCAGGTACAACAGGCCATTGAGGCTGCGCGCAAATTCGATAGCCGGGTATTGCTGGAAAGCTTCCATGAAGGGCTGGACCTGCGAATTGTGGTGATCGGCTTTGAGGTAGTAGCGGCAGCCATCCGTCGCCCCGCGCAAGTGATGGGTGATGGCCTGCACAGCGTCCAGCGCCTGATCGAAGCCCAAAGCCGCCGCCGTCAGGCTGCCACCGAAGGTGAAAGCCGTATCCCGCTGGACGCAGAAACCCTGCGCGCCGTGCAGGCCGCAGGTTATGAGTACGACAGTATCCTGCCTGCCGGGCAGGTTCTCGCTGTGCGCCGTACCGCCAACCTGCATACCGGCGGGTGCCTGGAGGATGTCACCGAGGTGCTGCACCCGGTATTGGCCGACGCCGCCATCCGCGCAGCCCGGGTCCTGGATATCCCGGTGGTCGGGCTTGACCTGATGGTCCCCGCGGCCGATCAGCCCGAGTATGTCTTTATCGAAGCCAACGAACGCGCAGGCCTGGCCAACCATGAGCCGCAGCCAACCGCCGAACGTTTTATCGATCTGCTCTTCCCCCACAGTCAGCCTGCTCTGTAGCTGACCGTCCCTCAGGAGTTTTTATGAATCGCAACCTCCCTGAACCCGATCTCGACTACCTGCAACGGGTATTGCTGGAAATGCTCGCCATTCCCAGCCCCACCGGTTTTACCGACACCATCGTGCGTTATGTGGCAGAACGCCTGGACGAGTTGGGCATTCCCTTTGAACTGACCCGACGCGGCACCTTGCGCGCCACCCTCAAAGGTCAGCAGAGCAGCCCGGACCGCGCTGTTTCGGCACACTTGGACACTATTGGCGCCAGCGTGCGGGCGATCAAGGACAATGGTCGGCTGGTGTTGGCGCCCGTCGGCTGCTGGTCAAGTCGTTTTGCCGAAGGCAGCCGTGTCAGCCTGTTTACCGACAATGGCGTGATTCGCGGCAGTGTGTTGCCATTGATGGCGTCAGGTCATGCATTCAATACCGCCGTGGATGAGCTGCCAGTCAGTTGGGATCACATCGAGTTACGACTGGATGCCTACTGCGCTACCCGGGCCGACTGCGACTCGCTGGGGATCAATATCGGCGATTTCGTGGCGTTTGACCCGCTGCCGGAATTCACTGAAAGCGGGCATATCAGTGCCCGGCATCTGGACGACAAGGCCGGGGTAGCGGCCCTGCTCGCAGCCTTGAAAGCCATTGTGGAAAGTGGCGAACAACCGCTGATCGACTGTCATCCACTGTTTACCATCACCGAAGAAATCGGCAATGGCGCTGCAGCCGCCCTGCCATGGGATGTCAGTGAGTTTGTGGGGATCGATATTGCTCCGGTTGCACCGGGCCAGCATTCCAGCGAGCACGCGGTGAGCGTGGCGATGCAGGATTCGGGCGGGCCGTATGACTATCATCTGTCGCGGCATCTGCTACGTCTGGCCAGTGACAATGAACTGCCGGTGCGGCGGGACATGTTCAGGTATTACTTCAGCGATGCTCATTCGGCGGTGACGGCAGGGCACGATATTCGTTGCGCCTTGCTGGCATTCGGTTGTGATGCGACCCACGGTTATGAACGTACCCATATCGACAGCCTGGCAGCCTTGAGCCGTTTGCTGGGTGCCTACATGCTTAGCCCGCCAGTATTTGCCAGCGATGCGCAGCCAGCGCAGGGATCACTGGACAGGTTCAGCCATCAGCTGGAGCACGATGCGCAGATGGAGAGTGACACTCGGGTGCCGTCGGTTGAGAGTCTGGTGGGGGATAATCGGGGCTAAAAGCACCCTGAGGAGTCTGTGGGAGCGGGCTTGCTCGCGATGGCATCTACGCGGTCCGTCTGATAGACCGCATTGTTTGCATCGCGAGCAAGCCCGCTCCCACAAGAGTGGCTCTCGAGGCTAGACCTGCGACTGAGCGCCTTCAAACCACTTCAGCTTCTCACGCAGCAATACCACTTCACCCACGATCACCAATGTCGGCGCATGAACCTCATGCTCCGCCACCAACGTCGGCAAATCCTTCAAGGTGCCGGTAAAGACACGCTGATTGGACGTCGTACCTTGCTGGATCAACGCCGCTGGGGTATCAGCCGAACGACCGTGCTTGATCAGTTGCTCACAGATAATTGGCAAGCCAACCAGGCCCATATAGAAGACCAGTGTCTGAGCCGGAGCCACCAGATCATTCCAGGGCAGGTTGCTGGTGCCGTCTTTCAAATGGCCCGTCACAAAACGCACAGATTGTGCGTAGTCACGATGGGTCAACGGGATACCGGCATAAGCCGCGCAACCACTGGCCGCGGTGATGCCCGGCACCACCTGGAACGGAATCCCGTGGGCAGCCAGCTCTTCGATCTCTTCGCCACCACGGCCAAAGATAAACGGATCACCGCCCTTGAGCCGCACCACGCGCTTGCCCTGCTTGGCCAGGTCCACCAGTTGCTGGTTGATCTGCTCTTGCGGCACCGCATGATCGGCACGACGCTTGCCCACATAAACACGCTCGGCATCGCGACGGCACAGCTCAAGAATCGCCGGAGCCACCAAACGGTCGTAGAGCACCACGTCTGCCTGTTGCATCAGGCGTAGCGCACGGAAGGTCAGCAAGTCCGGATCACCCGGCCCGGCACCGACCAGATAAACCTCACCAGTGGTCTGGGCAGCTTCACCCTTGATCTTGGCCAGCAGCAAACGCTCGGCTTCAGCACCCTGCCCGGCTAGCTGGCGATCGGCAATCGGGCCCTGGAACACATCTTCCCAAAAACCGCGACGCTGTTGCACGTCCGGGAACAAGCCTTTGACCTGGCTACGAAAACGCGCAGCAAGCCCCGCCAGTTGACCGTAGGTCGAAGGAATCCAGGTTTCGATCTTGGCGCGGATCAACCGCGCCAGCACCGGTGCATCACCGCCACTGGATACGGCAATAATCAACGGCGAACGGTCGACAATCGCGGGGAAGATTACGCTGCATAAGGCAGGCGCATCCACCACATTGACCGGCACACAGCGACGATGGGCATCGGCGGAGACCTGGGCGTTGAGTGGCTCATCGTCGGTGGCGGCGATAATCAGCACACAACCTTCAAGGTCGCTCTCAACATATCCGCGCAGCACCTGTTCGCCACCGCTGCTGTTTATCAACTCGCACAACTGGGGCTCTATGGCGGGTGCGACCACCCGCAGCACCGCACCGGCATCGGCCAGCAGCCGGGATTTGCGCAAGGCAATCTCGCCACCGCCGACCACCAGTACACGGCTGCCACGCAGGTTATGAAACAGCGGCAGAAACTCCATTTAGCCGATGACCTCAACGCCGCCCATGTAAGGCTTGAGTACGTCAGGCACGCGAACCGAGCCGTCTGCCTGCTGGTAGTTTTCCAACACGGCTACCAAAGTGCGGCCTACAGCCAGACCGGAACCGTTCAGGGTGTGAACCAGTTCAGGCTTGCCGGTTTCCGGATTACGGAAACGTGCCTGCATACGACGGGCCTGGAAATCACCGCAGTTGGAGCACGACGAAATTTCGCGGTACTTGTCCTGGCTCGGGATCCACACTTCCAGATCGTAGGTCTTGACCGCGCTAAAGCCCATGTCACCAGTGCACAGCGCCAGGGTGCGGTATGGCAGCTCCAGCAGTTGCAGGACTTTCTCGGCATTGCCGACCAGACCTTCCAGCGCATCCATCGAAGTGGACGGCTCAACGATCTGGACCATTTCAACCTTGTCGAACTGGTGCTGGCGGATCATGCCGCGGGTATCGCGACCCGATGCACCTGCCTCGCTGCGGAAGCACGGCGTGTGCGCCACAAACTTGATCGGCAGGGCTTTGTGCTCGACGATCTCGCCTGCAACGATATTGGTCAGCGTCACTTCGGCGGTAGGAATCAGGTAGAAGTCAGCTTCGCCTTCGCGGCTGATCTTGAACAGCTCTTCTTCGAACTTCGGCAACTGGCCAGTGCCCTGCAATGCAGGTGCCTGCACCAGATAAGGCGTGTAGGCCTCTTCGTAGCCGTGCTCGCCGGTGTGCAGGTTGATCATGAACTGCGCCAGAGCGCGATGCAGGCGGGCAATCGGGCCGCGCAGCAAGGCAAAGCGGGCACCGGACAGCTTGGCGGCGGTTTCAAAGTCCAGCCAGCCGTGTTGCTCGCCCAGGGCGACGTGATCCTTGATCTCAAAGTCGAAGGCAGTCGGCGTGCCCCAGCGACGGATTTCGACGTTGTCGTCTTCGTCAGCACCCACTGGCACGGAAGCATCCGGCAGGTTAGGCAGGCCCAGCAGGATCGAATCAAGTTCGCTCTGGATCGCTTCCAGCTCAACCTTGCCATTGGCCAGATCGCTGCCCATGGTTTCAACGCTGGCCATCAGTGGCGCGATATCTTCACCGCGAGCCTTGGCCTGGCCAATGCTTTTGGAGATGGCATTGCGCTCGGCCTGCAGCTTCTCGGTCAGGGTCTGGACTTCTTTACGCTTGGCTTCCAGCGCGTCAATGCGCGCCACGTCCAGCTTGAAGCCACGGGATGCCAGGCGATCCGCTACGTCCTGCAGGTTGCTACGTAACAGTTTGGAATCAAGCATGTCGGTTTCTCGTTTATCAAAGTTTGGTCAGGGACAGGCCAGCCCAGGTCGCGAGCAGCCCGCCGAATACGCTGAGGGCCGCGTAGCCCAGTGCCAGTGGCACTTGCCCGCTTTCAAGCAGGCGCACCGTATCCAGTGAAAAGGATGAAAAAGTGGTCAAACCACCCAGGAAACCGACCATCAGCCCGGCACGGACTTCAATCGGTACTTCCGGGCGTATCAGAAAAAGTCCGTAAAGGATGCCAATCAGCAGGCAGCCCACGATATTAACGGCCAATGTCGCGGTATAAAAGTGCCGCGGCCAATTGGCGTTGATCCAGTTTCCCGTGGCAAAGCGCAACAAGGTACCAGCAATGCCGCCCACCGAGACGGCTACAACCAATGGAATCACGGTTTTCTCCGCTGAATGGGGCTGGCCCGATCGAGGGCGGCAAGGTGTTTGAGCTTCTCGCCGATTTTCAGCTCCAGCCCCCGCGGTACGGGCTGATACAGCTGCAATGGCTCCAGCTCGTCGGGGTAGTAGTCCTCGCCGGCAGCATAAGCGTCGGGCTCGTCATGGGCGTAGCGGTATTCGTCGCCGTAGCCCAGTTGCTTCATCAGCTTGGTCGGCGCGTTGCGCAAATGCAGCGGCACTTCGAGCGAACCGTATTCGGCGGCGCTGCGCAGTGCAGCCTTGAAGCCCATATACACTGCATTGCTTTTTGGCGCGCAGGCCAGATAGGTAATGGCCTGGGCCACCGCCAGCTCGCCTTCAGGGCTGCCAAGGCGCTCTTGCACGTCCCAGGCCGACAGGCACAGGCTCAGGGCGCGGGGATCGGCGTTGCCGATATCCTCGCTGGCCATGCGCACCACACGCCGGGCGATATACAGCGGGTCGCAGCCGCCGTCGATCATCCGTGCAAACCAGTACAGGGCACCATCCGGGTTGGAACCGCGTACCGACTTGTGCAAGGCCGAGATCTGGTCGTAAAAGGCTTCGCCGCCCTTGTCGAAACGCCGCTGGGTATCGCCCAGCAGGTTGTGCAACAGGTCGGTGCCTATCTCGCTGTGGTCTTCGGCCAGATCCGAGGCGTTCTCCAGCAGGTTGAGCATGCGCCGGCCATCACCGTCAGTGGCCCGCAGCAAAATCTGGAAGCCCTCTTCGCTCAGGGTCAGGCCGCGCTTGCCCAGGCCCTTGTCTTCCGTCAACGCACGTTGCACCAGCTTGAGCAGGGCCGCTTCGTCGAGGCTTTTGAGCACATACACCCGCGCCCGCGAGAGCAGTGCGTTGTTCAGCTCAAAAGAAGGGTTTTCCGTGGTGGCACCGATAAAAATCAGGGTGCCATCTTCGACATAGGGCAAGAACGCATCTTGCTGCGACTTGTTGAAGCGATGCACTTCGTCGACAAACAGGATGGTCCGGCGGCCATACTGGCCTGCCTGCTGCTTGGCAATTTCAACGGCCTGGCGGATCTCCTTGACCCCGGCCAGTACCGCCGAAACGGTTTCGAAATGCGCATCCGAGACTTCCGCCAGCAGCCGTGCCAGGGTGGTTTTACCCACACCCGGCGGGCCCCAGAAGATCATCGAATGCAGTGCGCCCTGCTCCAGTGCTTCACGCAGGGGCTTGCCGCGAGCGAGCAGGTGCTGCTGACCGACATATTCGTCCAGGTTGGCCGCACGCAGACGGGCAGCCAGGGGCTGAGCAATCGGAGCACTTCGAAACAGATCCATGAGTACTTACAAAACCTCTGGTTGCAAATGACTGTGGAGCTGGCTTGCCTGCGATGCAGTCGACGCGGTTTACCCGGATAATGGGTTGATGCAATCGCAGGCAAGCCAGCCACAGATCTTGCGGCTTATTCCTGGATCACGTCGGCACCCTTCGGGATATCGAACTTGAACTTGGACGCAGGAATCGGCTCGTTGACCTTGACCCCGGTGAACAGGATGTTGGTGCGCTGGCCCACGCTGTCGATCAACTGCATGTCGTTGATCTTGCCGCCGCGAAACGACAGGCGCAGGGAGTCGAACAGGGTGTCCTTGGTCTTGGGCTTGAGGGTGAAGTCCATCACGTCACCCGCCTGCTTGGAGGTGATATCGAAGCTTTCGCTGATTTTCGATACATCACCCGACAGCAACAGGGCCGGAGTCTGGGTCAGGCGCTGATCAAGCTTTTTGATCGTAACCTGCTCCAGGTCCGGATCCCACAGGGAAACTTTCTGGCCATCGGAAACCATCAATTGTTCTTGTGGCGCATCGGTGTGCCAGTAGAACAGCCCCGGACGCTTTACCGACATTTCACCGGCAGTTTCCTGCAACTGGGTACCGCTGCCATCAAGCGTCAGCTGTGAAAAGCGCGCAGTGATGGTATCGGAACCCAGCAATTGACCCAGGCGTTTCACACTTTCGGCATCGGCATGGGCCGACAGCGAGGTAAAAGCCAGTACCGGTAGCAACAGCATGCTGACAAAACGCATGGAAATCCTCATTGATTTAGTTGGAGCCCGCTCATTGAAACCCTGGCGTGCAGATCACTCGCGCATCGGGGCTGGCGCCAGTACTTCACGCGAGCCATTGGTGTTCATAGAGGTTACGACCCCGGCCATCTCCATGGATTCAATCATTCGTGCCGCCCGGTTGTAGCCGATCTTCAACTTGCGCTGAACCGCAGAGATCGAGGCGCGACGGCTTTCCAGCACGAACTGTACGGCTTCGTCATACAGCGCATCGGTTTCAGCATCATCACCGCCATCGCCGCTGCCGCCATCAAAGCCGCTGCCAGGTTCTTCAACACCGGCAAGAATGTCTTCGTTGTAGTCCGGCGAACCGCGCAGCTTCCAGGCCTCAACCACGCGGTGGACTTCGTCGTCGGAGACAAACGCGCCGTGAACCCGGATTGGCAGGCTGGTACCCGGCGGCATATAGAGCATGTCACCATGGCCCAGCAATTGCTCGGCGCCACCCTGGTCGATGATGGTGCGCGAGTCGATCTTGCTCGACACCTGGAACGCCATACGGGTCGGGATGTTGGCCTTGATCAGGCCGGTGATCACGTCCACCGACGGGCGCTGGGTGGCGAGGATCAAGTGAATACCCGCAGCACGCGCCTTTTGCGCAATACGGGCGATCAGCTCTTCAACTTTCTTGCCGACGATCATCATCATGTCGGCAAATTCGTCGACCACCACCACGATGGTCGGCAATTTCACCAGCAACGGCGCTTCGTCGTGAATACTTTCGCGCTTGTACAGCGGGTCGACCAGCGGCTCGCCAGCGTCCTGGGCGTCCTTGACCTTCTGGTTGAAGCCGGCCAGGTTACGCACGCCCATCTTGGCCATCAACTTGTAGCGGCGCTCCATCTCGGCAACGCTCCAGCGCAGGGCGTTGGCGGCGTCCTTCATGTCGGTGACCACCGGGCACAGCAGATGCGGGATGCCTTCATAGATCGACAGCTCAAGCATCTTCGGGTCGATCATGATCAATTTGGCGTCTTCGGGGCCAGACTTGAACAGGATCGACAGGATCATGGCGTTCACGCCCACGGACTTGCCGGAACCGGTGGTACCGGCCACCAGCAAGTGCGGCATTTTTGCCAGGTCGGTAATCACCGGCCGCCCGCCAATATCATGGCCCAGGGCCAATGCTACCGGGGACTTGGCATTGTCGTACTCGGGAGTCGACAGTACTTCGGAGAACCGCACGATCTGGCGGTCTTCGTTGGGGATCTCGATACCGACCGTGGTCTTGCCCGGAATCACTTCAACCACCCGCACACTGGTCACGGCCAGCGAACGCGCCAGGTCTTTGGCCAGGTTGGAAATACGGCTGACCTTGACTCCGGCTGCAGGCTGGATTTCGTAACGGGTAATCACGGGACCTGGGTGAATCGAGTCCACCGTGACCTCTACACCAAATTCCTTGAGCTTGATTTCAAGCAGATGGCCTACGGCTGCCAACGATTCTGGCGAGTAATTGAGCTGTTTTTTCTCGGCCGGATCAAGAATCGAGATCGGCGGCAATGTGCCTTCAACCGCGCTGTCGACAAACAGCGGCGCCTGTTTTTCTTTCTGCACGCGCTTGCTCGGCTCAGGGGCCTTGGGCGGTGCCGGGGCGATCACCGCCGGTACGTGTTTTTCACGCTCGGACATATGCTTGGTCAGCGCCTGCTCGCGTTCGATCAGGCGTTCCTTGGCCTTGGCCTGCTCGCGCTTGTCGGAAACGCTGGGCGCTACCACTTCACTGACCCGGTTATCCACTTCGCGCAATTGCGCCACCAGTTGCTTGCGCTCGTTGCGCTCGGCCCACCAGCGATTGGCTGCGCCCTGGATCAGCTCGAACAGGTCCAGGGTGATCTTGCCCGTCACATCCATGACCTTGAACCATGACAGGTCAGTGAACACCGTCAGGCCAAACAGGAACAACGCGATCAGCAACAGCGTACTGCCCTGGATATTCAGCGCATTCCTGGCCAGGTCGCCCAGGCTTTCACCCAGCGCACCGCCAGCACCCGCAGGCAGGCCCGACGCAGAGTGAAAATGGATATGGGCCAGGGCAGCGCCCGAGATCACCAGGAAGATCAGGCCAACCAGCCGCCACGAGAACAGCCAGCCGCTCCACTGCCAGGGCTGATGCCGCTCGCGGAATATCTGGTACGCCTTGACCGCCAGCAGCAGCGGGAAAATATAGGCAAAGTAACCCAGCACCATAAACAGGATGTCGGCACTGTAGGAACCGGCAGGCCCACCGAAGTTCTGCACATCCACGACACGGCTGTTATGACTCCAGCCGGGGTCGTCCTTGCCATAGGTCAGCAGGGCCATCATCAGGAACAGGCACAGGGCGCCGATAGCGATCAATGCACCCTCCTTTAGCCGGTAGTGCAATTGCTGACGCCAGAGAGGGACTACTTTTGGTGCTGCTGTGGATTTCTTCAAAACGGGTCTTTTCCTGCGCCTGTGGCGCGCCCAACTATTAATTGACTAATGTGACTGCAAAATACTGTTCATCTCGAACAGGCGACACGCTCAACCCTAAAATGAAACCGGCCTTGTATTATGACCTGCCGTTGCGTGCAGCAACCTGGAGCAGTTTAGATCAGCTCAAACAGGCAGGCCATTGTACGGGTTTGCGCCGTTGATGCCATGCTGGCCGTAACTGGCCGGGAAGCGCCAATTTGAGCATGTATTACCTTTTGTGACAAAGACTTATACCACCGCCAAAACACAGCTTGTATTTCACTGGCAGATCGACTGAGACCGCACTTGCGTGACAGAGTTGCAGCCGCCCTCCCCTTCTTGTGCAAGACTCAATGCCATGCTGACCTGGTTAAAACGCGACACCCTGATATTTCCGCCACTGAGTAAAGCCATGCGCGAGCCCAACGGCCTGCTGGCCGCCGGTGGTGACCTGTCCGCTGACCGGCTGATCCAGGCCTATCGGCATGGCTGCTTCCCGTGGTTCAGCGAAGGCCAGCCAATCCTCTGGTGGTCGCCGGATCCGCGCACAGTGCTCTTCCCTGAAGAGCTTCACGTGTCCCGCAGCCTGGGCAAGCTGTTGCGCCAACAGCGTTATCAAGTCAGCTTTGACCGTGATTTTGCCGCCGTAATCCAGGCCTGTGCAGCACCCCGTGACTACGCGGACGGCACCTGGATTACCGACGATATGCAAAACGCCTATATCGAGCTTCACGCCCGCGGCCATGCCCATTCGGTTGAAGTCTGGGACAAGGGCGAGCTGGTAGGCGGATTGTATGGCCTGGCAATGGGCCAGCTGTTTTTTGGCGAGTCCATGTTCAGCCGCGCCGACAATGCTTCAAAGTTCGGTTTTGTTACATTGGTCAGGCAACTGCAGGCATGGGGGTTTGTGCTGATTGACTGCCAGATGCCTACAGACCACCTCGAAAGCCTCGGCGCCCGCTCGATCCCGCGTGAGCAATTTGCCGAGTATTTGCAAAAACACCTGGATCAGCCCACACCAGCCAAATGGGTTTTATAGGCGACTTTTTGTACGCTGGCTTACACTTAATTCAAAGATTTCCCGAGGGCTTATCATGACCGAGTTGGCGCGCTTGAAGTTTTATGCCACTCAACCTCACGCATGCAGCTACTTGCCTGACGAGCAGGCCACTACGCTGTTCCTCGACCCCAGTCAGCCGATGGATGTGCAGGTTTATGCCGATTTGTCCGAGATGGGTTTTCGGCGCAGTGGCGACCATCTCTATCGCCCGCATTGCCTCAAGTGCGATGCCTGCACCCCGGCGCGCATCCCGGTTGCGCGCTTTATGCCCAATCGTCAGCAAAAGCGCATTTTCAAGCGCAACGCCGATTTACAGGTACAGCCGGTAAAGCCGGCGTTCAGCGAAGAGAATTTCGACCTGTATCAGCGCTATATCGAACAACGGCATGCCGATGGCGATATGTACCCACCCAGCCGCGATCAATTCTCGACCTTTCTGGTACGTGATCTGGCGTTTTCTAAATTCTACGAGTTCCGCCTCGACGGGCGTCTGCTGGCGGTCGCTGTCACTGATGTGCTGCCCAATGGCCTGTCTGCCGTGTACACCTTCTACGATCCCGACGAAGAGCGTCGCAGCCTGGGCCGCTACGGGATCCTCTGGCAAATCGCCGAAGCGCGCCGTCTGGGGCTTGACGCGCTGTACCTGGGGTACTGGATCAAGAACTGCAAAAAGATGAATTACAAGACCGAATATCGGCCCATTGAGCTTCTGATTAATCAGAGATGGAGCTCTCTTGATTGAACCCTTGGCTTAAACCCCATTTTTCGGGCACAATGCACGCCGCTTTTGCCTGGCGCAGTTGCACCGGGCCATTCATTGGACACCGAGGGCTTTACTGCATGTCGAAAGAAGACAGCTTCGAAATGGAAGGCACTGTCGTCGACACCCTGCCCAACACCATGTTTCGTGTGGAGTTGGAAAATGGGCACGTCGTAACCGCGCATATCTCCGGCAAGATGCGCAAGAACTACATTCGTATTCTTACCGGTGACAAAGTGCGCGTCGAGCTGACGCCCTATGACTTGAGCAAAGGGCGCATCACTTACCGCGCTCGCTAAGCAAGTCAATACAAAACGCCCGGTTCTGCCGGGCGTTTTTGTGTGCGCGCAATTTGACCGCCGCTCACAGAGCCCACGGGAATACCTGTGGGAGCGGGCTTGCTCGCGATAGCATCACTGCGGCTTGCCTGACACAGCGAGTCGCTGGCATCGCGAGCAGGCTCGCTCCACAGACTTGGCGTCATAATAGAGACTTCGTGCCACTGTAACTTTTCTGTCTCATTTAATTTATATCCAATACAACACTGACAACTTCCAAACTTCCTGAACCGCTCCTGTACCGAAGACACTTGCCGGGTTTAAACATTGACTTGCACCGGCGCCCTGAGTAGATTGCACGGGTCGGTCATTCAGGCCGCCTATAAACTTCACAAAAGAAGCCAATGGACACAGTATCTAGTCGCTGTCCGGTCACCGTAAATGCGGAGCACCGGGCACCAAACCCAGACATTGACGGGACTCGCCTGCACGGCGAGGTCAACTGCGCTAGAGCCTGACGCTCCAACGTAACGACCTCACCGGCAGCAGTCCGGTCACGAGGTGTGTTATGACCTACAAAACCCATGTACTACCCGGCGTTCGCGCCTTTGCCTCCAGCATGCGCGTAAAACTGTCACGCGAGCCCACCCTTGCCCGCTCGACCAGATCGCCCTTTTCCACACCCGCTCCCACCGCAAAACCTGCGCACCGCCAGGTGCATTGGCGCGTCAGCCCTGCCACAGGCCAGCTGGAGCAGCGCTGGAGCCTGAGCGACTCTCAGGACCCGCAGAGTCGTTTCTGGCGCTGAACAACTGCTAACCAACAATAACTTTCAGTTCACTGGAGTTCCTTATGGAAGTCGCCAGTAGTTACCCGTTGCGCGCGCTTTAAAACGTTCGCAGCGGAACTTTAAAACACACTTAACACTTCATTTAAACCGATTGCGAAGTTTGCGACTCGGCATACATTGGCTCGCCTTTTAAAAGGTAAGCCAACGTATGTTTGGTCAAGAGTTGGCGACAGGAGTTCTCATCATGAGCGCCGTAAAAGACACTGAAGTTCGAGACAAGAAGAGCACCGCTGACAGCCACAAACTGTCCATGCGTGCCGCCCGGGAAGCCCAAAACGGCCTTTCGGCCACCCTGGCCAACGTACGCGCCACAACCGCCGGTCTGACCGAGCAGGACGCCGCCGAGCGCCTGCAGAGCGATGGCTACAACGAAGTGGCCCATGACAAGCCACCTCACGCCCTCGTGCAATTACTGATGGCCCTGCACAACCCCTTTATCTATGTACTGCTGACCCTGGGCGTGATCAGCTTTTTCACCGACTACTGGCTACCGGAACGCGATGGCGAAGAAGGCGACCTGACCAAAGTCATCATCATTGGCCTGATGGTTGGCCTGAGCAGCCTGTTGCGGTTCTGGCAGGAACATCGCTCGGCCAAGTCCGCCGAAGCCCTCAAGGCCATGGTCCGCACCACCGCTACCGTTGTGCGGCGCGACAAAACCGGCGGCAAGACCTCGATACACGAAGTGCCGATGCGCGAACTGGTGGCCGGTGACATCGTGCAACTGTCCGCGGGCGACATGATTCCGGCGGATATTCGCCTGATCGAATCCCGGGATTTGTTTATCAGCCAGGCCGTGCTCACCGGCGAAGCCTTGCCGGTGGAGAAATACGACACCCTGGGAGATGTGACGCAAAAGTCGGCATCCAGCAGCGCAGCCGATCAAAGCAACCTGCTGGACCTGCCCAATATCTGCTTTATGGGCACCAACGTGGTCAGCGGCACCGCCAGGGCCGTGGTGGTCGCCACCGGCCCGCGCACCTACTTCGGCTCGCTGGCCAAGGCAATCGTCGGCTCACGCACACAAACCGCCTTCGACCGCGGGGTCAACAGCGTCAGCTGGCTGCTGATCCGCTTTATGCTGGTCATGGTGCCCATCGTGTTTTTCCTCAATGGCTTCTCCAAGGGCGATTGGGGCGATGCGTTCCTGTTTGCCCTGGCGGTGGCGGTCGGCCTGACCCCGGAAATGCTACCCATGATTGTCAGTGCCAACCTGGCCAAGGGCGCCACGGCCATGGCCAAGCGCAAGGTGGTGGTCAAACGCCTGAACGCGATCCAGAACCTCGGCTCGATGGACGTGTTGTGTACCGACAAGACCGGCACCCTGACCCAGGACCACATCATCCTTGAGCATCATGTCGACGCCAGCGGCAAGCGCGACGAATCGGTACTGGCCCTGGCCTGGCTCAACAGCCATCACCAAAGCGGCATCCGCAACCTGATGGATCAGGCGGTGGTGCAGTTCTCGCAACAGGATCCACAGTTCAACGCCCCGCTCAACTACAGCAAGGTCGATGAACTGCCTTTCGACTTCGTGCGTCGGCGCCTGTCGATCATCGTCAAGGACACCCAGGGCGACCACCTGCTGGTGTGCAAGGGCGCCGTGGAAGAAATGCTCGGCATCGCCACCCATGTGATGGAAGGCGATGCCTGCGTTGCGCTGGACCCGGCCCGCCGCGAGCAATTGCTGGCACTGGCCACCGAATACAACGAAGACGGTTTCCGCGTATTGCTGGTCGCTACCCGCGAAATCCCCAAGGCGCAGGCTTGCAAGCAATACAACACCGCCGACGAGCGGGACCTGGTGATCCGCGGCATGCTCACCTTCCTTGATCCGCCAAAGGAAACCGCTGGCCCGGCGATTGCCGCGCTGCGCGATATCGGCGTCACGGTCAAGGTACTGACCGGCGACAACGCCGTGGTCACCAGCAAGATCTGCCGCCAGGTCGGCCTGGAACCCGGCACCCCGCTGCTGGGCCCACAGATCGAGAGCATGGACGACGCCACCCTGCAACTGGAAGTCGAACAACGCACCGTCTTTGCCAAACTCACGCCGCTGCAGAAGTCCCGGGTACTGAAAGCGTTGCAAGCCAATGGCCACACCGTCGGCTTCCTTGGTGACGGCATCAATGACGCCCCAGCCTTGCGCGATGCCGATGTGGGCATCTCGGTGGACAGCGGCACGGATATCGCCAAGGAATCAGCTGACATCATTCTTCTGGAAAAGAGCCTGATGGTGCTGGAAGAAGGCGTGCTCAAGGGTCGCGAGACCTTCGGCAACATCATGAAGTACCTGAACATGACCGCCAGTTCCAACTTCGGCAACGTGTTCTCGGTCCTGGTGGCCAGCGCCTTTATCCCTTTTCTGCCGATGCTGTCGATTCACCTGCTGCTGCAAAACCTGATGTATGACATCTCCCAGCTGGCACTGCCGTGGGACAAGATGGACAAGGAATACCTGCAAAAACCACGCAAGTGGGACGCCAAAAATATCGGCCGCTTTATGATCTGGATCGGGCCAACGTCGTCGATCTTCGATATCACCACCTTTGCCCTGATGTGGTACGTGTTCTCGGCCAACAGTGTGGAAATGCAGACCCTGTTCCAGTCCGGCTGGTTTATCGAGGGGCTGCTGTCGCAAACCCTGGTGGTGCATATGCTGCGAACCCGCAAGATCCCGTTTATCCAGAGCACCGCCGCATGGCCGGTGACCATGATGACCATCATCGTGATTGTGCTGGGGATCTACGTACCGTTCTCGCCACTGGGCACACTGGTAGGCCTGGAACCGCTGCCGCTGTCGTACTTCCCATGGCTGGTAGCCACCCTGTTCAGCTACTGCTGCGTCGCACAGCTGATGAAGACCCTCTACATCCGCCGCTTCAAGCAGTGGTACTGACTTGAATCACCACGGGCTGACGCCATAGCGCGCCAGCCCGTGCCTTTGTATTACGACCTCGTAACACATGAATGCTTGTTTTGTGGAGATTCCTTATGACGGGAACCACTCTGTTGCTCAACCTCGCAGGGGCCATCGCACTGTTGCTGTGGGGCACCCATATGATTTCCACGGCCCTGCTGCGCGGGTTTGGCACCCAACTGCGCAACTGGATGGGGCGCAACCTGAATAACCGCTGGATGGCGCTGATTTCCGGAATCGGTATAACCGGCGTACTGCAGAGCAGTACTGCGGTCAGCCTGATGGCCACTTCGTTTACTGCTGCTGGCACCCTGAGCCTGGCGCCCGCCCTGGCGGTGATGCTGGGGGCCAATATCGGCTCGACCCTGGTCGTGCAACTGCTGAGCTTCGACACCTCGCTAGCGATGCCGGTCATCCTGCTGGTGGGTTTTATCGTGTTTCGCCTGCGCGATGATTCGCGCCATGAGAGCGTCGGCTGCGCGCTGATCGGCCTGGGCCTGATGCTGCTGGCACTGGGCTTGCTCAGCGCCACACTAGGGCATATGGAGGCGACTTCAGTGTTTCGCGCCATTATGCAAAGCCTGGAAGGCGATGTAATCATCGCAGTAATCGCCGCCGTACTGCTGACCTGGATCTGCCACTCAAGCGTCGCGGTGGTACTGCTGATCGCCTCTTTGGCGGGAGTCGGCATGATGACACCCATAACCGCCATCGCCCTGATGCTCGGCGCCAATATCGGCGGCGCCCTGCCCTCCGTATTCAGCGCCAGCTCACCCGTGGCACGCCGCCTGCCGGTGGGCAACCTGCTAATCCGCTTGCTCGGCACCCTGGCCTTGCTACCGTGGCTGGGTTTTATCGCCAGTTCTCTGGCCCGCACTGATATCGGCCCTGCACACATGGTGGTGTACCTGCATACCGCGTTCAATCTGGCACTGGCACTGGTGTTTATCGGCCTGACCGAGCCCTGCGCACGCCTGCTGACTCGCCTGTTTCCCCAGCAAGAACCACCAGCGGACCCGGGTATGCCGCAGTATCTGGACGAAGCCGGGCTGGAAGTGGCCAATATCGGTCTATCCAATGCCGTGCGCGAAGCCTTGCGCCTGGCGGACATGACCTCGCTGATGCTCAATCAGGTACTGCAATTGTTCGAGAAGCCAGACCAGCAGACGGTGAACAAGGTACGGCAACTGGATCACTCCATTGATCTGCTAAGTGCGGCGATCCGCGCCTACCTTGCTGATATTGGCCAGGACGGTATCAGCGATGAAGATGCCGATCGTGCCCAGGAAATTCTGATGTTCGTGATCAACCTGGAACATGCCGGTGACATCCTCAACAACCTGGCGCAACTGGCGGTTCGCCGGACTCGCCGGGGTGAACGTTTTTCCTCCTTCGAACTGGTGCATATCCAGGCCATGCACCTGGCCCTGCTGGACAGCCTGAATCTGGCCATCACCGCTTTTTTGCGCGAAGACGTCAGCGCAGCCGAGGACTTGATCAACCACAAAGAGAGCGTACGCAAACTGGAAGCCGGCGCCAGCCGCGAGCACTTTCGCAAATTGCAGAACGACAAGACCACATGGGCCGAATCCGGGGATATTTTCCAGCGGGTGCTGCGCGACTATCGACGCGTGCATCACCATATTGCCGCACTGGGCTACCCGGTGCTGGAGCGCAATACCGCGCTGATCCAGACCACCTGATTGCAGACAGCAAAAAGGCGCCCCAAGACTAATACCAGTCAGTTAAGGAGAACCGTGGGGAACCTGTGGGAGCGGGCTTGCTCGCGATTGGAGCGACGCGGTTTAACTGTCAAACCGCGTTGCACCAATCGCGAGCAAGCCCGCTCCCACCGAGACTCCCCACAGGGATTTAGCATCCCACTTAACTGATCGGCATTAGCCCGAAGGCGCCTTTCATTACTGCAGAGTTACATCAAGCCATTTCGACTGCGGTTTCAAACTCGAAGGTCAGCTCACCGTTTTCCAGGTCGATATGTACCACACCGCCATGATCGGCCAGCTCACCAAAGAGAATCTCCTCAGCCAGCGGACGCTTGATCTTGTCCTGGATCAAACGTGCCATCGGCCGTGCGCCCATCAGAGCATCATAGCCACCTGCAGCCAACCAGCCACGCGCCGCATCCGACACTTCAAGCTGCACATGCTTGTCTTCCAGCTGCGCCTGCAGTTCGGTAAGGAACTTGTCCACCACGTGCTTGATAACCTCGTGACTGAGGCGACCAAACTGGATGATGGTGTCCAGGCGGTTGCGGAACTCGGGGGTAAAGCTCTTCTTGATCGCTTCCATGGCATCGGAAGCATGATCCTGATGAGTAAAGCCCATCGAGGCCCGGGAAGCTGTTTCAGCACCGGCGTTGGTGGTCATGATCACGATCACGTTGCGGAAATCCGCCTTGCGCCCGTTGTTATCGGTCAGGGTGCCGTGATCCATGACCTGCAGCAGCAGGTTGAAGACTTCCGGGTGGGCCTTCTCGATCTCATCGAGCAGCAACACACAATGTGGCTGCTTGGTGATTGCTTCGGTCAACAGACCGCCCTGATCGAAACCGACATAGCCCGGAGGCGCACCGATCAGACGCGATACGGTGTGGCGCTCCATGTACTCGGACATGTCGAAGCGGATCAGCTCGATCCCCAGGGCCTTGGCCAACTGGCGTGCCGCCTCGGTTTTGCCGACACCGGTAGGCCCGGCGAACAGGAACGAACCCACCGGCTTGTCTGGTGACTTGAGCCCGGCACGGGACAACTTGATCGCAGTGGACAGCGAATCGATCGCCGCATCCTGACCGAATACAGTCAGGCGCAGGTCGCGCTCAAGGTTGCGCAACAGCTCCTTGTCCGAGACCGAAACGTGTTTAGGCGGAATACGGGCGATTTTCGCCACGATATCTTCAACCTGTGCCACCTCGATACGCTTGACCCGGCTTTCGACCGGCTGCAGACGCTGATAAGCACCCGCTTCGTCGATCACATCAATGGCCTTGTCCGGCATATGCCGGTCATTGATATAGCGCGAGGCCAGCTCAGCCGCTGCACGCAGGGCCTCATCGCTGTACTCGATGCCGTGATGCTGTTCGAAGCGGCCTTTGAGGCCACGCAGAATACCGATGGTGTCTTCAACCGAAGGCTCGGACACGTCGACTTTCTGGAAACGTCGCGCCAGGGCACGGTCTTTCTCGAAAATTCCGCGGAATTCCTGGAACGTGGTCGAGCCGATGCAACGAATGTCGCCCGAAGACAACAGCGGCTTGAGCAGGTTCGAAGCATCCATCACCCCGCCGGAAGCGGCACCGGCACCGATAATGGTGTGGATTTCGTCGATAAACAGAATCGCCTGCGGGCGTTTTTTCAGCTCACCGAGCAGCGCCTTGAAGCGCTTCTCGAAATCACCACGGTACTTGGTGCCCGCCAGCAAGGCGCCGAGATCCAGGGAGTAGACAATGCTGTTAGCCAGCAGGTCCGGCACCTGATTGTCGACAATGCGCTTGGCCAGGCCTTCGGCAATGGCGGTTTTACCCACACCGGCCTCACCCACCAGCAACGGGTTGTTTTTGCGACGACGCGCCAGGATCTGGGCAACGCGCTCAACTTCCATTTCACGACCCACCAGCGGATCAATCCGGCCCTGACGGGCCAGTTCGTTCAGGTTGCTGGCATAAGCGTCCAGAGGATTGCTCGAAGACGACGACTCGCCGCCCTCTTCATCCTGCATTTCATGGTCGCTGTCGGTGTGATCGCCATGCCCCGGCACCTTGGAGATGCCATGGGCAATAAAGTTGACCACATCAATGCGCGCAACGCTCTGCTGCTTGAGCAGAAACACCGCCTGGCTTTCCTGCTCGCTGAAAATCGCGACCAGCACATTGGCGCCCGTCACTTCACGCTTGCCGGAGCTTTGTACGTGGAAAACGGCACGCTGCAAGACACGCTGAAAGCCCAGGGTTGGCTGGGTTTCACGATCTTCGTCGTGGATGGGAATCAGGGGGGTGGTGGAGTCAATAAACTCTTGCAGGTCATGCTTGAGTTTGTCGAGGTTTGCGCCACAGGCGCGTAGAACGGTTGCGGCCGCCTCATTATCCAGGAGCGCTAAAAGGAGATGTTCAACCGTCATGAATTCATGACGTTTGGAACGGGCTTCCTTGAAGGCAAGATTGAGGGTGACTTCGAGCTCGCGATTTAACATGGCTTCACCTCATACCCAAGTGGTCGGCGTTAACCGTCCTTCTCGATTTCACAGAGTAGCGGATGCTGGCTTTCGCGTGCGTACTGATTTACCTGCGCTGCCTTGGTCTCGGCGATGTCGCGGGTATAGATGCCGCACACAGCCCGTCCTTCTGTATGGACGGCCAGCATGACCTTGGTCGCCAATTCGCGATTCAAGTTAAAAAACACCTCTAGAATTTCGACAACGAAATCCATTGGCGTGTAGTCATCATTGAACAAAACCACCTTGTACATCGGCGGCGCCTGAAGCGCAGGCTTAGCCTCTTGCACAGCCAAGCCAGCGGAATCTTCGTCATCAAAATCGGGTTGATCTTGATTGAATGTTAGTCGAGTCTGGCTGATTGCATGCATGGAAAAAAAGGTTCGTCGTTGATGGTGCAATTACAGTGATGGAGGCAAACGTGTCAAATTTCAACACCGCCGCCGCGTGACCTTGACTATCGGTAAAACGGTGTTACAACCATATAGTACCCACAGTGGGAAAAATGGTCCGCACAGTCAACCATATTTACTGGTTTCTGTGCGAGTTGACTGGATAATACTCCAGTGATGGAGTTGTTTGCAGCAGAGGGATATGAGTATGCAAGGCAAGGTCAAGTGGTTCAACAACGCCAAGGGCTTCGGCTTTATTAATACGCAGGCCAAGGAAGGCATCGATGAACACGGAAACCCGATCGACTTTTTTGCACATTTTTCAGCAATCCAGATGGACGGTTACAAGACGCTCAAGGCTGGCCAGCCTGTGAGCTTCGAAATAATCCAGGGCCCCAAGGGCCTGCATGCTGTTGCCATCACCAATGCTCAAGTCCCTGCCAGCACTTCGGTGGCTGCGCAAGAGGTAACCAGCCTCCCGGTCTGACCCGCCGCAAAAAAAACCGACCGATTCAATCACTCGAATCGGCCGGTTTTTTTATGCCTGCTCAGTTCACATATGTGCAATCAGCGCATCGCCGAAGCCCGACGACGAAACCAGCGTGGCACCGTCCATCAACCGCTCGAAGTCGTAGGTCACGGTTTTGGCCGAAATCGCGCCATTGGTGCCCTTGATGATCAGGTCGGCAGCCTCTACCCAGCCCATATGCCGCAGCATCATTTCCGCTGACAGGATCAAGGAACCCGGGTTGACCTGATCCTTGCCCGCATACTTGGGCGCCGTACCATGGGTAGCTTCGAACATGGCAATGGTGTCGGACAGGTTGGCCCCTGGCGCAATGCCGATGCCGCCCACTTCAGCAGCCAGGGCATCGGACAGGTAGTCACCGTTGAGATTGAGCGTGGCGATCACGTCATATTCGGCAGGCCGCAGCAGGATCTGCTGGAGCATGGCATCGGCGATCGCGTCCTTGACGATCACATTGCGCCCGGTTTTCGGGTTTTTGAACTGCATCCACGGGCCGCCGTCGAGCAAGGTCGCACCGAACTCTTCAGCCGCCACCTCATAGGCCCACTCCTTGAAGGCACCCTCGGTGAACTTCATGATGTTGCCTTTATGCACGATGGTCAGGGATTCGCGGTCGTTATCCACCACGTATTGCAGGGCCTTGCGCGCCAGGCGTTTGGTGCCCTCTTTTGACACGGGCTTGACCCCGATCCCGCAGTCCTGGTCGAAACGGATCTTGGTCACACCCATTTCTTCTTTCAGGAACTTGATCACCTTGATCGCTTCAGGCGAGCCGGCCTTCCATTCAATCCCGGCATAGATGTCTTCGGAGTTTTCGCGAAAGATCGTCATATCGACGTCGCCGGGCTTTTTCACCGGGCTGGGCACACCTTCAAACCAGCGCACCGGACGCAGGCATACATACAGATCAAGCTGTTGGCGCAGGGCAACGTTCAGGGAGCGAATACCGCCACCCACCGGAGTTGTCAGCGGACCTTTGATCGACACCACATAATCCTTTACCGCATCCAGGGTTTCCTGAGGCAGCCAGGTGTCCTGGTCATAGACCTGGGTGGCTTTCTCCCCTGCATAAACTTCCATCCAGGAAATCTTGCGCTTGCCGGCGTAGGCCTTGTTCACCGCCGCATCCACAACCTTGATCATCACCGGACTGATATCGACACCGATGCCATCCCCCTCAATGTAAGGAATGATGGGGTTGTCGGGAACATTGAGCGAGTGGTCGGCGTTGACGGTGATTTTCTCACCTGCGGCTGGAACCTTGATCTTGTTGTATCCCATGCTGAACTCCATTTGTGGGTGGAACATCATGCCGATCCCGAGCGTACCCCAGTTAAATTGACACGCAAACTTAATGTTCCGCACACACAGCACCAACCTCCGCAAATTGCCCCGAAACCCCAGTAAACAGGGGTTAAAACGCCAAAAACAAGGGCATTTTGCCGCAGGGACTTAGACCAATGGATGATTCGTGATAGGCCGCACCCCTCGCAGGAACATTAGTGACCTATGTATACTGCGCCGGTGACCACGGAGTCACAGTGAAACACCTACTGGAATGAGTCTTTCAGGCCTAGAAAGGCTGAGCCGTTACCCCGGCTCGACCGCTTGACGCTCTACTGATGCATTCACATCACCGCGAAGAACCTCGACTTTCGGCTCATTGTTCACTGTGAACGAAAGCGCCTACCCTGCGCATCTCGAGAATCTGAGCACGCTCAGCAAAGAAGAGAGTTAATCCGAAATGCCCAACCGTTCGAAGATCATCTACACCTTCACCGACGAAGCTCCGGCGCTCGCCACCTATTCACTGCTGCCTATCATCGAAGCCTTCACTGCGCCCGCTGATATTGCCGTTGAGACGCGTGACATCTCTCTCGCAGGCCGGATCCTTTCCAGCTTCCCCGAGCAATTGGGTGCCAAGGCCGTAGCGGACCACCTCGCCGAACTGGGCGCTCTGGCCGTAACCCCTGAAGCCAATATCATCAAGCTGCCGAACATCAGCGCCTCGGTCCCGCAATTGCAGGCCGCCATCAAGGAACTGCAAGCACAGGGCTTTGATATCCCGGACTACCCGGAAACCGTGACCACCGACGCCGACAAAGAAGTCAAGGCGCGTTACAGCAAGGTCATGGGCAGCGCCGTAAACCCGGTACTGCGCGAAGGCAACTCCGACCGCCGCGCCCCGCTGTCGGTCAAGAACTACGCGCGCAAGCACCCGCACAAAATGGGTGCATGGACTGCAGACTCCAAGTCCCACGTGGCTCACATGAGCGAAGGCGACTTCTACGGCAGCGAAAAAGCTGCCCTGATCGAAGCCCCGGGCAGCGTTAAAATCGAATTGATCGCTCAAGACGGCACCACCACCGTCCTGAAAGAAAAAACCGCCGTTCAGGCCGGTGAGATCATCGACTGCTCCGTGATGAGCAAAACAGCCCTGCGCCAGTTCGTAGCGGCCGAAATCGAAGACGCCAAGAAAAAAGGCGTACTGTTCTCGGTTCACCTCAAAGCCACCATGATGAAGGTTTCCGACCCGATCATGTTTGGTCAGATCGTGGCCGAGTTCTACAAGGGTGCGCTGGAAAAACACGCAGACGTCCTGAAAGAAATCGGTTTCAACCTGAACAACGGTATCGGCGACCTGTACGCCCGCATCAAGGCACTGCCAGCCGAGAAGCAGGCCGAGATCGAAGCCGATATCCAGGCCGTGTACGCTGATCGCCCTGCACTGGCGATGGTGAATTCGGACAAAGGCATCACCAACCTGCACGTGCCAAGCGACGTGATCGTCGACGCCTCGATGCCTGCCATGATTCGTGATTCCGGCAAAATGTGGAACACCGAAGGCAAGCTGCAGGACACCAAGGCCGTGATCCCGGATCGCTGCTACGCCACCATCTACCAGGCGACCATCGAAGACTGCCAGAAACACGGCGCTTTCGATCCGACCACCATGGGCAGCGTGCCAAACGTTGGCCTGATGGCGCAAAAAGCCGAAGAGTACGGCTCCCACGACAAGACATTCCAGATCAAGACCCCGGGTGTTGTTCGGGTAACCGACAGCAACGGCAACGTGCTGATGGAACAGAACGTCGAAGAAGGCGATATCTGGCGCATGTGCCAGGCCAAAGACGCGCCGATCCGCGACTGGGTAAAACTGGCCGTCAACCGTGCCCGTGCCAGCAACACCCCGGCCGTGTTCTGGCTGGACCCAAAGCGCAGCCACGACGCTGAAATGATCAAAAAGGTAGAAACCTACCTGAAGGATCACGACACCAGCGGCCTGGACATTCGCATCATGGCGCCGGTCGATGCCATGAAGTTCACCCTGGAACGCACCCGTGCCGGCCAGGACACCATCTCGGTGACCGGCAACGTACTGCGCGACTACCTGACTGACCTGTTCCCGATCATGGAACTGGGCACCAGCGCCAAAATGCTGTCGATCGTTCCGCTGATGAATGGCGGCGGTCTGTTTGAAACCGGCGCAGGCGGTTCGGCACCCAAGCACGTACAACAACTGCTGGAAGAAAACTTCCTGCGCTGGGACTCGCTGGGTGAATTCCTGGCCCTGGCCGCTTCCCTGGAGCACCTGGGCACAACCTACAACAACCCGAAAGCGTTGGTGTTGGCCAAGACCCTGGACCAGGCTACCGGCCAGTTCCTCGACAACAACAAATCGCCATCGCGCAAAGTCGGCAACATCGACAACCGCGGTAGCCACTTCTACCTGGCGCTGTACTGGGCTCAGGCCCTGGCTGCCCAGACTGAAGACAAAGAGCTGCAAGCCCTGTTTGCTCCAGTAGCAAAAGCCATGGCCGAGAACGAGGCAAAAATCGTTGCCGAACTCAACGCCGTGCAGGGCAAGCCGGTCGACATCGGTGGTTACTACCACGCCGACGCCGACAAGGTGAGCAAGGTAATGCGCCCTAGCGCCACGCTGAACGCGATCATCGCTTCGCTGGTGTAAGAGCAACGAGCAACACCACAGACCCCGGCCCACGACGCCGGGGTTTGTGTTTTTACAGCCCATACAAACCCTGTGGGAGCGGGCTTGCTCGCGATAGCATCAGCGCGTAAAAAGCACAGACCGATGCGCCTGCATCGCGAGCAAGCCCGCTCCCACAGGGGATATGCATCCACCAATAAATCGAGACCCACCCCATGGAATGGAAACCCCATATCACCGTCGCCACTGTCGTTGAAGACAACGGCCGTTTTCTGATGGTCGAAGAGCTAAAGCGCGACCGCCCTGTGCTCAATCAACCCGCCGGGCACCTGGACCCGAATGAGAGCCTGATCGACGCCGCCATCCGCGAAACCCTCGAAGAAACCGGCTATGACGTCGAACTGACCGGCGTCATCGGCATTTATCTGTACACCGCCCCCAGCAATGGTGTGACCTACCAGCGCGTATGCTTTGCCGGCAAGGCCGTCAAGCACCACCCCGAATACTCGCTGGACACCGGCATCATTGGCCCGCTGTGGCTGACCCGAGACGAGTTGCTGGAGCAACGCGAACGCTGGCGCAGCGAGCTGACCCTGCAGTGCATCGACGATTATCTGGGCGGCAAACTGTTCGACCTGTCGTTAATCCGCCCTTCGGTTTAGCCTTGAGCGCTCGGGCCTGCTAGAATCGCGTCCTTTTTCAAGACACTCATTGAATCCTTATGCGTGATCCAGCCCTAGTCGCCCCCGAAAAGCAGCGCGTCATTGTCGGCATGTCCGGCGGTGTCGATTCTTCCGTTTCCGCCGTTCTGCTCATGGAGCAGGGCTACCAGGTGGAAGGCCTGTTCATGAAGAACTGGGAGGAAGACGACGGAACGGATTACTGCACTGCCATGGACGATCTGGCAGACGCCCAGGCCGTGTGCGACAAAATTGGCATCAAGCTGCACACCGCCAATTTTGCCGCCGAGTACTGGGACAACGTGTTCGAACACTTCCTGGCCGAATACAAGGCCGGTCGCACGCCGAACCCGGACATCCTGTGCAACCGCGAAATCAAGTTCAAGGCCTTCCTGGACTACGCCCTGATGCTCGGCGCCGACCTGATTGCCACCGGCCACTATGTGCGCCGTCGTGACATTGACGGCCGTACCGAGCTGCTCAAGGGCCTGGACCCGAACAAGGACCAGAGCTACTTCCTCCACGCTGTCGGCGGCGAGCAGATCGCCAAGACCCTGTTCCCGGTCGGCGAGCTGGAAAAACCCGAAGTGCGCCGCATCGCCGAGAAACACGACCTGGCCACCGCGAAGAAAAAAGACTCCACCGGAATCTGCTTTATCGGCGAACGCCGCTTCAGCGACTTCCTCAAGCAATACCTGCCGGCACAACCGGGCGAGATCAAAACCACTGAAGGTGAAGTGATCGGCCGCCATCACGGCCTGATGTACCACACCATCGGCCAGCGCCAGGGCCTGGGCATTGGCGGCCTGAAAGACGCCAGTGACGAGCCGTGGTACGTGCTGGTCAAGGATCTGGAGCACAACGAGCTGATTGTCGGCCAGGGCAACGACCACCCATGGCTGTTCTCCGGCGCCCTGCTGGCTTCCGAGATCTATTGGGTCAATCCGATCGACCTGAGCACCCCTCTGCGCCTGACCGCCAAGGTGCGTTATCGCCAGAGTGACCAGCCCTGCACCCTGGAAAAAACCGCTACCGGCTACCGCGCCACCTTCGATGACCCGCAACGCGCGGTCACCCCCGGTCAATCCGTGGTGTTCTACGATGGCGAAGTCTGCCTCGGTGGTGGCGTGATCGAAGTGGCCGAGCCCTGGTCGAGCAAGGGCAAGCGCCCATGAACCCGACTCAGGAGCAACTGATAGCCCTGGGCGGCGTGTTTCTGGCCGCTGTACTGGTGGACAAGATCGCCAAGACCGGCCAGGTCAGCGAGGCCGACCTGGCCTGCATGCTCGGCACTTTGCTGGTGCGCGACCCCAAGGACACCCTGGAAGTCTTTGGCGGCGACGACATCAACCTGCGCGAAGGCTATCGCGCCCTGATCGGCGCCCTTGAGCGCGACCCCAACACCCTGCAGCGCGAGCCTTTGCGCTACGCACTGTCGATGCTCGGCCTGGAGCGTCAACTGGCCAAGCGTGACGACATGCTGGAAATGATCGGCAAGCGCTTGCCGCAGATCCAGTCCCAGGTCGAGCACTTCGGCCCGGCCCACGAAAACGTGGTCGCCGCCTGTGGCGCGCTGTACCAGGACACCCTGAGCACTTTGCGCCAGCGCATTCAGGTACACGGCGACATGCGCAACCTGCAACAGCCGAACAATGCTGCAAAAATTCGCGCCCTGCTGCTGGCCGGTATCCGCTCGGCGCGGCTCTGGCGCCAGCTGGGTGGCCATCGCTGGCAGCTGGTGTTCAGCCGCCGCAAGCTGCTCAAAGAGCTTTATCCGATGTTGCGCGGCAACTAAAAGCCGCCAGCAGGCACAGATTTAAAAATCGATACGCGTATGACGCCGGTCACTTGGCAACGGACCGGCCGTTTTTTCATGTATGATACGCGCCCCATTTCGTTGCCCGACTGTCCGAGAACACCCCATGAAGCTCTCTTCGCTCACTGCGGTTTCCCCTGTTGACGGCCGCTACGCCGGCAAAACCCAGGCCCTGCGCCCAATTTTCAGCGAGTACGGCCTGATCCGTGCCCGCGTTCTGGTTGAAGTCCGCTGGCTCCAGCGCCTGGCTGCTCACGCTGCCATCCCTGAAGTCCCGGCTTTCTCAGCCGAAGCCAACGCCGTTCTCAATGAACTGGCCGAAAACTTCTCTCTGGAGCACGCCGAGCGTGTCAAAGAGATCGAGCGCACCACCAACCACGACGTAAAAGCCATTGAGTACCTGCTCAAGGAACAGGCTGCCAAGCTGCCTGAACTGGCCAATGTCAGCGAATTCATCCACTTTGCCTGCACCAGCGAGGACATCAACAACCTGTCCCACGCCCTGATGCTGCGCGAAGGCCGTGATGAGGTGATGCTGCCGCTGATGCGTCAAACCGCACAAGCCATCCGCGAACTGGCCATCAAGTTCGCTGACGTGCCAATGCTGTCGCGCACCCATGGCCAACCGGCTTCGCCCACCACCCTGGGCAAAGAACTGGCCAACGTGGTTTACCGTCTTGAGCGTCAAATCGCGCAAGTGGCTGCTGTACCGCTGCTGGGCAAAATCAACGGCGCCGTGGGCAACTACAACGCCCACCTGTCGGCCTACCCGCAGATCGACTGGGAAGAAAACGCCCGCGCCTTTATCGAAGACGAGCTGGGCCTGGGCTTCAACCCCTACACCACGCAGATCGAACCGCACGACTACATTGCCGAGCTGTTCGACGCCATCGCGCGCTTCAACACCATCCTGATCGACTTCGATCGCGATATCTGGGGCTATATCTCCCTGGGCTACTTCAAGCAGCGCACCATCGCTGGCGAGATCGGCTCGTCGACCATGCCGCACAAGGTCAACCCGATCGACTTCGAGAACTCCGAAGGCAACCTGGGGATCGCCAACGCCCTGTTCCAGCATTTGGCCAGCAAGTTGCCAATCTCCCGCTGGCAGCGCGACCTGACCGACTCCACCGTACTGCGCAACCTCGGTGTGGGCTTTGCTCACAGTGTGATCGCGTACGAAGCCAGCCTCAAAGGCATCAGCAAGCTTGAGCTTAACGCTCAGAAAATCGCTGCTGATCTGGACGCTTGCTGGGAAGTGCTGGCCGAGCCGATTCAGACCGTAATGCGCCGCTACAACATCGAAAACCCGTACGAGAAGCTCAAAGAGCTGACCCGCGGCAAGGGCATCAGCCCTGAAGCACTGCAAACTTTCATCGACGGCCTTGAAATGCCGGAAGCGGCCAAAGCCGAGCTGAAACTGCTGACCCCTGCCAACTACATTGGCAACGCGGTCGAGCAAGCCAAGCGTATCTGATCGCTGCAACGACCTATTAACGCCCGGCCGTGCCGGGCGTTTTTATTCCCGATTACAAAGTGCAATTTTTCAATAGGTTACACATGAATCCTGATATTCCTCTTCAACTTCTGGGCGGCATCACTGCGCGCGAGTTCATGCGCGACTACTGGCAGAAAAAACCGCTGCTGGTGCGCCAGGCGATTCCTGACTTCGAAAGCCCGATCGACGCCGACGAGCTGGCCGGCCTGGCCCTTGAAGAAGAAGTCGAATCGCGCCTGATCATCGAACACGGCGAGCGCCCATGGGAACTGCGCCGCGGCCCGTTCGCCGAAGACGAATTCGGCAAATTGCCAGAGCGCGAGTGGACCCTGCTGGTGCAAGCGGTCGATCAGTTCGTGCCTGAAGTCAACGAACTGCTGGAAAACTTCCGCTTCCTGCCAAGCTGGCGCATCGACGACGTGATGATCAGCTACGCCGCCCCCGGTGGCAGCGTCGGCCCGCACTTCGACAACTACGATGTGTTCCTGCTGCAAGGTCACGGCCAGCGTCACTGGCAGATCGGCCAGATGTGCGACACCGACAGCAAAATGCTCGAACATGCCGACCTGCGCATCCTCGCCGACTTCCAGGCCACCGACGAGTGGACCCTGGAGCCCGGCGACATGCTCTACCTGCCACCGCGCCTGGCCCACTGCGGCGTCGCCGTGGACGACTGCCTGACCTACTCGGTAGGCTTCCGCGCACCGAGCGCCGCTGAAGTGCTGACCCACTTCACCGACTTCCTCAGCCAGTACCTGTCGGACGAAGAGCGCTACACCGACGCCGATGCACAACCGGTAAGCGATCCGCACCAGATCCAGCGCGACGCACTCGACCGCCTCAAAGGCTTGCTGGCTGAGCACATGAGCGACGAGCGCATGCTGCTGACCTGGTTCGGCCAGTTCATGACCGAGCCACGCTACCCGGAACTCGTGGTCGGCCCTGAACTCGAAGAAGAAGACCTGCTGGGCAGCCTGGAACAGGGCGCCATCCTGATCCGCAACCCAAGCGCCCGCCTGGCCTGGTCCGAAGTGGATGACGACCTGCTGCTGTTCGCCAGCGGTCAAAGCCGCCTGCTGCCGGGCAAGCTGCGCGAACTGCTGAAACTGGTCTGCGCCGCCGACGCACTGCACAGTGACAACCTCGGCACATGGCTGGCCGATGAAGATGGACGCAACCTGCTCTGTGAGCTGGTTAAACAAGGAAGCCTGGGGTTCGCTGATGAATAGCATTCACGTACGTGTCGCCGACTGGCAAAAGGACAACGCCGAACTTCGACGCATTCGTGAGGCGGTGTTTATTGCCGAACAATCTGTACCTCCAGAACTGGAGTGGGATGCAGACGATGCCGATGCTGTGCATTTTCTGGCCTATGAAGGCGATTTTCCGATTGGTACCGCCCGGCTGCTGCCGGACGGCCATATCGGCCGCGTATCGGTCCTGAAAGACTGGCGCGGCCTGAAAGTCGGCGACGCACTGATGCAAGCCACGATTCTTGAAGCCGAGAAACGCGGGCTGAAGCAACAAATGCTCAGCGCCCAGGTGCATGCCACGCCGTTCTACGAGCGCCTGGGTTTCAAGATCGTCAGTGATGAATTCCTCGAAGCCGGGATTCCCCACGTCGATATGGTGCGTGTGAGCTAAGTTTCACGACTGGCACTTTTCCCTGTGGGAGCGGGCTTGCTCGCGATGCAGGCGACGCGGTGAGTCAGCAATAATGAGTCGCAGCCATCGCGGGCAAGCCAGCCCCACAGCAGTGCATTGCCATAGCCCCCACAAAACGCCCTGCCATCCACGGATCGCAGGGCGTTTTGCTATCTGGCACACTCACACCCAGTACTTTCAAGCATTGCGGAGATAACGGACATGTCCCTACGCGCCATCATTGCCAGCCTCTTGCTGCTAACCAGCCTCAGCGCCCTGGCCGAAACACAGGTGATCACCCTGCAAAACCGTACCAGCGCCGATCTGCTGCCCATTGCGCAGAACTTTATCGGCAAAAACGGCAAAGTCAGCGCCTATGGCAATCAACTGATCGTCGAAGCAGCGCCCTCCAAAATCAAAAACCTCGAAGACCTCCTCGCACAACTCGACCAGCCCGCCAAACGCCTGCTGATCAGCGTCGACACCAGCGACAGCAACCTTGCAAATACCGACCCGAACACCCGGATAATCAGCACCGCCAGCCGCGACGGCGGCACCCAGCAAATCCAGACCAGCGAAGGCACCCCGGCCTTTATCCAGACTGGTCAAAGCGTGCCCCTGACCAGCGCCCAGACAGACGCCTACGGCCGCGTACTGACCCAGACTGATTATCGCAACGTCACCCGGGGTTTTTACGTCACGGCCAGCGTTACAGGTGAAACGGTACACCTGGCGATCAGTACCACTCGTGACCGCATGAGCCAGGAACAGCCGGATGTAGTGAACATGCAAAGTACCGACACACAGGTCAGCGGCCCTCTTGGGCAGTGGATCACCCTGGCGGGCAGCAATGGCCGCAACCAGGCCGATAACCCGGCGCAAACCCGCAGCTACTCTACGCAGAGCCGGGATGACTTGACCGTACGGGTCAAAGTCGAGGTACTCGACCAAAAGGGCCAAAACTGACTGACAAGTCGTATTTGCACAGTTATGTAGTGTTATAAAAAAAGCACTACAAAACATTTGACGCCTTAAAAATGCAAGGGCATGATGGCCCCGCTCCCGCTGATCAGAGGCCCCGCAAAGGCTCTGGGGCCTGTACCGCCTGTAGCGAGCAGCCATTCACGCACGTATACGAACAACAGTGTTGTGTGCCTGGTGGAGCGACCATTTTTTCAATCCAGACCTATGCAACGAGGTTTATCACCATGGCACTGACACGCGAACAGCAAATTGCAGCCCTTGAGAAAGACTGGGCCGAAAACCCACGCTGGAAAGGCGTGACTCGCGATTACTCCGCTGCTGACGTGGTCCGCCTGCGCGGCTCGGTACAACCCGAGCACACCTTTGCAAAAATGGGTGCCGACAAGCTGTGGAAACTGGTGACACAGGGCGCACACCCGTCCTTCCGTCCTGAAAAAGATTTCGTCAACTGCATGGGCGCCCTGACCGGGGGCCAAGCGGTACAACAGGTTAAAGCCGGTATCCAGGCTATCTACCTGTCGGGTTGGCAAGTGGCGGCAGACAACAACTCTGCCGAATCCATGTACCCGGATCAGTCGCTGTACCCGGTGGACTCCGTACCTACCGTGGTCAAGCGCATCAACAACTCGTTCCGTCGTGCTGACCAGATCCAGTGGAAAGCCGGTAAAAACCCGGGTGACCAGGGCTATATCGACTACTTCGCACCGATCGTGGCCGATGCTGAAGCCGGTTTCGGCGGCGTACTCAACGCCTACGAGTTGATGAAAAGCATGATCGAAGCAGGCGCCGCCGGCGTTCACTTCGAAGACCAACTTGCATCAGTGAAAAAATGCGGCCACATGGGCGGCAAGGTACTGGTACCGACCCAGGAAGCCGTACAGAAACTGACCGCTGCCCGTCTGGCCGCTGACGTGGCTGGCACGCCGACCATTATCCTGGCCCGCACCGACGCCAACGCGGCTGACCTGCTGACCTCCGATTGCGACCCGTACGATCAGCCGTTCGTGACCGGCGAGCGCACCAAGGAAGGCTTCTACAAAGTACGCGCTGGCCTGGACCAGGCTATCGCTCGCGGTCTGGCCTACGCTCCTTATGCCGACCTGATCTGGTGCGAAACCGCCAAGCCGGACCTGGACGAAGCCCGTCGCTTTGCCGAAGCGATCAAAAAGGAATACCCGGACCAACTGTTGTCGTACAACTGCTCGCCTTCCTTCAACTGGAAGAAAAACCTGGACGACGCGACCATCGCCAAGTTCCAGCGCGAACTGTCGGCAATGGGCTACAAGCACCAGTTCATCACCCTGGCTGGCATCCACAACATGTGGCACAGCATGTTCAACCTGGCGCACGACTACGCCCGCAATGACATGACTGCCTACGTGAAACTGCAAGAGCAGGAATTCGCTGACGCCAGCAAGGGCTACACCTTTGTGGCGCACCAGCAGGAAGTGGGCACCGGCTACTTCGACGACATGACCACCGTGATCCAGGGTGGCTCGTCTTCGGTAACCGCCCTGACCGGCTCGACTGAAGAAGAACAGTTCCACTGATAGTGGAACCAAGGACATTGCCCGGCCGGTAAAGCAACAACGCAATGCCATGCACATGACGCCCCGACTGGTTCGGGGCGTTTTTTTTGCCCCGAACATTTGCATCCCCTCCCACAAGAAACCAACGCGACCTAGCGACAAAACCCTGACCCAGATCCATACCGCAAAACAAAAACCGGGTTAAAAAGCCAAGTTCCAAACTTGCCAACCAGGCCTATATAAGCCAAGTTCAACCGGAACAAAGCACAGCGCCGCACTTAAACAATATTGATTATCATTTAGAGTTGCTATTGTTGATTACCGGCGCTGTAAAACATAAACAACAAATCAGGCTGTAACGCCCACAGCACATGGCGTACAGCACATTCGAGGAAGGCCATACCACTAAAGGACTGAATTAATTCATCTTAGAAAATTTACTTGCTGGGTGTTTAGCCATAAAATCCCCGCAATCAATAGCACTGCGACATAACGTCACTGCTTTATTACCTTTTCAAGCTCAGAGACCTTTGCTCTCTGTTAAGGATTCCAGCATGCCCGAAGCGACAGGACTCATAGCCCACAACTGGGGCTTTGCCATTTTCCTTCTCGGTGTTGTCGGCCTTTGTGCCTTCATGCTCGGTGTTTCCAGCCTTCTCGGGTCAAAAGCCTGGGGACGCAGCAAAAACGAACCGTTCGAGTCCGGCATGCTACCTACCGGTGGCGCCCGCTTGCGGCTCTCAGCCAAATTCTATCTGGTCGCGATGCTGTTCGTGATCTTCGATATCGAAGCCCTCTATCTCTTTGCATGGTCTGTGTCTGTTCGCGAAAGCGGCTGGACCGGATTCGTCGAAGCTCTCGTTTTCATAGCAATTCTGTTGGCAGGCCTTGTCTACCTATTTCGGGTGGGTGCTCTTGATTGGGCACCGGAAGCTCGTCGTAAGCGGCAGGCCAAGCTGAAACAATGAGGCTTTGGCAATGCAATACGAACTTACCAGGATCGACCCGGACGCTCCTAACGAGCAATACCCGATCGGCACACGGGAAACCGTTGCCGATCCGTTAGAAGATCAAGTCCACAAAAACATCTTCATGGGCAAGCTGGAAGACGTGCTGAACGGCACGGTCAACTGGGGGCGTAAAAACTCCCTGTGGCCGTACAACTTCGGCCTGTCGTGCTGCTACGTGGAAATGACCACCGCCTTCACGGCGCCCCACGACATCGCGCGCTTTGGCGCCGAAGTTATCCGGGCATCGCCGCGTCAGGCGGATTTTATGGTTATCGCCGGTACCTGCTTCATCAAGATGGCGCCGATCATCCAGCGTCTCTATGAGCAAATGCTTGAGCCTAAATGGGTTATCTCCATGGGTTCTTGCGCCAACTCCGGTGGCATGTACGACATCTACTCCGTGGTTCAAGGGGTCGACAAGTTCCTGCCCGTGGACGTTTACGTGCCAGGCTGCCCACCCCGCCCTGAGGCTTTCCTGCAAGGCTTGATGCTCTTGCAGGAGTCGATTGGCCAGGAGCGTCGCCCACTTTCCTGGGTTGTCGGCGAACAAGGCGTTTACCGCGCCGAGATGCCGTCGCAAAAGGAACAGCGCCGTGAACAGCGTATTCAGGTAACCAACCTGCGCAGCCCCGACGAAGTCTGATCCAGCGCCGTTTCTACTCAATAGAACGAAACCCTGGCTTCATTCTTTACGTTGACCGAAAGCGATAAAAAACCATGACTACAGGCTCCGCTCTGTACATCCCGCCTTACAAGGCTGACGACCAAGATGTGGTTGTCGAACTCAATACCCGTTTTGGCCCTGAGGCGTTCACCGCCCAGGCCACGCGCACCGGCATGCCGGTGCTTTGGGTTAGCCGCGCAAAACTGGTTGAAGTCCTGACCTTCCTGCGCAACCTGCCAAAACCCTACGTCATGCTCTATGACTTGCACGGTGTGGACGAACGTCTGCGTACCAAGCGTCAGGGCCTGCCATCGGGTGCAGACTTCACCGTCTTCTATCACCTGATGTCGCTTGAGCGTAATAGTGACGTAATGATCAAGGTCGCCTTGTCCGAGAGCGACCTCAGCGTACCGACCGTGACCGGTATCTGGCCGAACGCCAACTGGTACGAGCGTGAAGTCTGGGACATGTTCGGCATCGACTTCAAAGGCCACCCGCACCTGTCGCGCATCATGATGCCGCCGACCTGGGAAGGTCACCCTCTGCGCAAGGACTTCCCGGCCCGCGCCACCGAGTTCGACCCGTACAGCCTGACCCTGGCAAAGGTACAGCTGGAAGAAGAAGCCGCCCGCTTCCGCCCGGAAGACTGGGGCATGAAGCGTTCCGGCGAAAACGAGGACTACATGTTCCTCAACCTGGGTCCGAACCACCCTTCGGCTCACGGCGCCTTCCGTATCATCCTGCAGCTGGACGGTGAAGAAATCGTCGACTGCGTGCCTGACGTCGGCTACCACCACCGTGGTGCCGAAAAAATGGCCGAACGCCAGTCCTGGCACAGCTTCATCCCGTACACCGACCGTATCGACTACCTCGGCGGCGTGATGAACAACCTGCCGTACGTGCTCTCGGTCGAGAAGCTCGCCGGGATCAAGGTGCCGGACCGGGTCGACACCATCCGCATCATGATGGCCGAGTTCTTCCGTATCACCAGCCACCTGCTGTTCCTGGGGACTTACATCCAGGACGTGGGCGCCATGACTCCGGTGTTCTTCACGTTCACCGACCGTCAGCGCGCTTACAAGGTGATCGAAGCCATTACCGGTTTCCGTCTGCACCCGGCCTGGTACCGTATCGGCGGCGTTGCCCACGACCTGCCAAATGGCTGGGATCGCCTGGTCAAGGAATTCATCGACTGGATGCCAAAGCGTCTGGACGAGTACCAGAAAGCAGCCCTGGACAACAGCATCCTGCGCGGTCGTACCATCGGCGTTGCCGCCTACAACACCAAAGAGGCCCTGGAATGGGGCGTTACCGGTGCTGGCCTGCGTTCGACCGGCTGCGATTTCGATATCCGTAAAGCGCGCCCGTACTCCGGCTACGAGAACTTCGAGTTCGAAGTCCCGCTGGCGGCCAACGGCGACGCCTACGATCGTTGCATCGTGCGTGTCGAAGAAATGCGCCAGAGCCTGAAAATCATCGAGCAGTGCATGCGCAACATGCCGGCCGGCCCGTACAAGGCGGATCACCCGCTGACCACGCCGCCACCTAAAGAGCGCACGTTGCAGCATATCGAGACCTTGATCACGCACTTCCTGCAAGTTTCGTGGGGCCCGGTGATGCCGGCCAACGAATCTTTCCAGATGATTGAAGCGACCAAGGGCATCAACAGTTATTACCTGACGAGCGATGGCGGCACCATGAGCTACCGCACCCGGATTCGCACCCCAAGCTTCCCGCACCTGCAGCAGATCCCTTCGGTGATCAAAGGTGAAATGGTCGCGGACTTGATTGCGTACCTGGGTAGTATCGATTTCGTTATGGCCGACGTGGACCGCTAAGCATGAACAGCACGCTTATCCAGACAGACCGTTTCGCCCTGAGCGAAACCGAGCGCTCGGCCATCGAGCACGAGATGCATCACTACGAAGACCCGCGCGCGGCGTCGATCGAAGCCCTGAAGATCGTTCAGAAGGAACGCGGCTGGGTGCCGGACGGCGCCATTTACGCCATCGGCGAGCTGCTGGGCATCCCTGCCAGCGACGTTGAAGGCGTGGCCACGTTCTACAGCCAGATCTTCCGCCAGCCGGTGGGCCGCCACATTATCCGTGTGTGCGACAGCATGGTCTGCTATATCGGCGGCCACGAATCGGTAGTCGGCGAGATCCAGAACAAACTGGGCATCGGCCTCGGCCAGACCACTCCCGACGGCCGCTTCACGCTGCTGCCAGTGTGCTGCCTGGGCAACTGCGACAAGGCGCCGGCGTTGATGATCGACGACGACACATTCGGTGACGTGCAGCCTGCTGGCGTCGCCACGTTGCTGGAGGGCTACCCATGAGCCTGACTTCTTTCGGCCCTGCCAACCTGATCAAGCGTTCGGCAGAAACCCACCCCCTGACCTGGCGTCTGCGTGACGACGGCGAAGCCGTCTGGCTCGACGAATACCAGGCCAAGGACGGTTACACAGCCGCCCGCAAAGCCTTCGCTGACATGTCTCAGGACGATATCGTCCAGACCGTGAAAGACGGGGGCCTCAAGGGTCGCGGCGGTGCCGGCTTCCCCACGGGCGTGAAGTGGGGGCTGATGCCTAAAGACGAATCCATCAACATCCGTTACCTGCTGTGTAACGCCGATGAAATGGAACCCAACACCTGGAAAGACCGCATGCTGATGGAGCAACTGCCCCATCTGCTGATCGAAGGTATGCTGATCAGCGCCCGTGCACTGAAAACCTACCGCGGCTATATCTTCCTGCGTGGCGAATACACCACCGCTGCCGTGCACCTGCGTCGTGCGGTGGAAGAAGCCAAGGCCGCGGGCCTGTTGGGCAAGAATATCCTCGGTTCGGGCTTTGACTTCGAACTGATCGTGCACACCGGCGCCGGGCGTTACATCTGCGGTGAAGAAACCGCACTGATCAACTCCCTCGAAGGCCGTCGCGCCAACCCGCGTTCCAAGCCGCCGTTTCCGGCAGCCGTGGGCGTTTGGGGCAAGCCGACCTGCGTAAACAACGTCGAGACCCTGTGCAACGTACCGGCCATCATCGGCAACGGCGTTGACTGGTACAAATCCCTGGCCCGTGAAGGCAGCGAAGACCACGGCACCAAGCTGATGGGCTTCTCCGGCAAAGTGAAGAACCCTGGCCTGTGGGAACTGCCCTTCGGCGTGACCGCACGCGAGCTGTTCGAAGACTACGCCGGTGGCATGCGCGACGGCTTCAAGCTCAAGTGCTGGCAGCCAGGCGGCGCCGGTACCGGTTTCCTGTTGCCCGAGCACCTGGACGCACAAATGTACGCCGGTGGCATAGCCAAGGTCGGCACCCGTATGGGTACCGGTCTGGCCATGGCCGTGGACGACAGCGTCAACATGGTCTCGCTGCTGCGCAACATGGAGCAGTTCTTTGCTCGCGAATCGTGCGGTTTCTGCACCCCTTGCCGTGATGGTCTGCCATGGAGCGTCAAGCTCTTGATGGCACTCGAACATGGCGAGGGTCAGCCCGGCGATATCGAGACCCTGTTGGGTCTGGTCGGTTTCCTCGGCCCTGGCAAGACGTTCTGTGCTCACGCACCGGGTGCCGTGGAGCCATTGGGCAGCGCGATCAAGTACTTCCGTCCAGAGTTCGAAGCCGGTATTGCCCAGGCAAAACCCGGTGTACCGCCTCTGGCACGCCCGATTGTTATCGGTGCGTAACGCTCTGAAGGCGAGCGGCCCGTGCCGCTCCCTGATCGTTCGATAACGCCGTAAGGCTGAGTTGTTTCGAACGCATAACAAGATTCCATTAGCCACGCCCGCTGACACCGGGCCAACGAAGACCTTTGAACCATGGCCACTATCCACGTAGACGGCAAAGATCTCGAAGTCGATGGGGCAGACAACCTGTTACAGGCGTGTCTGTCGCTGGGCCTCGATATCCCGTATTTCTGCTGGCACCCTGCCTTGGGCAGCGTTGGCGCTTGCCGCCAATGCGCCGTCAAGCAGTACACCGACGAGAACGACAAGCGTGGTCGTATCGTCATGTCGTGCATGACCCCGGCCACCGACGGTAGCTGGATCTCCATCGACGACGAAGAAGCGAAAGTATTTCGCGCCAGCGTTGTTGAATGGCTGATGACCAACCACCCGCACGACTGCCCTGTGTGCGAAGAAGGCGGTCACTGCCATCTGCAAGACATGACGGTGATGACCGGCCACAACGAGCGCCGTTATCGCTTCACCAAGCGTACCCACCAGAACCAGCAACTGGGCCCGTTCATTTCCCACGAAATGAACCGCTGCATCGCCTGCTATCGCTGCGTACGCTTCTATAAAGACTACGCCGGTGGCACTGACCTCGGTGTATTCGGCGCCCACGACAACGTGTACTTCGGTCGCGTTGAAGACGGCGTGCTCGAAAGCGAGTTTTCGGGCAACCTCACCGAAGTCTGCCCGACCGGCGTGTTCACTGACAAAACCCACTCCGAGCGCTACAACCGCAAGTGGGACATGCAGTTTGCACCAAGCATCTGCCACGGTTGCTCCAGCGGCTGCAACATCAGCCCGGGCGAGCGTTATGGCGAGCTGCGCCGTATCGAAAACCGCTTCAACGGTTCGGTCAACCAGTACTTCCTGTGTGACCGTGGCCGTTTCGGCTATGGCTATGTCAACCGCAGCGACCGCCCTCGTCAGCCGCTGCTGGCCGACGGCACCAAACTGAGCCTCGACGCTGCACTGGACAAAGCCGCTGACCTGCTGCGCGGTCGCAATATCGTCGGTATCGGTTCGCCACGGGCCAGCCTCGAAAGCAACTACGCGTTGCGCGAGCTGGTCGGCGCCGAGCACTTCTACTCCGGCATCGAAGCCGGTGAGCTGGAGCGCATCCGTCTGGTGCTGCAAGTCCTGAAAGACAGCCCGCTGCCCGTGCCGAACATGCGCGAGATCGAAGATCACGACGCCATTTTCGTCCTCGGCGAAGACCTGACCCAGACCGCCGCCCGTATGGCGCTGTCGCTGCGTCAATCGGTCAAGGGCAAGGCTGAAGACATGGCCGACGCCATGCGCGTTCAACCGTGGCTCGACGCTGCGGTGAAAAACATCGGCCAGCACGCGCTGAACCCGCTGTTTATCGCCAGCCTGGCTGAAACCAAGCTCGACGACGTTGCAGAAGAATGCGTACACGCAGCCCCGGATGATCTGGCTCGTATCGGTTTCGCCGTGGCTCACGCCATCGATGCCAGCGCACCTGCCGTGACCGGTCTGGACGCTGAAGCACTGGAGCTGGCCAAGCGCATCGCTGACGCCCTGCTCGCCGCCAAGCGCCCACTGATCATTGCCGGTACTTCCCTGGGCTCCAAGGCCCTGATCGAAGCAGCAGGCAATATTGCCAAGGCCCTGCACCTGCGCGAAAAAGCCGGCTCCATCAGCCTGGTCGTGCCGGAAGCCAACAGCCTCGGCCTGGCCATGCTCGGCGGCGAATCGGTAGACGCCGCCCTGCAAGCGGTGATCGACGGCAACGCCGACGCCATCGTGGTGCTGGAAAACGATCTGTTCACCCGCGTTGACGCGGTGAAGGTCAATGCTGCCCTGGACGCTGCCAAAGTCGTCATCGTTGCCGACCATCAGAAGACGGCCACCACCGACCGTGCCGACCTGGTACTGCCGGCTGCCAGCTTCGCTGAAGGCGACGGCACCCTGGTCAGCCAGGAAGGCCGCGCCCAGCGCTTCTTCCAGGTGTTCGACCCGACGTACCTGGACGCCAACATCCTGGTTCACGAAGGCTGGCGCTGGTTGCATGCCCTGCGCAGCACCCTGCTGAACAAGCCGGTTGACTGGACCCTGCTCGACCACGTTACTCAAGCCACGGCTGCAAGCACACCAGAACTGGCCCGCATCGTTGATGCCGCGCCGTCTGCTGCGTTCCGCATCAAGGGCATGAAACTGGCCCGCGAACCGCTGCGTTACAGTGGCCGTACCGCGATGCGCGCCAATATCAGCGTGCACGAGCCGCGTACCCCACAAGATCCGGACACCGCGTTCGCCTTCTCCATGGAAGGTTACTCGGGTTCCGTCGAACCGCGCCAGCAAGTGCCATTTGCCTGGTCGCCGGGCTGGAACTCGCCGCAAGCGTGGAACAAGTTCCAGGACGAAGTGGGTGGTCATATCCGTGCTGGTGACCCGGGCACTCGCCTGATCGAAAGCAAGGGCGATTCGCTGAACTGGTCCGCCAATATTCCGGGCGCTTTCAACCCGGCACGTGGCACCTGGCAAGTAGTACCGTTCTTCCACCTGCTGGGCAGCGAAGAGAACTCTTCGAAAGCCGCGCCGGTTCAGGAACGCATTCCGGCCGCTTATATCGCACTGGCCAAGTCCGAAGCCGATCGCCTGGGTGTCAACGATGGCGCCCTGCTGAGCCTGAACGTTGCCGGTGTGACCCTGCGTCTGCCACTGCGTATCAATGAAGAGCTGGGTGCTGGTCTGGTGGCACTGCCTGCAGGGCTTGCCGGTATCCCGCCTGCGATCTTTGGCCTTACCGTTGACGGTTTGCAGGAGGCAGCCCAATGACCTGGTTTACGCCTGAAGTGATCGACGTGATTATCTCGGTGGTCAAAGCCGTGGTAATCCTGCTCGCCGTAGTGGTTTGCGGCGCGTTGCTGAGCTGGGTTGAACGTCGCCTGCTGGCCCTGTGGCAGGACCGTTACGGTCCGAACCGCGTGGGTCCGTTCGGCGCGTTTCAGATCGCCGCCGACATGATCAAGATGTTCTTCAAGGAAGACTGGACGCCACCGTTCGCCGACAAGGCGATCTTCACCCTGGCACCGGTTGTGGCCATGAGCGCCCTGCTGATAGCTTTCGCGATTATCCCGATCACCCCGACCTGGGGCGTGGCGGATCTGAACGTCGGTATCCTGTTCTTCTTCGCCATGGCCGGTCTGTCGGTCTATGCGGTGCTGTTCGCAGGCTGGTCGAGCAACAACAAGTTCGCCCTGCTGGGTGCCTTGCGTGCCTCGGCGCAAACCGTTTCCTACGAAGTGTTCATGGGCCTGGCGCTGATGGGCATCGTGGTCCAGGTTGGCTCGTTCAACATGCGCGATATCGTTGAATACCAGGCGCAGAACCTGTGGTTCATCATCCCGCAGATCTTCGGTTTCCTGACCTTCTTTATCGCTGGTGTGGCCGTGACTCACCGTCACCCCTTCGACCAGCCGGAAGCAGAGCAGGAACTGGCCGACGGTTACCACATTGAATACGCCGGCATGAAATGGGGCATGTTCTTCGTTGGTGAATACATCGGGATCGTGTTGATCTCGGCGTTGCTGGTGACTTTGTTCTTCGGTGGCTGGCACGGACCGTTCGGTCTGCTGCCGCAGATTCCGTTTATCTGGTTCGCCCTGAAGACCGCGTTTTTCATCATGATCTTCATCCTGCTGCGCGCCTCCATTCCGCGCCCACGGTATGACCAAGTGATGGACTTCAGCTGGAAGTTCTGCCTGCCGCTGACCCTGATCAATCTGCTGGTGACCGCCGCAGTCGTGTTGTTGAACACGCCTGCCGGCGCGGTTCAGTGAGGATAGAGACCCATGTTCAAGTATCTGTTTGACATCGTGCATGGCACCTACACCCAGCTTCGCAGCCTGGTGATGGTGTTCGGCCATGCCTTCCGCAAGCGTGACACGCTGCAATACCCGGAAGAACCGGTCTACCTGCCACCGCGCTACCGTGGCCGGATTGTCCTGACCCGCGACCCGGACGGCGAAGAGCGTTGTGTAGCCTGTAACCTGTGCGCCGTAGCGTGCCCGGTAGGCTGCATCTCGCTGCAAAAAGCTGAAACCGAAGATGGCCGCTGGTACCCGGAGTTCTTCCGCATCAACTTCTCACGCTGCATTTTTTGCGGCCTGTGTGAGGAAGCCTGCCCGACCACCGCGATCCAGCTGACCCCGGATTTCGAGATGGCCGAGTTCAAACGTCAGGATCTGGTGTACGAGAAAGAAGATCTGCTGATCTCCGGTCCCGGTAAGAACCCTGATTACAACTTCTATCGTGTTGCTGGTATGGCCGTTGAAGGCAAGCCGAAAGGCGCTGCCCAGAACGAAGCCGAGCCGATCAACGTGAAGAGCTTGCTGCCTTAAGGAAGAACGATGGAATTCGCTTTCTATTTCGCATCGGGTGTCGCTGTCGTGTCCACGCTACGCGTGATCACCAACACCAACCCTGTGCACGCCCTGCTCTACCTGATTATTTCGCTGATTGCCGTGGCGATGACGTTCTTTAGCCTGGGTGCACCCTTTGCCGGTGTGCTCGAAGTGATCGCCTACGCCGGTGCCATCATGGTGCTGTTTGTGTTCGTGGTGATGATGCTCAACCAGGGCCCTGCCTCGGTGACGCAAGAACGCCACTGGCTCAAACCGGGGATCTGGATCGGCCCGAGCATTCTGTCCGCCCTGCTGATGGCCGAACTGCTGTACGTGCTGTTCGCTCACCAGAGCGGTGTGGCAATCGGTCAAACCACCATTGATGCAAAAGCCGTGGGCATCAGCCTGTTCGGCCCGTATCTGCTGGTGGTCGAACTCGCCTCGATGCTGCTGCTTGCTGCAGCCGTGACGGCGTTCCACTTGGGCCGTACTGAGGCGAAGGAGCAATAACATGCCAGGAATACCTCTCGAACATGGCCTCGCGGTAGCGGGCATCCTGTTCTGCCTCGGTCTGGTTGGCCTGATGGTACGTCGCAACATTCTCTTCGTATTGATGAGTCTGGAAATCATGATGAACGCCGCTGCACTGGCCTTCATCGTTGCCGGTGCACGCTGGGCGCAACCGGATGGGCAAGTGATGTTCATCCTGGTGATCACCCTGGCAGCCGCTGAGGCCAGTATTGGCCTGGCGATCCTGCTGCAGCTGTATCGCCGCTTCCATACGCTTGATATCGATGCTGCCAGTGAGATGCGCGGATGAACCTTCTCTTTCTGACTTTCGTATTCCCCCTGATCGGCTTTTTGCTGCTGTCGTTCTCCCGTGGACGCTTCAGCGAAAACCTCTCGGCCGTGATCGGCGTCGGCTCCATTGGCCTCTCGGCCATCGTCGCCGCGTTTGTGATCTGGCAATTCAATGTGGCGCCACCTGAAGGCGGTCAGTTCACCCAAGTGCTGTGGCAGTGGATGTCGGTGGGTGATTTCAAACCCAACTTCGCCCTGCATCTGGATGGCCTGTCCGTGACCATGCTCGGCGTCGTCGTTGGTGTGGGCTTCCTGATCCACGTGTTTGCCTCGTGGTACATGCGCGGTGAGGACGGCTACTCGCGTTTCTTTGCCTACACCAACCTGTTTATCGCCAGCATGCTGTTCCTGATCCTGGCCGATAACCTGCTGTTCGTGTACTTCGGCTGGGAAGGCGTGGGCCTGTGCTCGTACCTGTTGATCGGTTTCTACTACAGCAACCGCAACAACGGTAACGCCGCACTTAAAGCCTTTATCGTGACCCGCGTCGGTGACGTTTTCCTGGCCATCGGCCTGTTTATCCTGTTCCAGCAACTGGGCACCCTGAACATTCAGGAACTGCTGGTTCTGGCGCCACAGAAGTTCCAGGCCGGTGATTTCTGGATCGTGCTGGCGACCCTGATGCTGCTGGGCGGCGCTGTCGGTAAATCCGCGCAACTGCCTCTGCAAACCTGGTTGGCGGACGCGATGGCTGGCCCAACGCCGGTTTCGGCACTGATCCACGCCGCAACCATGGTAACCGCCGGTGTCTACCTGATTGCCCGTACCCACGGCCTGTTCACCCTGGCACCTGACGTGCTGCACCTGGTGGGCATTGTCGGCGGTGTGACCCTGGTACTGGCCGGTTTTGCCGCACTGGTACAAACCGACATCAAACGTATCCTTGCCTACTCGACCATGAGCCAGATCGGCTACATGTTCCTGGCATTGGGCGTCGGTGCCTGGGACGGCGCGATCTTCCACCTGATGACCCACGCCTTCTTCAAGGCGCTGTTGTTCCTTGCCTCCGGTGCGGTCATCGTTGCCTGCCATCACGAGCAGAACATCTTCAAGATGGGCGGCCTGTGGAAAAAACTGCCATTGGCCTACGCCAGCTTTATCGTCGGTGGCGCGGCGCTGTCTGCCTTGCCATTGCTGACGGCCGGTTTCTACTCCAAGGACGAAATTCTTTGGGAAGCCTTCGCCAGCGGTAACAATGAACTGTTGTATGCCGGCCTGCTCGGTGCGTTCATGACCTCGCTGTATACCTTCCGCCTGATCTTCATCACCTTCCACGGTGAAGCCAAGACTGAAGCCCATGCAGGCCACGGCGTGACCTACTGGCTGCCACTGAGCGTACTGATCATCCTGTCGACCTTTATCGGCGCCATGATTACACCGCCTCTGGCTGGTGTTCTGCCACAAAGCGTTGGCCATGCTGGCGGTGAAGCCAAGCACAGCCTGGAAATCGCCTCGGGTGCCATCGCCCTGGCCGGTATCCTGCTGGCTGCCCTGCTGTACCTGGGCAAGCGGCGCTTTGTAACCGCAGTTGCCAACAGCGGCATCGGGCGCTTCCTGTCGGCCTGGTGGTTCGCTGCCTGGGGCTTCGACTGGCTGTACGACAAACTGTTCGTCAAACCGTACCTGTTGATCTGCCGCCTGCTGGCCAAAGATCCTCTGGACCAGACCATTGGTTTGATCCCGAAGATGGCCAAGGCCGGGCATAACGCCCTGAGCCGCAGCGAAACCGGTCAACTGCGTTGGTACGCTGCTTCCATGGCCGCCGGTGCTGTACTGGTCATGGGCGCCATCGTACTGGTAGCGGTCTGATATGAACCTTCGACATTGCGAAAGGAATTGAGCCCGTCATGATTCTGCCTTGGCTAATCCTGATCCCCTTTATCGGCGGCCTCCTGTGCTGGCTGGGTGAGCGTTTCGGCTCCACCCTGCCCCGCTGGATTGCATTGCTGACCATGTCCCTTGAGCTTGCCCTCGGCCTTTGGCTGTGGTCCCAGGGGAACTACTCATTTGCACCGGCGCCGGGCGCCGATCCGACCTGGGCCCTTGAGTTCCAGCACACCTGGATCGCCCGCTTCGGTATCAGCGTGCACCTGGCGCTGGACGGCCTGTCGCTGCTGATGATCCTGCTCACCGGTTTGCTCGGTGTGCTCTCGGTACTGTGTTCCTGGAAAGAGATTCAGCGTCACGTGGGCTTCTTCCACCTGAACCTGATGTGGATCCTGGGCGGTGTGGTGGGCGTGTTCCTCGCCATCGACCTGTTCATGTTCTTCTTCTTCTGGGAAATGATGCTGGTGCCGATGTACTTCCTCATCGCGCTCTGGGGTCACAGTTCGTCCGACGGCAAGAAAACCCGTATCTACGCCGCGACCAAGTTCTTCATCTTCACTCAGGCTTCCGGCCTGATCATGCTGGTGGCGATCCTGGGTCTGGTGCTGGTCAACTTCAACAGCACCGGTGTGATTACCTTCAGCTACGCCGAGTTGCTGAAAACCAAGATGTCGCTCACCACCGAGTACATCCTGATGCTGGGCTTCTTCATTGCCTTTGCCGTGAAGCTGCCGGTGGTACCGTTCCACTCCTGGTTGCCGGATGCTCACGCCCAGGCGCCGACCGCAGGTTCTGTTGACCTGGCCGGTATCCTGTTGAAGACCGCGGCTTATGGTCTGCTGCGTTTCGCCCTGCCGCTGTTCCCGAATGCGTCGGCCGAGTTTGCGCCGATCGCCATGACTCTGGGTCTGATCGGGATCTTCTATGGCGCGTTCCTGGCCTTCGCCCAAACCGATATCAAGCGTCTGATCGCGTTCTCCAGCGTTTCCCATATGGGCTTCGTCCTGATCGGTATCTACTCCGGTAGCCAACTGGCCCTGCAAGGCGCAGTGATGCAGATGCTGGCGCACGGTGTTTCGGCTGCGGCGCTGTTTATCCTCAGCGGCCAGCTGTACGAACGTCTGCATACCCGTGACATGCGTGAAATGGGTGGCTTGTGGTCGAAGATCGCTTACCTGCCGGCCATCAGCCTGTTCTTTGCCGCCGCCTCGCTGGGCTTGCCGGGCACCGGTAACTTTGTCGGCGAGTTCCTGATCCTGATGGGCTCGTTTGCCAGCTTCCCTTGGGTCACGGCCATTGCCACAACCGGTCTGGTGTTTGGTTCGGTCTACTCGCTGATCATGATTCACCGTGCCTATTTCGGCCCGTCCAAGTCCGACGCTGTACTGGCCGGCATGGATGCACGTGAACTGATCATGGTGCTCGGTCTGGCGGTACTGCTGGTATTTATCGGCGTGTACCCGCAACCGTTCCTCGATACCTCGGCTGCCACCATGCATGGCGTGCAGCAATGGCTCGGCACCGCCTTCACTCAACTCGCTTCGGCCCGGTAAGAGCGCTATGGAATTCACGATCCAACACTTTATCGCGCTTGCTCCACTGCTGATTACCAGCCTCACCGTTGTTGTGGTGATGCTGGCAATCGCGTGGCGCCGCAACCACTCACAGACCTTCCTGCTTTCGGTGGCGGGTCTTAACCTGGCTTTGCTGTCGATCTTCCCGGCGTTGAAAGTTGCTCCACTGGCTGTCACCCCGCTGTTGATGATGGACAACTTTGCCTATCTGTATATCGGCCTGATCCTGGCCGCGACCCTGGCCTGCGTCACCCTGGCTCACGCCTACCTGGGTGAAGGCGGCACGGGCTACCCGGGCAACCGTGAAGAGCTGTACCTGCTGATGCTGCTGGCTGCCACCGGCGGTATCGTGCTGGTCAGCGCACAGCACCTGGCCGGTTTGTTTATCGGTCTGGAACTGCTTTCGGTCCCGGTTTACGGCCTGGTGGCCTACGCCTTCTTCAACAAGCGCTCCCTGGAAGCCGGCATCAAGTACATGGTGCTGTCGGCTGCCGGTTCTGCGTTCCTGTTGTTCGGTATGGCCTTGTTGTACGCCGAAGCCGGCAGCCTGAGCTTCAGCGGTATCGGTCAGGCCCTGGCAGCCACTGGCGTACCTGCGCCGCTGGCCCAGCTGGGCCTGGGCATGATGCTGGTGGGTCTGGCGTTCAAACTCTCCTTGGTGCCTTTCCACCTCTGGACCCCAGACGTGTACGAAGGTGCTCCGGCTCCGGTTGCCGCGTTCCTGGCTACCGCGTCGAAAGTGGCTGTGTTTGCGGTGATGGTGCGTTTGTTCCAGATCACCCCGTCAGCGACGACTGGCGTGATGAGCGACGTACTGAGCGTGATCGCGATTGCCTCGATCCTGTTCGGTAACTTGCTGGCCCTGACCCAGAACAACCTCAAGCGTCTGCTGGGTTACTCGTCGATCGCCCACTTCGGCTACCTGCTGATCGCCCTGGTGGCGAGCAAAGGCATGGCCATGGAAGCCATCGGCGTGTACCTGATCACCTACGTGCTGACCAGCCTGGGTGCATTCGGTGTAATCACCCTGATGTCCTCGCCATACAAAGGCCGCGACGCAGACGCCCTGTACGAGTACCGCGGCCTGTTCTGGCGTCGTCCGTACCTGACGGCAGTGATGACCGTGATGATGCTGTCGCTGGCGGGCATCCCGCTGACCGCCGGCTTTATCGGCAAGTTCTACATCATCGCCACCGGTGTTGAAGCGCACCAATGGTGGCTGCTCGGTTCGCTGATCCTGGGTAGCGCCATTGGCGTGTTCTACTACCTGCGTGTGATGGTGACCCTGTACCTGGTCGAGCCAAAACTGCATCGTCACGATGCTCCGCTAAACTGGGAACAGAAAGCGGGCGGCGTTATGCTGCTGGCGGTTTCGGTACTGGTGTTCTTCCTCGGTATCTACCCGCAGCCAATGCTGGAACTGGTGCAACACGCAGCGCTGGGCCTTGCTGGCTAAGCGTTAAGCGTTACACCCCAAACCCCGTAAAGGCCTGGCCTTTGCGGGGTTTTTTGTTGCACGACGGATCATGTGATAGCTGTAAATAACGCAAAACCTGTGGGAGCAGGCTTGCCTGCGATGGCATCACCGCGGTTTGCCTGGCAGACCGTGCCGCCTGCATCGCGGGCAAGCCCGCTCCCACAATGATCCCTGCAAAGTTAGAATTTTGTGGGCGCCTAAAACCTGTAGTCGCTGACGAGGAACGAAGGCTGCGTTCCTCGTCAGCGACTACAGGAGATTGCGCAGTGCATACTCACGCTAAACAGGGAGGCCGTACGATGGGGCGAGGACCTTTTGGGTTCTTCCAAAAGGTCCTCGCTGTAAAAGCGAAACCATAGTTTCAGTTAGATACAAATGCCGGATAGGTACACCACATATCTGTTAAACAGACCAGATCAAGCAGGCTGCAACCGCCAGCCCAGCACATCCATCAAATCGCACCCATCACGCAGCAATTGCGCCGAAACAGTAGCCATATGTTTGAGATCAACAAAGTCGGCCTGCTGCACTTCGCGACTGGAGAACATTTCCATCAGTTGGGTTACAGCCAGAACGCGAGCGGCGGCGTTGGCATGAAGAACATCGAGTGGTGCGTTACGATCGATCAATAAAGCGGGGATGGTGCAGTCGATGGCGGTAAGGGGTATAAGCGTTGAATCAGTCATAAGTAAACCTCTTGTGCTTTAAGGGTTATAGCCATCTGTTTTCGTCGCCAAACAAAAACAGGTGGCCGCTGTACGCGGGTTGGCGAACCGGTTAAAGCTCAAGGAAACCCGGCAGACCCGAAGATCTCCCACGTACAGCTGCCATAAAACACAGCGAGCAAAATACACGCTCCGATATTTATAGCAATTACGTATTTTCCTTAAGCAGTTCCCGGATCGCCAAATCCGGACGCCTTATCGGCGAGCACCGACTATAGGCCCCGCATAGCGACCTCGGCAATTGCCAAACCTGTGCGAAAAATCCCGAAAAAACGTGAGTTTGGAGCAACTCTGCCCGTGTGGATAATTGCAGCTTCACAAGCTGCACCGGTTTCTCAACTTACACCGCCTCTTATTTAAAGCTGAAGCTTGTATTATTTAAATACAAACGAAACAGAACAAAGTTAGAAATATCCTACATAAATTTACTACTTGCCTTCCAACTCAACACAAACAGCTCATAGCTATCCACTGCTCGCCCGGCCCTGCGCCATTAAGCGCCGACCCGCCGGGCACCGGCGCTGCAGCCCAACACGCGACAACCTGGAGCCTCCCCCAGTGACCTGCCGCGACAACCTTTTTTTAAACAAACCAACCAACTAAATGCTTACCCACTCCTGCGACGACTAAACCTTCCGTGGATTGACTGTTTACAAAGCATTTCCCTACATTAAATCCGTAGATCCAATTCGCACACTTACTTTTTAATGGAGGTTATCCCCATGGGTTATTACATGGCGTTGAATGCACATAAAATTGTTGACCCGCAAGTGCTGGAATCAGAAACAAACAGCGAAGAGGCACACACTGAAAGCCTGCAACTCACCGAGACTGAAATTGCCGAGCTCAACGCAGCGTAAAAAACCGGGGAAGTGGCTCACTTCCCCGTTTTTCAGGACGGACCCATGAACCTGTTAACTCCACCTGAGGAGCGTGAACTCCCGCTGCCCTGGGCCTACGCTCGCATCCAGCAGGAACTGTCCCGGTTGGGCCTGGTCAGCAAGGTGCAAACTCTGGGGCAGAGGATTGTCAATACACGGGTCATGCTCACATGTTCCGTTACCCGCCGCCATGCTGGCGGCTCGGGCAAGGGTTACAAGGACAGTGCTCTGACCGGTGCCTGTTTCGAGGCCCTTGAACATTACCTCACCGACTTTCATGCCCTTGACGCACCGCTTGAGCTTCAGCCCACGGGATATTTTACCCGTAGCGGCTACTTGCAGGACGACAGCCTGCTGGATGTTGTTGTGCAAGACAGCCAGGCCCATATTGCCTGCCGGCGTTACCACAGCCCTCTGGACAACCAGAGCTTTAGCTACCCGATTGCCTTGAGTCTGCCTGCCTATGCACAGGCACCGATTCCGGGGGATACGTTTGACTATGCCAGCCTCAAGCGTTACTGCTGCAATAGTGGCATTGCCATTGGCGCCACCTGGAACGAGGCAGTACTGCACGCCACCAACGAATGCCTCGAGCGCGATGCGCTGTCACTGTTTTTACTCCGGCACTTTTACTACCAGCATGACCAGCCGCTGCTAACGCTGAAGCGCCCATTGCAGGGCGAACCGCTTGCACAACTTTGGCAGGATGCCGAGGCAGAGTTGGGTACTACCGTGGTGGTGGTGGATATCAGCAGCGAATTTTGCGCCAGGACATATCTGGCGTTTACTTCACCCGCAACCCGCCCAGTGGGCCTGTTCGGTTCCGGCACCTCGCTGAGTGCCGAACATGCCGTACGACGTGCCCTGACCGAGCTGGTACAGCTCAAGCTGAGCGCCCGGCTGCCAGAAGTTGCGCAGCACATTGAGCTGCAAAAGCGTCATCTGGCGCGCTTTCCCCGCTTGCAACGCTGCCTGTTGCTGGACACTGACCAGTTGCTCGCCCGTGTACGCCAGCAAACCGTGAGCTTGCCGCCCCCAGGCCCGGAGCAGCGGCTCACTGATCAAATCCAGCTGCTTGCGCGCAATATTCGATACCACCAAAGAGAACTGGGGGTAAGCGTGATGTACCAGAGCGGATCAGGCACCACATTGGCCAATGTGGTCGTGCCTGGCCTTGAGCGTTTTTATATCGTCAGCAGCGGCAATGTCGTGATCCCGCAGGCCCGCGGCCAGGCGCTGGATGCGCGCAACGGAGGCGATCATGCCTGATGCGCTGCTTGCCCGTGAAAAGTACGTTATCCGGCAATTGCACCAGAACTATCGAGTCCCCGATCAACCGGCCAGTTTCACCGAGCCGGTGGGGCCCGGTCTCAATAGCCTGTTTGTGCTGACCGTCGACGGCGTCCAATGGATCGGACGCAAACTGCCAACCCAAAGCCCTGATCGCATGTGGCACCTGTCGAGCATCATTCAGCCCGCCATGCTACTGGGCCCCTTGACCCACGTACGCTATGGCGATAGTGGCGTCACACTGCATTTCATCACCACGGCGAAACACGAAAAAAGCATCATCTTCAAAAGAGCCCTGCAACGCCCCGAAAGCACGTTGTATTTCCCGTATCCAGCACTGGACAGCACAGGGCAGGAATTGGTCATTCATGATCAGGACTGGATATTCACCGAATCCTTTGCCAAGACCCTGGATGCCGATGAACGTCACTTTCGCGACTATTGCACCGCTCTGCTACAGCACTCACTCAGGCCCGGTGCGGTACTGCTCGATCCTGCCTGTTCAACCGGGACGTTTATCGCGTCTTTGGCCCGGTCCCTGCCCCACACCTGCTGCATCGGCGCCGACCGTTCACTGAGCATGATCGAGCAGGCACGGGCACGTCACCCGGATGTGCAGTTTTACCACCGCACGGCGCAAGAAACGCCCTACGCGGTCGCCGATTGCGATGTGCTGTTGCTGCGTTTTCTCAATGCCGAAGTCCTGACCCGGGACGAAGCCCACGCATTGCTCCGGCTTTTGCTGACGCATCTCAAACCCGGTGCCACCGCGATTGTATTCGGTCATACCCCGGTGCTGCCCAACGTCGGGTATTTGGCCGACACACTCGGCCTCTCACTCAAATCATCATTGGCCTCTCGCCCCGGGCATATCGAACTGTTCGAATTTTATGTGCTGCAATTGCGGGGCGGATAACACGCCAAGGCGGTTGCGAGTCATTCTTGCCTTGTATAGGCTGGCGCGCCGCCCGCCCATCGTCCTGGAATCCCCGTTAATGCGATCCGTGTTCTCCTCGCTTTTACCCTTGGCACTGCTCAGTGCCACCCCCGCCTACGGCAGTGCCCTGGAACTGGGTGAGGTGCAGGTACGCAGCGAAGAAAGCAGCGAACTGGAAGCGGCTCAGAGCGCGCTCAATGAAATCCCCGGCGCCAGCAACCTGATCGATATGACCCGCATCGAAAACGGCCGCGCTGCCAGCAATGCCGATATTCTGGCTTACCAGCCGGGGGTCTACGCACAAACGGCGGGCAATGACGGGGCCAAGGTCTCGGTGCGCGGCTCGGGCATCAACCGCGCGCCCAGCGCCCACGGCTCCGGCCTGTATGTGATGTTCGACGGTCTGCCGCTCACCGGCCCCGGCGGCACCCCCTACGAACTGTTCGAACCCTTGTGGCTGAGCCGCGCCGAGGTACTGCGCGGCGCCAACGGCTTTGAAACCGGCTCGCTGGCCCTGGGCGGGTCAATCAACTACGTCACTCACACCGGCTACGACGCTGCACCGCTGCAAGTGCGTTATGAAGCAGGCAGTTACGGCTATCAAAAGCGTCAGATCAGTTCGGGGCAAGTGCTGGGCGACCTCGACTACTACGTGGCGTTGACCGACTCTGACACCGATGGCTATCAAGACCACACCCGCGGCAGCAGCAAGGGCATCGCCGCCAACGTTGGCTATCGCTTCAGCCCGCAACTGGAAACCCGCTTTTACCTGCGCTATCGCGAAACCGATAACCAGCTGGCCGGGCGCGTGACCAAAGAACAGATCAAGCATCACCCTCGCGCAGCCAACCCGGCCTATGTCAGCGGCGACTACAGCCGCCCGCAGCCCGGCAGTACCTGGCTGGGCAACAAAACCACCATGTACCTGGATGACGATTCGCAGCTGGAAGTGGGCCTGGTCTACCACGACTACCCGATGGACCTGCGCGAAGGCCCCAACCGCCTCAAGGTGGCTTACACCGATATCAGCGGTACATTGAACTACAAGCGCCGCGACACCCTGTTCGGCCTGGAAAGCAAGACCACTGTGGGGCTGCGCAATACCAAGCACTTGCCCAACAGTGGCGCTTCGGAATACGTACGCATACCACGGGGTAACACCGCCGCTTATGCACCCGGCACCAAGATGCGCGATTTCAGCTACCAGGGTTCGGATACCGTGCTGCACGCCAGCAATGATCTGGAACTGATCCCCGACCTGTGGCTGACCACCGGCATGGCGTTGATCTACACCCGCCGCGAAAGCGATGTGAGTTACCCCGAGAGCGGTGGCAAGGTCAGCCAGCATGACTGGGACTACGCACCCCGTGTGGGCCTGCGCTACGAGTTCAACCCGAACCTGCAGGTGTACGGCAACCTGAGCCGCTCGGTTGAGCCACCGCACCCTTGGTCGATGATCTGGAGTTCGCCTTATGTGTTCCCGGTCGGCAGCGGCGCGGCAACCGGTCGTCAAAGTGCGCCGATAGCCTTGAACAATCAGACCGCTACCACCCTGGAACTCGGCACCCGTGGCGATTCATGGATTGGCCAATGGGATCTGGCCTGGTATTACTCGGCCGTGCGCCATGAGCTGCTGACCGTTGAACTGCAAGCCGCTACACAGAATCTGGGCCCTATCGTCGGCGAGTCAAACGCCAGCCCAACCGTACACCAGGGTTTCGAAGCCGGCCTGAACAGCCTGCTATGGCAGCGAGATGCAATCGGCAAAGTCTCCCTGCGCCAGGCCTACACCTTCAGCGACTTCCGTTACCGCGATGACGCCCGCTTTGGTGACAACAAACTGCCGGGCATCCCGCAGCACTACTATCAGGCCGAAGTCCGCTACGACCATCCGCAAGGCTTTTATGCCGGGGTAAACACCCAGGTGGCCTCGCGCATGGCGGTGGATTACGCCAACTCGTACTACGCCTCGTCCTACATGCTGTTTGGCGCAACCCTGGGCTACAACTCACCCAAGCAGGACTGGCAAACCTGGCTCGACCTGCACAATCTCACCAACCAGCATTACGCCGCCACGGTAACCCCAGGTTATGACGATGCAGGCAAAGATGCAGCGCGCTCCACCCCCGGCGAAGGCATGGGGGCCTATGTCGGGGTTTCCTACAGTTTCCGTTAATCCTCGGGCTGGATATCGGCCGGCAGCCGCACCTTGCGCCGGGTGCCGCTGAACAGCCCCCAACTGGACAGGAACAGGGCGGCGATCAAAGGCCCGATCACAAAGCCATTAAGGCCGAAGATCGCCATGCCGCCCAGGGTCGAGATCAGGATCAGGAAATCCGGCATTTTCGTGTCCTTGCCCACCAGAATCGGGCGCAGCACGTTATCCACCATACCGATCACAAACACCCCGTACAGCGCCAGCACCACCCCTTCCCAGATTGCACCGGTCACCACAAAGTACACCGCGACCGGCGCCCAGACGATCCCGGCGCCTACCGCTGGCAGCAGTGACAAGAACATCATCAGCACCGCCCAGAACAAGGCGCTGTGAATCCCCAGCACCCAGAAAATCACCCCGCCCAGCGCCCCCTGGGTAATGGCCACGGCCAGGTTGCCCTTGACCGAAGCCCGCACCACCCGGCGCAGCTTGAGTTGCAACAGGCGTTTTTGCTGTTCTGCCAGTGGCACCGCGTTGCGAATGGTGCGCACCATTTGCTGGCCATCGCGGATAAAGAAATACAGCAGGTACAGCATGATGAAAAAGCTCACCACCAGATCAAAGGTGCTCTGGCCGAAGCTGAATACCTGGGTAGCAAAAAACTGGCTGCCTTCGAGGGCGCCCTTGGAGATTTTTTCACTTAGCCCGTCGATATTGCCCAGGCCAAAGCGGTCGAGCCAGTCCTGGGCGGTGGGCGGCAAAATATCCTTGAACTGCATGACGTAGCTGCCGACGTTGATCTTGCCGCTTTCAACGTCCTTGTAGAGCGTTGCCACCTCCTGCACCAGCAAGGTGGTGGTAATGATCACCGGGATGATCGCAATTACCGTACAGGCACCCAGGGTGGCAAATGTCGCCAGGTTGCGCCGCCCCTTGAGCTTGAGCAGCAGCTTGCGCTGCAAGGGGGCGAACAGGATGCCGAGGGCTACCGCCCAGAAAATCGCACCGTAAAACGGCAGCAAGATCCAAATAAAGGCAATGGTGACCAGGGCCAGCAACAGGAGCAGGGTTTTGCGTTGAAGACTTGTCTCGTTCATGTGCCGTCCATGTCTGTAAGCCGCGAAGGCTTGAAGTAGACGCAGTGTAGCCGCCTACGTCAGCGCCTAGCAAAATCGCCGTGTCGGCAGCATTGACAACCCCGTACACACTCTGTAAAAAAACGCTCTAGTTGTACGATGACAGATAACAAAAATAATAATGTTCAAGGAGCTCTACGGATGATCACACCTACCTGTGCCCACTCGCTTTCCACACGTTCACTGGTATTGCTCGGTCTTGGCAGCATGGGCCTGGCCTTGCCGCTAACGGCTGTGGCCGAAGGCTTTGTGGAGGACACCAAGGCCACGCTGACCCTGCGCAATGCCTACATCAACCGCAACTTCACCAACCCGGATCATCCGCAAAGCAAGGCTGAGGAGTGGACGCAAAACTTTATTCTCGACGTCAAATCCGGGTTTACCCAGGGCACCGTCGGATTCGGGGTGGATGTACTGGGCCTGTACTCACAGAAACTCGACGGCGGCAAAGGCACCGCAGGTACCCAGTTGTTGCCGACCCATGACGGTGGCGAGCCGGCTGACAACTTTGGCCGCCTGGGTGTGGCGGCCAAAGCAAAAATCTCCAACACCGAACTGAAAATCGGCGAGTGGATGCCGGTATTGCCGATCTTGCGTTCCGATGATGGCCGTTCCCTGCCGCAAACCTTCCGTGGCGGCCAGATCACCTCAAAGGAGATCGCCGGGCTGAACCTCTACGGTGGCCAGTTCCGCGCCAACAGTCCGCGTAACGATGCGAGCATGGAAGACATGTCGCTCAACGGCAAAGGCGCGTTTACCTCCGACCGTTTCAACTTTGCCGGGGGTGACTACAGTTTCAATGAAAAGCGTACCCAGGTCGGTGTGTGGTATGCCCAACTGGAAGATATCTACCAGCAGCAGTTCCTCAATGTGCTGCATACCCAGCCGATCGGTGACGTTACCCTGGGTGCCAACCTCGGCTATTTCTGGGGCAAGGAAGACGGCAATAAACTGGCGGGTGATCTGGACAACAAAACCGCCTACGCCCTGCTGTCGGCCAAATACAAGGGCAACACCTTGTATGTCGGCCTGCAGAAAATCAGCGGTGACGATGGCTGGTTCCGTGTCAACGGCACCAGCGGCGGTACCCTGGCCAACGACAGCTACAACTCCAGTTATGACAACGCCAAGGAGCGTTCCTGGCAGTTGCGCCACGACCTGGATTTCGCCGTGCTGGGCGTACCCGGCCTGACCATGATGAACCGCTATATCAGCGGCGATAACATCCACACCGGGGCCATCACCGACGGCAAGGAGTGGGGTCGCGAGTCGGAGCTGGCCTACACCGTACAGGCTGGCACGCTCAAGGATCTGACTGTGCGCTGGCGTAATGCGAGCATCCGTCGCGACTACAGCACCAATGAGTTCGATGAGAACCGCATTTTTATTAGTTATCCGTTGTCGCTGTTGTAAGGGGCATTCCTTCACCATCGGAGTGAGACTCAGCCCCCCAACCCTCTCTCCCAAAGGGAGAGGGAGCAGATTTGTGGTGTTGCGCAGAACTGCTTTTGCCTTTAGTCCCCTCTCCCTCCGGGAGAGAGGGCTAGGGTGAGGGGCTTTTGCTTTTGATTCACAAGATCAAGCACATCCGCATTGACAAGCACCGCATTGACTGTGAATAATTCAAGCCAAGTCATACGACAACAGATGACACTAATAAAAACGACAGGGACCTCTGATGACAACCACTCACACTGTCCAAACTCCCTTCAATCGCCTTCTTCTCACCGGTGCTGCTGGCGGTCTGGGGAAGGTGTTGCGCGAAAGCCTCAAGCCCTATGCCAAGGTGTTGCGGCTCTCTGATATCGCACCAATGGCACCTGCTGCCGGCAGCCATGAAGAAGTCCTCCTGTGCGATCTTGCCGATAAACACGCCGTTCACCAACTGGTTGAAGGGGTAGACGCCATCCTGCACTTCGGCGGTGTCTCGGTAGAGCGCCCGTTCGAAGAAATCCTCGGGCCCAATATCAGCGGCATTTTCCATATCTACGAAGCTGCCCGCCGGCATGGCGTCAAGCGGGTGATCTTCGCCAGCTCCAACCACGTAATCGGCTTCTACAAGCAGGACCAGACTCTGGATGCCCGCTCCCCCCGACGCCCTGATGGCTATTACGGGTTGTCCAAGTCCTATGGCGAAGACATGGCCACTTTCTACTTCGATCGCTATGGCATCGAAACCGTCAGCATCCGCATCGGCTCCTCGTTTCCCGAACCGCAGAACCGCCGGATGATGAGTACCTGGCTAAGCTTTGCCGACCTCACGCAACTGCTCGAACGCTCGCTGTACACCCCCGATGTCGGCCACACCGTGGTCTATGGCGCGTCAAACAACCTCAAGGTGTGGTGGGACAACCGTTACGCGGCGCACCTGGGCTTTTCGCCAAAGGACACCTCAGAAGTGTTCCGCGACAAGGTTGAAGCCCAACCCATGCCTGCGGCCAATGACCCAAGCATGGTTTACCAGGGCGGAGCCTTCGTGACAGCCGGGCCGTTTGGCGACGAGTAAAAGCCCCTCCCCCATAAGAACACGATCAACAGAGGTCAAGGCGTCATGACAGCTGAACTGATTCTCGATGCGCGCAACGCCACGGGCGAAAGCCCGGTCTGGAGCACCACCGAGCAGGCTCTGTACTGGGTTGATATTCCGGCCAAGCGCCTGCATCGCTGGGCCCTGGGCGATGCCAGTTCGCAAAGCTGGGCTGCACCGCAAATGCTCGCCTGCATCGCCAGAGGCCGCGATGGCAGCTGGATTGCCGGGATGGAAGACGGCCTGTTCAGTCTTACGCCGCACAACGATGGCAGCCTCGGCGCCAGCCTGCTGGCCGCTGTTACTCACGCACAGTCGGGCATGCGCTTCAACGATGGCCGTTGCGACCGTCAGGGCCGCTTCTGGGCGGGCACCATGTTGATGCATATGTCGGCAGGCGCACAGGTGGGGGCCATGTATCGCTACAGCGCAGGCCAGGCCGAGCCGCTCAAGGCGCAACTGGATGGATTTATCGTGCCCAACGGCCTGGCGTTCAGCCCTGACGGGCAAACCCTGTACCTCTCGGACTCACACCCTGATGTGCAAAAAATCTGGGCCTACGACTACGACACCGACACAGGTACCCCACACAACCGCCGCCTGTTTGTGGACATGGGCGAACACCCTGGCCGCCCCGATGGCGCAGCTGTGGATGCCGATGGCTGCTACTGGATTTGCGGCAACGATGCCGGGTTGATCCATCGTTTTACCCCAGAGGGCAAGCTCGACCGCTCCCTGACCGTACCGGTAAAAAAACCTGCGATGTGCGCCTTTGGCGGCGCAGATCTGGGCACCCTGTTTGTGACTTCAATCCGTCCTGCGGGCGATATCAGCGACCAGCCGCTGGCGGGGGGCGTGTTTGCCCTCAGGCCAGGGGTCAAGGGACTGCCGGAGCCCATGTTCAACAACTGACTGCTGATCCAACACCTTGAAATAACAAAAACAATATTTGGAGTGACCCATGGATTTCAAACGCACCCTGCTCGCTGCTGCACTCCCGTTGGCTTTCTGCCTGTCCGGCATGGCCCAGGCCGAGATCAAAATCAAATTCGCCGAAGTCCATCCCGCAGGCTATCCACCCGTGGTGGCAGAACAAGAGATGGGCAAGAAACTCCAGGCCCAGAGCAACGGCGATATTTCCTTCAAGATGTTTGCCGGTGGCGTATTGGGCTCAGAGAAAGAAGTGGTTGAGCAACTGCAGTCCGGTGCCGTGCAGATGACCCGCGTCAGCCTCGGCATCCTCGGGCCGGTGGTGCCGGAAACCAATGCCTTCAACCTGCCGTTCGTGTTCCGCGACCAGGCCCATATGCGCAAGATCATCGACGGTGAAATCGGCCAGGAGATGCTCGACAAGATCACCAACTCCGATTTCAACATGGTCGCTTTGGCCTGGATGGATGGCGGCACCCGCAACCTGTACACGAAAAAACCCGTGCGTGAGATGGCCGACCTCAAGGGCATGAAAATCCGCGTACAGGGCAACCCGGTGTTTATCGACACCATCAACGATATGGGCGGCAACGGCATTGCCATGGCCACCGGCGAGATCTTCAGCGCCCTGCAGACCGGCGTGATCGACGGCGCTGAAAACAACCCGCCGACCTTCCTTGAGCACAACCACTACCAGAACGCCAAATACTTCACCTGGACCGATCACCTGATCCTGCCGGAACCGATCGTGATCGCCAAGACCACCTGGACCAAGCTCAGCCCGGACCAGCAGGCCCTGGTGCAAAAACTGGCCCGTGAAGCGCAGATGGAAGAGCGGGTGATCTGGGATAAAAAGTCCGCCGACAGCGAAACCAGACTCAAGGCTTCGGGCGTGGAGTTCATCACCCTCACCCCCGAGCAGAAAAAAGCCTTCTATGACGCCACTCAGCCGGTTCGCGACAAGTACGGTGCCAACTACAAAGACCTGATCTCGCGCATCGAAGCTGTCCAATAAGCCAGTCCGATAACGCCGCGGTGGCGGGCGCCAGCCCGTTCGCCGCGCAGTGGTGAGCCCCATGAAAAATACCGTACTGCGCTTTAACGACATGCTGTACAGGGTCTGTATCGGGATCGCCGGTTTGTCGGTGCTGACCATGACCCTGATCATTCCCTGGGGCATTTTTGCCCGCTATGTGCTGGGCAGCGGCTCCAGTTGGCCCGAGCCCACCGCCATTCTGCTGATGGTGGTGTTTACCTTCTTTGGCGCAGCCGCGAGCTATCGCGCCGGCGCCCATATGGCCGTGTCCATGGCCGTCGAACGCATGCCTGTGCATGTGCGCAAAGCGGCCGCGATAGTGGTGCAAATCCTGATGGTGATCGTCTGCCTGTTTATGACCGTCAAGGGCTTCAAACTGTGCGCGACCACCTGGAACCAGTTTCTTGGCGAGATGCCAAGCCTGCGCGTCGGCATCTCGTATCTGCCGATCCCGCTGGGCGGCATCGTGACCCTGATCTTCGTCCTGGAAAAACTCTTCCTGGGTGACCAAAGCCACCGCCGTGCCGTGCGGTTCGACATCGTAGAAGCCAGCGAAGAGGCCGTATAAATGGACGCTTTCGTACTGTTGGGCAGCTTTATCGCCCTGATCCTTATCGGCATGCCGGTCGCTTATGCGCTGGGTCTGTCGGCATTGATCGGGGCCTGGTGGATCGAGATTCCGTTCGATGCCCTGATGATTCAGGTCGCGGGCGGCGTCAATAAATTTTCCCTGCTGGCGATTCCGTTTTTCGTACTGGCAGGTGCGATCATGGCCGAGGGCGGCATGTCACGCAGGCTGGTGGCCTTTGCCGGGGTGCTGGTGGGCTTTGTTCGCGGAGGCCTGTCGCTGGTCAATATTGTGGCCTCGACCTTCTTTGGCGCGATCTCGGGCTCCTCCGTGGCTGATACCGCGTCGGTCGGTTCGGTATTGATCCCGGAAATGGAGCGCGCGGGCTATCCCCGTGAGTTCTCCACCGCAGTAACGGTCAGCGGCTCGGTGCAAGCCTTGCTTACACCTCCCAGCCACAACTCGGTGCTGTACTCGCTGGCAGCGGGGGGCACGGTGTCGATTGCTTCGCTGTTTATGGCCGGGATCATGCCGGGGCTGCTGCTCAGCGCAGTGATGATGGGCCTGTGCATGATCTTTGCGCGCAGACGCAACTACCCAAAAGGCGAGGTCATCCCGCTGCGCCAGGCGCTGAAAATCGCCGGTGAAGCCATGTGGGGCCTGATGGCCATGGTCATCATCCTCGGCGGCATTCTGTCGGGCATTTTCACGGCCACCGAGTCGGCAGCCGTGGCAGTGGTGTGGTCGTTCTTTGTCACCATGTTTATCTACCGCGACTACAAATGGCGTGACCTGCCCAAACTGATGCACCGGGCGGTGCGAACCATTTCCATCGTTATGATCCTGATCGGTTTTGCCGCCAGCTTCGGTTACATCCTGACGCTGATGGAAATCCCGATGAAGATCACCACGGCGTTCCTGACGCTTTCGGATAACCGTTATGTGATCCTGATGTGCATCAACGTGATGTTGCTGCTGCTGGGCACCGTGATGGACATGGCGCCGCTGATTCTGATCCTGACCCCGATCCTGCTGCCGGTGATTATTGGTATCGGTGTTGATCCGGTGCATTTCGGCATGATCATGCTGGTCAACCTGGGCATCGGCTTGATTACGCCGCCGGTGGGTGCGGTGCTGTTTGTAGGGGCTGCCGTGGGCAAGGTGACTATCGAGAACACCGTGAAAGCCCTGCTGCCGTTTTACCTGGCGTTGTTTATGGTGCTGATGCTGGTGACTTACGTTCCGGCCATCTCCCTGTGGCTGCCAAGCCTGGTGCTGTAACCCGCAGCTTCACCCCTTCCCCCCTGTGGGAGCAAGTTCGCTCCCACAGGGGTTACCCAAGAGGCTTTATTTCCAGCCAAGGAGGCTGGTTACTTATGTCTGCTCCTGCTTTGTTCCCCCGCCATATTGCAGTATTGATTCTGGTACTGCTGGCCTGCGCTTTTGCAGGCAATCATATTGCCGCGCGGATAGCCTTCGACCACGACACCGGCCTGCTGCTGGCGATTCTATGTCGTGCTGGCGTGACCTTGCTGGTGCTAACTGGCCTGGTGCTGTGGCAACGCGAACGGCCACGGTTAACCGCCGCCAACTGGCGCTGGCAATTGCTGCTGGGGCTGCTGATTGCGGCGCAAAGCTTCTTTATCTATTCGGCTGTGGCGCGGATTCCCGTGGCACTGGCGCTGTTGATTGCCAATGTGGCGCCGATCCTGCTGGTGCTGCTGACCTGGGCTTTGGGCGGCGCAGCGCCGACCCGCCGGGCGGCCCTGCTGATGGGCCTGATCATGTGCGGGCTGGTATTTGCCCTGGACGTGCCCGAACGTTTGTCCAACCAGCACAGCACAGAGGCGCAATGGCTTGAAGGCATTCTCTTCGGCTTTGCCGCCGCTTCCGTATTCGCCTGTGCGCTATGGATCACCGATCACAAGCTGTCGAGCCTGCGCGGCACGGTGCGCAGCATGCTGACCATGTTGATTGTATTTTGCGCGGCAGCCCTGGCCGGGGTCAGCGGCGTGCTGCCGGGCGGCGTTTCGCTACCCTCCTCGTCCACCGGCTGGACTGCCCTGGCCTTTCTGGTTGCGCTTTATGGCCTGGGGTTCTGCCTGTTGTTTATATGCATGACGCGGCTGAACATGGCCCGCAACGCACCGGTGATGAACGTCGAGCCGGTGGCAAGCCTGCTGTTTGGCTGGCTGATCCTCGACCAGTTGCTTAGCCGCGGGCAGATCATCGGCGGTCTGATTGTGGTCGCGGGCATTGTGATGCTGACCTGGCCGCGCAAAGCATAGATCCAGATCAATGGCAGAGCGCAAGGGCTCGACTACCATCGCGGCTTTTTTGCGAACGAACTGACTATGCGCCTTGCCCCGCCCGAACTCCTCGCCCCAGCTGGCACCCTGAAAAACATGCGCTATGCCTTTGCCTATGGCGCCGACGCGGTGTACGCAGGCCAACCACGCTATAGCTTGCGGGTGCGCAATAACGAATTCGACCATGCCAACCTGGCCATTGGCATTGCCGAAGCCCAGGCGCAGGGCAAGCGTTTTTACGTGGTGGTCAATATCGCCCCGCACAATGCCAAGCTGCGCACCTTTCTCAAGGATCTGGAGCCGGTGATTGCCATGGCCCCGGATGCACTGATCATGTCTGATCCGGGGCTGATCATGCTGGTGCGCAAACATTTCCCGCATGTGCCGATCCATCTGTCAGTGCAGGCCAATACGGTGAACTGGGCCAGTGTCGAATTCTGGCGTCAGCAGGGTTTGAGCCGGATCATCCTGTCCCGTGAACTGTCGCTGGAAGAGATTGAAGAGATTCGCCAACAAGTGCCGGATATGGAACTGGAAATTTTCGTCCATGGTGCACTGTGCATGGCCTACTCCGGGCGCTGCCTGTTGTCCGGCTACATGAACAAGCGCGATGCCAACCAGGGCAGCTGTACCAATGCCTGCCGCTGGAAGTACGACGCCAAACCGGGCACGGAAAACGAGCTGGGCAATATCGTCAATGTGGTCGAACCGACCCTGGGCATGGGTGCGCCCACAGATGAAGTATTCGTGATGCACGAATCCCAGCGTCCGGATGAGCCGATGACCGCGTTTGAAGATGAGCACGGCACTTACATCATGAACTCCAAGGATCTGCGCGCCGTCCAGCATGTGGCACGACTGACCGAGATGGGCGTGCATTCGCTGAAAATCGAAGGCCGGACCAAGTCGCACTTCTACTGTGCGCGGGCCACTCAGGTGTATCGCAAGGCGATTGATGATGCCGTGGCGGGTCGTGAGTTTGACCGCAGCTTGATGACAGATCTGGAGTCACTGGCTCAGCGTGGTTATACCGAGGGCTTTTTGCGCCGCCATGTTCACGATGAATATCAGAACTACCTGCATGGCAGTTCGTTGTCGCACCGCCAGCAGTTTGTCGGGGAGTTGACCGGTGAGCGGCGCAATGGCCTGGCCGAGGTCAAGGTGAAAAACCGCTTTGCCCTGGGTGATCATCTGGAGCTGATGACCCCTAATGGCAACTACCATTTTGATCTGAACCAGTTACATAACAGCGCAGGCCTGCCGACCCAGGTGGCACCGGGAGATGGCCATACGGTGTACCTGCCGATTCCCGAGCAGGTAGGCTTGAAGTATGGGTTGCTGATGCGCGATTTGACGGTGAGCGAAACCATAGAGCGTTCAGCGTGAGCTAGGTGGGAGCGGGCTTGCTCGCGATAGCATCACCCGGTTTTGCCTGACAGACAGTGCCGTCTGTATCAGGCTACCCCCACATTGCAATCAATCGCGAAACACTTCATCCAGCAAGTTATGCATGGCAGTGAACGCCCGACCGGCCGTTTTGGCGTCGTACATCATCTTGCCCGGCACATTGGCATGGGGATCAGTAAAGGAATGCACCGCGCCGCCATAGCTGGTCAACTGCCAATCCACACCCGCCGCATTCATCTCGTCTGCAAACGCCGGTAGCTGCTCGTTCGGCACCAATGGATCTGAGGCCCCATGCAATACCAGCACCGAACCCTTGATGCTCTGCGCATCAATCGGATTAGGCGTGTCCAGGCTGCCATGGAAAGACACCGCCGCCTGCAACGGCGCACCACTACGCGCCAGCTCCAGCGCGCAGCAACCACCAAAGCAGAAGCCAAAGGTCGCCAGCTTGCTGCTATCGACCTGGGCCAGGCCCTGGTTTTTCAGCATGTCATACGCAGCCCACATACGCTTGCGCAGCAGGGCACGGTCATTCTTGAGCGGCATCATCGCCGCGCCCGCCTCGTCACCATTGCTCGGCCGCGTTGCCTGGCCGTACAAATCGGCGATCAAGACCACATAACCCTGCTCTGCAACAGACTTGGCAATTTCTTCGGCGCCCGCGCTGATCCCCATCCAGTTGGGTGCCATCAGCAATCCCGGCAATGGATCTTCACGGCTCGGGTCAAAGGCCAGGCGGCCTTCGTAGGGTTGGCCGTCAATTTGATAGGCCACAGAGCTGACCGAAATGGATTTCATCAAAAACTCCTGAATTCAAGACAAAAAAAACCCGCCGAAGCGGGTTTTTATAGCGCGGTTAGACCGACAACTCTACTAACAATTTGTTTAGTCGACGGACATAAGCCGCAGGGTCTTTCAAACTGTCACCGGCCGCCAAAGCTGCCTGATCGAAGAGGATGTGCGACAGGTCGCCAAAACGCTCTTCGCTCTGCTCTGCATCGAGTTTTTCGATCAGCGGGTGAGCCGGGTTGAATTCGAAGATCGGCTTGGATTCAGGCACTTTCTGACCGCTGGCTTCCAGGATCTGACGCATTTGCATGCCCAGGTCCTGCTCGCCAATGGCCAGAATCGCCGGAGAGTCGGTCAGACGGTGCGATACCCGCACTTCGCTGACGCTTTCACCCAGAGCGGCCTTGATACGCTCAACCAGACCTTCTTTAGCCTTGGCCACTTCTTCTGCGGCTTTCTTGTCCTCTTCCGAGTCCAGGTTACCCAGGTCGAGATCACCGCGGGCCACGTCGACAAAGCTCTTGCCGTCGAAGTCGCTGAGGTAGCTCATCAGCCACTCGTCGATACGGTCGGTCAGCAGCAGCACTTCGATGCCTTTCTTGCGGAAGACTTCAAGGTGCGGGCTGTTCTTGACCTGTGCGTAAGTCTCGCCGGTCAGGTAGTAGATCTTGTCCTGACCTTCCTTGGCGCGGGCCAGGTAGTCGGTAAGCGAAACATTCTGCTCACCGTCGTCACCGTGGGTCGAAGCAAAACGCAGCAGACCGGCGATTTTTTCCTTGTTGGCGAAATCTTCAGCCGGGCCTTCTTTCATCACCTGGCCGAAGTTTTTCCAGAAGCCCTGGTATTTCTCAGGCTCGTTCTTCGCCAGTTTTTCCAGCATGTCGAGCACACGCTTGGTCAGCGCCGACTTCATCGAGTCGATGATCGGGTCTTTTTGCAGGATTTCCCGCGACACGTTCAACGACAGGTCATTGGAGTCGATCACGCCCTTGATAAAGCGCAGGTAAAGCGGCAGGAACGACTCGGCCTGGTCCATGACGAATACACGCTGCACGTACAGCTTCAGGCCTTTAGGCGCTTCACGCTGGTACAGGTCGAACGGTGCACGGGCCGGTACGTAGAGCAGAGAGCTGTATTCCAGCTTGCCTTCAACCTTGTTATGGCTCCAGGCCAGCGGGTTCTCGTAGTCATGGGCAATGTGCTTGTAGAACTCCTGGTATTCCTCGTCCTTCACTTCAGTACGAGGACGGGTCCACAGGGCGCTGGCGCGGTTAACGGTTTCCCATTCCAGCGCCGGGGCCTCTTCGCCTTCAGCCACGGTCTGCTCTTTAGGCAGCTCGATCGGCAAGGCGATATGGTCGGAGTACTTCTTGATGATATTGCGCAGGCGCCAGCCGTCAGCGAATTCGGATTCGCCTGACTTGAGATGCAAAACGATCTTGGTGCCGCGATCGGCTTTCTCGACGGTGGCAACCTCAAACTCGCCCTCGCCCTTGGAAGACCAGTGCACGCCTTCGCTTGCCGGAGTGCCGGCGCGGCGGCTATACACGTCGACCTTGTCGGCCACGATAAAGGCCGAGTAGAAGCCCACACCGAACTGACCGATCAAGTGCGAGTCTTTTTTCTGGTCGCCGGTGAGGTTTTTCATAAAGTCGGCAGTGCCGGACTTGGCGATCGTACCCAGGTGGGTGATCACGTCATCACGGTTCATGCCGATGCCGTTGTCTTCGAGGGTGACAGTATTGGCGTCCTTGTCGAAGCTCACACGGATTTTAAGCTCGGCACCGCCCTCCAGCAGATCTGGCTTGGACAGCGCTTCAAAACGTAATTTGTCGACAGCATCAGAGGCGTTCGAGATCAGTTCGCGAAGGAAAATTTCCTTGTTGGAGTACAGCGAATGGATCATGAGGTGCAGCAGTTGCTTGACCTCGGTCTGGAAGCCCAGGGTTTCTTTTTGAGTTTCCACGCTCATTGTTATCAAACTCCGATTGGATGGCAGTGGCCACGCCCGTGAGGGTTGGCGGCGGGATGTGTTGAAAGTTGGGGCCAGTGGTGCAAATTTCAAGGCCTGATGGAGAAGCTCAACTTTTTACCAATAGTTTCGGCTTGTGCTGCTTTACTTATATATGTGTTCGAGCATGGAACTTAAGCGATCAGCCAATGCTCAAACGCCCCGTAGATCTACTCATAAGGAGAAACACCCAATGCGTAATACTTTTGCTGTTGCCTTGATGCTGGCTGCTTCGCTTGGCCTGGCTGCCTGCGATAAAAAATCCGAAGAAAAAGCTCAGGACGCTGCTCAGCATAGCGAGCAAGCTCAAGAGAAAATGAGCGAAGCCCAGGACAAAGTAAACGAAGCTGCAAAAGAGAACGCTGAGGCCGCTAAAGCCCAGGCCGAGTCGAACGTTGAAGCCGCTAAAGAAGCAGCTCCTGCGGCTACTCCAGAAAGCAAGTAATACGGCGTTCTGTGATGTAAAACAAAGCCCGCCAAGTGCGGGCTTTGTTATGTCCGGGGGTTAGCGGTTGTTGATTTAATGACAAACTGGCGCCCATTAAAAAGCCCTGCATCCATTAAGATGCAGGGCTTTTCAATTCACTCAGTAACGCTTTTGGCGAACCGGGTAATTACGCCATTGCCTCAACACGCTTGCCCAGCAGACGGTCGCAGATAACTGCGCCAACCAGGGTCACAAGGCATGGCACCAGCCAGGCCAACCCTTGGTTGCTAAATGGCATATTGGCCAGCTGAGCCGGAATCCAGCCACCCAGCCCCGCACCCTTGATCGCATCGATCGAACCAAAGAAGAACGATACCAGCATCACCGGACCGACGATCCGCGCCTGCGCATGCCACAGGCCTTTGCAGAAGCTCAAGGCCACCAGCACGATGCACGGCGGGTAGATTGCCGTCAGCAGCGGGATGGAGAACGCGATCAACTGGGTCAAACCAAGGTTCGACACGGCCAACGAGAACAGCGCCAGGATCACAACCAGGGTCTTGTAAGACAGTGGCAGTACCGTGCTGAAATATTCAGCGCAGGCGCAGGTCAGGCCAACGGCCGTTACCAGGCAAGCCAGTGCGATCAGTACCGCAAGGAAACCGCTGCCCAGTGAACCGAAGGTGTGCTGAACATAGGCGTGCAGTACTGCTGCGCCATTGGTTGCGCCTGCGGCCACTTCATGGCTGCCAGCACCCAGACGGAACAGGCTGATATACACCAGCGCCAGGCCGACACCGGCGATCAGGCCGGCGATGATGGCGTAGCGGGTGATCAACTTGGGCGATTCAACACCACGGGAACGAATGGCGTTCACGATCACGATGCCAAAAACCAGTGCGCCCAGGGTATCCATGGTCAGGTAGCCATTGATAAAGCCCTGGGAGAACGGTGCAGCGACGTATTCAGGGGTCGCAACGCCGATATCACCTGCAGGCAGGGCGACGGCAGCAATACCGAGGATGGCCAGCGCAATGATTTTCAGCGGAGCGAGGAAGCGCCCTACCGTGTCCAGCAAACGGCCGGGATACAGCGAAACGAAGAACACGATGAGGAAGTACACCGAGCTGTACAGAAACAGCGCCAGCGGGCTTTCACCGGTCAAGGGTGCCAGGCCGACCTCAAAGGATACGGTCGCGGTGCGCGGGGTTGCGAACAGCGGGCCAACCGCCAGATAGGCCACGGCTGCGAGCAGGCCACCCGCAATTTTACCGATCGGGCTGCTCAGGGCATCCATACCGCCACCGACCTTGGCCAGGGCAATAACAGTGACTACCGGCAAACCTACTGCGGTGATCAGGAAGCCCAATGCGGCCATCCAGACGTTAGGTCCGGCTTGCAGGCCAACGATTGGCGGGAAAATGATGTTGCCAGCCCCAACGAACAAGGCAAAGGTCATAAACCCAAGTGCCAGGATGTCCTGGCCTTTCAATACTTTCATTACGGAAATACCACACTACTGAATCGGAATTTAGAGGGGAATTTCCCGTGCGGATGTGGGAAATGCTGTCGATCCGTATAAGACCAACCCGTCTAGCGCGCGGCTTCCTTTTGGGATGCACACGCAGAACTGCGGAATGGCGGCAAGATTACCGATTTTTTTCCAACAGCGCACTGTTAGAGGGCGGACTGTCCGATGAACGAACGCAGTTGTCGCCTGGATGACATCGAAAAAAGGTTTGGTGTGGTTTTAACTACCCCATTGCAATCTGGATGTGGGATCCCACGGCAGATTTGTTGTACGCCAGAATGCACAAAGGCCACCCGAAGGTGGCCTTTGCCTGGTGTAACAATCAGTTAAGCGCGAGGCTTACTTCATTGCCCAGCCAGTCAGCTCGGACAGAGCCTTGCCGATGTCTGCCAGCGAACGCACGGTTTTAACGCCTGCGTCTTCCAAGGCAGCAAACTTCTCGTCTGCAGTACCCTTGCCGCCAGAGATGATTGCGCCAGCATGGCCCATGCGCTTGCCTGCAGGGGCAGTCACACCAGCGATGTAGGAAACAACTGGCTTGGTCACGTGTGCCTTGATGTAGGCAGCCGCTTCTTCTTCAGCCGAACCGCCGATCTCACCGATCATGACGATCGCTTCGGTCTTCGGGTCTTCCTGGAACAACTTCAGGATATCGATGAAGTTGGAACCAGGGATCGGGTCACCACCGATGCCTACGCAAGTCGACTGACCGAAACCGGCGTCAGTAGTCTGCTTCACAGCTTCGTAAGTCAGGGTGCCGGAACGCGACACGATGCCTACTTTGCCTGGCAAGTGAATGTGACCTGGCATGATGCCGATCTTGCATTCGCCTGGAGTGATAACGCCTGGGCAGTTAGGGCCGATCAGGGTAACACCCAGTTCGTCGCACTTAACTTTAGCGTCCAGCATGTCCAGGGTAGGAATGCCTTCAGTGATGCAAACGATCAGCTTGATGCCGCCGAACGCTGCTTCAAGGATGGAGTCCTTGCAGAAAGGAGCCGGTACGTAGATAACGCTGGCGGTTGCGCCAGTGGCAGCTACGGCTTCTTTCACGGTGTTGAAAACAGGCAGGTCCAGGTGAGTGGTGCCGCCTTTGCCCGGAGTAACGCCACCCACCATCTGGGTGCCGTATTCGATGGCTTGCTGGGTGTGGAAGCTGCCCTGCGAACCGGTGATGCCCTGGCAGATAACTTTGGTGTCTTTATTGATCAGGACGCTCATTACTTGCCCTCCGCAGCTTTAACAACTTGTTGAGCAGCGTCGGTCAAGCTGGTAGCAGCGATGATGTTCAAACCGCTTTCTGCCAGTACTTTAGCGCCCAAATCAGCGTTGTTGCCTTCAAGGCGCACAACTACCGGGATTTTCACGCCGACTTCTTTCACTGCACCGATGATGCCTTCGGCAATCATGTCGCAACGAACGATGCCGCCGAAGATGTTAACCAGCACTGCTGCGACATTGCTGTCGGACAGGATGATTTTGAACGCTTCGGTAACGCGTTCTTTGGTAGCACCGCCGCCAACGTCGAGGAAGTTGGCTGGCTTGCCGCCATGCAGGTTAACGATGTCCATGGTGCCCATGGCCAGACCAGCGCCGTTAACCATGCAGCCGATGTTGCCTTCCAGCGCTACGTAGTTCAGTTCGAACTTGGCAGCGTGCGCTTCGCGCGGATCGTCTTGCGACGGATCGTGGAAAGTTTTCAGCTTAGGCTGACGGTACATGGCGTTAGCGTCGATGTTGATTTTAGCATCGAGGCAGTGCAGGTCGCCGTCAGTCTTGATAACCAGCGGGTTCACTTCCAGCAGGGCCAGATCGTGATCCTTGAACAGCTTGGCCAGACCTACGAAGATCTTGGCGAACTGAGCAACTTGCTTGCCTTCCAGACCCAGCTGGAAAGCCAACTCGCGACCCTGGAATGGCTGTGCGCCAACCAGTGGATCGATCGTTGCTTTGAGAATTTTTTCTGGAGTGTCGTGAGCGATTTTCTCGATGTCCACGCCACCTTCGGTGGAAGCCATGAACACGATACGGCGGCTCGAACGGTCAACGACAGCGCCCAGGTACAGCTCTTTAGCGATATCAGTGCACGACTCAACCAGGATCTTGGTGACCGGCTGACCATTGGCATCAGTCTGGTAAGTCACCAGACGCTTGCCCAACCACTGTTGTGCGAATGCTTTAGCGTCTTCTTTGCTGCGAACCAGCTTAACGCCGCCCGCTTTACCGCGACCACCTGCGTGAACCTGGGCTTTTACAACCCATTCGGTCCCGCCGATTTTGTCGCAAGCTTCTGCGGCTGCTTCCGGGGTGTCTACTGCATAACCCTTGGATACTGGCAGGCCGTATTCAGCGAACAGCTGTTTACCCTGATACTCGTGAAGATTCATGCTTTTTACCGTCTTCGTTAGGTACTGCGCATTCGGCGCTGCACTATTATTAGTGCCGCACCACCTGTGACTGCTGCTTGTGCTGTTTCAACAAACCCGACACCCGCGTGAGCGGAGCCGGGCCCGGTTAAAACAAGACAAGACTGCGTCCGGCGGAAGTTCCGCGGTGAGGCTTGCTAGCAAGGCTCACGACGGGCAAACCGCCGTGGTTTCTTATTGTCTGGTCTTAACGTTTCTTACGGTTGGCAATGTGGATGGCGCCGCCATTCACTGCCAGCGCTGCTTCGTGCAACGCTTCGGACAGGGTTGGATGGGAGAAAACCATCATGCCCAGATCCTCGGCACTGGTGCCGAATTCCATACCGATCGCGCCCTGCTGTACCAGCTCTGCAGCGCTCGGGCCAATCACGTGGACGCCCAGTACGCGGTCAGTTTTGGCATCAGCAATGACTTTGACAAAGCCACCGGTGTCGTTTGCTGCCATGGCACGGCCACTGGCTGCGAACGGGAAGGTGCCGACGTTAACCTCAACGCCTTCAGCTTTCAAGGCCTGCTCGGTTTTACCGACCCACGCGATCTCCGGGTGAGTGTAAATAACCGATGGAATCAGGTCGTAGTTCATCTCGGTCTTGTGACCTTTGATGCGCTCGACAACCATGATGCCTTCTTCCGAAGCCTTGTGTGCCAGCATCATGCCGCGAACCACGTCACCGATGGCGAATACGCCCGGTACGCTGGTTGCGCAATGATCGTCAACAAACACGAAACCGCGCTCGTCGATGGTCACGCCGCTGTCAGCCGCCAGCAGCTCGGTAGTCACCGGACGGCGACCCACGGCTACGATCAGCTTGTCGAAGGTGATGGTCTGTTCGCCGTTGGCGTCGGTGTAGGTCACAACGACTTCTTCGCCGTTAACCTTGGAACCGGTCACGCGAGCGCCCAGCTTGATGTCCAGACCTTGTTTGGTCAGGGTTTTGTAGGCTTCTTTGGAAACGGCAGCGTCAGCAGCCATCAGGAACGTGTCCAGAGCTTCCAGGACAGTCACTTCAGCGCCCAGACGGGACCATACCGAGCCCAGTTCCAGACCGATAACGCCAGCGCCGATAACGCCCAGACGTTTAGGTACGGACTGGAATTCCAGTGCGCCGGTCGAATCAACGATCACGTTGTTATCAACTGGAGCCGGTGGAATGTCGATCGGACGCGAACCCGAAGCCAGAATCACGTTCTCGGCTTCGATGATTTCAACGCTGCCGTCAGGCTTGGTCAGTTCAACACGCTTGCCAGCCAGCAGTTTGCCGTGGCCTTGCAGGGAAGTAACGCCGTTAGCCTTGAACAGGGTAGCAACGCCGGAAGTCAGACCTTTTACGATGTTGGCTTTACGGCCAACCATCGCAGCGACGTCCATCTTCACTTCACCGGTGGTGATGCCGTGGATGGCGAATGCATCCTTGGCTTCGTGATACTTCCAGGAGCTGTCCAGCAGCGCCTTGGATGGAATGCAGCCAACGTTCAGGCAAGTACCGCCCAGCGCCAGTTTGCCTTCCTTGTCGGTGTATTTTTCGATGCAAGCAGTCGAAAGGCCCAGTTGCGCGGCCTTGATGGCTGCAACATAGCCGCCAGGGCCCGCACCAATCACTACAACGTCAAATTTCTGAGACATGAAAATAGATCCTCTATTAGCTACAAGCTGTCAGCAGCAAGCTGCAAGCCAAAGACAAGCTGCTTTTCTCGCAGCTTGTCACCTGAAGCTTGCAGCTGCTTCTATTAGATATCCAGCAGCAGACGAGCCGGGTCTTCCAGCAGGTTTTTGATTGCTACCAGGAAACTTACAGCTTCTTTGCCGTCGATCAAGCGGTGATCGTAAGACAGAGCCAAATACATCATCGGGCGGATAACTACCTGACCGTTGACTGCCATTGGACGCTGAAGGATGTTGTGCATGCCCAGGATCGCGGCTTGCGGCGGGTTAACGATCGGGGTCGACATCATCGAACCGAAAGTACCACCGTTGGTGATCGTGAAGGTACCGCCGGTCATTTCGTCGATCGACAGTTTGCCGTCACGGGCTTTTTTACCGTAAGCAGCGATGCCGCCTTCGATTTCAGCCAGGCTCATCAGCTCGGCGTTACGCAGAACCGGAACCACCAGACCACGGTCGCTGGAAACAGCTACACCGATGTCAGCGAAGCCGTGATAAACGATGTCGGAACCGTCGATCGAGGCGTTAACGGCCGGGAAGCGTTTCAGCGCTTCGGTAGCTGCTTTCACGAAGAACGACATGAAGCCCAGGCGTACGCCGTTGTGGGACTTCTCGAACAGGTCCTTGTACTTCGAACGCAGTGCCATGATTTCAGTCATGTCCACTTCGTTGAAAGTAGTCAGCATCGCCATGTTCGACTGAGCTTCAACCAGACGCTTGGCCACAGTGGCACGAACGCGGGTCATCGGAACGCGTTTTTCTACGCGGTCGCCAGCAGCGAATACCGGCGCAGCAGCGGCAGGAGCAGCGGCCTTGGCAGGCGCAGCAGCTGGAGCAGCCTTTTTGGCAGCAACAGCGGCAACTACGTCTTCCTTGGTCACACGACCGCCTTTGCCAGTACCGGCAACGGAAGCGATGTTGATGCCGTTTTCTTCAGCGATCTTGCGAGCGGCCGGAGCAGCAACTGGATCGTCTTCGCCATCAGCAGCCGGGGCAGCCGCCTGAGCAGCAGGTGCAGCGGCAGCAGGAGCGGCAGCAGGAGCGGCAGCAGCGCCGCCTTCAACGATGGAGCCCAGTACTTCGTCGGACAGAACAGTGTCGCCTTCGTTCTTGACGATAGCGCCCAGCACGCCGTCAGCAGTGGCCAGTACTTCCAGCACTACCTTGTCGGTTTCGATGTCGACAATCAGGTCGTCGCGCTTTACAGCGTCGCCTGGTTGCTTGTGCCAGGTGGCAACGGTGCCATCGGCAACCGATTCCGGAAATGTTGGGGCTTTGATCTCGATAGCCATGTTCTTTGGTTCCTTAAATTCGGTTTCAGTGCGCGAAGGCGTTAAACAGTGAACGCGTCTTGCAACAGTTTTGCCTGTTGCTCAGCGTGCATCGATGCGTAACCACAAGCAGGTGCAGCAGAAGCGTCACGGCCCGCGTACTCAAGTACGAGAGATTTGTCGTGACCGCTGATGATGCGGCGCATGTGGTGCTGGCTGCAGTACCAGGCACCCTGGTTCATCGGCTCTTCCTGACACCAGACAATATGCTTGGCGTTTTTGTACGGAGCCAGGACTTCAATCAAGTCGTCCTCAGGGAACGGGTACAGCTGCTCAAGACGCACGATGGCGATGTCATCACGACCTTCGGCACGGCGTTTTTCCAGCAGGTCGTAGTAGACCTTGCCGCTACACAGCACGATGCGACCGACGTTCGCCGGATCTTGTGCATCGATCTCTGGAATAACGGTCTGGAACGAACCTTCGGCCAGATCTTCCAGGGTCGAGATTGCCAGTTTGTGACGCAGCAACGACTTCGGTGTCAGGACGATCAGCGGCTTGCGCAGCGGACGGATGACCTGACGGCGCAGCAGGTGGTAGATCTGCGCTGGAGTGGTTGGTACGCACACCTGAATGTTGTGCTCGGCACACAATTGCAGGTAACGCTCAAGACGTGCAGAGGAGTGCTCCGGGCCCTGACCTTCATAACCGTGTGGCAACAGCATGGTCAGACCGCACAGACGGCCCCACTTGTGCTCGCCGCTGGTGATGAACTGGTCGATGACAACCTGGGCGCCGTTGGCGAAGTCGCCGAACTGGGCTTCCCAGATCACCAGCGCGTTTGGCGTGGTGGTCGAGTAGCCGTATTCGAACGCCAATACCGCTTCTTCCGACAGCAACGAGTCGTACAGGTCAAAACGTGGCTGACCTTCGTACAGGTGCTTCAGAGGAATGTAGGTGCCAGCATCTTTCTGGTTGTGCAACACGGCGTGACGGTGCGAGAACGTACCGCGGCCAATGTCCTGACCGGTCATGCGGATCGGGTGACCTTCGAACTGCAAGGTTGCGTATGCCATTGTTTCGGCATAACCCCAGTTGATCGGCAGGCCGCCGGCTTGCATTTTTTGACGGTCTTCGTAGATCTTCGCAACCTGACGCTGAACCACGAAGCCTTCCGGAATTTCCAGCAGCTTGGCAGACAGCTCTTGCAGGGTTTTCAGATCGAAACGCGTGTCATGGCGAGCAGTCCAGGCGTGACCCAGGTATGGGCGCCAGTCTACGAACAGCTCTTTGTTCGGCTCTTTGACCAGACTTTTCACAACATGCAGACCGTTGTCCAGCGCGTTGCGGTATTCGTCGATCTTGGCCTGAACGCGTTCTGCGTCTACCACTTTTTCTTGCGTCAGACGCTCGGCATACAGTTCACGGGTAGTGCGCTGTTTGGCGATCTGCTGATACATCAGCGGCTGGGTACCGTTTGGCTCGTCGGCCTCGTTGTGACCGCGACGGCGGTAGCAGAACAGGTCGATCACGACGTCACGCTTGAACTGCATGCGGTAGTCGATGGCCAGCTGGGTCACGAACAATACGGCTTCCGGATCATCACCATTTACATGGAGGATCGGCGCCTGGATCATTTTCGCAACGTCAGTGCAGTACTCGGTAGAACGGGAGTCTTCCGGGTTGCTGATGGTGAAGCCAACCTGGTTGTTGATCACCAGATGAACCGTACCGCCAGTCTTGAAGCCGCGGGTCTGCGACATCTGGAAGGTTTCCATGACCACACCCTGACCTGCGAAGGCAGCATCACCGTGGATGGAAATTGGCAGTACCTTTTCGCCGGTGCTGTCGTTACGACGGTCCTGGCGAGCACGTACCGACCCTTCAACCACAGGAGATACGATCTCCAGGTGGGACGGGTTAAACGCCATTGCCAGGTGAACTTCGCCACCGGCAGTCATGACGTTGGAGGAGAAGCCCTGGTGGTATTTAACGTCACCGGAACCCAACTCGATCTTTTTCTTGCCTTCGAACTCGTCGAACAACTCGCGCGGGTTTTTGCCGAAGGTGTTCACCAATACGTTCAGGCGACCACGGTGGGCCATGCCGATAACGATTTCCTTGGTGCCGTAGTTGCCCGAACGCTGGATCAGCTCATCCAGCAAAGGAATCAGGCTCTCGCCACCTTCCAGGCCGAAACGCTTGGTGCCCGGGTATTTGGTACCCAGGTACTTTTCCAGACCTTCAGCAGCTGTGACGCGCTCAAGCAGATGGCCTTTGACTTCAGCCGAATACGATGGGCGGCCGCGTACGCTTTCGAGGCGCTGTTCAAACCAGTGGCGCTGCTCGGAATCGACGATGTGCGTGAACTCTGCGCCAATGGTGCGGCAATATGTCTGCTGCAACGCTTCGAGAATTTCGCGTAGGCTCGCTTCCTCTTTGCCGATATACAGGTCGCCGGCACGGAAGGTCGTATCAAGATCGGCATTGGTCAAGCCGTAATGATTGATCGACAGGTCTGCAGGTGCAGGACGCTGCCACAGCCCCAGCGGATCTAGCTGGGCTGCCTGGTGGCCGCGCATCCGATAGGCCTGGATCAATCGCAGCACTTCAACCTGCTTCTTCTCGTGCTCACTGCTCACGCTCCCGGCGGAAACCGGTTGGGCGCGGCGCTGGTTCTTTGCCAGCAGCACGAAATGATCGCGGATTGTGGAGTGCGAAACATCGTTGGCAGAGTTGCCCTCAGCAGGCAACGTCTGAAATTTGGTGCGCCATTCTTCTGGCACAGCGTTAGGGTCGTGCAGGTAGAGCTCATAGAGCTCTTCCACATAGGCAGCGTTACCACCTGAAAGATAGCCGCTGTTCCACATGCGCTGCATCACGCTTTCTTGCATGCTTGGTCACCCTCGGTTAGGGGACACCATCGACGAGAACACCAGAGCACGCTTGAGAAAGTCCGAATACAGCGACTAAAACAAGCCACTTAGGATCACGCTGATAGTCCGGGTACCAGCCCGGATGCCCCTGCTGGTCTCATTTCTTCAAAATAAGAGCCGCAGCTTTTTGAGCTGTTGCTCAGGTTAAAACTACGGCGCCGGTTGAAGCCTGCGCCGCAGCATTTACGGTTACTACGGTCTACGGTACAGCTTGGATCAGATGCCGCTTTGCAGCAGCATGCTACGCACGTGACCGATGGCCTTAGTCGGGTTCAGGCCCTTCGGACACACGTTGACGCAGTTCATGATCCCGCGGCAGCGGAATACGCTGAACGGGTCATCCAGTGAAGCCAGACGCTCGGTGGTCCGGGTGTCACGGCTGTCAGCCAGGAAACGATAGGCTTGCAGCAGTGCAGCAGGGCCCAGGAACTTGTCCGGGTTCCACCAGAAGGACGGGCACGAAGTCGAGCAGCAAGCGCACAGGATGCACTCGTACAGACCGTCGAGCTTTTCACGCTCTTCTGGCGATTGCAGACGCTCAATGGCCGGAGCCGGAGTGTCGTTCTGCAGGAACGGCTTAACTTTCTCGTATTGCTTGTAGAAGATGCTCATATCGACGACCAGGTCACGGATAACCGGCAAACCTGGCAGAGGACGAACGATCAGCTTGTTGCCTTTAACGACAGCGGACAGCGGCGTTACGCACGCCAGGCCGTTTTTGCCGTTGATGTTCATGCCGTCGGAGCCGCAAACGCCCTCACGGCAAGAGCGACGATAGGAGAACCCTTCGTCCTGCTCTTTGATCAGGGCCAGTACGTCCAGCACCATCAGGTCTTTACCGTTGGTATTGACCTCGAATTCCTGCATGAACGGAGCGGCGTCCTGATCAGGGTTGTAACGATAAACACTGACTTTCAACATATCGGCCACCCTTAGTAAGTCCGAACCATAGGCTCGAAGGTCGGAACGGTTTTCGGCGAGAAGTTCACCGCACGCTTGGCTACGCGCTTGTCACCCGGGAAGTACAGGGTGTGGCACAGCCAGTTAACGTCGTCACGATCTTCGAAGTCTTCACGGGCGTGAGCACCGCGCGATTCTTTACGCACTTCAGCAGCGATTGCAGTCGCTTCAGCCACTTCGAGCAGGTTTTGCAGCTCAAGGGCTTCGATACGAGCGGTGTTGAACGCCTGGCTCTTATCGTTGATTTTCACGTTGGCGATGCGCTTGCGCAGATCAGCCAGCTGGGCAATACCCTTCTGCATGTATTCGCCGGTACGGAATACACCGAAGTAGTTCTGCATGCAGCTTTGCAGTTCTTTACGCAGGGTTGCCACGTCTTCGCCGTCAGTACGCGAGTTCAGGCCGTCCAGACGTGCCAGGGCAGCGTCGATGTCGGACTGGCGTGGACGAGCGTAATCAACGCCTTCTTTCAGGGTCTGCTCAAGGAACAGGCCGGCAGCACGACCGAATACCACCAGGTCGAGCAGCGAGTTGCCGCCCAGACGGTTGGCACCGTGTACCGATACACATGCCACTTCACCCACTGCGAACAGGCCAGGGATGATCTGGTCAACGCCGTCAGCGTCCTGAGTGATCGCCTGGCCATGAATGTTGGTGGCAACGCCGCCCATCATATAGTGGCAAGTCGGAACCACTGGAACTGGAGCCAGCACCGGGTCAACATGGGCGAAAGTCTTGGACAGTTCGCAGATACCAGGCAGACGGCTATGCAGAACTTCTTCACCCAGGTGATCGAGTTTCAGCATTACGTGGTCGCCATCCGGACCGCAACCGTTGCCCGCGATGATTTCTTTAACCATCGAGCGAGCTACTACGTCACGACCGGCAAGGTCTTTGGCGTTCGGAGCATAACGCTCCATGAAACGCTCGCCGTGCTTGTTGATCAGGTATCCACCTTCACCACGGCAACCTTCAGTAACCAGTACACCGGCGCCGGCGATGCCGGTCGGGTGGAACTGCCACATTTCGATGTCTTGTACCGGAACGCCTGCACGCAGTGCCATGCCAATACCGTCACCGGTGTTGATCAGGGCGTTGGTGGTGGACGAGTAGATACGGCCTGCACCGCCAGTCGCCAATACGGTGGCGTTGGCACGAACGTACGAGGTTTCGCCGGTTTCGATGCAGATAACGATCATGCCGACGAAATCGCCAGCTTCGTTCTTCACCAGGTCGACACCATAGTATTCGTTGAGGAATACAGTGCCGGCCTTGAGGTTGGCCTGGTACAGGGTGTGCAGCAGCGCGTGACCGGTACGGTCGGCTGCAGCGCAAGTACGGGCAGCCTGGCCGCCTTTACCGAAGTCCTTGGACTGACCACCGAAAGGACGCTGGTAGATACGGCCCTGCTCGGTACGGGAGAACGGCATGCCCATGTGTTCAAGTTCGTATACGGCTTCCGGGCCTACGGAACACATGTATTCGATAGCGTCCTGGTCACCGATATAGTCGGAACCCTTGACGGTATCGTACATGTGCCAGCGCCAGTCATCGTTTGGATCTGCAGACGCGATCGCGCAGGTAATGCCACCCTGGGCCGATACGGTGTGCGAACGAGTCGGGAAAACCTTGGTGATTACGGCAGTCTTGTGACCACCTTGTGCCAGCTGCAGAGCAGCGCGCATGCCAGCACCGCCGCCGCCAATGATGATGGCGTCGAACGAAAGTGTATTAACTGTGTTAGCCATGAATCAGATACCCCAAAGAATCTGCACACCCCAGACGAAGTAAGCGAACATTGCAACGCCGCAGACTGCCTGGAAGAGGAAACGTACTGCTGTCGCGGACTTGCCCAGCGCCATTGGCGTCAGGTAGTCGGTCGCGATGGTCCACATGCCTACCCAGGCGTGTGCGCCCAGAGCAACAAGGGCCAGCAGGCTGAAGATACGCATCCAGTTGCTTGCAAACAGTTCATGCCATTGGGCGTAGCCAATGCCAGGATTGGCTACTACGTATCCGATCAGGAAGATGAAATAAGCCGCGAGAACAACCGCAGACACGCGCTGTGCCATCCAGTCATAGAGGCCCGAACGCGACATGTTCGTAACGCTGGTTACCATATCCAAACTCCTGCCAGTACAATCATCACCACGGAAATGGCGATAACGATTTTCGAGCCCAGCTTGCCGCCTTCCAGCGTCTCACCGATGCCCATGTCCATGATCAAGTGGCGCACACCGGCAACCAAGTGATACAGCAAGGCGGACAGGATGCCCCAAATCACTAGCTTGGCTAGTGGACTGGTCAGACACGCCTTCACTTGACCGAAGCCTTCTTCCGAACCCAGCGACTTGTCCAATGCGTAAAGCATGATGGCCAGGCTGACGAAAAGAATGACACCGGAGATTCGGTGAAGAATCGACGTGTATGCAGTGACTGGGAGTTTGATGGTCCTTAGGTCTAGGTTTACAGGTCGTTGGCTATTCACGGCTTTTTTCACACTGAAGAGCCCCTAACAATCAGGGCAAGTTTGTTGGGATGCGCACTGGTCAGGTACCCACCACCCGGGAGTGACGACCCCCATCTAAACAGGCCCAAAAGCCTCTGGCGGTCGGCTGCCGAGTATAGACAGTTAGGTTACTAATGACAACGCAAACACCCACCCCCTAAAAGCGCATTGCGCTCGGGCCATAAAAGGCGTAAACGGCAGGGATATTCGCGAAAAAAGGCTCCTCAAAGCCTTGTACAGCAAGACTTTAGGCAAATTGACATTCAAATTTATCTCACTATAGTGGTGCGGGCCCTGCGTGGGGGGTCTGTCTGATGATTTCAAGCATAAATAGGAGGCCACATGGCTGACAAAAAAGCGCAGTTGATCATCGAGGGCGCAGCCCCCGTCGAGCTGCCCATTTTAACTGGCACCGTGGGTCCCGATGTAATCGATGTGCGAGGCCTGACGGCCACGGGCCGATTCACATTTGACCCGGGCTTCATGTCGACCGCATCTTGCGAGTCGAAGATCACCTATATTGATGGTGACAACGGTATCCTGCTGCACCGCGGCTACCCGATCGAACAACTGGCTGAACACTCTGACTATCTAGAGACCGCTTATCTGCTGCTGAACGGCGAACTGCCGACCGCAGAGCAGAAGGCTCAATTTGTCAGCACCGTGAAGAACCACACCATGGTTCACGAGCAGTTGAAGACCTTCTTCAACGGCTTCCGTCGTGACGCCCACCCGATGGCGGTCATGTGCGGTGTAGTTGGCGCCCTTTCGGCCTTCTACCACGACTCCCTGGACATCAATAACCCGCAGCATCGCGAAATTTCCGCGATCCGTCTGGTTGCCAAGATGCCAACCCTGGCAGCGATGGTTTACAAGTACTCCATGGGTCAACCTATGATGTACCCGCGTAACGACCTGACCTACGCCGAAAACTTCCTGCACATGATGTTCAACACGCCGTGCGAGATCAAACCGATCAGCCCGGTACTGGCCAAGGCAATGGATAAGATCTTTATCCTGCACGCGGACCACGAACAGAATGCTTCGACCTCCACCGTGCGTCTGGCGGGCTCTTCGGGTGCCAACCCGTTCGCCTGTATTGCTGCCGGTATCGCTGCACTGTGGGGCCCTGCCCACGGCGGCGCCAACGAAGCCGTGCTGACCATGCTCGATGAAATTGGCGATGTTTCCAACATCGACAAATTCATCGCCAAGGCCAAGGACAAGAACGATCCGTTCAAACTGATGGGCTTCGGTCACCGGGTTTACAAAAACCGCGACCCACGCGCCACAGTCATGAAGAAGACCTGCGACGAAGTGCTCAAAGAGCTGGGCATTCAGAACGATCCGCAACTCGAACTGGCCATGCGCCTGGAAGAGATCGCCCTGACCGACCCGTACTTCATCGAACGCTCGCTGTACCCGAACGTCGACTTCTACTCGGGGATCATCCTCAAGGCGATCGGCATTCCGACCAGCATGTTCACCGTGATTTTCGCCCTGTCGCGTACAGTGGGCTGGATCTCGCACTGGAAAGAAATGCTCTCCAGCCCGTACAAGATTGGCCGTCCGCGCCAGCTGTACACCGGTTACGAGCAGCGTGACCTGACCAACCTGGAAGACCGCAAGTAAGGCCTGTCCCGCGATAGCGTCTTGCTTCAGAGAATACGGCCTCTGCCTTTTATATAAAGAGCAGAGGCCGTATTTTTTTGTGTGTCGGTTCACTCGACCTCCCATACACCTCATCCACCTGTGAGAGCGGGCTTGCTCGCGATGGCAGCGACGCGGCACATCTGAAAAACCGCAGTGATACCATCGCGAGCAAGCCCGCTCCCACAGAGGATCTGCGGCGCGCACAAAAAATCCCCCTGCCTTGCGGCAGGAGGATTCGGTTAAACATACTGTCTATTGCGGATTAATGATCCACCGCCCCGCTCGCCCCCAAGCCAGTCTGCGAACGCACAAACTGCGGGAAGAACAGCGCACGCTCTTTCTCTGCTGCCTTGGACTTGTCCGTAATGGAGAAGAACCAGATACCCGCAAACGCAATGATCATGGAGAACAGTGCCGGGTACTCATAAGGGAAGATGGCTTTTTCATGATGCAGGATCTGCACCCAGATGGTCGGGCCCAGGATCATCAGGCCAACCGCACTCACCAGGCCCAGCCAGCCGCCAATCATGGCGCCACGGGTAGTCAGGTTTTTCCAGTACATGGAAAGCAGCAGGACCGGGAAGTTGCAGCTCGCTGCGATGGAGAACGCCAGGCCCACCATAAACGCGATGTTCTGGCTTTCAAACAGGATACCCAGGCCAATCGCCAGTACCGCCAGGGCGATGGTGGTGATCTTCGAAACCCGAATCTCATCCTTGTCGTTGGCTTTGCCCTTTTTGATCACGCTGGCATACAGGTCATGGGACACCGCAGAAGCGCCCGCCAGGGTCAGCCCGGCAACCACCGCCAGGATGGTGGCAAATGCTACTGCCGAGATAAAGCCCAGGAACATGCTGCCGCCAACTGCGTCAGCCAGATGCACCGCCGCCATGTTGTTACCACCCAGCAAGGCGCCAGCAGCGTCCTTGAATGCAGGGTTGGTGCTGACCAGAATGATTGCGCCAAAACCGATGATAAAGGTCAGGATATAGAAGTAGCCAATAAAGCCAGTTGCGTAGAACACGCTCTTGCGCGCTTCTTTCGCATCGCTCACGGTGAAGAAGCGCATCAGGATATGTGGCAGGCCAGCAGTACCGAACATCAGGGCCAGGCCCAGGGAGAACGCGGAGATCGGATCTTTCACCAGCCCGCCCGGGCTCATGATCGCTTCACCTTTAGGGTGAATCTTCACCGCTTCTGCAAACAGCGCGTTGAAGTCAAAGTTGACATGTTTCATGACCATCACGGCCATAAACGTCGCGCCTGACAGCAACATGACTGCCTTGATGATCTGTACCCAGGTTGTTGCCAGCATGCCGCCGAACAACACATACATACACATCAGGATGCCTACCAGGATCACCGCAACGTGATAATCCAGGCCAAACAGCAACTGGATCAGCTTGCCTGCGCCGACCATTTGCGCGATCAGGTAGAACGCTACCACCACCAGCGAACCACACGCCGACAACGAACGAATCTGGGTTTGCCCCAGACGGTACGAGGCCACGTCGGCAAAGGTGTATTTGCCCAGGTTACGCAGACGTTCTGCAATCAGGAACAGGATGATGGGCCAACCCACCAGAAAGCCGATCGAATAGATCAGGCCGTCATAGCCAGAGGTGTATACCAGCGCGGAAATACCCAGGAAGGAGGCTGCCGACATATAGTCGCCCGCAATCGCCAGACCATTCTGAAACCCGGTAATCTTGCCGCCAGCTGCATAGTAGTCGGCTGCCGACTTGTTACGCTTGGATGCCCAGTAAGTAATGCACAGGGTCGCGCCAACAAATACGACGAACATGATGATCGCCGAGATATTGAGCGGTTGTTTTTGCACTTCACCCGTCAGAGCCTCCCCCGCCCAGACCGATGGAGCAAGGGCTGCAGCGCCCACTGTTGCCAATAAGCGCCCGATCATTGCCCAGCCTCCTTGAGAATTGCATTGTTCAGCTCGTCAAACTCGCCATTGGCCCGGCGTACATAGATACCGGTCAGGATAAAGGCCGAAACAATCAGCCCCACGCCAATCGGGATCCCCCAGGTAATGGACGAATCGGGACTCAACTTGGTCCCCATGATGTGCGACCCATATGCAATTAACAGGATAAAAGCGGCATATAACCCGAGCATGATTGCCGAAAGAAGCCAGGCAAAACGCTCTCTCTTTTTAACCAGCTCCTTGAAGCGCGGGCTGTTTTGAATCGAGATATAAATGCTGTCGTTCATTATTTTTGTCCTCGCAGCACAGATGAGATGGAACGTTTTCACTATTAGGGCGGCGCAATTTCAATTCCAGACGACTTTAGTAGTAGAGCCTCTGACTCCCTGCAGCCCCCGGTTTCTCTAGGCTGCAAGGAAAATCGCCGCTAGCACGAAACCCCATAAATGCAAAAACCGCTTGGCGGAAACGCCAAACGGTCTTGTGTACTGCGAGCTAGACACTTCGCGATTATTTAGCGATCCACTGGGCAACACGCTCCGGGTGTTTGGCAACCCACTCTTTGGCCGCCGCATCAGGTTTTGCACCCTCTTGAATGGCCAGCATCACTTCACCAATTTCGTCTTTTGAATTCCAGGAAAACTTCTCCAGAAACGCTGCAACTTCCGGAGCTTTGTTGTTCAGCTCCTTGCTGCCGATACTGTTAACCGTTTCGGCTGCACCATAAACGGCCTTTGGATCATCGAGAAAACGCAGTTTCCACTTGGCAAACATCCAGTGCGGCACCCAACCGGTCACGGCAATAGGCTCATTCTTGGCATAGGCACGCCCCAATTCCGAGGTCATCGCAGCGCCGGAACTGGCTTGTAACTTATAGCCCTTGAGGTCGTAGTCCTTGATTGCCTCGTCGGTCTTGAGCATCACGCCCGAGCCGGCATCAATACCGACGATTTTATTCTTGAATTCATCACTGCCTTTCAAATCAGCGATCGACTGTGCCTTTACATACTCAGGCACGATCAGACCAATTTTGGCGTCTTTGAAATTCGGCCCGTAATCGACCACTTTGTCTTTGTTCTTGGCCCAGTACTCGCCATGGGTCACCGGCAACCAGGCAGACAGCATGGCATCGAGCTTACCCGTGGCCACGCCCTGCCACATGATCCCGGTGGCTACCGGCATCAACTTCACGTCATAACCCAGCTTCTGCTTGATCACCTCGGCCGCGACATGGGTGGTTGCCACGCTGTCGGACCAGCCATCAACATAACCAATATTCAGGGTCGGCTTGTTCTGCGCACTTACCAAACCCGCACTCATCGCCAGCACCAAGACTGCTCCTGCGCTCAAAATTCGTCGCATCTTCATCTTTGATTCCCCACCGTGCCGGGCCCGACGAGTGCCGGGCCGCATCAAGATTCCTACAGGGCTTACACACCCCTGTGTCATCTGTATTTGATAATCAACTTCGACAGACTGGCGTCCTGCTCTGACGACGACCCCCATGCAACCAGCAGCGACATTGCCCGACATCCAGGCAGATAGCCGCCTGGATTGTCCAGATGAGCCTTCGAACTTTGCATGTCAAAATTATACGAAGGCGCTGAGCCAACTCAATTGCAGGTAAGATGCGCGGCTTTGCTCCCATACGGCCTGACCATGTCTGCGACTGCCCGCTTCCCCGTGCTGCCTTATCTTCTTGCCTGCCTGTTGGGTGTGTTTGCCATTGCCGGTTTCTGGTACGGCCTTGGCCAACCGGTGATCCTGCCCGATGCAGCAACACCGACGCATAAGCTGCAATGCGCGTCTTACACCCCATTCGACAAGGACCAGTCGCCGTTCGACCAGCCTTTCGTACCCCGGGTTGAGCGCATGGACGCCGATCTGGCGTTGCTGGCCACGCGCTTTCAGTGCATCCGCACCTATTCCCAGACGGGCCTGGAAGCACTGCCGGAGCTGGCACGCAAGCATGGCCTGAAGTTGATGGCTGGTGCCTGGGTCAGCACTGACCCGGTTGCCACGGAACTTGAAGTTGATGCCCTGATTGCCTCGGCCAATGCCAATCCGGATGTGATCAGCGCAGTGATCGTCGGTAATGAGGCCTTGCTGCGCAAGGAAGTCACCGCCCCGCAACTGGTCAAGCTGATCGGCAAGGTTAAAAGCCGGATCAAGCAACCCGTGACCTATGCCGACGTCTGGGAATTCTGGTTGCAGCACCCGGAAATCGCTCCGGCCGTGGACTTTCTGACCATTCACCTGCTGCCGTATTGGGAAGATGACCCTGCAGGCATCGATCAGGCGGTTAACCATGTTGAGCAGATTCGCCAGGTATTCGGCAACAAGTTTGCGCCCAAGGACATCCTGATCGGCGAGACCGGCTGGCCCAGCGAAGGTCGCCAGCGTGAAACCGCCGTACCGAGCCGGGTCAACGAAGCGAAATTTATTCGTGGCTTTGTCACCATGGCCGAACAAAACGGCTGGAAATACAACCTGATCGAAGCCTTCGACCAACCCTGGAAGCGTGGCAGCGAAGGCGCTGTAGGCGGTTACTGGGGGTTGTTTGATGCCGACCGCCAGGACAAGGGCATCCTTGCAGGCCCGGTGTCCAACCTGCCGCACTGGCCGGTGTGGCTGGGTTTTGGCGCAGCGTTGTTTCTGGGTACGCTGCCGATTGGCGGGCGGGTTCGCACAAACCGCGCTGCTCTGCTGCTGCCGGCACTGGGTGCAGTGGCGGGCTGCAGCATCGTCGCCTGGGCGGAACTGGCGTCGGTGACCAGCCGGTTTGCCGGAGAGTGGCTATGGGCTGGCTTGCTGGTTGGCCTGAATCTGATCGTACTGAGCCATGGCGCCTTGGCCCTTGGCCAGAAAGACGGTTGGCGTGAACGCCTGTTCAATCTGCTGGAACGTCGTGCTGGCTGGTGGCTGGCTGCCGCCGGGTTTGCCGGGGCTGTGATGATGCTGGGGCTGGTGTTTGAGCCACGCTATCGCAGCTTCCCGACTGCGGCACTGATATTGCCTGCACTGGTATACCTGTTGCGCCCGGTACGCGGCCCGCGCCGCGAGTTCGGCCTGCTGGCATTGATCATTGGCGCAGGCATACCGGTGCAGCTGTACCGCGAAGGCCTGAGCAATGAACAGGCCTGGGGCTGGGCGCTGGTAAGCGTACTGATGGTCATGGCACTGTGGCGCAGCGTGCGCCAGAAGGCGTAACGCCCTTTGAGGACAACACCCAGTGGGAGCGAGCCTGCTCGCGAAAGGTGCAAACGATGCTCTTGAGACCTTCGCGAGCAGGCTCGCTCCCACAGCCGGGGAACTGATTAGTACAGACACTTACCTGGCAGCCCGCACCAGCCGCAACCCGGCGATTACCACGGCAAAGACCGCGAGGCTGGCGTTATACAACGCCAGCGCCGGCAAGCCGAACAACAAGGCCAGTACCGCCAGCGCAGTGCCGACGCGACCACGTACAAAAAAACCGACACCCGACAGCACCAGTGCCACCCAGCCCAACACCCGAAAATGAATCAACAACCCCAGGCTGGAACGCAACTGGCACTCCCAGCGCGCGGCCTCGGCAACACAGGTCCCCACCCACTGCGAGTCCTCCATCAAGCCGTAGCGCAGACCATAACTGGCGGCCAGCCATACAGGCAGGGCGATAAGCAGCAAGACCAACGACAAACGAGGTCGCATAAAAAACTCCGATAGGCAAAAGCGGCGCCCAGCTTAATCGCCATCTTCGGCTATGCAAGCCTTGCAATCAGATATCTGTTAACTAAAGTCATTCAGCGTGTATCGTTGGACAGCCTTTTGCCTGCCTGAGACTTGTTGGGGATTTATTTGGTGCCGTGAAATGGCACTTCAGTACCAACCCTGTGGTCATAGCCTGCGAATCTTCTCCGCACCTTTCTAGGGATAGTCTTCATGCTACGTCTTCTGCCCTTCGCTGCCTTACTGGGCGGCCTTATCTTGAGTGCGTCCGCACAGGCGGTCGATGTCGACCCCGCAACGTATGGCTACCCGATCACCAACCCATTTGAAGCCACGATTGCCACCACTCCGCCAGAAATGCGCCCGCTGCTGCCGGATGAGGACGACATCAATCAATCGGACTACACCCTCAGCCTGCGCCCCGAGCGCGAGTTCATTCTGCCTGCCAACTTTTGGGCGGTGAAAAAGCTGACCTATCGCATGGCCAAGCAGGATCACCCGGCACCACTGATGTTTCTGATTGCCGGCACTGGCGCGGCTTACGACAGCAGCCTCAACGAATACCTGAAAAAGCTCTTTTACCAAGAGGGCTATCACGTCGTTCAGCTGTCATCGCCAACCAGCTATGACTTTATGAGTGCCGCCTCGCGCCTGGCTACCCCGGGCATCAGCCAGTACGACGCCGAAGACCTGTACCACGTAATGCAGGCTGTACGTGCCCAACAAGCCAAAGTGCCGGTGACCGACTATTACCTGGCGGGCTATAGCCTTGGCGCACTGGATGCTGCTTTTGTCAGCCATCTGGACGAGACCCGCAAAAGCTTCAACTTCAAAAAAGTGTTGATGCTCAACCCTCCAGTCAACCTCTTCACTTCCATCAGCAACCTCGACAAGCTGGTGCAAACAGAGGTCAAGGGCATCAACAACAGCACCACCTTCTACGAACTGGTGCTGGGCAAGCTGACCCGTTACTTCCAGGACAAGGGCCGCGTGGACCTCAACGCTGCCCTGCTCTATGACCTGCAGAACTCCAAGGAACGCCTGACCAACGAGCAAATGGCCATGCTGATCGGCACGGTATTTCGTTTCTCGTCGGCCGATATCGTGTTTACCTCGGACCTGATCAACCGCCGCGGCCTGATCACGCCACCGAACTATCCGATCACCGAAGGCACCAGCCTGACACCGTTCCTCAAGCGCTCGTTGCAGTGTGATTTTGACTGCTACCTGACCGAGCAGGTGATCCCCATGTGGCGCGCCAAGACTGATGGCGGCAGCCTGTTGCAACTGATTGACCAAGTCAGCCTGTATGCGCTCCAGGACTACCTGAAAAACAGCCCGAAGATTGCCGTCATGCATAACGCCGACGACATCATCCTTGGCCCTGGTGACCTGGGCTTTCTGCGCAAAACCTTCGGTAATCGCCTGACGGTTTATCCGTACGGTGGCCATTGCGGCAATATCAATTATCGAGTCAACGCTGACGATATGCTGGAGTTCTTCCGTGGCTAAACAACTATTGCTTCTTGCCGCCCTGCTCGGCGCAGGCTTTGCTCAAGCAGACAACAGCAAGGCTCACACGGAGCTCACGCCAGATGTCGACGGTTTTACCCAACCGCTGAAACTGCTGAAGTTCAACCCGAGCCTGGATCAGCGTGAGTTCGAGCGCGCCACCATGAACGCGCTCAATGTGTATGACCCGCTGGAGCCGATCAACCGCCGGATCTATCACTTCAACTACCGTTTCGACCAGTGGGTCTTCCTGCCGGTGGTCAATGGCTATCGCTACGTTACGCCAAGTTTTCTGCGCACCGGGGTGAGCAACTTCTTCAATAACCTGGGGGATGTGCCCAATCTGTTTAACAGCTTGCTGCAGCTCAAGGGCCACCGCTCGCTGGAAACCACAGGGCGCTTGCTGTTGAACACGACCATCGGCGTCGGTGGCTTGTGGGACCCGGCCACGGCAATGGGGCTGCCCCGTCAAAGCGAAGATTTCGGTCAGACCCTGGGCTTTTACGGCGTGCCTGGCGGCGCTTACCTGATGCTGCCGATCCTTGGGCCGTCAAACTTGCGCGATACCACGGGGCTTGTGGTCGACTTTGGTGTCAACCAGGAAATCAACTTCCTCAACGTGCCGCATGAGAGCACTCGCCATCCGGAAATCTGGGTGCTGGGCGCGGTCGACAAACGCTACAAGACCAGCTTCCGCTATGGCCAGTTTGACTCACCGTTCGAGTACGACAAGCTGCGCTATATCTACACCGAAGCGCGCAAATTGCAGATTGCCGAGTAACACAACTGCAACACCTGAAATACCTGTAGTCGCTGCCGAAGGCTGCGATAAGGGTCTCAGGCCCTTTAAAAACAGATCGAATCAGCTTCTGGAAAACGGGTTGCTGCGCAACCCTTCGCAGCCTTCGGCAGCGACTACGCCCGCAAAAACCGGCCAAGCGCATCGCGCTTGGCCATCGCGTCACGCCGCCCCAGCTCAATCAATTCCCGGCAATACCCCGCCTCAAACAACAAATAACTCAGCACCCCTGCACCACTGGTCTTGGTCGCACCGGGGCCGCGCAAGAAGGTGCGTAACGCCACGGGCAACTCATGCCGATGGCGCGCTGCAATCTCGTCAATCGGCTGGCTTGGCGCAATCACCAGTACCTCCACCGGGGCCAGGCCCAGATTGTCGGTTTGTCGTGGCAGCAAGCGGCTGAAGTGATTCAGACGCTCAAGCAGTTCGATATCGCTCTCCAGGCTGTCGATAAACGTACTGTTGAGCATATGCCCGCCAATCTGCGCCAGGGTCGGCTGCTGAGCGTTGTAATAGCGCTGCTGGCCATCTTGCAGATCCGGCCCTCGCGGGTTGCCGCTCACCCCCACCACCAGCACGCGATTGGCCCCCAGGTGCAACGCCGGGCTGATCGGTGCCGACTGGCGCACCGCACCATCGCCGAAGTACTCTTCGCCAATCTTGACCGGGGCAAACAGCAATGGAATGGCTGAGCTGGCCAGTAAATGCTCGACCGTCAAGTCGGTGGGCATGCCGATACGCCGATGGCGCAACCAGCCCTCGATGGCGCCCGCACCTTGATAAAAGGTGACTGCCTGGCTGGACGAGTAACCAAACGCCGTGACCGCAACCGCCCGCAGGTGCTGCTCGGCAATCGCCTGGCCGATGCCGGAAAAATTGATTTTGTCGTGAAGCAGATCGCGCAAGGGCGAGCTGTCGAGCAGCGCCACCGGCACATGAGAACCCAGCCCGAGCAGGCTGTGGCCCAAAAAACGGGTGGCCTGATGCAGCACACCCGGCCAGTCGCTGCGCAATACGCGCTTGCTTTCAAAGCCTTGCCAGAAAGCGGTCAGGTGCTCGACCGCACGAGTGAAGTCCATCGCCCCGCTGGCCAGGCTGACTGCATTGATCGCCCCCGCCGAGGTGCCGACGATCACCGGGAACGGATTCGAAGCACCCGCAGGCAGCAATTCGGCAATCGCAGCCAGCACGCCGACCTGATAGGCCGCTCGCGCACCACCGCCAGACAGGATCAGGCCTGTAACCGGGGCGATCACCGTCACGGCCGACAGGCCTGGTCAGCGGCGCTTGTCGTACAGTTTGGGCTCGCCCGGCGGACGGGTCTTGAAACGCCTATGTGCCCACAGATATTGCTCGGGGCACTCACGCACCGCCCGCTCGACCCATTGATTGATGCGCAGGCAATCAACCTCATCGCTTTCTCCGGGGAAATCACTCAGGGGAGGATGAATGACCAACTTGTAACCACTGCCGTCGGCCAGTCTTTGTTGAGTAAAGGGTACAACCTGAGCTTTGCCCAGCTTGGCAAACTTGCTGGTGGCGGTAACAGTGGCTGCCTGAATACCGAATAACGGCACAAAGATACTTTGCTTGGCGCCGTAGTCCTGGTCGGGTGCATACCAGATCGCCCGCCCGGAACGCAGCAACTTGAGCATGCCGCGTACGTCATCACGCTCAACCGCCAGCGAATCAACGTTGTGGCGCTCGCGGCCGCGCCGCTGGATAAAGTCGAACAGCGGGTTTTTATGTTCGCGGTACATGCCGTCGATGGTGTGCTGCTGACCGAGCAAGGCAGCGCCAATTTCCAGGGTGGTGAAGTGGAACGCCATCAGGATCACGCCCTTGCCTTCCAGCTGGGCCTGCTTGAGATGCTCCAGCCCTTCGACATGGGCCAGTTTGGCCAGACGCGACTTCGACCACCACCAACTCATGGCCATTTCGAAAAACGCGATACCGGTCGAGGCGAAGTTGGCCTTGAGCAACTGCTTGCGCTCGGCGGCGGTTTTTTCCGGGAAACACAATTCAAGGTTGCGCGTGGCAATCCGTCGACGGTCACCGGCCACCCGGTACATCAGCGCACCCAGGGCCCGGCCGATACACAGCTGTACTTTATAAGGCAGTTGAACAACCAACCACAGCACGCCCAGGCCCAGCCATAGCAGCCAGAAGCGCGGATGAAAAAAAGCAGCACGAAAACGCGGGCGATCCATTAATGATTCCGGACAGACACAAGGGTCGGCCATTCTACATCGTTCGACCCGGCTTGCGGCCCGCGGGCGTTCTCGTTATAAGTCTCAGCACTTTAAGTGACAAGTCGCGTTAAGCAACCATGAGCCAAACCGAATCGCTAGACCAAGCCCCCGTGTTCCAGCTAAAGGGCAGTATGCTCGCCATCACGGTGCTGGAACTTGCGCACAACAACCTTGAAGCCCTGGACCGCCAACTGGCTGCCAAAGTGGCTCAGGCACCGAATTTTTTCAGCAATACCCCACTGGTACTGGCACTGGACAAGCTGCCTGCCAGTGAAGGCGCCATCGATTTGCCCGGCCTGATGCGTGTATGCCGCCAGCATGGCCTGCGTACCCTGGCCATTCGCGCCAACCGCATCGAAGATATCGCCGCCGCCATCGCCATCGACCTGCCCGTGCTGCCACCCTCAGGTGCGCGCGAGCGACCGATTGATCCGGTTGAAGTCGTGGTCGAGCCAAAAAAACCGGAAAAACCGCCCGAGCCGACCATCAAGCCGACCAAAATCATCACCAGCCCGGTACGCGGCGGACAGACGGTCTATGCCGAAGGCTGTGATCTGGTGGTGATTGCCTCCGTCAGCCCCGGTGCGGAACTTATGGCCGATGGCAACATCCATGTTTACGGGCCAATGCGTGGCCGCGCACTGGCAGGTCACAAGGGCAATACCAAGGCACGGATTTTTTGCCAGCAACTGAGCGCCGAGCTAGTGTCAATTGCGGGCAAGTACAAAGTATCTGAAGACCTGCGTCGGGATCCGTTGTGGGGAACAGGTGTTCAGATCAGTCTGTCAAGTGACATATTGAACATCACCCGGCTTTAACGGATACTCTCGCCATTTTCCAAGCATCTCAAAATCGTAGTGAAAACAGACTTTTCCTTGTAGGGACAAGCAATCAGGCAGCATTTACACAGCGTAAACGCGACTTGAACAATGACCCGCCAAGGCTGTTCACCTGCAGTCGTTCGTAGAGATGTTATTCAGGGGCTAAAAAGTCCTTTTTCCTTAGGGGTGAAACACCTTGGCCAAGATTCTAGTGGTTACATCCGGCAAGGGTGGTGTGGGTAAGACCACCACCAGCGCCGCTATCGGTACCGGCCTCGCTCTGCGCGGCCACAAAACAGTGATCGTCGACTTCGACGTTGGCTTGCGTAACCTCGACCTGATCATGGGTTGCGAGCGCCGCGTGGTGTATGACTTCGTCAACGTGGTCAACGGTGAAGCCAACCTGCAGCAGGCACTGATCAAAGACAAGCGCCTGGAAAACCTCTACGTGCTGGCCGCCAGCCAGACCCGTGACAAGGATGCACTGACCAAGGAAGGCGTCGAAAAAGTTCTGATGGAACTTAAAGAAACCTTCGAATTCGTGGTCTGTGACTCCCCGGCAGGTATCGAAACCGGTGCCCACCTGGCCATGTACTTCGCTGATGAAGCGATTGTCGTGACCAACCCGGAAGTGTCTTCGGTACGTGACTCGGACCGCATGCTGGGCCTGCTGGCCAGCAAATCGCGCCGCGCCGAGAAGGGTGAAGACCCGATCAAGGAGCACTTGCTGCTGACCCGCTACAACCCGGACCGCGTCTCCAAGGGCGAAATGCTCGGCGTTGAAGACGTCAAAGAGATTCTGGCAGTGGCCCTGCTGGGCGTGATTCCGGAATCCCAGGCCGTACTGAAGGCTTCCAACCAGGGCGTGCCCGTGATCCTTGATGATCAGAGCGACGCCGGGCAGGCCTACAGCGATGCGGTTGATCGCCTGCTGGGCAAAACCGTGGAGCACCGGTTCCTTGATGTACAGAAGAAGGGATTCTTCGAGCGCCTGTTTGGAGGCAACTAAACAATGAACATTTTTGACTTCTTTCGTACTCGCAAAACGCCAACGACCGCGTCGGTTGCGAAAGAGCGTCTACAGATCATCGTGGCGCACGAACGCGGCCAACGCAGCACCCCGGACTACCTGCCTGCCCTGCAAAAGGAGCTGGTCGAGGTAATCCGCAAATACGTGAATATCGGGGATGATTCTGTACAGATCGCCCTCGAAAACGAGGGTAGCTGCTCGATTCTGGAACTCAACATCACACTGCCTGACCGTTAATCGATCCGGCTGACACCACGGCGACTTGGGCGCCTTCCCTGCGGGGGAGGTTCCCTCGTCGCCGTTGGCGTTTGTTAAGAGGCTGTTTTAATGCCGTTGTCCAATATTCACATCATCCATGAGGACGCTGGCGTTCTGGTGGTCAACAAGCCGACGCTGCTGCTCTCGGTACCAGGCCGGGCCGATGACAACAAGGATTGCCTGATTACCCGCCTGCAAGAAAACGGCTATCCCGAAGCGCGTATTGTCCATCGACTGGACTGGGAAACCTCCGGGATCATTCTGTTGGCACGGGACGCAGACACCCATCGCGAACTGTCGCGTCAGTTTCATGACCGCGAAACCGAAAAGGCCTACACCGCACTGGCCTGGGGGCAACCCGAGCTGGACAGCGGCAGCATCGACCTGCCCCTGCGTTACGATCCGCCGACCAAGCCACGGCATGTGGTTGACCACGAATTTGGCAAAAACGCCCTGACCTTCTGGAAAGTGCTGGAACGTTGCGGTGATTACTGCCGGGTTGAACTGACCCCAATTACCGGCCGTTCGCACCAGCTGCGGGTGCATATGTTGTCCATCGGTCACCCGCTACTGGGCGATGGCCTGTATGCACACCCGCAAGCCCTGGCTGCCTGGCCGCGCCTGTGCCTGCACGCCAGCATGCTGAGCTTCACTCACCCGCAGACCGGCGAGCGCCTGCGCTTCGAGTGCCCGGCTCCGTTTTGACTGCAAAAACAACAATAACCGTAGTCGCTGCCGAGGAACGAAGGCTGCGAGCTTTTAACCATCAGGAGCTCGCAGCCTTCGTTCCTCGGCAGCGACTACGTGATTGACGTTCAATTGGGGTCAATTCTTGCGATCAATGCGCTAAACTCGCGGCCTTGCTGTCTGGAGTAACTTATGCGCGAAGAGTTGAACCAAGGCCTGATCGACTTTCTGAAGGCCTCCCCTACCCCCTTTCATGCCACTGCCAGTCTTGTTCAGCGCCTGGAGGCTGCCGGTTACCAGCGCCTCGACGAGCGTGAAACCTGGTTCACCGAAGCCAATGGTCGCTATTACGTCACCCGTAATGACTCCTCCATTGTTGCCTTCAAGCTGGGTCGTCACTCCGCGCTACAAGGCGGCATCCGCATGGTCGGCGCTCACACAGACAGCCCGTGCCTGCGCGTCAAGCCACAGCCTGAGCTGCAACGCCAGGGCTTTTGGCAACTGGGCGTGGAAGTCTATGGCGGTGCCTTGCTGGCCCCCTGGTTCGACCGCGACCTGTCCCTGGCCGGGCGTGTCACCTTCCGCCGCGATGGCCAGGTCGAAAGCCAGCTGATCGATTTCAAGGCGCCGATTGCGACCATCCCCAACCTGGCGATCCATCTCAATCGCACCGCCAACGAAGGCTGGGCCATCAACCCGCAAACCGAGCTGCCGCCCATCCTGGCCCAGGTGGCGGGCGACGAACGTGTGGATTTCCGTGCCCTGCTCGCCGACCAGCTGGCCCGCGAGCACGGCCTCAATGCCGACGTGGTGCTGGATTACGAACTGAGCTTCTACGACACCCAAAGTGCTGCGGTCATCGGCCTGAACGGTGATTTCATCGCTGGTGCGCGCCTGGACAACTTGCTGTCGTGCTATGCCGGACTGCAAGCCCTGCTTACCACCGAAACCGAAGAGACCTGCCTGTTTGTGGCCAACGACCACGAAGAAGTCGGTTCCTGCTCGGCCTGCGGCGCCGATGGCCCGATGCTGGAGCAGATCCTGCAACGTGTGCTGCCCGAAGGTGACGAGTACGTACGTACGATTCAGAAGTCACTGCTGGTTTCGGCCGATAACGCCCACGGCGTTCACCCCAACTACGCCGACAAGCACGATGCCAATCACGGGCCCAAGCTTAATGCCGGGCCGGTGATCAAGGTCAACAGCAATCAGCGCTATGCCACCAACAGTGAAACGGCCGGGTTCTTCCGTCACCTGTGCATGGCCGTAGAAGTGCCGGTGCAAAGCTTTGTGGTGCGCAGCGACATGGGTTGCGGCTCGACCATTGGCCCGATCACCGCCAGCCACCTGGGTGTGCGCACCGTGGATATCGGCCTGCCGACATTCGCCATGCACTCGATCCGCGAACTGGCCGGCAGCCATGACCTGGCACATCTGGTCAAGGTACTGAGCGCGTTTTACGCCAGCAACCAACTGCCCTGATGTATTTGTAGTCGCTGCCGCAGGCTGCGAAGGGGGGCGCGAAGCCCCCCGTTTTCTTGAATACCCCGCAACTCCCTTCGCAGCCTTCGGCAGCGACTACAGTGGTTATGTGCTTGGCTAATTCATTTTTGATACACATCACCACACATCCGCGTAATCCGACCTAGACTTGGGGCATTCATTTGCACAGGTCCGATAACCATGTTCGAAACAGCTGCGTTCCACTCCATGATGATTCCCATTGTTTGCGGCATGTTGCTGCTGACCATTGGCTTCAACTTTCGCGAACGCACTAGCGGAGTCGGTGTGCTGATGATCTGGGCAGGTATGCTGCTGATCTTCGGCACCATCATTTTCAAGATCCTCGCCAAGCTCAACGAATAGCCAAACTGGTTCCTCGCCCCGGGCTCGCAATCATTTATTTAAATGTGACAAAAAATGAATGATCAGCAGCCCTAGCGTACACTCGGCCAATTTGCACCCTCGAGGTTGATCGCCCAGTGTTTCTCCGTCTTTTCGCCTTGCCTTATTTGCTGCTGGTTTGCCTGCTGACGCTGTTGCCCATGACTTCGGCGCAGGCCGTAGGTTTGCCGGGCATACTCGGCAGCTCGGACAAAAGCCAGGCGCAACCCACCGAGCCACTGGGAAAATCGCTGGACGAGGTGATCAAAAACCTCGAAAACGATCAGCAGCGCAGCAAACTGCTGGCCGACCTGAAAAAACTGCGCGACGCTTCCAAAAAAGCCCAGCCTGAAGCCGAGATCGGCGTTCTGGGCCTGATCGGCAGCACCCTGGCCGATCTTGAAAAGCAGTTTTCCGGGGATGACAGCCCGACCTCTCGCTGGACCAAGGAAATATCCCAGGCCAGGGAAGAGTTTTCGGCATTGATGCTGCCAGCCAATGAATGGCTACCGATCATTTTTGGCTTTGCTCTGGTCATCATGATCTGGAGCCTTTTGGCCGCCCTGCTGATTTGGGTCAGCCACCGGGTACGGTTGCGTTTTGGCCTGAGCGAAGAATTACCGCAACACCCCAAGGCCGTCGACATGCTGCGCTTTGCCCTGCGCAAGCTTGGGCCGTGGATGGTCGCACTGATGATCACGGTGTATATGAGCTACTCGCTGCCCTCGTCGCTGGGAAAAGACCTGGCGATGGTGCTGGCTTACGCACTGGTGATCGGCACCTGTTTCTCGGCTATCTGCGTCATCCTCTTCTCGCTGCTCGATGGACCGCACCGCCACCGCGCCCTGCATATCCTGCGCCACCAGGCATTTCGCCCGCTGTGGTGGATCGGCAGTTTCGCAGCCTTTGGCGAAGCCCTGAGCGACCCACGACTGGTGGCCACCCTCGGTGTGCATCTGGCGCATACCGCAGCGACCTTTGCCAATGTGATGGCCGCGCTGTCCACCGGGCTGTTTATCATCCGCTTCCGCCGCCCCATTGCTCACCTGATCCGCAACCAGCCACTGTCACGGCGTCTCACGCGCCGCGCCCTGAGCGACAGCATCGACCTCCTGGGCACTTACTGGTATATCGCCGCGCTGATTCTGGTGGGTATTTCGCTGGTGGCGACCTTTGTCTCGGCAGGTGACACCAGCACCGCGCTGCGCCAGTCGCTGATCTGCACCGTGCTGGTGGTGTTGTGCATGGTGATTAACGGGCTGGTGCGCCGTCATGCGCAAAAACCGCAACGGGGCCATAAGCGCCATGCGCTGTATTCCGAACGTTTGAAAAGCTTTGTCTACACCCTGGCCCACCTGATTGTGTGGCTGGTGTTTATCGAGCTGGGCCTGCGGGTGTGGGGCCTGTCGCTGATCGGTTTTACCGAGGGCGAAGGGCATGAAATCAGCGTCAAGCTGTTTGGCCTTGCTGGCACGCTGCTGTTTGCCTGGCTGATCTGGATTCTCTCCGACACCGCCATCCACCATGCCCTCACCCGCTCGCGCAAAGGCCTGGCCAATGCCCGTGCGCAAACCATGATGCCGTTGATTCGCAACATCCTGTTTGCGGCAATTTTTATCATTGCGCTGATCGTCGCCCTGGCCAATATGGGCATGAACGTCACCCCCCTGCTGGCCGGTGCCGGTGTGATCGGCCTGGCCATCGGCTTTGGTGCCCAGTCTCTGGTAGCCGACCTGATTACAGGCTTGTTCATCATTATTGAAGACTCCCTGGCCATCGACGACTACGTCGATGTCGGCGGGCACCTGGGTACGGTTGAAGGGCTGACCATTCGTACGGTTCGCCTGCGTGATATCGACGGCATCGTACACACCATCCCTTTCAGCGAAATCAAAAGTATCAAGAACTACTCCCGGGAATTTGGCTACGCCATCTTTCGTGTCGCGATCCCCTACAACATGGAAATTGATGACGCGATCAAACTGATGCGTGAAGTCGGGCAGAAGATGCGTACCGACCCTCTACAGCGGCGCAATATATGGTCACCGCTGGAGATCCAGGGGGTTGAAAGTTTTGAGTCCGGCAGCGCGATTTTGCGGGCCCGCTTCAAGACGGCACCGATCAAACAATGGGAAGTGTCGCGGGCATTCAACCTGTCGCTTAAGCGCCATCTGGATGAAGCTGGCCTGGACCTGGCGACCCCGCGCCTGAGCGTGCAGGTAGTGACGGCGGGCAGCGGGATATTGAATAAGGATTGATTAAACCCTGTGGGAGCCGGGCTTGCCCGCGATGGCATCGGTGCAAGTGGACAGGTGAACCGCGTCGTCTGCATCGCCGGCAAGCCGGCTCCCACACAAACACAGTTGCCGCCACGAAAGCAGACGCCTTCAACGCTCCAGCACATCCACCCCGACATGAATCGCATCATGTCGCCAATATTCAAGATCGCAATCGATCAGCCGTTCGTGCTGATCGTAATTGACCCGGGCAATGCGCAACCCCGGGCTGCCCGCTGATACCTTGAGCGTGGCCGCCGCTTCTGTCGGCAGCGCCGTGGGTACGATCTCGAAACGCACCCGACCATAATGCAAGTCGTAATGCCGGACATACAGCTCAGTGATCGACTGCGTCAGATCACGTTCAAGAATCTGCGGAAAATACTGCGGGTTCAGGTAGTGCTCGACATACAACACAAGTCGCCCGTCAATCCGCCGGCCGCGGCAAATCTGAATCACACTGCTCAACGCCGGCAATTGCAGGCGCTCACATACTGCCGCCGTAGCCGGTTGCAAACGCGCCGAAATCACTTCGGTGGTGGGCACCCGCCCCTGCGCCGTGACCATGGCATGGAAGTGGCTGCGCTGCATCAGGTTGTAGGCCAGCCGTGGCGGCGAAACAAACCAGCCGCGCCGCTCCTCGCGATACACCAACCCTTGGGATTCCAGCTGCAACAACGCCTCGCGCAACGTAACCCGGGTAGTGGCAAACAACTCACTGAGTTTGCGCTCGGCCGGCAACTGGCTGCCGTACGCCAACAAGCCGTGCTCAATCTGCTCTTGCAGCGTGCGGCTGATCGCTGTTACCGCCTTGGGTGCACCTTCTCGCATCAACGTTACCTGTCTGGACTAGTCCAGCACCAAATGTGGGCAGGCATGACCGCAAAACGATCACTTCTTGAGCCTGCCAGCCTATGCAGAACATATGACTGTTCCATGACAAGGGCCGCGCCAGCCCTTCCCTGAAAACCGTCAAATGCCTTGCCAGCCGGGGCGTTAACGATGGTCTACGCTTGTCAGTAACCCACACGCTGGCCCATATCACCCCCTGCATAAGTAATGCCGACATTAAAGTGTCATCTGCCGGGCTTAAATTGGCTCAGGTATTGCTGACCTAGACCAACCCACCGCAAAAGAGCAATAAAACCCAGCGTTGAAAACGCCCAAGGAGCTTCGGATGAAACAGTTTTTCCTGGCAACACTGTTAGGTTCAAGCATCGCCCTGTGCACATCGGCCATGGCCGCCGATGTCGATTTAAAAGCCCTTGAAGCCGCAGCAAAGGCTGAAGGTACGGTCAACAGCGTCGGCATGCCCGATGACTGGGCCAACTGGAAAGGCACTTGGGCCGACCTGAACAAGCTCTACGGCCTCAAACACATCGATACCGACATGAGTTCGGCGCAGGAAGTCGCCAAATTTGCTGCGGAAAAAGACAACGCCAGCGCCGATATCGGCGACGTAGGCGCAGCTTTCGGCCCGATCGCCGTGGCCAAGGGCGTGACCCAGCCGTACAAGCCGACCACCTGGGAGCAGATCCCGGACTGGGCCAAGGACAAGGACGGCAACTGGGCACTGGCCTATACCGGCACCATCGCCTTTATCGTCAACAAGAAACTGCTGCACGGCTCTGAAGTGCCGACCAAATGGGCTGATTTGAAGTCTGGCAAATACAAGGTGTCCATCGGCGACGTGAGTACTGCGGCACAGGCCACCAATGGCGTGCTGGCGGCAGCGATTGCCAATGGCGGCAATGAAAAGAATATCCAGCCTGCCCTGCTGATGTTTGCCGATATTGCCAAGCAAGGTCGCCTGTCACTGGCCAACCCGACCATCGCCACCATGGAAAAAGGCGAAGTGGAAGTCGGCGTGGTCTGGGACTTCAACGGCCTGAGCTACAAAGCCAAAATGGCCAACCCGGATGACTACGTAGTGCTGATCCCGTCCGATGGCTCGGTGATCTCGGGCTACACCACCATCATCAACAAATACGCCAAGCACCCGAACGCAGCCAAGCTGACCCGCGAATATATCTTCAGCGATGCGGGCCAAACCAATCTGGCACGCGGCAATGCGCGGCCGATTCGTGCCGAGCACCTGAAGCTGCCTGCTGACGTGCAAGCCAAGCTGCTCTCCAACGATCAGTACATGAATGTAACGCCGATCAAAGACGCAGATGCCTGGGAAAAAACTTCCAAGGCCTTGCCGCAGCTGTGGCAGGAAGAAGTCATTATCAATATGCAGTAACCCGCATCGTTCCTGGTCCCTGTGGGAGCGGACTTGCTCGCGATGCAGGCAACGCGGTTTGTCTGATCCACCGCGTTGATATCATCGCGAGCAAGCCCGCTCCCACAATCCATGCGCTGTGCAAGCGGAGTCGCCATACATGAAACACAACGTTATTTTGGTAGTGCTCGACGGCTTGAATTACGAGGTCGCACGCCAGGCAATGGGCCATCTTCAGGCTTATGTAGGGGCCGGGCGCTGCGCACTGTACAAGCTCACTTGCGAATTGCCTGCCCTGTCGCGCCCCCTGTATGAGTGCATTCTCACCGGTGTGCCGCCGATTGAAAGCGGCATCGTGCACAACAATGTGTCACGCCTGTCCAACCAGCGCAGCGTGTTCCATTACGCCCGCGACGGCGGGTTGAGCACGGCGGCTGCGGCCTATCATTGGGTCAGCGAACTGTATAACCGTTCACCCTTCGTAGTGGCCCGGGACCGCCATACGGTTGCAGTCGACTTGCCGATTCAGCACGGGCATTTCTACTGGAGCGATCATTACCCCGACTCCCATCTGTTCGCCGACGCAGAAAGCCTGCGTGTGGCGCACAAGCCAAATTTTTTACTGGTCCACCCCATGAATATCGATGATGCCGGGCACAAGCACGGCCTCGACACCCCGCAGTATCGCAACAGCGCGCGCTCGGCCGACATCATCCTGGCCGACTACCTGCAAGGCTGGCTGCAAGCCGGTTATCAAGTGCTGGTAACGGCCGACCATGGCATGAACAACGACCGCTCACACAACGGCTTGCTACCCGAAGAGCGTGAAGTGCCTCTGTTTGTGCTGGGTGACGCGTTCAGCCTCAACCCTGATATTGCACCAAAACAGACTGAACTGTGCGGCACCATCTGCGAGCTGCTCGGCGTGGCCCACGACAAACCGCTGTGCCGGGAACTGTTGAGGCCCGCACCATGAGCCGTGGTAAATGGCTTGCGTTGCTGTGCCTGGTGCCCTTCGCAGTATTTTTTATCGTGTTTCAGATCGCGCCGTTGGTATGGGTGCTGATCCACAGCGTGCAATCGGAAGAAGGCGGTTGGGGCCTGGCCAACTTCATCAAGATCTTCAACTCGAAATTCTATTTGCAAGCGATCCAGCACAGCCTGGAAATCAGCTTCTGGTCCAGCCTGTTCGGTATCGTCATCGCCATACTGGGCAGTTACTCGCTGCGCAAGGTGGATTCGCGGCTGCGTAACTTCGTCAACGCCTTCGCCAATATGACCAGCAACTTCTCCGGCGTGCCGCTGGCTTTCGCCTTCATCATTTTGCTGGGCTTTAACGGCAGTATCACGATCATGCTTAAACAGGCGGGGATCATCGAGGACTTCAACCTCTACTCGAAAACCGGCCTGATCATCCTGTACACCTACTTCCAGATTCCCCTCGGCGTGCTGCTGCTTTATCCGGCCTTTGATGCACTGCGCGAAGACTGGCGCGAGTCGGCCTCCCTGCTGGGTGCCAGCAGCTGGCAGTTCTGGCGCCATATCGGCCTGCCGGTACTGACCCCGGCATTGCTTGGCACCTTCGTGATTCTGCTGGCCAACGCCCTGGGTGCCTACGCCACGGTGTATGCCTTGACCACCGGCAACTTCAACGTACTGCCAATCCGGATTGCTGCGATGGTTTCGGGCGATATCAGCCTGGATCCGAACATGGCCAGCGCCCTGGCGGTGATTCTGGTCGGGCTGATGACCCTGGTGACCCTGGTGCATCAGTGGCTGTTAAAGAGGAGCTACCATGTCGCGCGCTGAAACCGGCTCTGCCAGCGTTTACCACCGCAGTGTGGTCTGGCTGCTGTTCCTGATTTTATTGCTGCCGCTGCTGGGCACACTGGTTTACTCGATTGCTTCAAGCTGGTCGGCAACCATCCTGCCCAGTGGTTTTACCTTCAAGTGGTATATCCAGTTGTGGAGCGACCCGCGTTTTCTCGCCGCCTTCGGCCAGTCGTTGCTGGTGTGTGTTGCGGCGCTGGTGCTGTCGGTGGTTTTGATTTTGCCACTGCTGTTTGTGGTGCATTACCACTTCCCCAGGCTCGACGCGCTGATGAATATCCTGATCCTGCTGCCATTCGCCGTACCGCCGGTGGTGTCATCGGTAGGCCTGTTGCAACTCTATGGCTCGGGCCCGCTGCGCATGGTCGGCACGCCGTGGATTTTGATCGGCTGCTATTTCACCGTCGCCCTGCCGTTTATGTACCGGGCCATCACCAACAACCTGCAAGCGATCAACCTGCGCGACCTGATGGACGCCGCCCAACTGCTCGGCGCCAGCACCTGGCAGGCGGCGTTTCTGGTGGTGCTGCCGAATTTGCGCAAAGGCTTGATGGTTGCCCTGCTGCTGTCGTTCTCGTTCCTGTTCGGCGAGTTTGTATTCGCCAATATCCTGGTGGGCACCCGCTACGAAACCTTGCAGGTGTTCCTCAATAATATGCGTAACAGCAGCGGCCACTTCACCAGCGCGCTGGTTATCTCCTATTTCCTCTTTGTACTGGTGCTGACCTGGGTTGCCACCTTCCTGAACAAGGACAAAAGCCAATGAGCTTCGTCAGCGTTGAACACCTGCAAAAATCCTATTCCGGCACCCCGGTTTTCAGCGATATCAACTGCAGCATCGCCAAGGGCGAATTCGTCACCCTGCTCGGCCCGTCCGGTTGCGGCAAGTCCACGCTGCTGCGTTGCATCGCCGGGCTGACGCCGGTGGATGGCGGCAAGATCCTCCTCGATGGCCAGGATATCGTGCCCTTGAGCCCGCAAAAACGCGGCATTGGCATGGTGTTTCAAAGCTATGCGCTGTTCCCCAATATGACCGTCGAGCAAAACGTCGCTTTCGGCCTGCGCATGCAAAAGGTCAACAGCGATGACAGCCACAAGCGCGTGGCCGAAGTGCTGCATCTGGTGGAGCTGAATGACTTTGCCAAGCGCTACCCTCACCAGCTCTCGGGCGGCCAGTGCCAGCGTGTGGCGCTGGCCCGTTCACTGGTAACCCGCCCGCGCCTGTTGCTGCTGGATGAACCGCTGTCGGCCCTGGATGCGCGGATTCGCAAGCACTTGCGCGAGCAGATCCGCACCATCCAGCGCGAGCTTGGGCTGACCACTATTTTCGTCACCCACGACCAGGAAGAAGCGCTGGTCATGAGTGACCGTATTTTTCTGATGAACAAGGGGCATATTGTCCAGAGCGGCAACGCGCAAACTCTTTATGCAGCTCCGGCGGATGCTTTCGCCGCAGGATTTATCGGCAACTACAACCTGCTGGACGCCGAAACCGCCAGCCGCCTGTTGCAGCGCCCGGTCAGCAGCCGCATCGCGATTCGCCCGGAAACCCTGGGCCTGAGCCTGCAGGGCGAGCCGGATGGCGTTATCCTCAGCCACAGCCTGCTGGGCAACGTGATCCGCTATCGGGTCGAGGTGCGGGGCGTGCAAGTGATTGTCGACGTCCTCAACCGAGCACCGGGGGATCTGTACCCGGATGGCCAGCGCGTGGCGTTGTCCATCGATTCGAGCACCCTTTGTGAGGTAGCCTGATGTTCTTGAATTTTATGAAGAGAGAGTTGCGCTGATGGCCCTGGCAATTTTTGATCTGGACGAAACCCTGATTCACGGCGACTGCGCCACCCTCTGGAGCGAGCAGATGGGCCGCCTGGGCTGGGTCGACGCCAAGTCGTTCATGCAGCGCAACAACGAACTGATGGACGCCTACAGCCGCGGCGAGCTGGCGATGGAGGACTACATGGCCTTCAGCCTGGAGCCCTTGGTCGGTCGCACGCCTGAGGAAGTCGAGCATTTGGTCGGCCCCTGGGTTGAGGACTTTATCGAGCCGATCATCTTCAGTGATGCGACCAAAACCATCGCCGCACACCGCAAGGCAGGCGACCGGATCCTGGTGATTTCGGCCTCGGGCACCCATCTGGTCAAACCCATTGCCGAGCGCCTGGGGATCGATGAAGTGCTGGGGATCGAGCTTGAAGTTGACCACGGTTTTTACACTGGCAAGACTGTGGGTACATTGACTTACCGCGAAGGCAAGATCACCCGTCTGCTGGAATGGCTCGACGAGCAGGAGGAGAATCTCGAAGGTGCGAGCTTTTACTCCGACTCACGCAACGATTTGCCGCTGCTGCGCAAGGTTGATCACCCGCACGTGGTCAATCCGGACCCGGTTTTGCGTGAAGAGGCTGAAAAGGCCGGGTGGCCGGTTCATCACTGGAAATAACCCGGATCGAGACGCCTTACTTCTGGGAGCAGGCTTGCTCGCGATGGGATCGGCGCAATGTTGCTGATGTACCGCGGCGCCTGAATCGCGAGCAAGCCCGTTCCCACAGAGTCAGACCAGGCTGCTATCAACCACCAGCACCAGCTTGCCCGACACCTGATTGCTGGCCAGTTCGGCAAACGCCGCCTGGGCCTGTTCAATCGGGAAGGTCTTGGCCAGTTGCGGACTCAAGCGGCCTTCAGTAAACAACGGCCACACCTGCTGCCCCAGATCACTGAGCAGGTCAGCCTTGAACTGATCGCTGCGGCTGCGCAGAGTCGAGCCCAGCAACTGGATACGCTTGCCCAGCACCAGCGCCAGATCCAGTTCCGCCTTGCGCCCACCCATCAAACCGATCAACACCCAGCGGCCATCCTGCGCCAGCAACTTGAGGTTGGACTCGGCGTAGTTGGCACCCACCGGGTCCAGCACGACATCGAACGGGCCCATGGCCTTGAGACTGTCCAGACCCTCGGTACGTACCACACCACCCTGCGCACCCAACTCCTGGCAATAAGCCAGACGCTCGGCCGAACCCACGGTTACCCAGCACGGGCTGCCAAAGGCCTTGCATAGCTGAATGGCCGCTGAACCAACGCCACTTGCCCCGGCGTGCAACAACACCTTCTCACCAGGCTTGAGCGCTGCCAACTGAAACAGGTTCAGCCAGGCCGTGCTGTACACCTCAGGCAAGGCTGCCGCCTCAAGCAGCGACAAGCCTTCAGGCACCGGCAGGGCATGACGGCCATCCACCACCACCTCCTGGGCCATGCCACCGCCCGCCAACAGCGCGCAAACCCGGTCGCCAACCTGCCAGGAGGAACCCGGGCCCACTTCGCTGACCACACCGGAGCACTCCAGGCCCAATACCTGGCTGGCGCCGGGCGGTGGCGGATACAACCCGGCGCTTTGTAACAAATCAGCCCGATTGAGCCCCGCAGCCGCCACTTGAATTCGAATTTGCCCTACATCACAGGTAGGGCTTGGCTCTTCAACCCACGTCACTTGACCTTCAACGCCTTGCAATGCTTTCACAGTGCCTCCATAGTAAGTCTGGACTGAGCCCGGAGCTGTTGCGCCGGGCTTTTTGCATTATGCGACCGGTCCTTGATGGAACCGGCGACTTCAAAGACGGCCTAATATGCGTTATCAATTGCCCCCGCGTCGAATCAGCATGAAGCATTTATTCCCTAGCACCGCACTTGCCCTATTCATTGGCCTAGGCGTTTTGCCGTTTTCGGCCAATTCGTTCGCCGCTAACAGTTGGGATAACCTTCAGCCCGATCGTGATGAGGTAATTGCCAGTCTTAACGTAGTTGAGCTGCTCAAGCGCCATCATTACAGCAAGCCGCCACTGAATGATGCGCGCTCCGCGATCATCTATGACAGCTATCTGAAGCTGCTCGACCCTTCGCGCAGTTACTTCCTGGCCAGCGATGTAGCCGAATTCGACAAGTGGAAGTACCAGTTTGACGACTTCCTCAAAAGCGGTGACCTCAACGCCGGGTTCATCATCTACAAGCGCTATCTGGACCGGGTCAAATCGCGTCTGGACTTTGCCCTTGCCGAGCTGAACAAGGGCGTTGACTCGCTGGACTTCAATGCCAAGGAAACCCTGGAGATCGACCGCAAGGACGCTCCATGGCTCAAGACCGAGGCCGAGCTCAATGACCTGTGGCGCAAACGCATCAAGGACGAAGTCCTGCGCCTGAAGATCGCCGGCAAAGAGCCAGCGAAAATTCAGGAACTGCTGACCAAGCGCTACAAGAATCAATTGTCGCGCCTTGACCAGACCCGCAGCGAAGATATCTTCCAGGCGTATATCAACACCTTCGCCATGTCTTATGACCCGCACACCAACTATCTGTCGCCAGATAATGCGGAAAACTTCGACATCAACATGAGCCTGTCCCTCGAGGGCATCGGCGCCGTGTTGCAGAGCGATAACGACCAGGTAAAAATCGTCCGTCTGGTGCCCGCTGGCCCTGCCGACAAGACCAAGCAGGTCGCTCCGGCCGACAAGATCATCGGGGTCGCCCAGGGCGATAAAGAGATGGTCGACGTGATCGGCTGGCGCCTGGACGAAGTGGTCAAGCTGATTCGCGGCCCTAAAGGCTCTGTGGTGCGCCTGGAAATAATTCCGGCAAGCAACGCGCCGAACGACCAGACCAGCAAGGTTGTGTCCATAACCCGCGAAGCCGTGAAGCTTGAAGAACAGGCTGCGAAAAAGTCGATCCTTAATCTGAAACAGGACGGCAAGAACTACAAGCTCGGCGTGATTGAGATCCCGGCGTTCTACCTGGACTTCAAGGCGTTCCGCGCTGGCGACCCGAATTACAAGAGCACCACCCGCGACGTCAAAAAACTGCTGACCGAGTTGCAGAAGGAAAAAGTCGATGGCGTGATTATCGACCTGCGCAACAACGGCGGCGGCTCGTTGCAGGAAGCCACCGAACTGACCAGCCTGTTTATCGACAAGGGCCCGACCGTGCTGGTGCGTAACGCCGACGGCAAGGTCGATGTGCTTGAAGACGAAAACCCGGGCGCGTTCTACAAAGGTCCGATGGCGTTGCTGGTCAACCGCCTGTCGGCTTCGGCATCGGAGATTTTTGCCGGTGCCATGCAGGATTACCACCGCGCGCTGATTATCGGCGGCCAGACGTTCGGCAAAGGCACGGTGCAAACCATCCAGCCGCTGAACCACGGCGAGCTGAAACTGACACTGGCCAAGTTCTACCGGGTTTCCGGGCAGAGCACCCAGCATCAGGGCGTACTGCCTGACGTGGCCTTCCCGTCGATTATCGACACCAAGGAAATCGGCGAAAGCGCACTGCCTGAAGCCATGCCGTGGGACACCATTCGCCCTGCGATCAAGCCGGCGTCGGACCCGTTCAAGCCTTATATCGACAAGCTCAAGGCCGAGCACGATGCACGGGTGGCCAAGGATGCCGAGTTCATCTTTATCCGCGACAAGCTGGCCCTGGCCGAGAAGCTGATGGCCGAGAAGACCGTGAGCCTGAACGAAGCCGAGCGCCGCGCACAGCACGCCGACATCGATGCCAAGCAGCTGGTGATGGAAAACGCCCGCCGTCAGGCCAAAGGCGAAGCACCGCTCAAGGAAATGAAGAAAGAAGACGAAGATGCACTGCCGGTTGAACCTGAAAAGACCAAACCGGAAGATGATGCCTACCTGAGTGAAACCGGGCGGATTCTGCTGGACTACCTCAAGCTCAGCTCGCAAGTAGCCAAAAAGTAATTCAAACGTGTAAAAAAGGGCGGGCCGTGTAATGCGGCCCGCCCTTTTTGTTGGCTATTGGTAAAGCCTGGCCAACTCAGGATCAGCCACCAGTCCCGGGCCACCCTGCTGGTACAAGTTCGCCAGTTTGTGCGATGCCAACGGGTGCCCGGCCTTGACCGCCATCGTCCACCAGCGTGCCGCCTCGGCTGCATCCGGTGATTTGCCGAGCGAACCGGCCAGGCTGAAAACACCCACCTGATAAGCCGCTTTGCCATCGCCGCTCAACGCTGCCAGACGCAGCAATCGTAGGCCCTCCTCCTTGGCACCCAGCCCTTGTCCACGAAAGGCCAGGATATGCCCATAGAAGCTCTGGGCAGGGGTATCGCCAAGGTTGGCCATGCGCGCAAACTGCCCCTCCATCCAGTGCCAGATGCGCGGCTGGCGAACACACCAGGGCCAGTGAAACAACTTGCGCGCCAGGCCGTAGCCCAAACGCGCCTTAAGCCGCCTGGGCACTCAGGCTTCCTCATGCTCATAGGCATGCTCAAATACCCGTACCACCTCGGAGGCGTGCCAGGAGGCAGCGGCAATCCCATCCGGCGGGCCGGGGAAGCGTCCGAGGCGCTCCACGCACTCGAAAAAACCGGTCCGTGGCAAGCGGCTTGCACCCTGACTAATCACCAGAGAGCTGCGCAATGGCTGATCGGCCTTGGCATCCATCGCTGCCAGATGTTCAAGGGCTGCGGTCAGAGTCAGCATCGCCGGGCTCGGCAGTTGCAAACGTTCCAGTAATGCGCGGTAGGTCAGCAAGTGACGCTGTCGACGCGCCTGATCCAGCTCAGCCAGCAACCCATCCCAGTGTTGACGACTGATGCGAACGCTCATGATGCTTCCCTCCAGCCTGCGATTCCCAGCTCCCAGGCCAAACTGCGACGGATAGCGAGGTCGGGAAGACGCTCACCGGTTTCGATCATTCCCAGATACGACGGGCTAATGCCTACCGTGCGAGCCAGCGCCTCAAGGGCCAGGCCCTTGTCCTCGCGCAGGCTGCGCAGCTGATCAAGCCCGTGACGTAACGGCTCGGATGCAGATGGCTGTGGCTCCGGTGCCGCAGTTGCGGCTTGCTCCTTGATCCCTGCTGCCTTGAGCAGCGCCTGATAACTCTCCCAAGAAAGAACGGCGTATTCAGGCTCACCATTGCGCTTGATGATTTGAAGATCCATTTACTTAACCCCGTAAGACTTTTTCAAGAATCGAGTAAGAAGTTTCACCTTGCAGCTTAATCCTATCAGCCGCGAAGGTCTTCGGGGTTTTCGATCTGAAGTGAAATTTTTGTGAAAAGATTCGAAAGCGCGGCTTTGAAACTGAAATGTTATCCACACAAATTGTGGATAACCTTGTGAACAGAGCTGTTTTTTAGCGCTGAAAGGCCCGTCCCATAAGGGCCACAGTCAGATCGGGCGTTTTTTACACACATAAAAAAACCCATAAATTCATTGACTTGGCAGTCAGCAACCACTAGCCAAGGGAACTTATGGGTCATTTAAAGCCTTGTAGGGCAAAACCTACAGTAAAAAAATCCGGACTACAGAAACGACAACGCCCCGTCGAGACGGGGCGTTACGCGTACACAATGCTGCTTATTGGGCAGGCGCTTGTTCTGCTTTTGCTGGATCTTTGATGCCCAGCAGCTCCAGGTCGAATACCAGCACCGAGTTGGCCGGGATCGACGGGCTTGGGCTTTGTGCGCCGTAGGCCAGCTCGCTAGGGATATACAGCTTGTACTTCTCACCAACGTGCATCAGTTGCAGGCCTTCAACCCAACCCGGAATCACGCCGCTCACCGGCAGATCAATCGGGCTACCACGTTCAACCGAGCTGTCGAACACCTTGCCATCGATCAACTTGCCTTCGTAGTGAACAGTTACTACGTCGGTCGCTTTAGGCTGAGGGCCATCGGCTTTCTTGATGACTTCGTACTGCAAGCCAGAAGCGGTAGTGACAACACCGGCTTTCTTGCCATTTTCTTCGAGGAATTTTTTGCCTGCAGCAGAGGCTTCTTCGCTCATTTTGGTCAGACGTTCTTCAGCACGCTTTTGCAGGGCTGCGAACGCTTCGACCAGTTCGTCATCCTTGAGTTTTTGCTCTTTCTTGCCGACGGCATCTTCGATGCCCTGGGCTACGGCCTTGGAATCCAGATCATCCATGCCTTCTTGAGCCAGGCTTTTGCCCATGTTCAGGCCAATGCCGTACGAGGCTTTTTGGGCCGGAGTTTTCAGCTCTACGCTGGTCTGCGAATCACAACCCGCCAGTACCAGGCTTACCAGGGCCACAGCTGCCGCCAACCGATGCTGTTTCATGCTATTTCCTTGTTCATGCGCCAAATGGGCAATCGAATAAAGCCGCGAGCTTATCAGGCGGCCGCGACCAATGGCTACCGGCATAAGAGGGGCAATGGGTGGATAAGTTCATGGATTATTAACAATTCATTTTAGCTGCAACTTTTGTTAACACATCTATAAACGCTGCAATGCACAACCCTGCTTACTTGATGCTAGACCCGACCTGAGGCATAAGGCTGTAAATATTTTTACAAGGAGCGTTACTGTGCGTCTGTTTTACCGTGTTCTGCTGGGGTTGCTGGTGGCTGTAGCCCTGGGCCTAGGCCTGGTGCTCTATTTCGTCGCCAATCCAAAACTGCCTGCTTACCAGCCCCCGCAACAACTGCACTACCTGGATCAGTGGAGCCCTGCTGATCGCCAGACCTATTACTACACCCCCCAGGGCACCCAGGTTAAAGGCCTGCATTACGACTGGTTCAGCGCCCTTGAGCTGCCTTTTTCCAAACAACCTTTTGCCGCCCCCGAATACCTGGCGCGCTTCGGCTTTCTGGTAGACCCCAAGCAGCAAGCCAGTGCCGCCAACCCGGGCAACCTGCCAGTGGGCTTTACCCGCCACCAGAACCCCGGCAGCAACGTGGAATATCTGGATATCACCTGCGCCGCCTGCCACACCGGCGAACTGCGCTTCAAAGGCCAGGCTGTGCGGGTTGACGGCGCCCCGGCCCAACACGTACTGCCATCGAGCGTGCCGACCCTGCGCGGCGGCAGCTTTGGCCAGGCGCTGGTAGCCAGCCTCGCCGCGACCTACTACAACCCGTGGAAATTCGAGCGCTTCGCCCGTACCGTGCTGGGCGATCAATATGAAGCGCAGCACCAGCAACTGCGCAAGGACTTCAAAGCGTCGCTGGACACTTTCCTGGGTGTGGCCTGGAACGATACCCACCGCGGCCTCTATCCAACCCTGGAAGGCCCGGGCCGTACCGATGCTTTTGGGCGCATCGCCAATGCCAGCTTCGGCGATGCGATTTCCCCCGACAACTACCGCGTGGCCAATGCACCGGTGGATTACCCGCACCTGTGGGACATGTGGACATTCGACTGGGTACAGTGGAACGCATCGGCCAAGCAACCCATGGCGCGCAATATCGGCGAGGCTCTGGGGGTTGGCGCTACCCTGAACTTTTTCGACCAGCATGGCCAGCCACTCCAAGGTGATGCCCGCTACCCGTCAAGCGTTCGCGTCAACGACCTGCACCTGATCGAGGAAACCCTGCAAAAACTCAAGCCTCCGGTCTGGCCAGAAGCGCTGTTCGGCAAGATTGACCGGCCGCTGGCGGCCAAGGGTCGCGCGCTGTTTGCCGAAAACTGCGCAGGGTGTCACGTACCCCCTGAAGTCGAAGAAAACGGGCGGATGGTCAAGCAACTCAAATTGTTGCCTGTCGACGTGATCGGTACCGACCCCAATACCGCCAACAATATTGCCGACAACCGCTACGACCTCAGCGCGCTGCAATGGGACCCGGCCGAACTGGCCAAAATGAACGTCGACCTGTACCCCAAGACCGACGAGCCGCTGGACATGAGCAAGCTGTCAGTGGCCAAGGGCCTGGCCTATGTCACAGCCTTTGTTGAAAAGCGTGCTTATCACGATGCCAATATCGGCCCCGAAGAACAGGATCGCCTCAACGGCTTTGGCTTGCCGATCGGCGTACTGGAAGTGCGTGCCTACAAAGCGCGACCGCTCGACGGGATCTGGGCCACCGCGCCCTTCCTGCACAACGGCTCGGTACCTACGGTGTATCAACTGCTTTCGCCGCAGGCCGAGCGTGATGCCACTTTCTATCGCGGCAGCTTTGAGTACGACCCGCGCCATCTGGGCTACCGCACAGAGGCCTTTGACGGCGGCTTTATGCTCGACACGCGTATCAGCGGCAACCACAACAGCGGTCATGAGTTCCGCGCCGGCCCTCGCGGCAACGGCGTGATCGGGCGCCAGCTGCAACCGCAAGAGCGCTGGGCGTTGCTGGAGTACCTCAAAGTACTTGGCGGCCCGCTTGAACAAGAGTTGCCCACACAATGACACGCCTTCGTCATACAGAAGAATTCGCTAAAAGGATGTTTGCATGCTGACCACTTTCTGGCTTCGACTCGGCAAATGCCTGGGCAAGTTGCTATTGGCCCTGATTGCCTTGGGATTGCTCGGCTGGGCACTGGCCACGGGCTGGTACGCCTGGCAGCATCGCGGGCCGGTCTCGGCCCAGGAGCAAATCCCTGCGGGTGAAGCCGCCATGACCCGGGACACCATCCAGACGGCGATCAAGATCGTCGACCAGCACCGCGAAAACACCCGCTATTTGCGCGACGCTCACGCCAAGGCCCACGGCTGCGTCAAGGCGCAAGTGCAGGTACTGGATGATCTCGATCCGGCTTTGCGCGAAGGGGTATTCGCTACCCCGGGCAAAACCTGGCAAGCAGTGATGCGCCTGTCCAACGGCAATGCCTACCCGCAATTTGACAGCATCCGTGATGCCCGCGGCATGGCCATCAAGTTGCTGGACGTGCCGGGCACTCAACTGCTGCCAAGCCAGCAGGGACGTGCCGAGCAGGACTTTGTGATGTTCAACCATCCCAATTTCTTTGTCAGCGATGTCGCAGAATACCGTCAGAACATCGCCGCCCAGGCGGATGGTAAAAAGGTGTTGGCATTTTTCCCGTCATGGGACCCGCGCAGCTGGCAGATCCGCCATTTGTTTATCGCCCTGGCAACCCTGTCGCCAGCGCCGAGCAGCCCGACGCAAACCACGTACTTTTCGGTATCGCCCTACAAGTTCGGCACTGCCAATGCCAAGTACCGTGTAGCACCAGACCCGGAAAGTTGCCCGGCATATACCTTGGCGAAGCAAAACGAAGCACTGCCCAATTTCCTGCGCAATGCCTTGAACCAGCAGTTGTCCACGGATCGGGTGCCGGCCTGTTTTGTGCTGCAGATTCAACGCCAGGACGCCAACCGCTTTATGCCGATCGAAGACACCAGCATTGAATGGAAAGAATCTGACGCACCTTTCGAGACGGTCGCCCGGGTCAAGGTTGCACCACAGGACTTCGACACGCCCAGCGAAAACCTGGCCTGTGACAACCTGTCGTTCAGCCCCTGGCATGGTATTGAAGAACATCGGCCGATTGGCGGGATCAACCGCCTGCGCAAGGCGGTGTATGACGCAGTGAGCGAGTATCGGCATGCCCGTAACGCCGAGCAGTAACCGGTATTAATGCAGGCAAGACCGCATTGCCTGCATCGCGAGCAAGCCCGCTCCCACACTTGCCCTGCAAGCAACAGATTTTGTGTACGACACAAAATCTGTGGGAGCTGGTTTGCTCGCGATACGGTATGACCGAATCAATGCACCGGCAGTTCAACACCCTCAAACAGCTCTTCAAGCTCTTGCTTGTTGTGGCAGGCAATAGCCTTGGCCATCACTTCACGGGTGAGGTGCGGGGCAAACTTTTCGATAAAGTCGCACATAAACCCGCGCAGGAAGGTGCCCCGGCGGAAACCGATCTTGGTGATGCTGGATTCAAACAGTTCGCTGGCATCCAGTACCACCAGGTCTTTATCCAGATTGGTGTCCACGGCCATCTTGGCCACGATGCCAACACCCAGGCCCAGACGTACATAGGTTTTGATCACGTCGGCGTCGGCTGCGGTAAACACCACTTTAGGCGTCAGGCCGCGATGACTGAAGGCTTCGTCGAGCTTGGAACGGCCGGTAAAACCGAACACGTAAGTCACGATCGGGTATTCAGCCAGCGCTTCGAGGGTCAGCTTCGGCAATTTGGTCAGCGGGTGACCTTGCGGCACTACCACACAGCGATTCCAGCGATAGCACGGCATCATCACCAGATCGCCAAACAGCTCAAGGGCCTCAGTGGCAATGGCGAAATCGACGGTGCCATCAGCAGCCATCTCGGCGATCTGCATCGGCGAACCCTGGTGCATATGCAGCGCGACATCCGGGTACTGCTTGATGAAATTGCTGATCACCGGTGGCAGAGCGTAACGCGCCTGGGTGTGAGTGGTGGCAATCGACAGGGTGCCTTTTTTCTCGTTGGAGAATTCCTGGGCGATCTGCTTGATGCTTTCGACCTTGCGCAGGATCTCGCCAGCCGTGGTAATGATGCGCTCGCCAGCTGGCGTCACTCGGGTCAGGTGCTTGCCGCTACGGGCAAACACCTCGACGCCAAGCTCGTCTTCAAGCAGGCGGATCTGTTTGCTGATACCCGGTTGTGAGGTGTAAAGGCTTTGTGCCGTGGCTGAAACGTTGAGGTCGTGGTGCGCCACTTCCCAGATGTAGCGCAATTGTTGAAGCTTCATATGCATCCCTCAAAGCTGATAGACGCCAAGGGTATCGGCGGCGGTATATAACTATATGGAAGGTTGGAATAAGAAATCTAGAACTTTTTATCGTTTTTATCGATTCATCAGCCTTACACATCAGCGCTGCGCCGACGCTGCATCAGCGGTACCAGATACACCGGGACCTTTGCCAGTTCGATAACCCGGGCTGCCGTGCGCCCCAAATGCGATTCGCCCCCCGTGGGCTGGGCATGGCTGCCCAAAATCAGCAGGTCAACTGAGAGCTTGTGCGACTGTTCCAGAATGACTTGTGAAGGCTCCCCCTGAATGACCTTGACCGAACGGATCAAGGCCAGCTCCTGTTCCCAACCTGCCAACTCTTCGCGAAGACTCTCCAGTACCCGCAACTCTATATTGGACAGCATGGTGCTCATGCCCTGCTGGTGCAGCTCGCTCAACGCCCGCTCATCCAGGTAGCTCTGCAATACCGACTCGGCAAACAGCCCCATGGGCTCGACCACATGCACCACAAACAAATCTGCGCTGAAGCTGCGGGCCATACCCAGCGCGTGCTGCATCACAACAGGCGCGTAAATGCCAAGGTCAGTGGCGTAAAGAATTGAGCGGATCATGCGACCTTCCCGACAGCTTTTATGGACGAGGTAAGTTGAGCTTAGCAGCGCCCGGGAAAGTCAGATGGCCCGCTCGGCAACTTGCGAACAGTACTCACTCAGCCATTGAGTCACGGGTTTCATTACTGATGCCGTGGGGTACATGACCGGTTGCCACAACCTGGCGCGCCCTTTCGCAATGACCGGCCTGATCATCAAAAAACACATCGGCAGCAAAGGCTTCCAGGAACGCCGACTTGTCCAGCCCACCCAGGAACAGCGATTCGTCCAGACGGATATCCCAATCGCGCAAAGTACGGATAACTCGCTCATGTGCCGGCGCCGAACGCGCAGTCACCAGCGCGGTACGAATCGGGCAAGCGTCATCAGGAAATTCGCGCTGCAACAGGTTCAACGCCTCCAGAAAACCCTTGAACGGCCCGCCACGCAGTGGGTTGCGTGCGGATTCGCGCTCGAGGGACTGAAAGGCCTCCAGGCCTCCGGACTGGAAAACCCGCTCCGACTCATCGGAGAACAGCACCGCATCGCCGTCAAAGGCAATCCGCAGCTCATTGCTTTCGGCCCGCAGCGCACCGCCCGAGAGAATAGTCGCTGCCGCAAAACCTGCATCCAGGGCACTGCGCACGTCGTCGGCATGGGTCGACAAAAACAAGTCGCAACCAAAGGCATTGAGATAGGGATGGGGGTTACGCCCGCCCGAGAATGCGGCACGGGAAATATTCAGGCCGTAATGCTGAATCGAATTAAACACCCGCAACCCGGTGTCGGCACTGTTACGGGATACCAGCACCACCTCGACCCGCTCACGGCCAAGGCTGGCATTAAAGCTGAGGAGCTTTTTGACCAGCGCAAAGGCATCTCCAGGCGCCAGTACTTCATCTTCATGTTCGATCTGATACTGCCGGTACGCCTCGATACCCTGGGTCAGGTACACCTGATGGCTATCGCTCAAATCGAACAGGGCCCGAGAAGAAATGGCCAGCACCAGCTTGCCCTTTAAGCCTTTGCTCATATCGCCTCCACAGCATTAAAGCGGATTCAAACGTTGCTTCACGGTAGCTCGTCAGGCTCAAGCATCAAGGCCAGGCGAATATGGTGGGCCAGTTCGCCCTCACTCAGACGCGATTTCAACTCACCGTAAAACGCCCCGTCGCGCACTACAAACAGGGTGGGCAAATGAAAAATTTCGTAACGTTCGACCAAGCCACCGTTATTGCCGGCATCAATCCAGCACAACCGCTCCACGGGCAACTGCATGTCCGGGAGCATGCGTCGGGCCACCCGGCACGCCGAGCAGCCCGCGCTGGTGAAGATCACCAGTGAGGTGCCGGGCAGCACCAGCAGTTGCTGATCAGCATCAAAGTCGGTCAGTTCCATTGCAGTCACTATACTCATAAGACAATACTAATTTAATGGCACTTGGAGTCAGCTTTCATGGGTCGTTTTTTACCTCACCCAGACGATGTTCCCGTTGAGATAACGCCACGCAACCAACCCTCACTTTCACGCCACAAGTTGCACTCTATCAGCCTCGGAGGCGTTTCGTGCAACAGCGACAGAGGTTGGCGGCGGGGCACCGCAGTTGATATGTGCATGCCATCCCTGGGGGAAAACGCACGCTATCCGGGCTATATCGCCTGGTGCGAAAAGCATCTTGACGGTTACCGGATCGGGGTTGCCCTGATCGACGAACAAACCCTGTTTGGGGCACGTATGGGCGAGCAAGTGTGCCAGATCGAGCACTATTCACGCCTGCAGCAGCAACAGGGCCCATGCCCGCTGGACCTGCAAGCGCTGGCTCTGGAATGGATCATTCATCACTCCGCAGAGTTCTCCCAGGCCACCATGGATCACGCGATGAAGCAGGCAGTGCCGGATTAAAGCTGGCCTGCCCATTGTCGAATTACCGGATAACGCGTTAAGGTTCGGCTCCCCGATGCGCTCAATCAAGCTGTGCTCCGCCGCACGGGGATCGCTGGCGGCCGGCACCCGTGACCTGACGAGTAACACGATGGCTGATTTACCGATCGACGACCTAAACGTTGCCTCCAACGAAACCCTGATCACCCCTGAACAGCTCAAGCGCGAGATTCCTCTCAGCGAAACAGCGCTGCAGACCGTGACCAAAGGGCGCGAGGTGATTCGCAACATCCTGGATGGCACTGACCATCGACTCTTCGTTGTCATCGGGCCTTGCTCGATTCACGATCTCAAGGCTGCCCATGAATACGCCGAGCGCCTTAAGGTGCTTGCGGCTGAAGTCAGCGACACGCTGTATCTGGTCATGCGGGTTTACTTCGAAAAGCCCCGTACTACAGTGGGCTGGAAAGGCCTGATCAACGACCCGTACCTGGACGACTCGTTCAAGATTCAGGACGGTCTGCATATCGGTCGCAAGCTGCTGCTGGACCTGGCCGAAATGGGCCTGCCCACCGCAACTGAAGCCCTTGATCCGATTTCCCCGCAGTACCTGCAGGACCTGATCAGCTGGTCGGCCATCGGCGCGCGTACCACTGAGTCGCAGACTCACCGTGAAATGGCGTCCGGCCTGTCTTCGGCCGTGGGTTTCAAGAACGGCACCGATGGCGGCCTGACGGTAGCGATCAATGCTCTGCAGTCGGTATCCAGCCCGCATCGTTTCCTGGGTATCAACCAGGAAGGCGGCGTGTCGATCGTTACGACCAAAGGCAACGCCTATGGTCACGTGGTATTGCGTGGCGGCAACGGCAAGCCGAACTATGACTCCGTCAGCGTTGCGCTCTGCGAGCAGGCACTGACCAAGGCCAAGATCACCCCGAACATCATGGTCGATTGCAGCCACGCCAACTCCAACAAGGACCCGGCCCTGCAACCGCTGGTCATGGAAAACGTGGCCAACCAGATCGTCGAGGGCAATCAGTCGATTATCGGCCTGATGGTTGAGAGTCACTTGAACTGGGGCTGCCAGGCCATTCCTAAAAACCTTGAAGACTTGCAGTACGGTGTGTCGATCACTGATGCCTGCATCGACTGGTCGGCTACCGAGACCACCTTGCGCAGCATGCATGCCAAGCTCAAGGATGTGTTGCCCAAGCGCGCCCGCGGTTAACATAGCCCTTGTATATGGGAGCGGGCTTGCTCGCGATGGCATCACCTCGGTGTTCAAGATTTACCGAGTGGCCTGCATCGCGAGCAAGCCCGCTCCCACAGGTGTCCAGGGTTTATCACCCAGCCACCAGCAACCGCTGGCTAGCCACCATCTGCTCCCGCCCCCGCGCCACCATCCAGCGATGAAAATCGCGGCAGTGCTCCTTGTCAAATGCACCCTTGGCGCTCACCAGAAAATACGCCGATGGCAATGCCAGGCCCTGGGCAAACGGCATGATCAATCGCCCCTGCGCCAGCGCATCCGCCACCATCGAATACTGCGCCAGCACCACGCCCTGCCCCGCCTGTGCGGCTTGGATTGCCATGGCCGACAGCGAATACACCCGATAACCGTCACGCAACCCCTCGCAGTCCTCCTGCCGGGCCTTGAACCAGTCGCGCCAGGACGGTGGCGAAGCAAACTTGGGTAACCAGTCAATCGACAGCAAGGGATAGGCCAGCAAGTCCTTGGGGCTCTGCAATGGCGCATCGGCGCGCAGCAACTGCGGGCTCAGCACTGGCACGACGCAATCGCGGTACAGCTCGATGGCATTTTCGCTGCCCACGTAATCACCGTAGGTAAAGCGAAAATCGATGTCATAGCCCTCGGGCGACGGCTCGGCATGGCTGCCATCGAGAAACACATTGAGCTGCGGATGCTGCCCCTGCCAGACGTAGATATGCGGCGCCAGCCATTCCGAGAGCAGCGACGGCAAGGCGCTGATGCGCAGGTTGCTGGCGTTTTTTGAGCGTTCGACTTCGGTCTGGGCAATGCGCAGGCTCTCAAACGCCGCCGCGCAACTCTCGTGATAACGCTGACCGGCAACAGTCAGGCGGATGCGCTTGCCGACTTTATGGGTCAGGCTCAGACCCAGAGTGTCTTCGAGCAACTTCATCTGCTGGCTCACCGCCCCGGCCGAAATCCCCAGGCGCCGGGCTGCCTCGACAATTCCGCCAAAACGGCCAACAGCTTCAAAAACCTGCAATGCACGCAGGGAAGGCAAGCTAGTCATACACATCTCCAGACGGTCCGATACTTTAGCTCAGCTATAGGAAGCTACAGCTTTTACCCTCTTTTAGAAAATTGAAAGCCTCGTATTCTGAGGAAGGCGTCTCGCAACCCAACGAGGAAAATTCCCACATAAATGTAACTCTACGTAACGCAACACTTGGCTGAATGACACCGCCTGCGCATGACTGGACCTCACCCACCCAGTTAACTGCTCTGGCCCGCCATTCAGTCGACTTGGCCTGCAAATTGCTCATCATGTATATACAGGTACGGTCATTAGCCTTCATCTGTGTAGAGCGGTCATAACGCTGAATTCGTCTGACAAAGGAAAATAACAATGAAAAAACTTGTCCTCGCAACCGTCCTGGCACTGGCATCCACCGGCATTCTGGCCAAGGACCTGAGTGAGATTCGCTTTGGCGTTGACCCGACTTTCGCGCCCTTTGAATCGAAAAACGAAAAAGGTGAGTTAATCGGCTTTGATATCGACCTGGGCAATGCCATTTGCGCCGAGCTCAAGGTCAAGTGCAAATGGGTCGAGACCCCGTTTGACAGCGCCATTCCAGCCCTGCGTGCGAAGAAGTTCGATGCCGTGTTATCAGCCATGACCGTGAACGAACAGCGTAAAAAGAACGTCGCCTTCTCCGACCGCCTCTACAACTCCCCCAACCGCCTGATCGCGAAAAAGGACAGCGGCCTGCTGCCCACCCCCGAATCCCTCAAAGGCAAGCGCGTCGGCGTCGCCCAGGGCACTACCCAAGAGGCCTACGTCAAAGCCATCTGGGCACCGCAAGGGGTAATCATGGTCACCTACCCCAACCAGGACCTGCTGTACCCGGACCTCGTCAGCGGCCGCATCGATGCCAGCCTGACCGACGCCGCCGTGGCCGATATCGGCTTTTTGCAGACCAGCAAAAACACTGGGTTTTCCTTCGCCGGGGACGCGGTGGTCAACGACGAGATTCTCGGCGAAGGCATCGCCATCGGCCTGCGTAAGGACGACCCGGTTCTGCTCGAAGCCATCAATCGGGCACTGGCCGCCATGCACAAGGACGGTACCTACGACAGCATCCAGAAAAAGTACTTCACCTTCGATATCTATAACTAAAGCCCGCCTCTGACCGGCGCCGGATGACCTGCCTGCGGGATGTCCGGCCTTGCACTGCACTTTCGCGCACCCGGCCTGCGGGCCGTGGCTGCCTATGGAGCGACAGAACATGCTTTTACAGGGCTATGGCTCACTGATTGTCGAAGGGACACTGGCGACCATCCAGTTGGCGCTGCTGTCGATGCTGCTGGCCGTCACACTGGGTCTGATCGGCGCTTCGGCCAAGCTGTCGAAACAACCGGCCTTGCGCCATGTTGCGGCGGGCTACACCACCCTGATCCGCAGCGTGCCGGATCTGGTGATCATGCTGCTGCTGTTTTTCAGCCTGCAGATCTGGCTGAACAACCTCACCGAGTGGTTGGGCATCGAGCAGATCGATATCAATCCGTTCGCCGCCGGAGTGCTGACCCTGGGCTTTATCTACGGGGCGTACTTCACCGAAACCTTTCGCGGCGCTTTTCAGGCCGTGCCCGCAGGCCAGCTGGAAGCGGCCGTGGCTTACGGCATGAACCGGCGCCAGGTATTTATGCGCGTGCTGTTCCCGCAAATGATGCGCTTTGCCTTGCCCGGTATCGGCAACAACTGGCAGGTGCTGATCAAGGCCACGGCGCTGGTGTCGATCATCGGTTTGATCGATATCGTCAAAGTCACCCAGGATGCCGGGAAAAATTCGATGGACCTGTTCTATTTCAGTGTGATCGGCGGATTGATCTACCTGGCCCTGACCACTGTCTCCAACGGTGTATTGATGTGGCTTGAACGCCGCTATTCGGTTGGCGTCAGAGGTGCCCAGCTATGAACGAGATCATCCAGGAATACTGGAAATCCTACCTGTGGTTTGATGGTTATCAGCTCTCGGGGGTGGCTATGACCCTGTGGCTGCTGGTCGCCTCGATTGCCATCGGCGGCACCCTGGCCGTACCGCTGGCAGTGGCGCGGGTGTCGCGCAACCCGTTGCTGCGCATTCCGGTGTGGTTCTACACCTACGTGTTTCGCGGCACCCCCCTGTATATCCAGTTGCTGATTCTCTACACCGGGATCTACAGCCTGCAGGTGGTGCGTGACCAACCGACGCTGGATGCGTTTTTTCGCGAAGGTATCAACTGTACGCTGCTGGCGTTTGCCCTCAACACCTGTGCCTACACCACGGAGATATTCGCCGGAGCCATCCGCTCCACACCCTATGGCGAGATCGAAGCCGGGCGCGCCTACGGCATGTCCGAGTTCACTCTGTACCGACGCATCATCCTGCCGTCGGCGCTGCGCCGTTCACTGCCGTTCTACAGTAACGAAGTGATCCTGATGCTGCATTCCACCACCCTGGCGTTCACGGCTACGGTGCCGGATCTGCTCAAGGTCGCCCGGGATGTGAATTCGGCCACCTACTCCTCGTTTGAAGCCTTTGGCCTGGCCGCCGTGTTGTATGCGGTGATGGTCTTTACCCTGGTCTGGCTGTTTCGCCGCTGCGAGAACCGCTGGCTGGCCTTCTTGCAACCACAGGGCCATTGAACCCGCGCCATTTGGAGAGTATCGAGCATGTACAAACTCAATATCGAGGGGCTGCACAAGAAGTACGGCAACCATGAAGTCCTCAAGGGCGTGTCGCTCAAGGCCAAGGCCGGTGATGTAATCAGCATCATTGGCTCCAGCGGCTCGGGCAAAAGCACCTTTTTGCGCTGTATCAACTTTCTCGAACAACCCTGCGCCGGCAGCATCGCGGTCAATGACGAGCCTATCCGCACCCGGCAGGATCTCAACGGTGCCATGCACGTGGCCGATCCGCGCCAGTTGCAAAAAATCCGCACAAAACTGGCGATGGTGTTTCAGCACTTCAATTTGTGGCAGCACATGACCGTGCTGGAAAACATCATCGAAGCCCCGGTGCATGTGCTGGGGATCAAGCGCAAAGAAGCTGTCGAGCGGGCGCGTCAGTACCTGCACAAGGTCGGCCTGGCACCGGAGGTCGAAAGCAAATACCCGTCGCACCTGTCCGGCGGTCAACAACAGCGGGTCGCCATTGCCCGGGCGCTGGCGATGGAGCCGGAGGTGATGCTGTTCGACGAACCCACCTCGGCCCTGGACCCGGAACTGGTGGGCGAAGTGCTCAAGGTGATGCAGGCTCTGGCCGAGGAAGGCCGCACCATGGTGGTGGTGACCCATGAAATGGGCTTTGCACGCAACGTCTCCAACCATGTGATGTTCCTGCATCAGGGCCTGGTTGAAGAACAGGGGCCGCCCGGCGAAGTGCTGGTCAACCCCAGGAGCGAGCGCCTGACCCAGTTCCTTTCCGGGCGCTTGAAGTGAGCATTTTTGAGCAGGAGCAAGGCATGACCACAGGTTTCCCTTCACACCGCAGTTTTGCCCACCAGCGGGAACAGTTTCTGGCCGCGGCCAACGAGGCCGGGGCACAGCTTTACGAGTACCCACACCCGCTACGCGGCCCGTTTGGCGAGGCTCTGGGCACTGACGTCGCCGTGCTGGGCAATCCGCTGGCCAAACACCTGCTGGTGGCCCTGAGCGGCACCCACGGCGTGGAAGGCTATTACGGCTCGGACTGCCAGCGCCAATGGCTGCACAGCTTGCGCGGGCGCAGCCTGCCCGATGATGTCGCGGTGCTGATGATTCATCTGATCAACCCCTGGGGTACGGCGTGGATGCGCCGGGTCAATGAAGACAATATCGACCTCAACCGCAACTATCTGGACTTCAGCCGCACACCGCCCGACAACCAGGCCTATGAAGCGCTGCATGAGGTCTACAGTTGCGACCAATTGCACGGCCCGCACCGCGACCGGGCCGATGCCCTGCTCAATGAGCGGGTGCAGGGCGAAGGCTGGTCGGCGGTGATGTCCATCGTCGAAGCGGGCCAGTATCGGCATCCCGACGGTCTGTTTTACGGCGGCAACAGTGCCAGCTGGTCGAACCGGACGTTGCACCGCATTCTCCAGGAACACCTCGGGCACGCCAGCAGCGTCATGTGCTTCGACCTGCACACCGGCGCCGGTGACTATGGTCATCCGATGCTGATGACCATCGCCCAGGCCCCTTACCCGGCACTGGAAGATGCACAGCATCTGTTTGGCCCCTGGCTGTTCACCCTGATGACCGGCGCTGGCAGCCACAGCGACACCGGCGTTGCCGCGACCGCCACCGGTTACACCTCGCAGGCAATCATCGACGCCCTCCCCGGGGTGCGTTTGATGCCCTTTGTGATCGAGTGCGGCACCTACCCCGGCGAGCAGATTCACACGGTGCTGCGCGACGACCAGTGGCTGCATCTGCACGGTGATTTGTTCAGCCCCGAGGCGCGGCAGATCAAGCTCAAGCTGCTGGAGCAATTCTTCCCGGCCGACCCGGACTGGCAGGAACTGGCGTGGGTGCGTACACGGCAAATCTGGGAGCGGGCGTTGGCCTCTCTGACCGGTTAATCGCGGTAGTGACTCACTACTGTGTGAGCGGGCTTGATAGTTAAGCAAAGCTAAATCACTTAACAGTTTTAGCCATCTATTCTTACTCAATCACTCCCTCTTATTCTGGTCTCGTCCTCGCACAGGGCACACCCCAGAATAATAAGGAGAGACCGCATGTTTATGCGCAACGCGTGGTACGTCGCAGCCAGTGAAACTGAATTGGGCGATGCCCTGCTCCCGGTCAAGCTGCTCAACGAATCTGTGGTGCTGTATCGCAAGGGCGATGGCACCCCGGTCGCCCTGGAGGATGCCTGCCCGCACCGCAAGTTGCCGCTGTCATTAGGCCGACGCAAGGGTGATGACATCGAGTGCGGTTATCACGGTCTGACCTTCGACTGTTCCGGCAGTTGTGTAAAGGCTCCCGGCAGCAGCCATGTGCCCAAGGGCGCAAAGGTGCGCAGCTACCCGCTGCAGATCCGTTATGGCCTGATCTGGATCTGGATGGGCGATGCCGCTCTGGCCGATGCCGACAAGATCTGCCACGTGCCGGAATGGGATGACCCGGACTGGGGCCTGAACCGTGGCGACAGCATGCTGATCCCCTGCAATTACCTGTATATGACCGACAACCTGCTGGACCCGTCCCATGTGGCCTGGGTCCATCAATCATCCTTTGGCAACGCCGCCTGCGCCCTGGAGCCGCTGAAAACCACGGTCACCGATGCTGGTGTGATTGTCTCGCGCTGGATGCGTGACGTTGAGGTGGCGCCCTTCTATGCCAAGTTCGTCAAATTCAGCGGCAACTGCGACCGCAAGCAACACTACGAAGTCCATTACCCGGCGCAAGCCATTATCAAGGCTATCTTCACCCCGGCGGGTACCGGCAGCGATGACGGCGAGCTGCATGAGCAGGTGTTCCTGATGAACTCCTACAACTTCATGACCCCCATCGATGAATCGAATACCCGCTACTACTGGTTTCAGGTGCGTAATTTCGATCAGGACAACCAGGAGATTTCCCGCCAGTTTGACGAAGACGTACGCCACGCCTTTGCTGAAGACCGGGTTGTGCTCAGCGCGGTTCATCAGGGCATGAGCCACAAGCGCAGCCCCAATATCGACCTGGCTTCAGACGCAGGGCCGCTGCGCTTTCGACGCAATCTGGGGCGGTTAATTGCCCTTGAGCAAGCCGAAAACCTGATCCCGCTGGTACCCGCCCTGTCGAACACTGTGGAGGCCTGAGATGAGCAGTTTCAACGCCTGGCGGGTGATCGACAAACAGCCGGAAAGCGCGATCATTACCTCCTTTGTCCTCGCCCCGGTCGATGGTATCAGACGTCTGGATTTTCGCCCGGGGCAATTTCTGACCCTGCGCTTGCGCCTGGCCGACAACAGCACCCTGCTGCGCAACTACAGCTTCAGTGCCTGCGCCACCCAGCCGGGCCAGGTGCGAATTTCGGTCAAGCGCGAGCCAGCGCCCTTCGACCAGCCTCACCTGAAACCGGGGCTGGGCTCCAACCATCTGCATGACTGTGTGCAAGTAGGGGACGAGTTGCAAGTCGCAGGCCCGTCCGGCACCTTTATGCTGGACGAACTCAGCACCCGGCCCGTGCTGCTGTTCAGCGGCGGGGTCGGGCTGACGCCGATGGTCAGCATGCTGCACACCCTGAGCCTGCAGCAGGGCCGCGCCGTGCACTTTGTGCATGCCTGTGAAAACGGTGCGGCGCATGCCTTGCGCGACGAAGTACTGGCACTGGCCGATCGGCGTCCGGGCATTGCGGTGCATTTTTGCTACCGCAACCCTGCTGCAGAGGACCGACAGCGCTATCACAGCCAAGGCCTGATCAGCCGCCAGACCCTGCAACAGTTACTGCCTCTGGATGACTACGATGTCTACCTGTGCGGCCCGCGCCCGTTTATGCAGGCGAACTGGCGCCTGTTGCGCAGCCTTGGAGTGGGCAAGGAGCGTATTCACTATGAATTTTTTGGGCCCGCCGCCGTGCTCGCGGAAGACGAGATCGGGCCGGTTGCAGCACCCGCCATCACACCCATCTTACCGAGCCCGGGCAACGACACGCTGAACGTGTGCTTTATGCCGTCAGGCACTCGGGTGGTTTGGGATAAAGATTGTCACTCGCTGCTGGACCTCGCAGAGCAGGCCGGCCTGGCACCCGCATTCAATTGCCGGGCGGGTTTGTGCAACACCTGCCAGGTTCGTCTGCAGGAAGGCTCTGTGGAGTACTTTGAAGAGCCGCTGGAGACACCGCAAAACGGCGACATCCTGTTGTGCTGCAGTCGGCCCACCAGTGCAATCACCGTGCATTTGTAGTCGCACACAAAAACGCCGGAGCAAGCCCGGCGTTTTTATCGATCTGATTTCAGGTATTGGCCTGAGGGCGCTTGTGGCGCTCCATGTAACGTTCTACATACGAGCATGAGGGAATCACCTCATAACCCATCTTGTCGGCGTAATCGAGCGCCTGCTCGGTCAATGCTGCCGCAATACCCCGACCACGCAAGGCATTGGGCACGAACGTGCGATAGATATCCAGAGTCTGCTTGCCCAGATCCATATAGGTCAGGTAAGCACGATGACCGTCGACAGTGGTCTCAAACTGGTGACCTGCCTGGTCATGGTGGATAGACAACGCCTCGCTCATCATTGCTCCTCGCGGGTCTTGAACCGTGACCCCTACCTTACTGTGGTTTTTCCGCTGAGGAAACAACTACGCCATCACGCACGCGTTGCCAGCACAGGTTGTGCCGACAGGTCTGATTACAGCGTAGCCAATCTCAATGCAAATGTTCGGCTCATGTAGTCGTCAGTTGTCAGCAGAACTCGACTGCCCAAACGACTCGTCAGAACCAGGGACATTTTCCGGAAGGTTGAGGCTATGACGCACAGCCGCACTTAAAGTCACGTGATGCCATCATGAGGATGTCACTGTGCACGCTCCAAACTGACTGTTTTACAAGCACAATCCGTTAAAGCTAGCCCATCTACATAGCTTGCCAATTATTTTTTTTGGTTCTTGCGCTAGGTCATTTTACTTACTACAAGTAATGGGTACTATGTACGCCGGCTGTTTCCTCACTTTGAAGGAGCAGCTTTAATTAGAAAGTCCTTGAAGGGGAACACGATGAACAACGTTCTGAAATTCTCTGCTCTGGCATTGGCCGCAGTTCTGGCTACCGGTTGCAGCAGCGTATCTAAAGAAACTGAAGCCCGTCTGACTGCAACTGAAGATGCAGCAGCTCGCTCCCAGGCTCGTGCTGACGAAGCCTACCGTAAAGCTGATGAAGCTCTGGCTGCTGCTCAAAAAGCACAGCAGACTGCTGATGAAGCTAACGAGCGCGCTCTGCGCATGCTTGAAAAAGCAAGCCGCAAGTAATAGTCCTTCGGGACTGTTATCAAGCCGACCTATTTTTAGGTCGGCTTTTTTATTGCCTGTCGCACAATAAGCAGGCAATAAAAAAGCCGCCGGGGGGTATTAACCACGGCGGCTTTTTATCGGGCTGTTTAAAGTACCTTACTGCACGTAATCCAGCGACTGGCCTGCAGCCACTGCCGAATTGGAAATGCCGATTTCTGCAGGTATGCCCGTTTCGGCACCCACTACAGGAAATGCCCTGTCTTTGTCGATCTGGACGCTGTTTTCCAGGTCTTTGTGCTTGAGCAGGAAGTTGATAAAACCCGCGTACTTGTTCTGCAAGTCTTCAGGGGTCAAATGGGACTTGTCGCTGACAGCCAGCAGCGAACCATCCTTGACGTTCAACGGCTCATGCACCTCCAGGAACACCTTGCCATCGCGAACACCCAGTTTGTACGGTTCGTTGATGATGCGCACCGGCGTGCCGACCGGCACCATCTGGGCCATTTCCAGCACGTTCTTGTTCAGCATGCGGAAGCAGCCGTGGCTGGTGCCAGTACCGATGCCGAACTTGGCATTAGAGCCGTGGATCAGGTAGCCGGGCATCCCGAGAGTGAACTTGAACGGGCCCAACGGGTTATCGGGGCCTGCGGGCACCACATTAGGCAACGGGTCGCCATTTTTGGCGTGCTCGGCCTTGATGGAGGCCGGAGGCGTCCAGGTCGGGTTCGGCGTCTTGGCGGTGATCTTGGTCTGCCCCAGAGGCGAGCCCCAGCCTTCGCGACCAATACCCAGCGGAAAGGTGTAAACCTTGTTCTGGTCCTTCGGGAAGTAATACAGCCGATATTCCGCCAGGTTGATCACGATTCCTTCACGCTTGCCCGGCGGCAGGATGAACTGGGTCGGCAACACGATATCGGTGTCGATGATAGTGCCATCCGGGTTCTTCTTGACCGGCAACCAGGCGTCTATTCCCGGGTTGGCAGCGATCATTTCCGAGTAGCCCAGTTCGTACTGACTGCCCAGATCGGCGAAGGAGTCTTCGTACTTGCCCTTGATCACCTGCACTTCGCCGACGACATCTTCGCCTGGCGGTGGCAGCGGGAACTCAAGCGCAACAGCGGGCCCCGCAACACAAAGTGCGGCAACTGACAGGTAGCGGGTGACTGCAGGTAGGCGCGACAACATCCGGAACATCCTTCGCATAAACAACGGGGGGACAAAAAAGGGAGTGTACACCGCGCCCACGGGGAGCGTGAGCCGGTCAGGGCAGCAAACAGCTTACATCATAGTTCAAAGCGCAGCTCTGGCCAGATGGGCTCGGTGCCACGGCGCTGCGACTCGATAATGGCCCGGCACAGCGGGCACAACCGGTGGTCCTGAAAGACCTTGCGCGTGACATCCGACCAGCGCGGTTGCGCAGGCAGCAACGAGCCACACAACGTACGGTCAATGGTGCCTCCCAGCTCCAGTTGACGCGTCACCAGATGCACCCGTACCTCCTGGCAGGCGAACAAATCGAGCTGCTCATCGGGCTCGATCAGTTGATAGGCATATAAAGACCAGGCAGGACGCGACATCGGGGGCTCCAAATCGGGGGGGCGCCACCTTAGCCGAAACACTGCCACTAGAAAAGCATCAAAGCAGGGGTTTTAACGCCGGCCATACATTATCCAGCAAAAGCCCCTGCGCACCGACCGCTGGATGGATGCGATCGGCCTGCATCAGCTCGGGTTTGCCGCCCACGCCTTCAAGGAAAAACGGTACCAGCACGATCTGTTTTTCCTTGCCCAGTTCGGCATAGACCGACGCAAACGCCTGGGTGTAACGCGCACCATAATTGGGCGGCAATTGCATACCCAGCAGCAGCACTTTGGCACCCGCCTGCTGCGACGCATCAATCATCCCTGCAAGATTTTGTTTCAATTGCGCGGGCAGTTGACCACGCAGGCCATCGTTGCCACCCAACTCGACAATCACCACATCCGGTTTATGCTCTGCAAGCAGCGCCGGCAGCCGCGCCAGCCCGCCAGCGCTGGTGTCGCCGCTGATCGAGGCATTGACCACCTGGTCGTCGTATCCTTGCTCCTTGAGCCGCTGTTCGAGCAAAGACACCCATCCCAGACGGGTATCCAGGCCGAAAGCTGCGCTGATACTATCGCCGACGATCAAGATTGTTCCCGCCGTTGCCGTCTGTGCCATGCACATCAGGGCCAGAGCAGCACTTATAAACCACACACGCATTGGATTCTCCATGGGCGAAAGTATTCTCACCGCGCAGAACCTTAGCAAAGTGGTTCCCAGCGCGGAAGGCGAGTTAACCATCCTGCACCCTTTGAGCCTTGAGCTGAACAAGGGCGACAGCCTGGCCATTGTCGGCGCATCCGGCTCCGGCAAGTCCACTTTGCTCGGCCTGCTGGCAGGCCTGGACCTGCCCAGCCAGGGCGAAGTGATCCTCGCCGGGTGTGCCCTGAGCACCCTCGACGAAGACCAGCGCGCACGGGTGCGGGCCGAGCACGTAGGCTTCGTGTTCCAGTCATTCCAGCTGCTCGACAGCCTCAACGCCCTGGAAAACGTCATGCTGCCGCTGGAGCTTGAGGGCCGCAAGGATGCCCGCGAGCATGCCCGCCATCTGCTTGAGCGCGTCGGCCTGGGCCAGCGCCTGAGCCATTCACCGCGCCAGCTGTCCGGTGGTGAGCAGCAGCGGGTAGCGATTGCCCGGGCCTTCGCGGCCAACCCGGACGTGCTGTTTGCCGATGAACCCACCGGCAACCTCGACAGCCACACCGGTGAGCGCATCACCGACCTGCTTTTCGAACTGAACAAGGAAAGCGGCACCACCCTGGTGCTGGTGACCCATGACGAACGCCTGGCTCATCGTTGCCGGCGCCTGATCCGTCTTGAAGCCGGCCATCTGGTCGGCCCTCTGGAGCCCTGATGGCACGCCTGCCGCTGTTGCGCCTGCTGAGTCTGGCCGTACGCCAATTGCTGCGCGATGCCCGCGCCGGTGAGCTGCGCGTGCTGTTCTTTGCCCTGCTGGTCGCGGTGGCGGCCAGTACCGCCATCGGTTACTTCGGTGCCCGCCTCAATGGTGCGATGCTGTTGCGCGCCACCGAATTCCTCGGTGCCGATCTGGTACTCGATGGCAGCGCCCCGGCCCGCGACGAGCAAATCAAGGCCGGTACCGACCTGCAGCTGCAACACGCCCGGGTGGTGGAGTTTGCCAGCGTGATTGCCACCGACAACGGCATCCAGCTCTCCAGCATCAAGGCGGCAGACGATGCCTACCCGTTGCGCGGCGAACTGAAAAGTGCCCCCCAGCCCTATGCCGAAGAACAGTCAGGCGGCGGCCCTGCCACCGGAGAAACCTGGGTTGAAGCCCGGCTGCTGACCGCGCTGGACCTCAAGGTCGGTGATGAGATCGATGTCGGCGCAAAAACCGTACGCATCACCCGCGTGCTGACCTACGAACCAGACCGCGCCGGCAATTTTTACAGCCTGACACCACGGGTACTGATCAATCTGGATGATCTGGAAGCCACCGGCATCGTCCAGCCGGGCAGCCGGGTGACCTATCGCGAGCTGTGGCGCGGGGAGGCACCAGCCCTTGAATCCTATCGCCAGGTGATCAAGCCCGGGCTTGAGGCCAATCAGCGCCTGCTCGACGGCCGTGATGGCAACCAGCAGATCGGCGGTGCCCTGGGCAAGGCCGAGCGCTACTTGAATATGGCCAGCCTGGTGGCGGTGCTGCTCGCGGGCGTGGCCGTGGCCCTGTCTGCCACCCGCTTTGCCAATCGACGCTTCGATGCCAGCGCCCTGCTGCGCTGCCTGGGCCTGTCACGGCGCGAAGCCCTGTTACTGTTTACCCTGCAACTGGCAGTGCTCGGGCTGCTGGCCAGCCTGGCCGGCGCATTGCTCGGCTGGCTGGCCCAGCTTGGCCTGTTTGCCCTGCTGCATGACCTGCTGCCGGCCAATGTGCCTGCTGGTGGCATGATGCCCGCGATCGCCGGCATGGGCACCGGGCTGGTAGCACTGGCGGGATTTGCCTTACCGCCGCTGGCAGCATTGGGCCGCGTGCCACCGTTGCGGGTTTTGCGCCGCGACATGCTGCCGATACCGGCCAGCACCTGGACGGTCTACGGTGCAGCCCTGCTGGCCCTGGGGCTGATCATGTGGCGCATGAGCCTGGATCTGGTACTGACCTTCGCCCTACTCGGCGGTGGGGTGATTGCCGCGTTGGTGCTTGGCGGCATCCTCCTGCTGGGCCTGCAAAGCCTGCGTCGCCTGCTGGCAGGGGCCTCGCTGCCTTGGCGCCTGGGCTTGGGCCAGTTGTTGCGTCACCCGCTGGCAGCCGCGGGCCAGGCCTTGGCTTTTGGCCTGATCCTGTTGTCGATGGCCCTGATCGCCCTGTTGCGCGGCGAGCTGCTCGACACCTGGCAAAACCAGTTGCCCAAGGACGCGCCCAACTACTTTGCCCTGAATATCCTGCCCGCCGACAAGGAGGCTTTTGGCGCCCACCTGATGACTCTTCAGGCCCAGGCAGCGCCGCTGTACCCGGTGATTCCGGGACGGTTGGTCAGCATCAATGGCGAGCCGGTGCAAGATATCGTCAGCAAGGATTCCAGCGGCGACAAGGCCATCCAGCGCGACCTGAGCCTGACCTGGGCCGCCGACCTGCCTGCCGAGAATAAACTGACAGCTGGAAGCTGGTGGGGACCGAAGCCCGACGGCAATGTGCCCGGCGTCTCGGTGGAAGCCAAAGTTGCTGAAAGCCTCAAGCTGAAGCTGGGCGATGTCATGACCTTCACCATTGCCGGGGTCAATCGCGAAGCGCGGGTCACCAGTTTGCGCAGCATCAACTGGGACAACTTCCAGCCCAACTTCTTCATGATCTTCCAGCCCGGCACCTTGCAGGATTTACCGGCCACCTACCTGACCAGCTTTTACCTGGCACCGGGGCACGACAAAGAGATCATCGAGCTGTCGCGTACCTTCCCGGCCGTGACCATCCTGCCCATCGACGCCTTGCTGGAGCAATTGCGCAGCATCCTGGCGCAAGTGACCATTGCCGTGGAATACGTGCTGCTGTTTGTGTTGGCGGCGGGCATGGCGGTGCTGTTCTCCGGCTTGCAATCCACCCTCGATGAACGCATCCGCCAGGGAGCCCTGCTGCGCGCACTGGGGGCCGAGCGGCAACTGCTGGTCAAGGCCCGGCGCATCGAGTTCGGCCTGCTGGGCGCCACTAGCGGCCTGCTCGCGGCGCTGGGCGCCGAATTGGTCAGCCTGGTGCTGTACCGTTTCGCCTTTGACCTGCCGTGGCAGCCGCATCCGTGGTTGTTGCTGCTGCCGGTGCTGGGCGCGGTGATGGTGGGGGGCGCCGGGGTGTTCGGCACTCGCCGGGCGCTCAATGCCAGCCCGTTAACGGTGTTGCGTGAGGGCTAAAGACTGAAAGTGTGGGGCTGGCTTGCTCGCGAAGGTGCTAACTGGATCACTGCCGTCGCGAGCAGGCTCGCTCCCACCTGCTGAGCTAGCTTTTTTCGTAATAAATATCGTTTATCCACCACAGCACTTCCCCGCTCGGGGTCTGCACTGTGGCTTCATCCCCCACTTCTTTCTTCAACAGCGCACGGGCCATTGGCGAATCGATGGAGATGTAATCGTTGCGACCGTAGATTTCGTCATAGCCCACAATGCGGAATTTCTTGACCTCCCCGGCTTCGTTTTCGATCTCGACCCAGGCACCAAAAAACACCCGGCCTTCCTGCTCAGGTGAGTAAGCCACCACCCGCACATCTTCAAGGCGCTTGCGCAGGTAGCGAACCCGGCGGTCGATCTCGCGCAGCAGCTTTTTGTTGTACTGGTAGTCGGCGTTCTCGCTGCGATCACCCAGAGAGGCCGCCCAAGTGACCTTGCGTGTGGTGTCCGGGCGCTTTTCCCGCCACAGGTAGTCGAGCTCCTTTTTCAGGGCTTCATGACCTTCCTTTGTGATGATGTTGGTACTCACTGACGGCTTGTCTCCAGCACGGTTGCATGGGCTCTAGGGGACGTATGTCACCCCGGCGCGACGAAATAAATAAGGGCGCTTGCACAGATCACAAGCGCTGCAGATATCTGGCCTTGACCTGATCGATATAGCGTATGACCGCCGGGGCCTTTTCAAAGCGCCGATAGATCAAGGCCAGCCAGGATGAACCAGCATTACCCTTGATCGTCCGGTAGATCACATTGGGCAAATTCAGATGCCCCACTACCGATTCAGGCACAACCGCCACGCCCTGCGCCAGTGACACCAGCGCAATCACTTCCAGCAGCCCCCCGGGTTGCGGCCCCAGTGTCGGGGAGAACCCTGCGTCGGCGGCGACTTGCAAGGTACCGCTGATTTGCTCCGGCAGAATGAAAATCTCCTGCTGCAGATGCTCGGCCCTGATTTCCGGTAACCCGCAGAGCCAGGAATCCGTGGCCAATGCCAGCACGAAACCCTCCGCATCAAGGCGCAAGGAGGCCACGCCATCAGGCAGAACCATCGGTGCGCGGATATAGCCGATATCCAAACGCCCATCAACAATCATCCCGGGCAGCGATGCCATAGGGCTTTCGCACAGCCTGAGGGTGACATCAGGGTATTCGCGGCTAAAGCCCTGGATCTGCTTTTGCAGTTGCCCCGAATATACCGCTGAGGCGACATAGCCCAACTCGATATGGCCGATTTCGCCACGCCCGGCGCGTTTTGCGCTGCGTTGGGCGAACTCGAATTGGCGCACGGCCGCTTCGGCCTCCCTGACCAGCGCCGCGCCTGCCTCGGTCAGGGTGACTTCGCGCTGCTGGCGAATAAACAGGCGTGTACCCAGTGCCTGCTCCATATCCTGGATCTGACGGCTCAAGGTTGGCGTTGCAATGCCCAGTTGCCCGGCTGCGCGGGTGAAATTGCGCTGCTGGGCGACTTCCAGGAAGTAGCGAAAATGACGAATATCCATAGTTGTGTCAGCTCGGGCTCAGCTCATTTGAGCGTATCGCATAAAAAACTGAGCGGATCGGGCAAATCCGGACCAGATTGAAAGAGGAAACTGAACGAGTCGAAACACTACACCCAACCTGCTCAGGAGTTAACCCATGTTCAATAACTGGTCTGAATTGCTGCCCACCATCCAGAAGGCGTTCGGTGCGCTGGGCAAGAGCAATCCAAAAATGGTCAAGGCCTATATGGCCCTCGGTGAAGCCTCTGCCGAAAACGATGTGCTGGATGCCAAGACCCGCGAGCTGATTTCCATCGCCGTGGCCGTCACCACCCGCTGCGACGGCTGTATCACCGTTCACGCCGATGCGGCAATCAAGGCCGGGGCCAGCCGCGAAGAAATCGCGGCAACCCTGGCAACCGCCATCTCGCTCAATGCCGGTGCGGCCTATATCTACTCACTGCGCGCACTTGAAGCCTACGACACGCTGAAAAAGTAATCCTGCAAGGCAGTGCACCGGGCCACGGACACTTCACTGTGCCGTGGCCTGGCGGTACTGGCGTGGCGTGAAGCCGGTCAGTGCCTTGAACTGGCGGGTAAAAGCGCTGTGATCGGTGTAGCCGCACTGCAGGGCCACTTCAGTAATAGGGAGATCGGTCAACAACAGGCGATGGGCATGTTCCAGACGCACCTTCTGGATCATCTGCCGTGGCGTCAGGTGAAACACCCGCTTGCAATACCGCTCCAGCTGCGCCACGGAAATCCCGGCAATGCGGGTCAACTCGACCAGGGTGACGCGGCGATAGAAATGCGTACGAATATATTCGTCCACCGCTGCCAGCCGCTGATAGGCCGGGTGGGTGTCGCTGGCTGATTGCAGGTCCACGGAAATCCCGGCCAGACCGATGATCTCGCCCTGGCGGTTATACAGCGGGCGTTTGTGGGTCAGGCACCAGCCCGGCTCACGGGTCCCGTACAGATGCAGCTCCAACTGGTCTTCCAGCACCAGCCCCTGCTCCAGCACCTGGCGATCCTGCTCGGTATAACCGGGCCCCAGTTGCGCAGGAAAAACCTCGGCGCTGGTTTTGCCCAGCAGCGGTTGCAGATGCTTCAAGCCACAGCGCTGCACCAGAGTGCGATTGGCCAGGACATAGCGTGCGGCATTGTCCTTGATAAAGATCGCAGCATTGGGGATGGCATCCAGCATCGGCAGCAACAGCGCCACACCCGAGAGCAACTGCTCAAGGCTTTCAGGACGGCTCAGCTCATTGCCCTGGTTCAGGATTGCAAAAGCATTCTGCGTCATCAATCTCACTCTCCCACGTCTGACCAGGCATCGAGCGCCTGCCTGCATTGTGCCGATTTCGTCATCCGCTTCAATGGAAAAGATCAATCGCAAAATGCTTGAACGGCCCACTCTGGCTCCATTGTTCTCATCAATGGGCAGGCCTATGAAACAAGTACATGTCATTGATTCCCACACCGGCGGCGAACCCACCCGCCTGGTACTCAAAGGCTTTCCGCAACTGGCCGGGCGCAGCATTGCCGAGCAGCGCGATGCACTGCGCGACCAGCATGACCAATGGCGCCGGGCCTGCCTGCTGGAGCCCCGTGGCAACGATGTACTGGTCGGCGCGCTGTACTGCGAGCCGGTGTCGGCAGATGCCACCTGCGGCGTGATCTTTTTCAACAATGCCGGTTATCTGGGCATGTGCGGTCACGGCACCATCGGCCTGGTTGCCTCGCTGTACTACCTGGGCCTGATCGAGACGGGCGAGCACAAGATCGACACACCGGTCGGCCCGGTCACCGCCACCCTGCATCCAGACGGCCAAGTCACCGTAGGTAATGTGCCTTCCTACCGCTACCGCCAGCAGGTCGCCGTTGAGGTGCCGGGGCATGGCCAGGTGCATGGCGATATTGCCTGGGGCGGCAACTGGTTCTTCCTGGTTTCCGACCACGGCAAAGCGCTGCAACTGGACAATGTCGAAGCCTTGACCGAGTACACCTGGGCAATGCTCAAGGCCCTTGAGGCCCAGGGCATTCACGGCGAAGACGGTGCCCTGATCGACCATATCGAACTGTTTGCCGACGACGCCCGGGCCGACAGCCGCAACTTCGTCATGTGCCCGGGCAAGGCCTACGACCGCTCACCCTGTGGCACCGGCACCAGCGCCAAACTGGCGTGCCTGGCGGCCGACGGCAAACTGGCACCAGGACAGCCCTGGGTACAGGCCAGCATCACCGCCAGCCAGTTTGTCGGCAGCTATCAATGGCAAGGCGAGCGCATTCGCCCGTTTATTACCGGCCAGGCCTTTATGACTGCCGACAGCATGCTGCTGATCGACGAAAAAGATCCTTTCGCGTGGGGCATTTAAGCCCCTCGCTGTTCACATATCCGAATAAACGACTCGAGGCGTAAGAACAATGAGCGATAACATTTTCACCGGTTGCATGCCTGCCCTGATGACCCCGTGCACCGCCGAGCGCAAGCCGGACTTCGACGCACTGGTGGCCAAGGGCCGCGAACTGATCGAAATCGGCATGAGTGCCGTGGTGTATTGCGGCTCCATGGGGGACTGGCCGCTGCTGACCGAAGCCGAGCGTCAGGAAGGTGTGGCACGCCTGGTGGCTGCCGGGATTCCGACCATCGTCGGCACCGGTGCGGTCAACAGCCGTGAAGCGGTATCCCATGCGGCACACGCTGCCAAGGTCGGCGCCCAGGGCCTGATGGTGATTCCACGCCTGCTGTCCCGTGCCGCCTCGCCTGCTGCGCAAAAAGCTCACTTCGCCGCCATCCTGCAAGCCGCTCCACAGCTGCCAGCCGTGATCTACAACAGCCCTTACTACGGTTTTGCCACTCGTGCCGACCTGTTCTTCGAACTGCGCAGCCAGCACCCGAACCTGATCGGTTTCAAAGAGTTCGGCGGTGCTGCCGATATGCGTTACGCCGCCGAGCACATTACCTCCAAGGACGATGACGTGACCCTGATGGTCGGTGTCGACACCCAGGTGGTGCATGGCTTCGTCAACTGCAACGCCACTGGCGCCATTACCGGTATCGGCAACGCCCTGCCGCGCGAAGTGCTGCGACTGGTGGCCCTGAGCAAGCAAGCGGCCAAGGGCGACCCTAAAGCCCGCCGTCTGGCCCGTGAGCTGGAAGCCGCCCTGGGCGTGCTGTCGTCGTTCGATGAAGGCACTGATCTGGTGCTCTACTACAAGCACCTGATGGCGCTCAATGGTGACAGCGAATACAGCCTGCACTTCAACGACACCGATGCCCTGAGCGATGCCCAGCGCCACTACGCCGAGGACCAGTACAACCTGTTCCGCCAGTGGTACAAAAACTGGTCCGCAGAACAGAACGTCGCCTGACCCGGTACGCCACAGCCAGATGTTGGTCCGTCAAGGAGCATTGTCGGTGCGGGCTTGCTCGCGATACAGACTACGCGGTTTAAAGTTGGGCCGCGTTGCTCCAATCGCGAGCAAGTCGAATCGTCGCACCGCCGCTCCCACAGGGATTGAGCATCCCCACCTTATTGATCGGCATTAGCCCCCAGCCTTTTTTTCAGGAACACGCCATGACTCTGACAGGCAATATGCTGATCGGTCAGCAAGCCATCACCGGTAACCGCGAAGCGATCCGGGCGATCAACCCTGCCACCGGCACTGTGCTCGAACCGGCTTACCCCGGCGGCAGCGGCAAACATGTCGAGCAGGCGTGCGCCCTGGCCTGGGAGGCTTTTGACCGTTTTCGCGAGACACCACTGCAAACTCGCGGCACTTTTCTAGAGACCATCGCCGATGAGATCGAAGCCATAGGTGATGAACTGATTGACCGCGCCGTCAGCGAGTCCGGCCTGCCCCGCCCGCGTATCCTCGGTGAGCGCGGACGCACCTGCCAGCAACTGCGTACCTTTGCCCGTACCGTGCGCGCCGGGGAATGGCTGGATGTGCGCGTCGATAATGCGCTGCCTGAGCGCCAGCCCCTGCCCCGCGCAGACCTGCGCCAGCGCCAGGTACCGCTGGGGCCGGTGGCCGTGTTCGGCGCCAGTAACTTCCCGCTGGCCTTCTCCGTGGCGGGTGGCGACACCGCATCGGCGCTGGCGGCAGGCTGCCCGGTGGTGGTCAAGGCCCATAGCGCCCACCCCGGCACCAGCGAACTGGTTGGCCATGCGATTGCCCGCGCCGTGAAAAAATCAGGTCTGCCTGCCGGTGTGTTTTCCCTGTTGTTCGGCTCCGGCCGCGAAGTGGGTGTGGCTCTGGTCAGCGACCCACGTATCAAGGCTGTCGGTTTCACCGGCTCGCGCAGTGGCGGCATCGCGTTGTGCAAAGTAGCGGCCGCTCGTCCCGAACCCATTCCGGTGTATGCGGAGATGAGTTCGATCAATCCGGTGTTGCTCTTCCCAGCTGCGCTGCAGGCTCGCGGCGAAGCACTGGCGCAGGGTTTCGTTGCTTCGCTGACCCAGGGTGCAGGCCAGTTTTGCACCAACCCGGGGCTGGTTATTGCACACCAGGGCCCGGCACTGGATACCTTTATCAGCACCGCTGCCAGACTTGTCCAGCAGAGCCCGGCACAGACCATGCTCACGCCCGGGATTTTTCAGGCCTATGAGACCGGTATTGGCTCGCTGCAGGAACTGAGCAGTGCACAAGAAGCCGCTGCCGGTTTGCAGGGGGAGACGCCAAACCAGTGTCAGGCTCACCTGTTCGTGACCCAGGCCAGGGACTTCCTCGCCGACCCTGCATTGCAAGCCGAAGTATTCGGTGCTGTATCGCTGGTGGTGCAATGCGCCGATGAGCATGAGGTGCGCCAGGTACTCGAGCACCTTGAAGGCCAATTGACCATCACCCTGCAACTGGATGATGCCGACCTCGACAGTGCCAGGGCCTTGCTACCGACCCTGGAACGCAAGGCCGGGCGCCTGCTGGTCAATGGCTGGCCAACGGGGGTTGAAGTGTGCGACGCGATGGTCCACGGCGGGCCGTTCCCGGCTACCTCGGACACCCGTACCACGTCGGTCGGGACTGCTGCCATCCTGCGTTTCCTGCGCCCGGTCTGCTATCAGGACTTCCCCGACAGCCTGCTGCCGACCGCACTCAAGCACGCCAATCCTCTGCACGTGCGCCGCCTGCTCGATGGCCACAGAGAAGTACTGGAAAATGCCTGATCACTTCGACTCGAATACAGCCGACATTGCCGTCGTCGGCGCCGGCATTATCGGTGTCGCCTGTGCCCTGCAACTGGCGCGTCAGGGCCAGCGGGTGGTGGTCATCGACCCTCAGCAACCGGGCCACGGCGCCTCGTACGGGAATGCCGGGCACCTGGCCACTGAGCAAGTGTTTCCGATTGCCGACCTGTCGATTCTCAAACGCTTGCCGGCCATGCTGATGGACCCGATGGGCCCACTGCGCCTGGACTGGAAATACATGCCCCGCGCCCTGCCGTGGTTTACCCGCCTGCTGCTTAACCTGCGACCGGCGCCGTTTCAGCGCACCGTGGCCGGTATTCGTGCCCTTAACGAAAGCAGCCTGGGTGCCTGGCACCGGCTGCTGGAGGGCATTGATTGCCCGGGCCTGATGAGGGAGGACGGCTCGTTGCTGGTCTTCGAACGCCCCGAGTCCCGCCAGGTACTCCATACACTGCAAACACGTATGCGCCAACAGCAGGTACCGGTGGAGTTCTGGCAGGCCAAGACCGTACGCGAGACTGCGCCACAATTGAGCGAGCAGATTCAGGGCGGGTTGTTTTTCCCGGCCACGGGGCACTTTATCGACCCCTACCGCGTGGTCTGCGAACTGGTAGAAGCTGCCAAAAAATGCGCCGTGCAGTTTCTCCAACAGCAGGTAACCGGCGCGCAAGTGAGTGAGGCAGGTGTTTCTCTGGTTACCGCTCAGGGCCGGGTGACCGCCCGCCGGGTCGTGATTGCCTGCGGCGCCCACTCGGCCAAACTTACCGCTGCCCTCACCGGCAAGAAAGTCCCGCTGGATACCGAACGCGGGTACCACCTGATGCTGCCGCACGAGCATGAGCGGCTGCCGTTTGCCGTCACCTCGCTGGAGCGCAAGTTCATCATGACGCCGATGACCGATGGCCTGAGACTGGCAGGTACGGTCGAGTTTGCCGGGCTACAGGCCCCGCCCAGCATGGAGCGCGCCTGGCAGTTGCATCGCCTGAGCAAAGGGTTGTTTCGTGAGGATTTGAGCGCTGCAGGGGCCACGCCGTGGATGGGCTTTCGGCCATCGCTGCCTGACTCGCTGCCAATCATAGACCGGGTGTGCGACGGCAAGGTGCTGCTTGCTTTCGGCCATCAGCATCTGGGCCTGACGCAGGCGGCGGTGACGGCGGAGCTGATTGCGCAGTTGGCGGGGGCGACCAGCGCCCATGCACTACCTGAGCTGCAACCTTACCGGCTGGAGCGTTTTTGATACAGAGCTCGCTGCCTTCGTTCCTCGGCAGCGACTACAGGTCCAGTTCCCAGGGTTCAACGCAGGGTGATCAAGCCCTGCCGACAAACACGAGTCAGATTGCGAATCACCCGCTCGGCATTTTCTGCACAGGGGGACTGGATCACCGCCAGGTCAAAACTGTCAGCGGCAAAACGCTCCAGTTGATCACCCTCTTCCACAAACTGGATCAAAAACGCCGTGGCCCGACCTTTGCGCCGTGGCCAGCCATCGAGATAACGCAGCAAGGTAGGCTGGTGTTTACCACCCAGAAGGATTTTTGGATTGCGCAAGGCAGGGCTGGCCGAGATTGGCGCAAGACGTACAAGGGGACGTGGGTGACTCATGTGTCGGTTCTCCGCCTCAAGTTTCTGCGTGGCAGGTGAGAGGCAACACCGAACCAGCGCTTTAGCGGTATTTCAAGGCCTGTTACAAGCCTCTTAGACGGTCTGTGACCCTCTGGCGCCCCGCAAGTAGCTGTTTAAATCGGCGCAAGAAAACATCCTAGATAAACCTGCTTCCACCTGTCAACAGTCATGTAAAACGAAAAAGACCCGCTCTGGGCAGGCCTTTTGCTGAACATCCGGTTTTCAGTCGGCAATTGCACGATCAAGGGACAACCTGCCTGCACCTTCGATCAATACCGCTAGAGTGCCGCCCAGCAACGCCAGAGCGAATTCATAGCCATTGTTGGCCATAAACAGGCCGTTGCTGATGTGCACAGAGAAAATCGCCACCAGCAAGGTGAACGTCAAACCCAGTGCCGCAGGTCGGGCCAACAGGCCGACAATCAGCGCCAGACCACCAAAGAACTCGGTGCCACCGGCCAACGCGGCCATCAGCGTGCCCGGCGCCAGACCAATGCTTTCCATCCATTGCGCCGTACCGGCCAGGCCACCGCCGCCAAACCAGCCAAACAGTTTTTGCGACCCGTGGGCGGCAAAGATGATGCCCACAAAAATACGCAGCACCGTCAAGCCATACCCTGCACGGCTACCCAGAACGGTATCGATCAATTTGCTCATGGTGAAATCCTTTAGGTCATCAGTTGGGGAATGCTCGCCATACTAATCAGTTTTTATAATGTTAAAAGCCGAATAAACCGGGAATTACAATCAACTTCTTCGATTATTTGCGTAAGACCCGCTCAGCTTTTTTGGGCTCCAGCGAATCCCGTTCCCGATCAAAGGCCAAATAGTACTTGTTAACACTATTAACATAGCTGACAGCGCCCATTCCCACCTGCTCCATGGCAATCCGCTCCACCTGAAAGAACCACTGATTGGGGTTCAGGCCACGTCTTTTGGCCTCGGCACGCATGCCTTGCACCCGCTCGGGGCCCATGTTGTACGCCGCCAGCACGAAGGCCATACGCTCGCGCTCGTTAAGCCTGGGGCTGGCAAAGAATTTACGCCGGATCATCGCCAGGTATTTGGCCCCGGCCTGCACGTTGTTGTCGACGTTCTGAATATTGCGCACGCCCACCCGCTGCGCAGCAGAAGGGGTGATTTGCAGCAGACCGGTCGCCCCGCCGGTGCCTTTGGCATCGGGGTCGAGGGTGGATTCCTTGAATGCCAGCGCCGCCAGATTCAGCCAGTCCATGCCTTGCTGCTGCGCATGTTTCTGCAACACTGGACGCAGTTTCTCAAGCTGCTGACGATCGGCCCTGTCCAGCGGGTAATGCACCCGATACAAACGCCGGTAGACCCGTTCAAAGGCTACATCCTGATCGGCCGGGGCCTTATAGCCATCGAGAAAGCGGTCGATACTGGCACGCAACATCGAAGCATCGCGGCGCACATACCAATGCATGGCTTCGGGCTCGCTGACCAGCACCTTGCGATCAAAACGCAGCTTGGGCATCAGCGTGGCCCAGCGCTCGGCAATTGGCCGCTCGACAATGGTCAGGTGAAAAATACCGGCCTGCACCATCTCCAGCACATCTTCCACGGCCAGGGTCGGGTCTACCCATTCGATCTTCACGGGCGGCAATTTGCGCAGCGCCAGTTTCTGATTGATCAGATTGACCGATGCGCCAGCGGCACTGCCGGTGGTCAACGCCACGGTGCGGCCCGACAGTTGCTCCAGGCGGGTAAAACGGCGCTCACCCTTGACCCCGACCAGCAGCAAGGGCACATCGTCAACGATCGGATCACTGGCGCTGATGGCCCGGCTGGGCTTGAAGTCGATCAACTCACCCGGAGCGACCACATCGCCCTCGCCGCGAGACAAGGCACCCAGCAGCTGGTCCTTGGCCTTGGGAATGATCTTGAGGGTAATTTCCTGACCGTCACGGGCGTGACTGTTGAGGTAGCGCTCAAAGGCACGCAGCCTGTGATATTCAACGCCAATGGCCTGGCCCTGCACTTCGCCGGAGCTGTTGCGGCTCTGGTTGACCAGCACGCGCAGCACCTGACTGCTGCGAATTTGCGCCAGATCGCGGACCAGACTTGGCTGCCCGACCTGCAAGGGTCCAGCCAGGCGTGCCAGTGCCGGGAGTGGCAACAGCAGCAGGCACAGCGCAATCAATAGCGTCGGTCTTGTCATCCGTTCTCCGGAAAGAATACAGCCCAGCACCCTGTCGGATTTCCCGACAACCGGTTACCCCAATTGAGGCTTTCAAGCGCTGGAATCAGCGCGCAAAACAGTCAATGCGTCCTTTAAACAACCGGGCATTGCGTTGTTGCGGCATTCAAAGACAACCATAACTGTCTGTAGTTCTTGGTTTTTCTTGTAAATCTACAGCTCTGATATGCTTCGTGGCCTGTGGCCTGAGGTAAAACCATGCAACTCATTGATATCGGCGTCAACCTGACCAACCCAAGCTTCGACGGCAAACACCAGGCCGTGCTGGACCGCGCTTACGCAGCCGGGGTGTGCCAATTGGTACTGACCGGCACCAGCGTGGAAGGCAGCGAACAAGCCTTGCAACTGAGCCGCGAGCTGGACGAAAGCGGCCAGCGGCTGTTCTCGACTGCCGGTATTCACCCGCACTCGGCCAGTGACTGGAACGGCGACAGCGCCCGCCAGTTGCTGGCCTTGCTCAAGGAGCCAGGCGTGCGCGCCGTGGGTGAGTGCGGGCTGGATTTCAACCGTGATTTCTCGCCGCGCGCCCAGCAAGAAAAAGTGCTGGAAGAACACCTGGCCATGGCGGTGGACCTGCAATTGCCGGTGTTTGTGCATGAGCGTGATGCCAGCCAGCGCTTGCTGGAGATCTTGCGTGATTTCCGTGACCGCTTGCCGGCGGCTGTGGTGCATTGCTTCACCGGGGAGAAAAAGGCCCTGTTCAGTTACCTGGACATGGACCTGCACATCGGCATTACCGGCTGGATTTGCGACGAACGCCGTGGCACCCACCTGCACCCGCTGGTACGCGACATCCCGCGTGGCCGCCTGATGCTGGAAAGCGACGCGCCGTACCTGCTGCCGCGCACCCTGCGGCCCAAGCCGAAAAATGGCCGCAATGAACCGGCTTACCTGACGGACGTGCTGCGCGAAGTGGCGCTACATCGTGGCGAAAGCGAGCAGGACCTGGCCGAACACACCACAGCGTGCGCGCGGGCTTTTTACGGGTTGCCGGTGCTGGCTGATAACTGACGTCCCCTCTGTGGGAGCGGGCTTGCTCGCGATGGCAGACACGGTTTGTCTGAATCACCGCGTTGATGCCATCGCGAGCAAGCCCGCTCCAACAGAGAAACAGTGTTGACCCATATCAACAAGATCGTCACTGAATAGCGGCACAATGATGGCACCTTGCCAATATTGTTTGCGCCAAATCAGAGAAGACCTCCCATGGGTACCTGGCTTAGCAACATCTCGCTCAAATACAAATTCTGGGCCGTCAATGCGGTGGCCTTTGTCACCACCCTGCTGCTGGTGCTCTATGCCGTGCAGCTTGAGCAGCAGTCGCGCAGCAAAGCCGCCCAGGCCAACGCTCAAGCTCAAGCGCAATTGCTCAGTGCCTGGCCTGCCGGGCAAGCCCTGCCTCAGGCCGGGTATTTGCTGCGCCTTGAGCCCGGACACCCCCCCAGTGTCAATGATCAACCGCTGCCCCAACTGACCGCAGCCAATGGCTGGGTTGCAATCAATCCCATGCCATTGTTCGGCCGCGACCTGCTGCTGGGCGCCGATGTGCTGACCCGCGACGACGGGCAAAAAATCGCCGTCCTGGCCTACACCCCAAGCCTGGCCCAAGTGTTTGTCGAGCGGTTGCCCAACTATGCCGCCGCCGTACTGATACTGATGCTGGCCATGCTCTGCGCCTCGCAACTGCTGATCCGTTTTCTGCTCAGCCAGCTCAACACCCTCAAGGATGTGATGCTGCATGTGGAGAAAACCGGCGACCTGTCCGCCCGGGTGCCTTTGGCCTGTACCGATGAAGTCGGGCAGATGGCCAGTGCCTTTAACGCCATGCAGGCCGGCTACCAGCGGGTCGTCAACACCGTGGCCGAAACCGCCGCGCAACTGGACGCCGGCGCCGCGCGCCTGGCCAGCAGCATGGATGAGGTACGCCACGGCATGCTCGGTCAGCAAAGCGAGACCGATCAGGCCGCCACCGCCATCAATGAGATGTCGGCCACGGTCTACCATATCGCCCAACATGCCGGTGCCACCCGCGACCTGTCGCAAACCGCAGACGACCTTGCCGGCAGTGGCCAGCAGGTGGTCAGCCGCGTGCAGCAATCCATCGCCAGCCTGTCTGCCGGGGTGCAAACCACCGCCGAAATGATTCAACAACTGGCTCAGGACAGTCAGAAGATTAACGGTGTGGTCAGTGTGATTCACAGCATTGCCGAACAAACCAACCTGCTGGCATTGAACGCGGCCATTGAAGCCGCCCGCGCTGGCGAGATGGGCCGCGGCTTTGCCGTGGTCGCCGATGAAGTGCGGCACCTGGCCAAGCGCGTACAAACCTCCACAGACGAAATCACCGCCATGGTTGCAGCCTTGCAGGCCGGCACCCGTGACGCCGTGGACTTTATGCAGGAAAGCTCGTTCAAGGCCGACGACTGCGTGCAGCAAGCCCAGGAAGCAGGCGTAGCACTGGCTGAAATCACCCATGCCGTGGCACAGATGCGTGAAAGCAATACGCAAATTGCCGTGGCCGCCGAACAGCAAAGCCAGGTGGCTGAGGAGATGAACCGGGCGGTGGTGAGCATTCGTGATGTCACCGAAAACACCGTGCAACAGACCGTTGATTCGGCCACCACCAGTAATCAGTTGGCGACCCTGGCCGGCGAGCTGAACCGGGCAATTGGCCAGTTAAAGCTATAGGTATCTGGCTATAAGGCCAATAGCCATTGTTGATTCGCCGTGGATTAACCTCGGCCCTATTCTTTGTTTATCCGGTTCAGCCGAGGCTGAACCCCAGAACAAGGAGAGCAATCATGGGCAAACGTCATCCAAATCTACCGGCCTGGCAGTGGCGCTCCAACCCGCAGGGCCAGCACAGCACTGCCCATCAGGCCATCAACCTGATCGCAGTCCCTATGCTGGTAGTGGCCTTTCTGCTGCTGGTGTCTGGCGTGTTCAGTGAAAATGCCACCAGCGCAGTAATCGGTCTGGTTGCCTTGTTTGCAGCGCTGATCCTGCAACACCAGGGTCGCAAGCTCGACGACGCGACGCGCAACAGCCAGCAGTTCTGACTATCCGAAAACTGCCACCGTCTGGCGGCTGATCGCAATAAGCTCGCCACCCGGAGCCCAAAGATTGGCCGCCACATGGCCGTAGCCGTCACGGGCATGCTCGATGACGGCCAGGTACTTGCACCACTCCAGGGTACTGGCCTTGGGCAGTGGCTGCACAAATTCGATGGTCCAGGTCAGCGTGCTGCCCGCTGTCGGCTTGTTCAGCAACGGCAACAGTGCGGGTGGCCAGGTATCCACCAACGCCAGCAAATGGGTTTCGGTCAGAGGTTCGTCCTCAACCTCACCGTCAAAACGCACCCAACCGCCCATTTCCCGCGTTCCACGACCGGTAAACGGCAGTGCGCCCACGGCCCAGGCCATCGACATATGGCGCATGAATTCAGGGGTAACACCCTTGATATAGGGTAATAGCGGGCATTCTTCGGGCGCCTTCATTTCAGGAGCGAGCAAGCCGTCAACGCTGACGGCCGACTCCCGTGACGCGCCAAAACTGCCCTGTACCAGCGTCACCACCTGACCGTCTTGCACGGCGCGGCCGAGGACCTGACTGACCGCCTTGCCCTCGCGCAGCACCTCGACCTCAAAACGGATCGGCACATCCGCGGCAACCGGGCCCACAAAGCTCACCGCCAGCGAACGCAAAGCCCGTTCAACAGACACTTGCGCGCGCATGGCTTCGTACTGCAAAGCCACCACCAGCCCGCCAAAACAGGCACGGCCCTGGCCCCAATCTGCCGGGATGGTGACGTCCAGTGGCGTTGTACGTACTGCCGCAACCAATTCGCGAAACTGCATAGGCACCTCGAAACAGATAAATATGACGGGATACTACCCATCCATCTGAGTCTGCACAGTGCTATATCGGCCAAAGATCAGGAGCGAAAGCAGGCGGCGCTCAGTTTGATCAGTGCCTTGTCAGCCCGTTTTTCGCCGTGCTCCAGGGTGGCCTGCCACTGCGCAACACATGGTTGCAAATCGGCCTGTTGCCCGGCCTGCAGCAGCCACTGCCAGGCATCGTGCCACTCGCCCAGGGCCTGTTGCGCTCCCTTCAAACGCGCCAGAACCAGCGGCGACAACTGATTCAGCTCAGGGTAGGCCTCAGCTGCATAGCGCACCCGCTTGATCAGCAACCTGACACGGTGGCGGTCATGGCCCGGGTCATTGAGGGCCTTTTCCAGGGTTTGCCACTGTTTCTCCAGTACCTTTTCAATGCGCTGACGCAAACCACGCAACATGCCTTCACGCTCGGCAGCCCGCAGAAAACGCGGGAACACATCGAGGATCATCAGCAACTGGGTCAGTTGCTCGCTATCAGCGACCCGGGCATAACTGCCGGACAATTGCTGCAAGCGGCGTTGCGCCTGGGTCGTGTAACCATGCTTGTGCAAATGCGCAGCCAGCACTTCAAGGTCGCGCAACGGCGTGGTCAAAACCCCGACCTGAGACGCTGACATTTCCAGTTGCACCACCCCCGGCAGCCCGCGCAATGGCCGTAACAGGCTGCGCAAGCGGCGCACCGTGGTACGCAGGTCGTGCAGGGCCTCCGGGTCCGTATCGGCCTCCAGACGCGCCTGGCAGGCCAGCAACTTGACCTCCAGACGCACAATATTGGCCACTATCCGGTCAACCAGCTCAGACATCCTCACCCTCCCCCATTACCGCGACGGCTCAACGCCCGGCGCGGGATTCACGAATATAGAAACGCGCCTTTTCGGCTTTTTTGGTGCAGCCCTCAAAGGCTTCGAATTGCTGCTGGGTTTTGGCCGCGGTCAGCAAGGACAAGGCCTTGGAGTAGCTGACCGTACCGGCAAAGCCCTCAGCCTTGGCCAGGTCCAGCTCATGCCAGGCCGCATCCAGGTTGGTTGCACAGGTGTCGCGGTAGGCTTTGGTCCCCGCACAACCAGCCAATGCCAGGGCAATCAACGGCACACAAATCCATGCTTTCATGGTGTTTCCCTCAAAGATTAATTGTTCAGTGCAGTCTAAGACGAACAATCCGCATAAAAGTGCCACAACCAAACGCCAACAAACCCTAGCCTAGCTTGTGGATACGAGTTCATCCGCAAAGCTGTCACTACACTTAACAAAAAGGCATTGTGAGTGTCTGTCAGGGGGAAGGGGCCGCTCATGAAAAAACGTATTGCATTGGTATTGGGCTCAGGGGGCGCCAGGGGCTATGCCCATATTGGCGTGATCGAAGAACTCGAAAGCCGCGGCTATGACATCGCCTGTATCGCCGGCTGCTCCATGGGCGCGGTGGTGGGCGGAATTTACGCGGCCAGCAAGCTTGACCAGTATCGCGACTGGATTCAAAGCCTGGATTACCTCGATGTGTTGCGACTTGTGGATGTGAGCTTTCGCCTGGGGGCGATTCGTGGTGAAAAAGTCTTCGGCCAGATCCGCAATATCGTCGGCGAAATCAATATTGAAGACCTGCGTATCCCCTACACCGCTGTTGCCACCGACCTCACCCATCAGCAGGAAATCTGGTTTCAGGAAGGCTGCCTGCACCAGGCCATGCGCGCCTCGGCGGCGATTCCCAGCCTGTTTACCCCGGTGATGCAAGGCAACCGTATGCTGGTCGACGGCAGCCTGCTCAACCCGCTGCCGATCGTGCCGGTGGTGTCCAGCCACTGCGACCTGATCATTGCCGTCAACCTCAACTCAACCCATCAGAGTAACTACCAGCTACCCGTTATCCAGCGCCCTGCGGCCTTCAAGGGGCGCTTTGACAACCTGATGAGTTCGCTGGGTTCGCGCATGCCGTTTCGCAACAGACATGCCGAGCAGTTGCTCAATCTGGAACAGGAAATGCTCGCCCCCCTGGCCGAACCACTGAGCAACCCCTGGCTCGACTCGACTCAACCCGCCCGGCCTGCCACTGAAGAAGGCTCGCCCAAATCAGCCACCGGCTCGGTAATTATCGACAACGTTGGCCCGGCCTCACTGCTGGATTTGATCAACCAGAGTTTCGAGGTGATGCAAACCTCTCTGGCGCAATACAAGATCGCCGGTTACCCGCCCGATATCCTGATCAACGTGCCCAAGCGGGTATGCCGCTTTTTCGAGTTTTACAAAGCCGCAGAGCTGATTGAACTGGGCCGGATGATTGCCAAAGACACCCTCGACCGTTACGAAAAGGATGCAGGATCCAGCAACCGGTAACCAACCCCGGCTTCGGTTACGATAAACCGCGGCCGGGTCGGATCATCCGCCAGTTTCTGGCGTAAATGGCCAACCACGATGCGCAGGTAATGGCTGTTCTCGGTATGGGTCGGCCCCCAGATATCCTTGAGCAATTGCTGCTGGGTGATAACGCGACCGGGGTAGCGCGCCAGTTGCGCCAGCACTGCGTACTCCTTACGGGTCAGGGCTACTTCAACACCATCGAGCAAGACACGGCGAAAGGCCAGGTCGACGGTCAAGGGGCCAAGCTCCAGCGCGGACTCCTGAACTTCACCCACAGGGGCCTGACGCAGCAAGGCACGAATGCGCGCCAAAAACTCCTGAATGCCAAAGGGCTTGGTCACGTAGTCGTTGGCCCCGCCGTCCAGCGCCTGGACTTTCTGCGCTTCACTGGCCCGTACCGAAAGCACCAGCACCGGCACACCGGACCATTCGCGAAACTCGCGCAGCACCTGCTGGCCGTCCATATCCGGCAAGCCCAGGTCCAGCACCAGCACATCGGGGCGCCTGAGCGCAGCCTGGCTCAGCCCTTCGGCACCGGTCGCGGCCTCCAGTACGGTGTAGCCCTGGGACACCAGACTGATACGCAGGAATTTGCGGATCTGCGGTTCGTCGTCGATGACCAAAATGGTCGCGCTCTGGCTCATGGCTTGTTGTCGCGGTAAAGGAATGGGCAAAGAGTATCAGTCTTCACGTTCTGCCTCTTCATTCTCAACGCCAGGCTGCACACTCAGCGGCAGATACAGGGTGATGCAGGTGCCCAGCCCGCCAATGCCCTCACCCACCGTGATGCGCCCACCGTGGGCACCCACCATGCCCATGCAGATGGCCAGCCCCAGCCCCGTACCCTGGCCGCCGCGATCGCCACGGGCAGCGGTGTAGAACATGTCGAAAATCTTCGCCCGGTCTTCCTCGGGAATACCCGGCCCCTGATCACTGACGGCAAACCACAGTTCCTGGTCATCGGCCCCAGCGGTCAGCTGCAACTGACCTTGAGCCGGTGAAAAGCGTGCGGCGTTTTCCAGCACATTGACCAGTGCCTGCTCGATCAAGGCGCCATGCACATGCAGCAGCGGCAATTGCGCCGGCACATCCACCTGCACCTGCAAGGGCGCCAGCACCGCACGCAAGCGGTTCAGGGCGCTGCCGGCAATGTCGGCAGGCGATACCCAGTCACGGGCCAGCTTCAGGGCACCGTGGCCCAGGCGGGTCATATCCAGCAGGTTCTGGATATAGCGATCCAGGCGCTCGGCCTCATCGCGGGTGCCTTCGAGCAGCTCGCGGCGGTCAGCCAGCGGGATCGCTTCAGCCAACGCCAGCAAGGTGTCGATACTGCCGCGCATGCTGGTCAGCGGGGTGCGCAGGTCATGGGACACCGACGCCAGCAGCGCGCTGCGCAACTGCTCGGTTTCGCCGTGCAGGCGGGCGGCTTCGAGGTCCTGGACCAGACGCGCCCGGGCCAGCGCCTGGGCCAGGGGCTGACTGAGGGCCATCAGCAGGCGCCGACGTTGGCCGCTGAGTTGCTGCCCCGCTTTCGGACACACGCCGAGCAAGGCCAACGGCCCTTCTTCAGCGCTGATCGGCCACCACCACCAACGGCCCATCGGCAATGTCCCGGTGCCTTTGCCCGCTGGCTGATCATGGGTCCAGGCCCAGTCCGCAGCGGCGCGCTCGGCTTCAGAAAACTGCAGTGGCCCACCGTTTTCAACATCCCAGCCACCATTGCCATCGCGGTTGAGCAGGCACACATCCAGCTCTTTCCAGCCGCTCAAGTGCTGCCCGGCGGCATTCACTACGGCCTTGCGGTCGGTGGCGGCAGTGAGCTTGCGCGACAGGTCGAGCAGCTCGGTGGTTTCTTGCTGGGTATCACGCAAGGCCTGCAATTGCCGACGCTGGCGGGCCGCCAGTTTGCCGGTGAGCGCCGCCATCAGCAGAAAGAACAACAGGGTCAGCACATCTTCTTCGCGCTGGATGCTCAATGAGAAGTTGGGCGGGATAAACAGAAAATCATAGGCCAGAAAGGACAGCGCAGCACAGGCCAGCGCCGGCCCAAGGCTACTGCGCACCGCGACCAGCAAAACGGCGGCAAGAAACACCAATGAGATATTGGGCAGCGCCAGCACACTGGACACCCCCCAGGCCAGGGCGCTGGCCAGTACCGTGGCAACCACCGCCAGCCCGTAGTCAAACCACACCAGCGAGTGCTCCGGGCGGCTGACGGTGGGCGCTGGGGATTGCTCATTGTCGAGCACGTTGATTTCCAGGCCGTGAGCATCGCGCAACAAGCGCGCTGCCAGCCCGCCACCAAACAGGCGGCGGCGCCAGGTCAGCCGTGACTGGCCCACCAGCAGCAAGCTGGCGCGACGTTCGCTGGCGTGCTGGATCAGGGTTTTGGCCACTTCACCGGCGCGCAGCACTACCACTTCCCCACCCAGGCGCTCGGCCAGTTGCTGGGCGCTTTGCAGGCGCAGGCGCGACTGCTCGTCGCGCGCCGTGCCGTTGTCCACATGCACCAGGCTCCAGGGCAAATGCCTGCGCTCGGCAACCCGGCTGGCGTGGCGCACCAGGCGCTCGGCATGCATATCGCCATCGATCCCCACCAACAAGCGGCCGCGCAGCGCCGGGGCCGATTGCCCCTGCTGGCGATAGCCCTTGTCCAGTTCATCGTCGACATACACCGCCGCCGTCTGCATCGCCAGTTCGCGCAGGGCGTTGAGGTTGGTCTGGCTGAAAAACGCATCGATCGCCGCCCGCGCCTGCTCCGGCACATACACCTTGCCCTCGCGCAACCGCTCCAGCAGCTCCCGGGGTGGCAAGTCGATCAGCAGCAGTTCATAGGCTTCCTGCACCACCCAGTCCGGCACGGTTTCACGCACTTGCACCCCGGTGATGCCGCGCACCTGATCATTGAGGCTTTCCAGGTGCTGGACGTTGACCGTGGTGTACACGTCGATCCCGGCGGCCAGCAACTCCTGCACATCCTGCCAGCGCTTGGCATGGCGGCTGCCGGGGGCGTTGCTGTGGGCCAGCTCATCGACCAGCACCAGTTTGGGTCTGGCTGCGAGCAAGCCGTCGAGGTCCATTTCTTCGAGCTGCACACCGCGATATTCCGAGCGCAGCATCGGCTGTTGGAGCAAACCGTTGAGCAGTGCTTCGGTTTCAGCCCGGCCGTGGGTTTCGACCACCCCCGCGAGTACTTCGACGCCCTGACGCAGTTGCGTGTGAGCTGCTTGCAGCATGGCGTAGGTCTTGCCCACACCAGGTGCCGCGCCTAGAAACACTTTGAGCCGGCCACGGCCTGGGCGTGGTAGATCGGCTAGCAGCGCGTCGGCGCGGGCAGAATGAGTCATGGGGGGGTCCTGTGTATGTACGACCTGTGGGAGCGGGCTTGCTCGCGATGGCATCACGGCGGTTTGCCTGACAAAACGCGTCGACTGCATCGCGAGCAAGCCCGCTCCCACAGGATCAAGGTCAAGATCGAAGTCAGTTGTTAAGCTGCGCCAACGCCTGATTCAGCAGCAATACGTTAACCACCGGCGGGCCCACCAGCGGCTGCTCGATATGCTCTGCCACAAGCTGCTCAACAGCCTGCACCGGCAGATTGCGGGCGGCAGCGACACGGGCTAGTTGATAGCGTATTGCCGCTGGTGGCAAGTGCGGGTCCAGCCCGCTGCCCGAAGTGGTCAGCAACGCCAGTGGCACCGGGCCCTGATCGCTAACCGCAAGCTGGGCCGCGCTGTCCTTGATCCGTGCAGCCAGTGCCGGGTTGCTCGGCGCCAGGTTGCTGGCCGAGCTGGCCACGGTGGCAAACGCCCCCGCCGATGGCCGCGGATGAAACCAGCTATCGCCGGTAAAATCCTGGGCGATCAACGCTGATCCCAGCACCTTGCCAGCACTGTCGCGCAGCAAACTGCCGTTGGCCTGTTCCGGGAACGCCAGTTGCGCAATCCCGGTCACGGTCAGCGGGTAAACCACGCCGGTAATGGCGGTCATCAACAGCATCAGGCTCAGGGCCGGGCGTAATAAAGTAGTCATGGTGCCTCCAGGGCTTAAACCAGATGCAATGCGGTAAGCAGCAGGTCGATCAGCTTGATGCCCACAAACGGCACCACCAGCCCGCCCACGCCATAAATCAGCAGGTTGCGACGCAGCAGGTGCGCAGCGCTCGCGGCCTGTACCCGCACGCCGCGCAATGCCAGCGGAATCAGCACCACGATAATCAGTGCGTTGAACACGATGGCCGACAAAATCGCACTCTGCGGGCTGCTCAGGCCCATCACGTTAAGCACGCCCAGTTGCGGATAGACCGAGGCAAACAACGCCGGCAGAATGGCAAAGTACTTGGCCACATCGTTGGCAATCGAAAACGTGGTCAAGGCACCGCGGGTCACCAGCAACTCTTTGCCGATCTGCACCACATCCAGCAATTTGGTCGGGTCGCTGTCGAGGTCGACCATGTTCGCCGCCTCGCGGGCCGCCTGGGTGCCGTCATTCATCGCCATGCCGACGTCTGCCTGGGCCAGGGCCGGGGCGTCGTTGGCGCCGTCACCGCACATGGCTACCAATCGCCCGTCATTCTGTTCATGGCGAATGCGCGCCAGTTTTTTCTCCGGCGTGGCCTCGGCCAGCACGTCATCCACACCGGCTTCCGCAGCAATTGCAGCGGCGGTCAACGGGTTATCGCCGGTCACCATCACGGTGCGAATGCCCAGCTTGCGCAACTCGGCAAAGCGCTCGCGGATCCCCGGCTTGACCACGTCCTTGAGGTGAATCGCGCCGAGCAATTTGCCCTGGGCGCACACCAGCAACGGGGTGCCACCACTCTGGGCGATCTTGTCGATTTCCCGCGACAGCGCAGGCAACAGTTCACCGCGCTTGAGGCCGACAAACGCCAGCACCGAATCCACCGCACCCTTGCGGTATATCTGGCCGTTGTAGTCGATGCCCGACAGCCGCGTCTCGGCAGTAAACGGCACCGCGGTAAAGTCGGACACCGGCAGTTCAGGCAGGTTGTACTGGCCGCGAATAAACTCGACGATGGATTTGCCTTCAGCAGTTTCGTCCGCCAGCGAGGCGCGCAGAGCACCTTCGGCCAGCTCTTTGGCGGTTATCCCGGGAGAGGCATACAGCGCCGTGCAGCGACGGTTGCCGAAGGTGATGGTGCCGGTCTTGTCGAGCATCAGTACATGCACATCACCGGCTGCTTCCACCGCCCGCCCGGATTTGGCGATCACATTGAGGCGCACCAGCCGGTCCATACCGGCGATACCAATGGCCGAAAGCAAGCCGCCGATAGTGGTGGGGATCAGCGTTACCAGCAACGCCACCAGAAACACCAGCGGCAGGCTACCACCGGCGAAGTAAGCAAATGGCTGCAAGGTCACAACCACTATCAGAAAGATCAGGGTCAGGCCGATCAGCAGGATATCCAGCGCCACTTCGTTGGGAGTTTTCTGCCGTTTGGCGCCTTCGACCAGAGCGATCATGCGGTCCAGGGTCGATTCGCCGGGGTTGGCGCTGATCTGCACCAGCAACCAGTCACTGACCAGCCGCGTGTTGCCGGTCACCGCCGAGCGATCACCGCCCGATTCGCGGATCACCGGCGCGGACTCGCCGGTAATCGCCGCTTCGTTGACCGCGGCAATCCCTTCAATCACCTCGCCATCACCGGGGATCATCTCCCCCGCTTCGACGCGCACCACATCGCCCTTGCGCAAACGGGTCGCGGGGACGATTTCAAAGTCACCACTGGCGCTGCGGCGGCGTGCACTCAAGCCCACGCTACCGGCCTTGAGGCTGTCGGCCCGGGCCTTACCCCGGCCTTCAGCGAGGGCTTCGGCAAAGTTGGCGAACAACACGGTAAACCACAGCCACAGGGCGATTTGCACCGCCACCCCGGTGGGCACCGCAGGCTCGGGGATAAAGCACAGCACAGTGGTGAAGATCGCCGTCAGCTCGACCACCAGCATCACCGGCGAACGCTTGAGCTGGCGCGGGTCGAGCTTGACGAACGCTTGCAGCAGCGCCGGGCGCCAGATATCGGCGAACGAGGTTTTCGGTGACTCCGGCGCCTTGGCTTCAGGCGTTGGCGTCAGTTTTGAAACAGGAGCAGGCATAGTCATGATCGTCTCCTCAGAAGCCCAGAGTCAGTTGTTCGGCGATTGGGCCAAGGGCCAGGGTCGGCAAAAAGGTCAGGCCGCCCACCAGCAAAATGGTCATGGTCAGCAGCGCGACAAACAGCGGGCCGTGGGTGGGAAAACTGTCCTGGCCAATCGGCGCGGATTTCTTCAGCGCCAGGCTGCCCGCTAATGCCAGCACTGGCAGGATGTAACCGAAACGTCCGATCAACATGCCCAGGCCGAGCATCAGGTTGTAGAACGGCGTGTTGGCGTTGAGCCCGGCAAAGGCTGAGCCGTTGTTGGCACTGGCCGAGGTGAAGGCATACAGGATCTGGCTGAAACCGTGGGGCCCGGGGTTGCTCACCGAGGCCACGGCAGCGGGCAGCACGGCGGCAATCGAACCCAGCACCAGCACGCCCACCGGCATCACCAGCAAGGTCACCACCAGCAACTGGACTTCCCTGGCCTGAAGTTTTTTACCCAGGTATTCAGGGGTACGACCAATCATCAGGCCCGCAAGGAACACCGCGATCAGCACGTTGAGCAACATGCCGTAGAGCCCTGCACCGACACCGCCGAAGATCACTTCACCGACCATCATATTGACCAGCGCCACCATCCCGGTCAGCGGGTTGAGGCTGTCGTGCATGGCGTTGACCGAGCCGTTGGAGGCCGAGGTAGTGGTTTCGGTCCAAAGCACACTACCGGTGGTACCGAAGCGTGTCTCCTTGCCTTCCAGCGGTGCGGTCTGTTCCACCAGCGGGCTGTTGAGTGCCGGGTTCGGTTGGTACTCGGCATACAGCGCGGTGCCGCCGCCGATCAGGAACAACGCCAGCATGCAGGCAACGATCGCCCGGCTCTGACGCAGGTCCTTGACGTAATGACCGAAGGTAAACACCAGCGCCACCGGGATCAGGATGATCGAGGCCAGCTCGAACAGGTTGCTCCAGGCACTCGGGTTCTCGAACGGGTGCGCCGAGTTCACGCCAAAAAAGCCCCCGCCGTTGGTGCCCAGCTGCTTGATCGCAATCTGGCTGGCAGCCGGGCCCAGCGGGATGACTTGATCCACGCCTTGCAGGGTCAGCGCATTGACGTAATGAGCGAAGGTTTGCGGCACCCCCTGCCAGACCAGCAACAGCGCCAGCACCAGGCACAGCGGCAGCAGGCCGTATAGCGTGGCACGGGTCATGTCGACCCAGAAGTTGCCCAGGGTATGCGCCGAACGACGGCTGATACCCCGGCACAGTGCGACCAGCACGGCCAGGCCGGTGGCGGCGCTGACAAAGTTCTGCACAGTCAGGCCAGCCATCTGGCTGAAGTAACTGAGGGTCGCCTCACCGCTGTAGCTCTGCCAGTTGGTGTTGGTGACAAAACTGACTGCGGTGTTGAAGGCTTGTGTCCACTCCTGCCCCGGCAACTGCTGCGGGTTAAGCGGCAAGTACTGCTGAAACAGCAAAATGGCAAACAGCAGCACAAAGCCCATCAGGTTAAAGGCCAGCAGGGCCAGAGTGTATTTCTGCCAGCTTTGCTCGGTTTGCGGATCGACCCCGGCAATGCGGTAGCAGATTTTTTCCACCGGCCCGAACACCGGGCTCAGCCAGGTACGCTGGCCTTCCATGACCTTGTAGTAAAAACGCCCCAGCCAGGGTGCGGGCAACAGCACCAAGGCAAAAAAGGCGAGGATCAGCCCATAGTCATAACTGTGCATACCCGCTCCTAGTTCCGGTCTGCGCGCAACAGCGCAACCAGCAGATAAACGAACAGCGCCACTGCCAGCAGCAGTGACACCCCATCCAGAACGCCCATGGCAACTCTCCCGAAGCGGCATTTGCCGCGTATGGACAGAGTGTGGGGAATCAGGGCGTAAAGGATCGAGATCGAGAGGGATGCGGGGGCGTAAAGAAGGCGTAAAGAAGCAGGAAAAACAACCGACCCGGTGGGGTGACCCCATAGAAGGCTCAGCGCAGCAACGGCGTGTCCAGCACCTTGGAGGAGCCGCCAAGTACGCTTTCGCTTAGCTGGATAAAGCTCTGAGTGTTGACCTTGCCCATGCGCATCAGCGCCTGGCTGACATCATCCAGCGAGCGCTTGTTGTGGGTCTGCAAACGGATCTCACGGTCCAGCGCCTGCAACAGTGTGACCGCCCGCGCTACCATTGCCGGGCTGGCCTGCTGGCCGCGCAGGCGGGTGACGCCCTTGCCGGCCGCATTGAGCTTGTGCTGCAGGGCCTGGTACCGCTCATCACTCATGCCCCCGGCACGGCGCATCAACTCAATGGCGTAATACTCGCTCAGGCCTTCGCCAATCCAGTCATGGCCCGGTTCGTCATTGATGCCACTGAACAGTTGCACCACTTCACGCAGCAACGGGCTGGTGCCGCTCTCACTGACCAGCGGCAGGCCGCTGTACAGGTAGATCGAATTGCGCGCCGCCGCGCTGCCCTTCCACATCGGGCTACCGGCACCGACAATCAGCAGCTTGGGCGGGTTGCGCGGGAATACAGCCTGCACCTGCGGCCAGACAAACGTCAGCAGGGTCAGCACATCCATACGGTGCATGCCCTGCCCTTTGGGTGCACTGACCGTAACTTCGGTTTCACCTATCGTGGTGCGGCGGCTGCCCAGGTTGCCCGCCAGCATCCAGCCGGTGGGCCGGTCGAACAGCCGTGAGGTATCATCGATGCGAAAGCGGTTCTTGCCAATACGCGGCCAGGCGGTTTCAACGCTTTTCCAGCCGTCGGGTAATTCGAACTCAAGGCGCGACACCAACTCGACGCCATCCTGCTGATCGAGATTGGCGGGCGGAACCAGCGCTTCGCCACGAAACAAGGCCCATTCGGGGGTGATGCGCGCGTCATAAGTGCCATTTTTGCGCGGCTGGCTCAAACGTACTCGGTAGCTCAGGCTGGCCTTGCCCGGCGCGGGATGCCACAGGCCACGGCTATGGGCCGGGTCAGCAGTCAGTTGCCATTGCCCCTGCGCCTTGAAGTCGCTGTAACTGCCCGGCGCACCCAGGTCAAAATCCAGGCTGCGCACCGCCGAACCTTCAGCCAGGGTCAGGCGCACATCGGCCTGATCGCTTTGCGGCAACAGGCGCACGTGGTAATTCAGATCGACTTTTTGCCCGGCCCACAGCGGGCCGCCCGCCAGTAACAGCAGCAAGCCCAGGGACATTATGTAACGCAGCGGCATACTCACTCCTTTGGCAACCGCTCCGGCGTTTAACCGGCGCGGAAAATCAGATGATCTTCCCAGTCGTCTTCCGGCACGCTGCCCTCGGCGAGCATGCGGCCCGACTGCGAAATGCGTTCGTGGTGCACAGCGTCCGGGTCACCGCAGACCAGATGGTGCCAGAGCGGCAAATCCTTGCGCTCGCTCACCAGCCGGTAACCGCAGGTCGGCGGCAACCACTTGAACTCTTCAGCCTTGCCCGGCGACAGCTGAATGCAGTCCGGGACTGAATCACGACGGTTAGGATAGTCGGTGCACTGACAGGTCTTCAGATCGAGCAGTTTGCAGGCGATGCGCGTGTAGTAGACGCTGTTGTCGTCTTCATCTTCGAGCTTTTGCAAGCAGCACAAGCCGCAGCCGTCGCACAGCGACTCCCATTCCTCTTGATCAAGTTGATCGAGGGTTTTGCGGATCCAGAACGGTTCAACTATTGCGGCCATGGCTCAAACATCAACATCAGGGAGTGGAAAAGGCCGCCAGTCTAGTGCCCAAGGCCGCGCGGGCCAAGGGCTTGTCGTCAGACTTGTCAGCTTGACGGCATCCCAGTAGTTTTAGCCCCCTGAATTGAGCCGTTACATTTACCTCAGGAAACCGCCATGCCTGCTAACAGCCGTAAAGCCGACCACTCGATTGACCAGCAATTTACCCTGCGCTGGTCGCCCCGCGCCTTTACCGACGCGACCATCGACAAGCCCACCCTGATGAGCTTTTTCGAAGCCGCTCGCTGGGCACCATCGGCCTACAACGCACAACCCTGGCGCTTCTTGTTTGCCCTGCGCGGCACCCCGGAGTTTGACCGTTACCTGAGCCTGCTGGTGGAGTTCAACCAGGGCTGGGCCAAGCATGCGGCCGCATTGGTGGTGATTGTTTCCAAGACTTCATTCGCCGCACCGGGCACCACCGAAGAAAAACCCGCGCCAACTCACGCCTTCGACACGGGCGCGGCCTGGGGCCATCTGGCCCTGCAAGCGCACCTCAGCGGCTGGCACACCCACGGCATGAGCGGTCTGGATTTCGAGCGGGCGCGCACAGAGCTGAAAATCCCTGAGGGCTATGCGGTGCAAGCGATGGTTGCCATCGGCAAGATCGGCGACAAGTCGACCCTGGTCGATTATCTGCAAGCCAAGGAAGTGCCAAGCCAGCGCGAACCGCTGAGCAAGCTGGTGGCTGAAGGCGATTTCAGCCTGTAAACACACCACACTCTTGCTGTGGGAGCGGGCTTGCTCGCGATGGCATCAGCGCGGTTTATCAGTTAGACCGCGTCGCCTGCATCGCGAGCAAGCCCGCTCCCACAGAGTCAAGCCAGGGTTTCAATAGCCGCGGTCAAAATCCACTTCGCCACGCAGGGCTTCACCCGCCTGAAATGCACGCAGGTTGTCGACAAACAGCTGCACCATCATCGGTGGCGAAGTCGGCGCCGAACTGTGACCAGTCAGCAACAAGCCCCAGGCAGTCCAGAACGGATGCTTGGCCGGCAACGGCTCCTGACGGCAAACATCAATCACCGCCCCCGCCAGATGCCCCACGCGCAAGGCCTCGACCAGATCGGCATCGACCACGGCCACGCCACGCCCGGCATTGATAAGTACGGCATTGGGATTGAACTGCGCAAACAGCTCGGCATCGTACACATCATGAGTGTCCGGGGTGTTGGGCAGCAGGTTGATCACGTAATCCACCTGCCCGACCAGACGCGGCAGATCGCTCAGCACGCCCACTTCCTTGAACGGCGCCAGCTCACGGGGGGTATTGGCAATGGCGTAAAGCTCAACGCCAAAGGGCAGCAGAAACTGCGCCACAGTCTGACCGATATCTCCAGCGCCAACGATCAACACCTTGCGCCCGACCAGGCTCTGGCCCATGCGGTTGTCCCACTTGCGCTCGACCTGGCTGACCAGGCGGGCCATGACTTCACGCTCGTGACCAAGCATATAAGTCAGAACGTATTCGGCCATCACCTGGCCAAAAATCCCCACCGCGCGGGTCAGTCGATAATCACGATTAAGGCCCTCGGCCAGTAACGGCGTTATCCCCGCCCAGGTCGACTGCAACCACTGTGGCTTGTGGCCCTGACGCATCAGGGTCGCCAGCAGGTCCGGCTGGCCCAGCCACACCGGGCACTCGCCCGCCATGCGCGACAGTTGCTCAGAGTCACCGCTGGACAGCACCTCAAGGTCCGGCGCAAGGCGTTGCAGTAGCTGGGTATAGAGCGGGTAGTCTTTCTCGGCAATCAGGACGCGCATGTTGCTAACCTTTCCAAAACACTGCCAGCACCCGCCGCCGGGATTTGCCCCGTCGCGCTCGGCCACCGCCAATCAAAATGAGTCCGCTTGAGACAGGTGCCCGGAACCGGGCACCTGGCGCTGCACTTACATCGGGTCGTTGCGACGCAACAACTCTTCGGGCAAGTGCTCGATATATTCGTCTTCAGCCGGTGGCATTTGCAGGTGATAGCCCTGGGTCTCCAGGTTTTCCAGCACCTTGACGATGTCTTCGCGCGACAGCTTGCGCTCCGGGGTCAACACCAGATCAAAGGCATGGATCGGCTTGCCGAACGCCAGCATCAGGTTTTCCGGCACGCGCTCCAGGGCATCGGCCTTGAGCACATACAGGTACATTTCGTTGCGTTTGGTGCTGCGGTAGATAGAGCAAATACGTTTCAAGACGGTTCTCCAGCGGTGGCCAGGCAATCGAGCAAGCCCTGGCCCATCAGCTCACGGCGCCAGCCGCGCAGTGATTCCGGCAATTGATAAGGGCCATTGGGGAAGCCGCTTTTAAGCAGGGCTTCCAGGGTTTTCTTGCGCAGCATCAGTTCCGGCGCCATATTCAGGCGCTCGGCCTCAGCCTGGCCGATGGCCCGCAGACGCTTGATCTGCAAGGCCGCTTCAACCGGCAAGGGCTCGGGCACGGCGGGCGGCCATTGTTCCGGTGGCAGACTGCCAGCACGCTTGATCAGATCAAGCAAAAACTCGCCGTCCTGACGCACGGTACGCGGGTGCATATCTTCGATACGCGCCAGTGCGACCAGATTGTCGGGCTGCGTCTTGGCCAAAGGCCACAAGGCGTGTTCACGAATCACCCGGTTACGCGGCAGATCGCGGGCACGGGCTTCGTGCTCGCGCCAGGCGCAGATTTCCCGCAATACCGCCAGTTGGGCCCGTGACAGCTTCCAGGCCAGCTTGGCTTCGCGGTAAACCTCGTAAGGGTCTGTTTCGCGACGCAGGTTGGCGACCAGTTCAGCACCATCTTCCAGCACCCAGTTGTACTTTTCGGCCGACAGCCGCGGGTACAGTAACTTGTAGACTTCAGCCAGATGCAGGGCATCTTCGGCGGCGTAGCTGATCTGGGTTTCCGACAGCGGGCGTTGCAACCAGTCGGAGCGGGTCTCGCCCTTGGGCAGGTCGATATCCAGCACTTCCTTGACCAGGCGCGAGTAGCCCATGGAGAAGCCCAGGTTCAAATAGGCAGCGGCCAGTTGGGTGTCGAACAACGGCACCGGCAGGCTGCCAGTCAGGCGCAGCAAAACCTCAAGGTCTTCGCTGCAGGCGTGCAGGACTTTGACCACCGCCTGGTTTTCCAGCAGGTCAGCCAGCGGTTGCCAGTTGTCGATGGTCAACGGGTCGATCAGGTACGCCCGGGTGCCGTCGCCAATCTGGATCAGGCCGGCAATCGGGTAAAAGGTATCGACCCGCATAAATTCGGTGTCGAGGGCTACGAACGGCAATTGTTGCCATTCGGCGCAATGTTGGCCGAGGCTATCGTTGTCGCGAATCCAGTGAATATCGATGGCCACACGGCTCTCCCTTGAAGAATGGCGCGCAGTATATATCGCTGCCAGGGATTTCCGGACATCGACTCGTCATGTTGTGCACGAAAAAACCTACAAGGAATCGATATAAAACCTGCATCCACATACTGTTTTTACCTGTAGGTTGCTCGATTGCGCATCACACAAGTTTTGTTACAACACATTATGTGACAAGCCAACCGAACCGCAGCGTCAGGACACGGGTAGATTTGCGCCCTATAAGAACCGAGGATGATCCTATGCATATGTCCCGCAAACTGTCAGGTATTGCTCTCTCGCTGATAGGTATGAGCGCCTTCGTCAATGTTGCTCTGGCTGAAAATACCGGGCCAACGATCGATGCTGTTGTACAAAACGGCGCGAAAAAGCTCATGCAGGAGTACAACGTACCGGGCCTTGTCATCGCCGTAAGCGTTAACGGCAAGCAACAATTTTACAACTTTGGCGTGGCGTCAAAGGCCACCCAGGAGCCCGTAAGCCCCGACACGCTGTTTGAAGTCGGCTCCATCAGCAAAGTGTTTACCGCCACCCTGGCCACTTATGCCCAGGCCAAGGGCCAACTTTCGCTGAGCGATACGGTCGCCAAATACGAGCCGGAACTTGCAGGTACCCCCTTTGGCAAGGTGACGCTGATCCATCTGGCCACCCACACTGCAGGCGGCTTCCCGTTGCAGGTCCCGGACAGCGTGCAGAACGAACGTCAGTTGCTGGACTACCTAAAGGGCTGGCAGCCGGTCTACCCCACAGGCACCCAACGCAGCTACGCCAACCCCAGTATTGGCATGCTCGGCGTGATTGCGGCCAAAAGCATGAACCTGCCCTTTACCCAGGCCATGGAACAGCAACTGTTCCCGCAACTAGGGCTGACAAGCAGCTACTACTCCGTACCTGAAAACAAAATGGCGCTCTATGCCCAGGGCTACAACAAACAGGACGAACCGGTCAGGCTCAATCCAGGTGTACTGGGTAACGAAGCCTACGGCGTCAAAACCACTGCCCGCGACCTGATCCACTTCACTGAACTGAGTCTGGGCCAAGGCCAGGCCAGCCCTCTGTTGCGCAAGGCTCTGGCTGACACCCGCACCGGTTATTTCCGGGTTGGGCCCATGACACAGGACCTGATCTGGGAACAGTACGCTTACCCGGTCGAGCTGAAATCGCTGCTGGTGGGCAACTCGAACAAAATGGCTTACGAAAACAATGGGGCGATTGCCCTGAACCCGCCTTTAGCACCCCAGCAAGCGGTATGGGTCAACAAAACCGGCTCAACCAACGGTTTTGGCGCCTATGCGGTGTTGGTGCCGACGGAACAAAAAGCCATCGTTATCCTGGCCAACAAGAATTACCCCAACGACGCACGGGTCGAACTGGCGTACGAAATCCTCAAAGCACTGAATTAAGTGTCTTTACGCAAGATATAGATGCTGCCCATGCCACCACCGGGCAGCACTTCATACTGTTTGAAGATGCTAAAACCGGCCTGCTCAAACTGAGTTTCAATCTCGCCCTTGCCCACCACTATGCATTGCGGGTCATTACCCTGCCCCGCCGGGCGGCCGAGCGGGACTGACAGGATCAGGCTGTCACGGCTGACCCGGTGCAGCTCGCGCAAAATCGCCAGGCGATGATCACTGTCACGCACATGGTGAAACAACTGCATGCAAAAAATGCAGTCCACCGCGTTTTCGGAGATATCGATGGAAAACACCGAACTCTGGAACAGTTTGATGCGCGCCAGCAGGCTGGCAGGATGGTGGGTCTGGGCATGATTAAGCATGTCTTGCGACGAGTCACAGGCCAGAATCACCCGGTTGGCATGCTGGGCCAGTAACGGCCAGAAACGCCCGGCACCGCACGCCAGGTCCAGCACCAGCCCTGGTTCCCCGGCGACCTTGAGGGCACGGCGCACCAGACGCTTTTCGCGCCACAACGCCAACCTGTGAACAAGCCCCCGGGGTTCAGGTTGCCGGCAAACCTTCGCGTGCTCGCGGCCATAGCGCTCGGCGAACTCATGCTCAATATGGGTAGAAGGTGGCTGCGACGACATGGCCCGCGAACTCTTGAGTTTGATGATGATCGACACAGAGATTAACGGGGCGCCAGTGAAAAAATTGTCACAAAAGCATGAAAAGCCAAGGGATCAGGAGAATCGTTGGTGCATGTGTGGCAGTGGGCTTGCTCGCGATGATGACTCGGTATCTCAGACCGAAGTGATGCCATCACGAGCAAGTCGTGCGCCCCCACAGATCCAGGTCACTCCGTACTTAAGCCTGCTGCAGATACCAGCGCCAGTCCTGCTCGCCCACCTCGCCCATAAACTGGCGGTACTCGGAGTTTTTCACCGCCAGGTACACCTTCAGAAACTCAGGCCCGAACGCCTCTTTCGCCCATGCCGAGCCCTGCAGCGCGCGCAAGGTGGTCAACCAGTCGGTCGGCAGCATTTCCGTAGCCTGGGCATAGCCATTGCCTTCAACCGGCGCCCCCGGATCCATCTGCTGGCGGATGCCACGATGAATCCCGGCCAGAATCGCAGCGGCGGCCAGATACGGATTGGCATCAGCACCACAAATGCGATGCTCGATATGCCGTGAAAACGCCGGGCCTCCCGGCACCCGCAAGCTCACCGTACGATTGTCCACCCCCCAGGTCGCGGCCAGCGGTGCATAGCTGTTGCTCTGAAAGCGCCGATAGGAGTTGGCATTGGGGCAAAACATCAGCAAGGAGTCGAGCAAGGTGCTGAGCATCCCGCCCACCGCCTGTCTGAGCAACGGCGTACCGTCCGGCGCTTCACTGGCGAACAGGTTGTTGCCGTCTTTATCGGCCAGGCTCACATGCATATGCATGCCGGTGCCGGCCAGGTCATCGAATGGCTTGGCCATAAAACAGGCAACCATCCCGTGCTTGTGCGCCACACCCTTGACCAGACGCTTGTAACGAACCGCCTCGTCCATCGCCTGCAACGCGTCGCTGCGGTGCTCCAGGGTGATCTCCACCTGCCCCGGCGCATATTCGGAAATCGCCGTGCGTGCCGGAATTCCCTGCAATTTGCAGGCGCTGTACAAATCGGCCAGAAATGGCTCGATCTGCTCCAGCTCACGCAAGCCGTACACCTGGGTCGCCCGCGGGCGCTGGCCATCGGCATCGCGGGCCGGTTGCGGGCGCCCGTTGCTGTCACGCTGCTGGTCGAGCAGATAAAACTCCAGCTCGGCCGCCATCACCGGGTAGTAACCGTCGGCTTTTAGGTCATCGATCACCCTGGCCAGCAAATGCCGAGGGTCGGCCACGGTGGCGGGCATGCCTTGCTGCGGGTGCATGCTGACCTGCACGGCCGCAGTCGGAATCAAACGCCACGGCATGCGCTGCAAGCTGCCACTTATCGGATAGGCGCGGCAGTCAATATCGCCCACATCCCACACCAGCCCGGTGTTTTCCACATCATCACCATTGATGCTCAAACCCAGAATAGTGCTCGGCAGCGGCCGCCCGCTCTCGTAAACCGCCAGCAACTCGTCACGGTGCAGCAACTTGCCCCGGGGTACGCCGTTGTTGTCGATGATAAACAGCTCGAACATCTCGATGTCCGGGTTCAGTTGCAGAAAATCCAGGGCTTCTTGCAGCGGGGCAAACGCGGTTGTAGCACTCATGACAATACTCGTAGATTCGTATAGGCAGACACACCCCGTGGGGCGCAGACAGTCAGGACTTAACGGAAAATACGGGCATCCGGCGGGCGGGCATGGCGACAATGGAACAAGGCCCAGAAAGCCAGCTCAGAAGGCAGGCAAGGCACACGCCGCACGGCTGGGGCACGCGCTTGCCACAGGTACTGAGTACTGATCAGACCAAGCCTCATACCTGCAACCGTTGCCAAAAAGGGACCCCAGCCTCACATGGCTGACCACGTTGTTTAAATGCAGGCTTTTATACCTTTGGTTACACCGGCGCTAAACATTCAAATCATTCCACCTGTTGCCATATTTGTGGGAGCGGGCTTGCTCGCGATTGCATCCCCCCTGTTTGGCTGACAGACAGCACTGCCTGCATCGCGAACAGGTTTACAAATTCCCCATCGAACGTTCCTTAACCCTGCAAGGTCGGATGCAGTGTCTATTCTGCTGGGGCCAAGGCAGAACACCTGCCGCCCTGCCATCTGCTTTGTAACTTCGAGGAGCCTTACCATGACCAGAACGGTAGCCGATTTCATCACCGAAACCCTGCAGCAAGCCGGCGTAAAACGTGTGTTTGGCGTAGTGGGCGACTCTCTCAACGGCTTTACCGACTCACTGCGCCGCCAGGAACACATCCAGTGGATCCATATGCGCAATGAAGAGTCCGCCGCGTTCGCCGCCGGCGCCGAAGCCCACCTCACCGGCGAGCTGGCGGTTTGCGCCGGCAGTTGCGGGCCAGGCAACCTGCATTTGATCAACGGCCTGTTCGACGCCCACCGTAGCGGTGTGCCGGTACTGGCCCTGGCGGCGCATATCCCCAGCAGTGAAATCGGTATCGATTACTTCCAGGCCACCCATCCCGAAAGCCTGTTCAAGGAGTGCAGCCATTACGTCGAGCTGGTGTCCCATGCCGATCAGTTACCGCAGATTCTCGAACGGGCCATGCGTGTGGCCATCGCCAAACGCGGGGTGGCCGTAGTGGTAATACCCGGCGACGTGGCACTGCAAGCCACCGAGGCCAAAGTACCGAACTGGCTCAAACCTGCCCAACCGCTGATTTGCCCGAACGCCAACGAAATCCAGCAACTGGCGTCGTTTCTCAATGATGGCAAAAAAGTCACCCTGCTCTGCGGTGCTGGCTGCGCCGGTGCCCATGCTGAAATCCTGGCATTGGCCGAACGCTTGAACGCGCCCATCGTGCACGCCCTGCGCGGCAAGGAACATGTTGAATACGACAACCCCTACGACGTCGGCATGACAGGCCTGATCGGCTTCGCCTCGGGCTACAAGGCAATGATGAACTGCGACACGCTGCTAATGCTCGGCACCAACTTCCCCTATCGCCAGTTTTATCCCGAACACGGCTATATCGCACAAATCGACCTGCGCCCCGAAGCCCTGGGCAATCGCTGCCCGTTAGAGCTGGGGCTGCTGGGTGATGTGAAACTGACGTTGCAGGCGGTGCTGCCCAAGGTGTCGAAAAACCCGGACCGCGAGCACCTTGATGCAGCGCTGGATGACTACAAAAAGGCCAGGGAAGACCTCGACGCGCTGGCTGAAAGCAGCCCCAACAGCTCGATTATCCACCCGCAGTACCTCAATCGCCTGGTCAGTGAACTGGCCGCAGAGGATGCAATTTTCACCTGTGATGTCGGTACCCCTACCGCTTGGGCAGCACGTTACTTAAAGATGAATGGCAAGCGTCGTCTGATCGGCTCGTTCAACCACGGCTCGATGGCCAACGCCATGCTGCAGGCGATTGGTGCGCAGGCGACCTGCCCTGATCGCCAGGTTATTTCGATGTCTGGCGACGGTGGCTTCACCATGATGATGGGCGATTTTCTGACTCTCAATCAGGTGGGTTTACCGATCAAGGTCATCGTGCTCAATAACGGCACCCTGGGCTTTGTGGAGATGGAGATGAAGGCGGCGGGATTCCCGGATGTGGGCTGTGATCTGAAAAACCCAAATTTTGCCGCGATGGCCGAGGCAATGGGCGTCAAGGGGATTCGTGTCGAACACCCCGCCGAGCTGGAGGCGGCGCTGCGCGAAGCGCTCAGCCATAATGGCCCGGTACTGGTGGACGTGGTCAGCGCCCGCCAGGAACTGGTCATGCCGCCGACCAAAACCTTTGAGCAAGCCAAGGGCTTCAGCCTGTTTATGCTCAAGACCGTAATGGACGGCCGGGCGCGGGAGCTGATCGATCTGGCCAAAGTCAATTTGTGGCGCTGAACAAAGCCTGGAGATCCGTGGATAACGCGGGTTGCGATCGCGCCTTGCTCTCGATTAATATACGTTTCATATATATTTCATATTGAGCATCAGCATGGGCATCGTAAAAATCTCGGACGCCACCCACGAAAATCTGCGGGTCGCCAGCAACGCACTTAACCGTTCGATCAACGCACAGGCCGAGCACTGGATGCGCATCGGCATGCTGACCGAACTGCACCCGGATCTGGATCACAATCAGATCTGCCGTTTGCTGATTCGCTCAGAGCTACAAGGCGGCCTCGACCTGAAGCAACTGTGCGAACTGGCTGATGCCACTGTGGGAGCACAGCTATGAGAACAGGCGTAGTCATCAACAGCCCGGCGCAAATCGCCCAGTCCAAGGTTGCGGGCAAACTTGCCGCCGAAGTACTGGCCATGATCGGTGAACACGTCAAGCCTGGCGTCACCACCGACCAGCTCGACCAGATCTGCCATGACTATATCGTCAATGTGCAGAAGGCCATCCCCGGCAATGTGGGCTATCACGGCTTCCCGAAAACCGTGTGTGCGTCGGTCAACGAGGTGGTGTGCCACGGCATTCCGTCGAACCGGGTGCTGCAGGACGGCGATATCGTCAATATCGATATCGCCGTGGTCAAGGATGGCTGGTACGGCGACACCAGCCGCATGTACTTCGTCGGCGAGCCCGGCCCCGCAGCGCGGCACCTGGTGAAGACCACCTACGACGCCATGTGCGCCGGTATCCGCATGGTGCGCCCCGGCGCGACCCTCGGTGATATCGGCCATGCCATCCAGACCCTGGCCGAGAAAGAAGGCTTCAGCGTGGTACGCGAGTACTGCGGCCACGGCATCGGCAAGGTCTATCACGATGAGCCGCAAGTGCTGCACTACGGCTATCCGGGCCAGGGCATGAAGCTCAAGACCGGGATGATTTTCACCATCGAGCCGATGCTCAACGCCGGCAAGCGCCATGTAAAAACCCTTCCTGACCACTGGACCGTGGTGACCAAGGACAATTCGCTGTCAGCCCAGTGGGAACATATGGTGGCCGTAACTGACAATGGTTTTGAAGTGTTGAGCCCCTGGCCTGACACTGTCGAGGGCTGCCCGGCCATCGTTTAAGCCGACTAAATAAACTGTGTGTTGGCGGCCGAGCGCCGCCAATAAACAAAGAGATGTGCATGAGTTGCGCGTGTGGCTAATGCACCCGATATCGCCTCAGACCTGACACTTTCTCGAAAACATCCCATAGCGCGATATCGCCTGGCAATCACACCTGAGCAACTAATTTTAACAACGCAAACAGCCCACCGAAGTGGGCTATTGCAATCGCTTATTCAAACTTTAGACACAACATTTTGAACTTGCGAAATACGCTAAATCACAATCACTCCGGCACGACAACAACCGGAATTCAGTGGATTAACGAATGCTACGGATACTGCCTTTATTGCCTTTGACAGTGACCGATACTTTCTTGAAGATAAAGTAGTTTTCTTCGCTTACTTCGTAACGGGGGGCAACCAGAAGATCAGCACCGGAGCTTTTCACTGCTTTGTAGGCTGCTGCCGACTTGACTGCACTGACCGGGTCCAGGAAGCCCAGATTGCCACCGGTGTCGCCGCCGTAAGCCACGCCATCAGCGAACTCGCTGTCGCCACCAAACTTCAAAAAGCCGAACAGGATATTGACAGACGATTGACCGGAAATAGCTTCACCCACGGCAACATCAGCTTTCAGGTCGGCCTTGACCGAGCTGTCAATCGGGGAGGCAGGCTGGCTGACGTTATAGCTTACACAGCCACCGGACAGAGCAATAGCGGAGGCCAATGCTGCAAACTTGAGAAACTTATTCAAAACGAAACTTCCTTGCAACGAGTTAAAAATATGGTTCTTGATGGGGTTCAAGAAGACCTTATAAACGGAAGAACCACGGTAATATTAAGTTACCGACTTGATCTATAGGAAATTTCCTAAAAATCGACAAGAACTCTAACAAAAACGATATTTCACTCAATTAAATTCAGCGCACAGCCTGATTAAACCTTTCAGCCATTTAATATTTAAATTATCAGCAAATTTTAAATCACTCGCTACCGGTTCATTGGCTACACAAGGTTGCCGCGACAGACGATGGTTACGGGTGCTGAAATGTCGAGGGTTCTCCGGTCATCGTTAGAAGAGGTTGCAAACCATCAGGGATAAAGCGGCGCGGGATGCCAACAGGTCGAGGTTTTCCGGTTCACAGGTGTGACATCGCACTCATGGCTACCTATCCTGCTAACTGTCTGTAACCAGCCTCGAAAACACTTCCCCCGCTTATTGCCCTGAATATACCTGCCATGACCGACAGCAAGAAATCATCCAAACCATTGCCGGTCAGCCTGCGCGGCCTGATCCTCTTCGTCGTACTGGCCTCAGTGATGGCGACCCTGTGCAACAGCCTTGTAGTCGCTTACCGGGTGCAGCGCGACGCCCTGACCCATGCAGTCCTGGAGTCCAATAGCGCCTATGCGGCGAAAGTCGCCTCCAGCATTGGTGAGTTCCTGCGCGCGACACACAACAATCTGAATTACAGCGCCAGGGTCCTGGGCGAGCACTGGGACGATCCTGAAGTTCTGCGCGAGGAAGCCTTGAGGCTGGAGGCACAGGATCAATACTTTAATTCCATCGAGATTCTGGATGCCAATGGCAAGGTCCTGGCGTCAAATCCGCCAGCGGCGCAAATCGTCGGCTCCAATGTCCCGCCCAGTAGCGTTGTGCAAGCCCTCAAGGAGCGCCGGGCACTGGTCAGCTCGACCTATGTTTCGCACAAGGGCAATTTGATCGTATTTGTCTCAGAGCCTGTTTTCAGCAAGACCGGAGCCTACCTCGGCGCGGTCGTCGGCTCGATTTACCTGCTTGATCAAAGCGCCCTGCACACCGTGATAAGCAGTCACTTCCACCATGAAGGGACATTTGCCTTTGTCGCCGACGGTAAACGACGACTGCTGTACCACCCCAACCCCAAGAGAATCGCCGAGGTACTGGTTGAAAACGCAGCGGTTGATGCTGCCTTGAGCGGCAAGCGCGGCTCAATGGAAATCAGGAATTCCCAAGGTACCGAGATGCTGGCCGGTTACGCACAGGTCCCGGATGCCAATTGGGCCGTCGTGGTGCAACAACCCAGGGAGCATAGTCAGGCTATATTGAGGCGCCTGATGCACGACATGATCATGGGCATGATTCCGGCGAGCCTTCTGGGGATGGTGCTGGTGCTTGTCGGTACATCGCTGATTGCCCGGCCGCTGCGCCTGCTGTCCGCAGCTGCACAGCAGTTGTCTGCGCCGCACACCACAGAGCAGCTGCAACGTATCAATGCCTGGTACCACGATGCCTCGGCCATTCGCCAGGCCATGCTGACAGGGGTACAACTGCTGCAACAAAAACTCGGCATGCTCAGCCACGAGGCGCAAAGTGACCCTCTCACGGGTCTGGCCAACCGCCGTGCCATGAATGACATGCTGAACTTGCTGGTCCAGACCAACCAGCCGTACTCGGTACTGGCGCTGGATATCGATCACTTTAAAAGGGTCAATGACACCTTCGGGCATGACGCCGGGGATATAGCGTTGAAGAAAGTTGCTGAAATCCTCAAGCACAACTCCAGGGCAAATGACCTTGCATGCCGCTCCGGAGGCGAGGAGTTTTCGCTTATTCTCCCGGATGCGTCTCAAGAGACTGCCAGCGCCATTGCAGAACGCATACGCGAAAACATCGCTGACAGCGAGATAACGGGTGTCGGAAAGCTGACCATTTCCATCGGCGTTGCCAGCAAAGGTCTCGAGCCCGTCACACCGCAAGCAGTACTCAAACTGGCCGACGAACGCCTTTACCGCGCCAAGGAAAGCGGGCGCAACAAGGTGGTAGCAGCCTGAGGCTGAACCGTCCTTAACCATCAGAGATCCCGACGATGAAAAGATTGATTTGCCTGACAACCCTGCTCGCCCTATCGGGCGTGGCAAATGCCGCAATCCCGATGTTCAACGCAAGCTGTCCGGGGGGAATCGAGGTGCATGCCGATGCTGGCGGCCCTGTTTACATCAACGGCAAAGAAGCCAGGCTGAAGAAATTCAACGACAACTACTTCGAAGCCAAGGGCAATGCTATTACCCTCTCCCTGAGCATTAATCCCGACGGTTCTGCCGCTGTTTCCTACACGAAAAAGAATCGGGTCAATGGGGTTTGTGAGGTGAAGGAAGGCTGAATACCTGACCGGGAGCCTGTCAGGTGAAAGGAAGCATTATCGATTAAAAGCCAGTTACAACTGATTAGACACTCCACTGCACTGCCACCATTAGTATTGCCACACAGCAGCCGAGAAGCAGAGGATAACCATGAGCAAGTTTTTGGATGAGCTGATGGAAAGCGTGCAGCAGATGGATAATTATCTGCATCTGAACAAAGCCAACTGGGATGAACGAGCGCCGCTGCATGCGGCCTCTGCGGATTACGCGACTGCCCGGTTTATCGCCGATCCAGGCTTTCTTTCCACGGTGGTGCGCTTCGACCAGTCGCGCCTGGGCAATATCGACGGCCTTCGCGGCCTGCATCTGCAATGCCATATAGGCACAGACACCTTGTCCCTCGCCCGCCTGGGGGCTGAGATGACAGGGCTGGACTTCTCAGGCGCCTCACTGGAACAAGCCCGTCGTTTGGCATCCGCCTGTAATACGGCAATCGACTATATCGAGGCCCCCGTTTATCAAGCATTGCAAAACCTGGACGGGGAATCGTTTGACCTGATCTACACAGGGATAGGCGCACTGAACTGGCTACCGCGCATTGATGAATGGGCGAAAAATGTAGCTGGCCTGCTTCGCCCTGGAGGGCGACTTTTCCTGCGCGAAGGGCATCCCATGCTTATGGCTGTGGATGAAGACTTTGCGGATCAACTAAGAATCAACCGCCCGTACTTCGAGCGCCCGGAACCCATGATCTGGGATGACGACGACACCTATGTGAAAGTGGACGCAGCGATAAAATCGTCTACTACCCACGAGTGGAATCACGGCCTTGGTGAAGTCATATCGGCGCTGTTGCGTCACGGGTTGAACCTTGTCGCCATGGAAGAGCATGACTCCATACCCTGGGAAGCACTCCCCGGGCAGATGACGCTTGGCAATGACGGCGAGTGGCGGCTGAAATCCGAACCCTGGCGCTTGCCGCTGAGTTACACATTGCAGGCTGTAAAACGGTGATGGGTTGGCATAACCAAAGAAATGTGTGCGTTCTGGACTGCTTTCGATTGTCCAGAAATACGGAAGATGACTAAACGCATGAACCGGCTAGCAACCCTGCACGCAACGACAGCAGCAGGGTTCCTCTTGGGGAAAGTAGCATTCGGCACGAGGTGAAGCCGGATGTCATGCGCATAGGGATAATGAATATGGCTTCGATTCAGGTGGATGGTGAGGACAAGACAGCAAAGATCAGCGACTGGGCGATTCGCTGGAACGACAAGTACAAAGCCCTGGAATTGACCTGTCACTTCCCCTCCAAGAAAAAATACACCCGCCCGCTCAGTAACTGCCAAGTTTCGCCCACCCGCGAGTTGACCAATGTATTGCTGCACAAGCCCGGCAGCACTATCGTCACACCCATTGCCAAAGCTACGATTTACGGCGAGCGATATGCCGTCGTGCACTACCCTGGCGCCGAAAGGCCCTATGTCTTCAAGATGCACGGTATCGGCTTTACCGCCCCGACATCGATAAAGGAAACTCCGGTCTTCCGCTACTTCACTCTCGTGGCGAATGCCCGACAGGATCACGCTGAGTCGAAGACTGATCGTGAAATTGCCGCCAATGTGGTGCGCCAGCTCGGAAAATTGCCCGCCATTTCTGGCACTGCCTTGCACGCCTATTGTACGGGGCACAACGGCACACTGACGCCGGGTCAGGGGCTCATTTATCCGTTCGGTCTTAACGAGAGTCAGCTTCAGGCGGTCGAACGTGCGTTCAGCGCACAAATCAGCGTGATCGAAGGCCCGCCAGGAACCGGCAAGACCCAGACGATCCTCAACATCCTCGCCAATATTCTGTTACGTGGGCAGACAGTAGCGGTGCTATCCAACAACAATGCTGCCGTGGAAAACGTCTACGAAAAGCTGGAGAAATACAACCTGGGCCACTTGATCGCCAAGCTTGGCAACCAGGACAAGCGTGAGGCCTTCTTCTCCGACCTGCCTGCGTGGCCATCAAGCGCCCCCGAGCCGGCACCGTGCCTGGATGAAATCCAGGCCTTGCTGACCCGTTTGAAAGAGCACCTGCAAGACCACAACAGGGTTGCACAACTGCAAATCGAGCTGGACGAGTTGCTCATCGAGCGGCGCTACCTGCAGCAGTGGCAGTCAGAAAGCCATGTACAGGCCACAGGCTCGCTCGACAAGTACGGACTGACACCGCGCAAGACTGCAGACCTCATGGCCTACCTGGCTTACCTCGGCGAGCAGCGCATTCATCTCAAAGACCGCATCGAGCTACTGTTCAAATTCAGAATCTTTCGCACCAAACCATTCGCCGAGGGCGAGGCGCGCATGGCCGTTTTCCATGCACTGCAGATGCATTACTACGACAAGTCGCTACGGGACAAGGAAGAGGAGCAGCGGGCGTGTCGTGAATCGTTGGCACGCGCGAATTTCACAGCCTTGCTGGAAGAACTGACAACAGCATCGATGCACCATCTGAAACAGCATCTGCAACTTCAGGTACCGGCGCCGGACAGCTTTGATCTGAAAACTTACCGCAGGCATTTCGATGCTTTCGTGCAGCGCTTCCCTATCCTGGGCAGCGGTACACACTCCATCGTCAATTCGATCGCGCCGGGAGCGGTCCTCGACTACGTGATCATCGATGAAGCCTCTTTACAGGACATCGTGCCAGGCATCCTGCCACTGGGCTGTGCAAAGAACCTGATCGTCGTTGGAGACAACCGCCAGTTGCCGCATATCCCTGTGGCACTGGGGCTTCGAGCTCCCGCCGAGGCCTACGATTGCGAGCACTACAACCTGCTGGATTCGTGCATTGCCGTGTTCCAGGACGCGCTGCCCAGAACCCTGCTGAAAGAGCATTACCGCTGCCACCCCAGAATCATCCAGTTCTGCAACCAGCAGTTCTACGACAACGCACTGGTGCCGATGACCGAGGACAAGGGCGAAGCCCCCCTGCGCCTGGTGGTTACAGCCAAGGGCAATCACGCCAGGAGGAACACCAACCATCGGGAGTTGGACTCCCTGCTGAAGCTGCTTGAGGACGAGGGGGCGCCCGTCGGAATGGACGGCGAAGCCCGCGGTTACATCGCCCCGTTCCGGGCGCAAGTCAACCTTTCCTACACGCACTTGCCGACGGATTTCGTCAAGGACACCGTGCACAAGTTTCAGGGTCGCGAATGCGACGAGATCGTCTTCTCCACCGTGCTGGACAAGAAGCGCTACAACCAGGCGCGAACACGCCTGGATTTCGTCGACGACCCACGCATGATCAACGTGGCAGTTTCGCGGGCCAAGCATCGCTTCACCCTGGTGACCGGCGACGAGGTGTTCACTGACAACAATGGCCACATCGCCGCGCTGATCCGCTACATCAGCTATTACGCGCAGGACGAGCAGATCGTACGCGCGCCCGTGGTATCGGCATTCGACTTGCTGTATCGCGAGTACGACCAGTCTCTGGCACGCTTGAACGCCCGCCTGCGGCCCGAGGACTCACGCTACAAGTCCGAGCAGATCCTGGCACAGCTGCTACGCGAAGCGCTGTCAGCCCCGGCGTGTCAGGCTTTGAAGTACCACACACAGATCCAGCTGGATAAGCTTGCATCGCCGGGTAGCCTCGACTGGACGCAGCCCCAGCGGGCGTTCATGAGGCGCGCCAGTTGCGATTTCGTGATCTATTTCAAAGTGGGCAAGAAACCGATAGGGGTGATCGAGGTCGATGGCGGGTACCACGATCGACCCATCCAGGCAGCTCGGGACGCCATGAAAAATGAGATTTTGGCTAGGTGTGGCATTCCTGTTCTGCGGCTGCGGACAGTTGAGAGTGACATAGAGCGCAAAGTTGGCGACTTCATCGGGCAGTGGGCTAGCCCTACGCATGGCGCATAAGCATTGTGTCAGAGGCTGTCAGTCGCTGATGGTAACAATCGACCCAAAGCAGCCATCTATGACAGGCTGCTTTGGTCAAACCTTAGATTTCAGATCAGGTCTGAGACTTTTACATTTTATACATGCAGGCCTATCATCCCTGAATTACACAAATAGCTGTAATAAGCTGGTTCGGCTGCTCCTCCAGAGCCCCCCCACCCCGTAACTTCAAGGGCACCATAATCACGACCGGTATAAAACCACTCTTCGGCCTCATCAAACTCTAAGCTAGTGAATGGCAAAAGATCAGATACAAGACTTCCCAAACCTATGCACTCCGACAAAAGCCCCTTGTAAACAAATCTATGCGCAGGCTCGCCTGGAAAGCTAAAGTCATAAACCTTAACTGCGTACACCCTCCCACTACGAATAAGAACAGATAATGCAGGAACTCCTTTTTTTAACTCACTGACAATTTCATCATCAAAAATTGAAAAAGAATAACCACCATTACCGCGCTCATCCAGACCATACCCACTCAAACAAAGGTCTGGCGCCCCTTCAAACCTATACCGCAAAGGAAACTCTGAAAAAGACTTCCAAATCTGGTGAAATGCCCACTTCGCACAAACTTAGCGGTTGAGCCCCCGATGAAACAGATGACCTTCGCCGATGCCGAGTATGCCGGGAAACGTAAGCAAACCCGCCGTGAGCGTTTCCTGATCGAGATGGATCAGGTCGTACCCTGGAAGGGGTTGATTGCCTTGATCGAGCCGCATTATCCGAAGGGCGAAGGTGGTCGTCCGGCATATCCGTTGCTGGCGATGTTGCGGGTTCATCTGATGCAGAACTGGTTTGGCTACAGCGACCCAGCGATGGAGGAGGCCCTCTACGAGACTACGATCCTGCGCCAGTTTTCGGGGCTGCACCTGGATCGAATTCCCGATGAAACCACGATCCTCAACTTCCGCCGTTTGTTAGAAAAACATGAGTTGGCGGGCGGGATTTTGCAGGTCATCAATGGCTATCTGGGTGATCGTGGATTGATGTTGCGCCAAGGCACAGTGGTCGATGCAACGATCATTCACGCGCCGAGTTCGACCAAGAACAAGGACGGCAAACGCGACCCCGAAATGCATCAAACCAAGAAAGGGAATCAGTATTTTTTTGGTATGAAAGCGCACATCAGCGTCGACGCCGAATCGGGCTTGGTGCATAGCCTGGTGGGCACGGCGGCGAATGTAGCGGACGTGACGCAGGTCGATCAGTTACTGCACGGCGATGAAACTTACGTGTGTGGCGACGCCGGTTACACTGGCGTGGACAAACGACCCGAGCATCAGGATCGTAAGATGATCTGGTCGATTGCCGCCCGCCCAAGCAGCTATAAAAAGCACGGAAAAAAGAGTCTGATCGGGCGCATGCGCCGCAAGATTGAATACGCAAAAGCGCAGGTGCGGGCCAAGGTTGAACACCCATTTCGCGTGATCAAACGCCAGTTTGGTTATACGAAAGTGCGTTTTCGTGGACTGGCAAAAAACATCGCGCAACAGATGACACTGTTTGCCTTGTCAAATCTGTGGATGGTGCGAAAACGGTTGATGGGTATGGGCGAGGTGCGCCCGTAATGTGGCCAATGACCATGGAGAGACACGATTATTGGAAATAATCATGAGTTAAGAGCAAAAAAGGTCTGATTTTTAGATGTAGAAGTTCAGACTTGATCTGACAGTTACCGGATTTGCGGTCATGACTGTCAGGTCAAATTCAGTTGATCATCTTGGCCTGCCAGATTTTCTTTCCA